>DJJR01000031.1:0-23212 GCA_002434245.1 Pelosinus fermentans
TTAAATATATTATACGAGGAGGGGTTTTCATGAAAAGCTTTGTTAAAAAAGGAATCATTTACTCACTAATCGGGATCATGCAACTTGGTATAGGGGCGTCAGTAATTGAAGCATCACCTAAACATGAACAGCGAAGCCATAAGCAGCATTGGAATGATCGAGATCAGCGGGATCGTAAAATAGAGGAAGAAAGAAAACGTCATGAAAGAGAAATGCAACGGCGTGATCATGAAGAAGAGTGGCAATGGAAGGAACGCCAGGAAAGGGAAAAAGATCATCATGAAGAAGTCATGAGGACACTTGGAGGAATTGCATTGCTTTATATCCTAACAAATAATTAATAGATACATACGAGGAGGAGAGTACATGAAAGGAATTGTAAAAAAAATAGCCATATACTCTATGGTTGGTATCATGCAAGTTGGTTTTGGTGCATCGATAATAGAAGCTTCTCCATTACAAAATAATCCTACTCCTATGCAACTAGGATATGACAGGCATGATCAAGGTCGTGATAGACATGATCGTGAACGCTGGGACAGAGAAAGACAGAGGCAAGAACGTCTTGAAAATGAACGGCACGAACGAGAAATGAAGCGTCGACCCCATGAGACGAGAAAGCAATGGCGTGAACGGCAAAAACATGAGAATCAACGTCATGAAAGAGAATTGCGTAACATCAGGGAGCACAGGTACAGATAAGCCCAAAGTCTGGTACTTTTCACAGATATCCTTGTTCTTGCCAGTAGATGATTTTCATAGCATTTTGAAAAAACCATAAAAAGGAAGCTGTAATATGGCTGACGAAAATCTATTTTTATGATAAGATGCAAGTATACATAACTAGTTTATGTTATTTTATGCAGAAGGAGAATAAGGAATGCTTAAGAAAAATGTAAAAGTACTATTGACTGTTAGTATGTTAATCCTTGTGATATTAGTGGCTGGTTGTGGCGGTTCATCAGGAGTTAAACGGGTAGCTGGATTGAGTACAACAGAAACGGTAACCACCTTTTTTGACGCAGCTAAGAATAACCGTATGTCAGAAGCTGGTTTATATGTATCAAACGCTTCTAAGAATGATCCTAAAACCGTGTTAAAGTTTATGAAGGGACAATCGGGAATCCAAGAAATTAAGAATACAAATATTGTATCCATTAAGCAGGTTGCACAAGAAAGTAATTACGCAGCTGTTGTTGTAACAATTCAGGAGCAAAACACTGTCAAAATGAGTGTTAAGCCCGTGGGCCTGGAAAAAATAAATGGTGAGTGGTATATTGTAGATTTCGATCAAATCTATAATGGTGCCAAATACAAAGTGTTGCAGCAGCTGCTTGCCAATATATAATGCACCTAAAACTCTGGTAAAATAGTGTATGCTATTCTACCAGAGTTTTTTGTAAAAAGCCCGTGAACCGCGAAGATAATGAAGAAATGCAAAGAACGCGAAGGAGATTGTGGATATGTAATCTTCCCAGCCTTCCTATTCTTCGCGTCTTCGTGGTTCAAAAGGTTTATTTTTTTAGGACGCATCAGCCTTTTTCTTATATGCAATTGAAACTTTTACTTTTCACTATACGATATTTTTAGTATAGTAATGAATGAGTTAATAAATAAATAGGAGTTGAATGCCATGCATTTTACTTATTATATGCCAACTAAAATATTCTTTGGCTGTGGTGAGTTTGAAAAGGCTCCCGCTTATATTAAAACCCTTGGCAAAAAGGTTCTGATTGTTACAGGTAAGTATGCGATGAATAAATATGGTTTCACCAAGAGGTTAGTTGATGGTCTTGCTGGTTTAGGCATTGAATCCATGGTATATGAAGGAATTAGTGCCAACCCTCTGGCTAGCGAAGTCAACGCTTGTGCTCAAAAATTTTCTAGCTGGCAGCCTGAGGTTGTAGTAGCCTTGGGTGGTGGCAGTGCCATTGATGCTGGGAAAGGTATTCTTCTTGGTTTGTCCACAGGAGAAAAAGTGGAGCCTTATTTATTAGGCCAGTTACCGATTATTCATGTTGATATTCCTCTTGTAGCGATTCCTACTACGGCAGGTACAGGATCTGAAACCAATTGGGCGGCTATTTTAACCGACGAGAGCACTGGTACGAAGACTAGTTTTCGTCATAAAGGTTTCTTTCCTGCCATTGCTATCGTTGACCCAAAACTGACATTGTCTTTATCACCTGAAACTACAGTAGAGACCGGTTTTGATGTCTTTGCTCATGGGGTAGAGACCTATATATCAAAAAGCGGGCTAAGTCCTTTGGTTGGCAGCAATTCTCTAAAAGCGATACAATTGGTAGGGCAATATTTGCCTCAGGTTTTAGCAGATGGTCAAAATAGTACTGCACGTACCTATATGATGTATGCCAGTATGCTGATGGGTTTTAATTTAGCTAACTCCAGCACTTGTCTGCCTCACCGCTTACAGTATCCGATTGGTGTAAAAACCAATAGCAGTCACGGCAGCGGATTAATGGCTCTCTTTGAAAGCTGGCTGGATTTGACCTATGAGATTTCCAAAGAGAAATTCAATCATATTGGAGAAGCATTACATGGCACCAGATGCTCTAATAAGAGGGAATTTATGCATGTTTATCGCCAATTTAGGCAAAGTATAAATATAAATCCTAGTTTGGCGGATTTTTCTTTAACAAAAGCGGATGTGAGTTATTTGGCAAGTAAAGTAACAGGTAACTTGTCCAATGATCCGGCAGGAGAGATTCCGGGTATTGTGGAGAAGATATATGATGGGGCGTTTTATAAATGAGCCTTTGGGAGCAGACGATAATAAAGAAAGATAAAGCTGGGGACAAGATTTTGCCCTATCTAATGGTATTGCGTCCGAAACAGTGGACCAAGAATTTGTTAGTGTTTGCTGCGTTGATTTTTTCCATTAAAACCGTATCTGTGGATATGTTGGTACAATCAGCTGTTGCTTTCATTTTGTTTTGTACGACATCAGGCTGTGTTTACATTATAAATGATTATATTGACCGGGAAGCCGATGGCAACCATCCGGAGAAATGCAATCGTCCCATTGCTTCTGGCAGGTTACATCCGTTGGGGGCATTAGTATTTGGAAGTGTTTTATTATGCAGTTCACTTATAGCTGCATTTATAGCAGAGCCTTGGCTTAGTCTGTTACTTTTCGGATATTTTGTGGTGAATGTAGCATATTCTGTAAAGTTAAAGCAGATTGTAATAATTGACATTATGGTCATTGCCTTTGGGTTTGTTCTGCGGGCCATAGGGGGAGGATTAGCTATTAATGTTTCTTTTACTCCCTGGTTTTTAATTTGCACCATGCTATTGGCTTTATTTTTAGCCATCAGCAAACGCAGACATGAGCTATATTTGCTCAGCCATCATAAAGGTGAGCACCGCAAGGTATTAGAACAATATTCTCCTGCATTATTGGATCAATTAAATAGTATTGTTACTACAGCGGCGATTATGAGCTATTCTTTATTTACCTTTACATCAGGCCATACCATTCAACTAATGTGGACCATTCCTCTCGTCATGTATGGAATCTTTCGCTACCTGTATTTAATTCATATAGAAGGACAAGGGGGAAGACCCGAAAAAGTACTGGTAGAAGATAGTCATATTTTAGGCACTGTTTTATTGTTTGCTGTTATGGTTGTGACTATTTTATATTACTTTGAGTAAAAATCCCAATGAAATTTAGTAGTGAGGTAATATATAAATGAAAGATTTACTATTAATTCTCATCTCGGTAACCATTGGTGCAGTAGGTCAAATTGCCTTTAAATTAGGTGCCATGCAAATGGTTCAAAATCCTGGTATTACAATAATAGAAAAAATAAAATGGCCGATTGTGCTGGGACTATTTTTGTATGGTATTAGCACAATACTATGGATTATGGCTTTGAAAAAAGTAGAACTTAGCTATGCCTATCCTATGGTAAGTTTAGGCTATATTCTAGTGTTTATTGCCTCCTATTTTATTTTTCATGAACCCATAAACTGGCTAAGGATGGGTGGAATGCTCTTTATTATAGCGGGCATTACCTTAGTAGCCAAATCCTAGGAGGATGTTACATTGGATTATAAATATGCCGTAATACCTGTTATTGCTTGGTTCGCAGCAGGTACAGTTAAATTTATCGTAAATTATATTCGTTTTCGCAAAGAGGCCGTCACTTTAATTGGTAATGGGGGATTTCCAAGCACTCATACGACTGTCATTAGCAGTACCGTTTTTTTTATTGGTTTATCAGAAGGAATTAATCAGCCAATATTTAGTTTGGGCGTAGCAGTGCTTATGATTACTATGTTTGATGCAATGGGGATCAGGCGGGCATTAGGAAAACAGGCTGCGATGATCAATCAACATATAGGACCTCATCAACTTACAAAACCATTAAGAGAGCGGCAGGGGCATACTCCCGTTGAGGTATTGGGGGGGCTTATAGTAGGATTCTTATTGGCTTTTGTTTTTTATCGTATGTAACGGATTTTAGTTGGGAGGAAATATATGCTAGGAAGCTTTTCTTTTATAGTAGGGCTAACCTTATTGGCCTTTATGTTTTTTATTTTAGCGCTGTCAGCTATTGGATTTGGAATGGGCATACCCTTGCTGCCCATTCATTTATGGCTGTCAGCTGCTGGTAGTCTTATCTTTGTTTTTGTTAGCGGAATTTTTTACAAAAAAGAAAATAAGTGGAAATGGCTCCTTAGTATAGGGAGTCTGTCCGTATTGTTAATGTACTTTTTTATGTTGATAAGTGGTTTGTTTTATGATATCTCCTATGATGGGCAGGTGTATCATCAAGAAGCAGTCATACAACTGGTTAATCACTGGAATCCTTTTCAGCAGTATTTGACAAAAGAACAGTCCCAGTCTGCTATGCTCCTCAATCACTATGCAAAAGGGCCATGGATCTATGAAGCGGTCTTATATACGGTAACAGGACAAATCGAACAGAGCAAAGCCTTCAATTTTCTATTAATCGCAGCATCTTTTCTATTGACGTTTTCTGCGTTACAAAATAGCCAGAGATATAGTGTCAACCAAGCCATATTTTTTAGCTTGCTGTTGGCTTTTAATCCGGTAAGCATGTATCAATCCCTAAGCTTTTACATCGATGGGCAATTGGCATCTTTATTATTATGTTTACTGGCTTTATCCTACCAAATGATCAGGCAGTATGATATATTTGTTTTAGCTGGTTTTATCATGAGCATTGGTTTGTTGGTGAATGTAAAATTTACCGGTATCGTATATGCTGTTGCCTGTATAGGCTTACTGGGCGGGTGGCTATGGCTGCTAAGGAGACGAGAAAGTTATTGGAATCTTGGAAAAGCGGCAGTCATCGCTTTGGTTGCGGGGATTTGCATACTTGGTTATAATCCGTATATAACCAACAGCCTTTTTTATGGACATCCTTTTTATCCCTTATATGGTGCAGGATCAAAGTCGATGGATATTATGACCAGTAATTCCCCAAAGGGTTTTTTACAAATGAGTGGAATAAAGAAACTATATGTTGCTAATTTCTCTATGGCTACGAATCAGTTTGATATGGAAGAACCCGTGGTAAAGCCTCCTTTTCGTGTCACTGCACAAGAGCTTAGACCTTTCATTTATGGCGCGGATATTCGAATTGGGGGATTTGGTCCTTGGTTTAGCGGTATGCTGGTGATTAGTGGTCTTATCTTGCTATTCTTATTCTGGTCTCCTAAGAAGAAGGATACATTTTATGGGGTAGGTCTGGTCGTAAGTATTATGATATCAGCACTCATCAATCCGGAATCTTGGTGGGCGCGATATGTGCCGCAAATTTGGTTCGCCTGCATTTGCCTTGCACTCATCGCCTGGTCCAATCAGAAAAAAGCAATTCGTTATCTCGGAGGGATTCTAACAGGAGCGGCTGTGATCAATCTGGCCTTAATTTCCTATCCCTATATTCTTGGCAATTATTACTGTACCCAGGCGCTAAGACAAGAATTAAAAGAGATTGCTGCATATCATAATCCCATTAATGTGTGTTTTGGCGAGTTTACCTCGAACTATGTGCGGTTTGCCCAAAACAATATTTCCTTTGTGGATGCGCCGGCAGATATTGCTGACATGAACATCGAGGTCATGAGGTACAACTATTTAACTGCTCCAGCGAAAGAACAATCATTAGCAGCTATTTTTGCAAAAGAAAGGATGGATGAACATGAATAAGAAAAAAGGCATTGTAGCAGCAATTTTTCTCCTGCTGTTTTTTATCCATGTACCGGGATATGCTCAGACCCTTATGTATGTCCCCTTTGACAATCGCCCTGTAAGTTATGAATATGTAGTCGATACGGTGAAAAAGGGTGGATTTGATATTCTAGTTCCGCCGGAAGATTCTCTTGCAGCCAGAACGAGAAGTGCGAATCCCGACCAGCTATGGGAATGGGTCTTTGCTCATGCGAAAGAAGCAGACGGAATCGTTGTATCGGCCGATGCACTGATCTATGGCGGATTGGTTGCTTCTAGAACTCATGAAATCAATGAGGAAGTGCTGCTGGAAAGAGTGGCAAATTTTCAAAAACTAAAGGAACTGAATCCTTCTGTACGCCTATATGTATTTAGTACGATTATGCGCAGTCCCCATGCTTCCAGCGGCGGGGTAGAACCAGCATATTACGAGACCTATGGACCAGCGATTTTCCGCATTCACGCTCTCCAAGATAAAAGCGAAATGGAGAAGCTAAGTAAAAAAGAAAAGAAAGAATTAGAAACATTAAATGCACAAGTTCCGAAAGATATTATGGAAGATTGGGTAAACAGGCGGGAAAAGAATTTTAAAGCAAATTTACAGCTTGTTTCTGCAGCAAAACAAAATATCTTTAATTATTTATTAATCGGTCGTGATGATTGCTCCCCGCTGTCAAGATCTCATCAGGAGTCCAGATGGTTAGGGAAAGAAACAGCTGATTTATCTGCTAGCAAATATTCTTCGTTCCCCGGTGCAGATCAGTTAGGAATGCTCATGCTGACAAGAGCTGTCAATGATCTGACCTTTACCATACCTTCCGTCTCTGTGATTTATACCCAAGGTGTTGGTAATAAGACCATTCCTTCGTATGAAGATACTCCTGTTGGCAAAAATGTAAGAGATCATTTGTTTGCTGCAGGTTTTGTACCTTTGTTATCGGATAAAGTAGCTGATATGATCTTGGCAGTCAATACACCAGTAGATGGCTGGACCAGAGAAGCAGGCATGGAATCAAATAAAACAAAAGCCAGCAAGGAAACCCTTGCATTTGTAAAACAGATTGAAAGCTATTTAGAAGCTGGTCGAAAAGTAGCGGTAGCAGATATCTCTTTTGCCAATGGTTCTGATAATGCCTTTATGAAGGAAATGACTGATAGTAAATTGGCGTCTCAGCTAGAATCTTATTCTGGCTGGAATACAGCCAGCAACACCATTGGCTATACCATTGGACAAGCTGCTTTTGCTCAGCGAATGGCAGCTGGCGACAAAAATAATCTCATTGCCGTTCGTCTTTTAGATGATTGGGCGTATCAAGCCAATGTGCGCAGCGCTCTGATGAATGAAGTGTTAATCCCTCAAGGAATCAGCAATGTACAATTAAATGAAATGCGCCCCACCCTTACCCAAGATGCTACCAAACGCATGCAGAATTTTGCTCAGCAAAATTTAAGTGAGTTCCCATTGGAAAAAATAGAAGTATCCTTCCCTTGGAATCGCATGTTTGAAGTAGATGTGAAAGCGCAGTAATTACTGCAGGATATATCAAGAAAAGCACACACAACGAATGAACGTTGTGTGTGCTTTTTGTTTGCTCGCAGAGCCGGGGGACGGTTCGTTGGCTCTTATTGATGCACCACCGATGCAGTTTTCAAGCAGCGTTATCATTACAAAAGAGAGTGGACAGATTTTTAAAGGTCATGATTTTGAAATTCAGTTAGTAGGTTAATGTCTAACTAAAGAAGACGTATATCTTGGTTTCCGTCCAGAAAATTTATCGTTGCTTGCCGCGAAGGATGAAAGTGCGATCGCAGGTATCGTAGCATTAATCGAAAATATTGGTTCTGAGAACAATGTGGATTTGCTGGTAGGGCAGGATAAAGCAACTATAAAAATTCCGGTGCTAAAATACTGCCGTAACTTGGTCAAATAGTATTTGTGACACCGGCAAGAGGTAATCTTCACATTTTTGCTAAAGAAACAGGTCAGTACTTGCTTAGCTTAGAGCGGGATTTATGACCAGCGATCGGGAAAGTCACTAAAAAGTCCATCAATATGGTTGGCACAGCTAAAATCAAATTCTTCTTGGGTGTTAATTGTATAACTGTTAACACCGATACCTGCTTCATGAGCTGGTTTGATCCAATTTTCTTCGAGGTAGTGCCAATGTGGATGTAGATAATCGGCGTTTGTTTGGTGAATTAGACTGAGGACATCAACGAGGCGGTCAGCAAATAAGACTCCAGTTTTAAATTGTTGATCTACTTGTTTTATTTTTACTAAAGATGGATGATAAAAAGAAGAGATGATAATACGATTGTAAAAATCAAAATCCTGAGGAGTATTCTTATTGGTTTTCATAATGTTGATAAGTTGTTCTTCTATACCTTTGTAAATAACAGGACCATTTTTGATTTCAATATTTAACAGCAGAGGAGTAGTAACATACCAAGTGAAAAATTCTTGAAAAGTAAGGATGGCTTCGTTGGCAAAGGAAGGAGCAAACCAAGCGCCAAAATCGAATGCCTTGAGCTGCGCTAGCGTTAAGTCTTTAATCCAGCCGGAACCGTTGCTGGTACGATCAATAGTATGGTCGTGACAAATGACCAATTGATGGTCTTTCGTTGCCTGCACATCCAGTTCAATACCATCTGCTTTACAAATGATAGCTTGGCGAAAAGCCGACATAGTATTTTCAGGGGCATAACCCCGGGCACCACGGTGAGCATAAACCAACATAGTAAGCCCCCTCGTATTATGATAGTAAGTTAATTAGATGTTTAACGCCAATATCCTTGTTCTTAAGTTAATAAAAAGAGTCGAGGGACGGTTCTTTGACTCTTGAAAATATAAGTGATACAATATCCCTAAAACCAAAGAGGGAGAGATTTGCATGCCACGACAAGGTAGGCAATTAAGTGAAAGTAAAATCTATCATGTGATGATCAGGGGAAATGCAAGAAAAAATATTTTTCTCGATGAGGAAGACAAAAACCGTTTTATAGAGATTCTAAGTGAAAAAAAAAAGATCGAAATTTTGTTATCTATGCTTATTGCTTAATGGATAATCATGTACATCTCCTAATCAATGAGGGGAGCGATGAAATCGGACGGATAATGAAAAGAATTAATATAAGCTATGCCTATTATTTCAATAAAAAATATGTTCGAACTGGACATCTCTTTCAAGATCGATTTAAGAGCGAAGGAATTGAAAAAGATGCATATCTATTGTCGGCAGTAAGATATATACATAACAATCCAGTCAAAGCAGGGATAGTTAAAAAGATAGAAGAATACAAATGGAGTAGCTATTCTATTTATGCAGAGACAAAAAATCAAAACAATAGTATCGATAAGCGTTTTGTACTCGAAATGTTTTCAGATGATATCGAGAAATCAACGAAGCTTTTTATAGACTACTCCAGAATACTGGATGATGGAAAATTCATCGATTTACAAGAAGAGAATGTAGAAGAGAAAGCAATTCAAACTGAAAATCAAGCAAAAGAATGGCTTATGAATTTTCTATTCAAGCATAATATGAATATAAGTGATCTGAAAAATCGGCAGAAGGAAGATTTACGGCGAGATATTATTAACACACTGAAACGAAAATCAAACCTATCAATTCGTCAAATCGCTAAGTTATTGGATGTAGATAGAAATATGGTTCAGCGCACAAAGTGAGTCTCGGAACCGTCCCTTGACTCTGCCTTGACTCTGAAAAATAATTGATTTTAAATAAAGGAATAATGTTATGTTTGGAGAATAAGTATTTTAAGAAAAATAATCTTAGTGCCAATAATTAGGTATTGAAGTAACTTGGCTAGGAAAGGAGGCTGATGCTGAAAAAGTTAGAAGGTTCTTCCCTAAATAAGTCGTTCTTTAACATTATATGAGGAGGAGTGAAGTTAATGGTTGATAGTAATAAGAAAAAATTAACAACAAATTTTGGTGTTCCTGTAGCTGATGATCAAAATTCCATTACCACTGGCAGCCCACATTACACACTTTTGTCCGATACTCATCTAATTGAGAAGCTGGCACATTTCGATAGGGAAAGGATTCCAGAAAGAGTAGTCCATGCCAAAGGAACCGGAGCTCACGGTTATTTTGAAGTTACTCATGATATTACGCAATTTACCAGGGCTGACTTCCTTTCGCAAATTGGTAAGAAAACAGATCTTTTCGTACGCTTTTCTACCGTTGGCGGTGAAAAGGGATCTGCTGATTCTGCCCGTGACCCACGTGGATTTGCTGTGAAATTTTATACCGACGAGGGAAATTATGACATGGTAGGTAATAATACTCCGGTCTTTTTTATCAGGGACGCTATCAAGTTTCCTGATTTTATACATACTCAAAAAAGGCATCCAGCGAAACATACAAAAGATCCTGATATGATGTGGGATTTTCTATCCCTTACTCCAGAATCCATTCATCAGGTGACAATTTTGTTTTCTGACCGGGGCACACCTAAAAGCTTTCGTCATATGGACGGGCACAGCAGCCATACCTATATGTTTTACAATCAGGCCGGTGAACACTGTTGGTTCAAATGGCATTTTAAAGCAGATCTTGGTTTCCAGACTCTCACAGATGCAGAAGCTACTGAATTAGCGGGTACAGACCCTGATCGGGCAACGAAAGATCTCTATGACAGCATCGAAGCAGGAGAATATCCTTCATGGACAGTATATGTTCAGATTATGACGGCAGACGATGCTAAGAACTATAAATTCGATCCATTCGATATCACAAAGGTTTGGTATCATGCAGATTATCCGTTGATTCCGGTAGGAAAAATGGTGCTAAATCGAAACCCCGAAAACTTCTTTGCAGAAGTAGAGCAGGTAGCATTCGCTCCTGGCAACTTTGTTCCCGGTATTGGGGTATCACCAGATAAGATGCTGTTGGGAAGGTTATTCAGCTATCCTGACACACAGCGACATCGACTGGGGGCCAATTTTCATCAGATCCCCATTAATGCATCTAAAGCTGGTCTTACCAACAACTACCAGCGGGACGGTGTCATGAATATTGATGGCAATGGTGGTGCGGGACCGAATTATTATCCTAATTCTTTTGATGGTCCAGAACCTGATGCTCAATATGCAGTACCTGCTATCGATGTAACAGGCTTAGTGGACAGACATCCATTTGTTTTGTCAGATGTAGATTTTGTTCAGGCTGGTGAATTATACCGTCGGGTCATGAGTGACGCTGACAGAAGCAACCTAATTTCTAATATTTGCGGTAATTTAGGGCAGGCTCAAAGAAGAATTCAGCTTCGGCAGACTGCATTATTCTACAAAGCCGATGAAGATTATGGTAAACGGGTTGCCAAAACCCTGGGATTGGATTTGACTGAGGTGAAAAACTTAGCAGCTATGTCCCAAGAAGAGAGGGTTAAGGCTACAATGTCTTAGGCTGGAAAACGTATTCCATAAAACGAAAAGACATTTAAGAAAGAACATACAATGAATGAAGTTGTATGTTCTTTTCTTGCTTCATAGCCTGCTTCAATTCGGCGTTGAGCTTAACAATAAGATGAAAAATTTGTCTTAATTTAGAGGATTTTGGAGGTTCGAGGAGAATTATTAATATATAAATTCAATACTATTGAACGATCGGCAAACTTAGCGAAAGTTAAGGACGCAAAGCTATGGGACTAACGATTTTATATCTATGTCTGCCAGGTTGCTATATGAATTACGGTTCATATAACAATCTGGCCTTTTTATGGAAGGAGATGCGATAAACAAGTTTATGCAGCCGTCTTAACAATTAAAATGTAAAGGAGTTATTTTATGCGTAGAATACCTATTATTGCACAATTAGGAGGCATGTTCCTCACTTCTATTTCCTTTCTGCTTATACTGCTTGGATATACAGGATATCAGTATTCGACAGCAACTGATACATATGAAAATTTAATTACACATACTTCCGCAAATATGCTTTTACTCACGAAGGCTCAGGATGGTATGCATACTGGTGTTGCTGAATTGCGAGGTTTTATGGCCTACTCGATTAGCAGCTATGAACAAAATTCCAGAAAAGAATTTGAGAATAGCGTAAAAAATTTAACAACATTTGTATCTGGTGTGAAAAATCCAGAAGTGCAGGTGGAAGCTGTTAAATTAGAAAAGATGATGGATGACTATAGTATTAAAATGGGACAGCTTATGGATGCAAAAAAAGCTAACAGTCCTTCTTTCAATACGTTACTTGCGGAAGGGAGGATTTTATCACAGCAGGTCGACCTGCAATTTGATAAAACCTTTGATTTAGAAGAAAAATATTTAAAGCAATCAACGGCTAAGCTTGTGCAAGAACAAAAAGATACCAAGGCTTTGGTTCTAATTTTAAGTATGCTTATCATACTGTTCGTTTGTAGTTTAGCATATTGGTATAGTAGATATATGGCGAAACGCTTGCATCGTGTTCGGAATGAAATGGACGCAATCAGTCATTTCGATTTAACAACTGCTGAGCAGCATGCTGCTGTTAATGATGAAATAGGTGATATGGTTACTGCAATGGCCCAAATGAAGAATGCTCTGCGCTCCCTAGTGGGACAAATACGCCAAAACTCTGAATCTTTGGCAGCATCTAGTCAAGAGTTAAGTGCAACAGTAGAAGAACAGCTGCGTGCAGCAGAAATTGTGTCCAATACCATAGCGGAAGTTGCGAGTGGGTCTGCCCAGAATACTACAAATATCACAGAGATGTCCGCTACGATTCAGGAACTTTCTGCAAGTACTGAGGAAATGAATTCGAATGCCTATGAAGTGAATGCAAATACTCAAAATGCTGTTGAAGAAGCAAGCCAAGGGATGAATTTACTGACCCAAATCGTTACACAGAATGATACTGTTTCAAAATCAATGGTTAGCATTACAGAGGCTGCAAATTCCTTAGCAAAAGGGTCTGAAAACATCCGAGAAATCGTTACAGTCATTCAAGGCATTGCAGGTCAAACCAACCTATTAGCGTTGAATGCTGCTATTGAAGCTGCTCGCGCCGGTGAAGCAGGAAGAGGCTTTGCAGTAGTTGCAGAAGAGGTACGGAAGCTGGCGGAACAAAGTGCTGAGGCAACGCACCATATCGCTGAGATTATTAAAAAAATGACGGAGGACATTGATTATGCTGTCCTTCATGTACGTGAAGGAAACCATGAGGTGGAAGCAGGAAAACAAGTAACATTCAACACTCAAAGAGGGTTCGAAGTTATTATTGATAAGCTCGATAAGGTGAAAATAGTAGTTGCTCAAATAACGCATACAATTGAGGAAACAGCAAAGGGAACCCAAACTATGGTAGGGAATGTCCAAAATATTAGTGGTGTTGCAGAAGAAACTGCAGCAAGTGCACAAACGGTAGCCGCTGCATCCGAAGAACAAAGTGCCAGTATGCATGAGATCAATCATAATGCTGAATCTTTAGCAAAAATGGCAGAGGAACTCAATGAGATCATCAGTAAGTTTAAGTTATAGGTAAATGAAAATGCAAAACGGCATCACTAGACAAATTTGTTTAGTGATGCCGTTTTTTATACTAGCCGATGTTTTCTTTTAAGCAGCTTTGCAGTACACTGGGGCAAAAACCCGTACGTTTCTTAAAAAGCTTACTGAAATAGTAGGGGTCAGAATAGCCTACGCAAGCTGAAATTTCTGCTACTGAGCAAGCTGTAGTGGATAATAGTTCTTTTGCACGGCGTATCCGGTAATCGATCAAATATTCATTTGGTCCCATCCCCATATTTTTTCGAAATAAATAGGCAAATTGTTTGCTGTTTAGAGCATAGTGTCCGGCAAGCATTGGCACAGTAAGGGTTTCCATGTAATGACTGTGAATGTAATCGATGGCTTGTTCTACAATTTCCTGTCCGCCTTCATTGCGCCGGTTGTCAGCACTGGTTAAAATCTCATCCATAATACTGAGAAATAATGATTTAGCTCGCAGTTTTGGTAGTTTCCCCGGAGTTGTGCAGATCGTATATAGTCGATGCAGCAGATCATTGATGCGTGTGTTATAGCCAGCCTCCAGCTCAAAATGAGACAAAGCATAAGGAAAAGAATCAGCTGCACTATCATCAGTCTGATAATGTATGACCATAAAAGCCCATTCCGATCGTCCCTGCACCTCTTTATCTAATGACATATTTGGACCGGCATGAAAGACTTTTCCGTATTCCATCTCATAAGGAACACCATTAAAGAACATCCGCGCCCGCCCGCGCAATGGAAAAACAATTCCTGAAAACGGGGGAGTATATCGGCCAAAACATCTTCCGCCAGGAGGCACGACAGTTCTGGCTACATCAATAATACGAATATTGATTGTGGCATAATAATGGGCCAGTTCATTAATATTTACATTCATTTAAGGGGTGCCTCCTTTTTTCCTAGAAAGATAATTCGTTCTGTGCTATAATTGATATCGATTATCAATTATAGCTTTTTCATCCAACGATTGTCAATGATTTATCTAACCTTATTCATTAGAGAATTTTTATCAGGAGAATAATTTATTTGGAAAAAGTCCAGGATTCCTTGGAAATATATCCATTTACTCCTGCACTTGTACTTGCTATTCTATTTAATAAGCATTGAGATTAATCCTCATTTAGAATTGGATGCTTAGCAATTATAACTACATATCATGTCCACCCAGAGTAAAGTGCACGTAAAGGAGTCGAAGAAGATGAAAAAAATGTCCCGTACCAGAAAAAGCCTGCTATATGCCTTAATCGGCAGTAGTCTAGTCTGGCATGCACCGATAGTTTCCTATGCGGCGGAAGAAACACAGGAACCCGCCCCTGCCACCGAACAAGCAGCCGAAGAACAAGCTGCTTCTAGTGAAACAACCGTTGGGCAGCGTGAATTTACCCTGGAAGGAGTTGAAGTTACCGCCAATCGCAGCCAAGCGCTTCCCCCTGCCTACGCCGGAGGCCAGGTAGCCCGTGGAGCCAATCTCGGAGTTTTAGGCAACAAGGACTTTATGGACACGCCCTTCAGCATCGTCAGTTACACTGCTGAGACTATCGAAAATCAGCAGGCCGCCACCCTGCAAGACGTACTCGGCAATGATGCCTCCATCCGTTTCGCCACCTCCAGCGGACATGCCAACGAAAATTTTGCCATCCGCGGCTTCGAGGTAAATTATGCGAATCTTTATTTTAACGGCATATACGGCCTGGCGCCAAAGAATCGCGTGCCGGTCGAGTTTCTGGAGCGGGTGGAAGTACTCAAAGGGCCCAGTTCCTTTCTTTACGGCGGGGTAAACACCTCGGTGGGCGGCGCCATCAACATGGTGCCCAAACGTGCTGGTGAGGAAGATATCACCAACTTTACCACCAGCTATACCTCCGAAGCCCACTTGGGCGGCCATCTCGACATTGGACGCCGCTTTGGCAAAAACAAGGAATGGGGTATCCGTTTTAACGGTCTCTATGCCGACGGCGACACCGAAACCGACGGTCAGTCCAGGGAGCGGCTGCTGGGCGCGCTGGGCCTGGATTACCGTCACGACCGCTGGCGCTTGTCCCTGGACGCTTACGGCTCGCAGGAAAACTTTGACAACGGCTATGTTTCCATGTATTATCTCCCCGAGGGCTATGTGAAAGCTCCCGACGGCTCGACTAATGCGTATAAAGGCGTTTCCGGCACTTCCCGGAACAACGGACTGCTGTTTAAGGGCGAATATGACTTGCAAGACAATTTAACCGCTTACGCCAGCTTCGGCCAGGCGTCTAACAGGCAAACCGGCATGAGTACCGGCAACCACGTCAGGATTCTGGCGGACGGGACGGCGAGCCGTCGTAATCTCTGGAAACAGTATATGTGGAGCGACACAACTGCCGCCGAGGCAGGACTGCGCGGCTCGTATCAGACCGGTTCGGTAAAACATGAGTTGGTATTGAACGCCAGCAACACGGTTATCGATTCCGGTAATCCTAATAACTATCTTGTAGCACCAGCATTATGGTATGCTTGGCCTGGTTCGTCGGTAGATTTATCTAATCCGGACTCGATTGGCAGCCTTTTTGATAGTGTCGCCTGGCCAGGAAAGGGCAGGAAAACGGGCGAAACGAGTCTGTCCGGCCTGTTGCTGGCTGACACGCTAACCTTTGACGAAGAAAAAGTCCAATTAACACTGGGAATACGGCGGCAGAATGTGGAAACGAAAAATTTTAACGCCACCACTGGTGCCCAGACATCATCTTATGATGCGCATGCCAATACACCCATAGTAGGTCTCGTCGTCAAACCGTGGGGCGAATCCGTGGCACTCTACGCCAACTACGTTGAGATGCTTTCGCCGGGCCAGACAGTTACGAATACAAGCTATGACAATTATGGGGAAATACTGGCGCCATACAAAAGTAAGCAGCATGAACTGGGCGTCAAATGGGATAAAGGCGACTTTGCTCACACCCTTTCTCTTTTCGAAATTACAAAGCCAAGTTTGGCATTGATTGATAAGGTACAATCCTATGACGGTAAACAGAAAAACCGTGGTATTGAATGGAATGCTTTTGGGCAGGTGGCTAAAAATCTGCGTCTGATAGGCGGTGTCACCTATCTGCGAGGAGAATTGGTTCGTCTTGCTACCGCCTCTGCCGCCAATCAAGGCAACACGCCCTATGGAGTTCCTAAGTGGATGATGAACGCCGGTGTGGAGTGGGATACCCCGTGGAACAAGGATTTAACGTTATCACTCCGGGCCGTATACACCGGGACGCAGTATCTCAACAATGCCAATACTGATAAAATTCCCAGCTGGGTACGTTATGATTTTGGAACGCGGTACAAAACTACGGTCAATAATGTTCCGGTCACCTACCGATTCAGTGTGGAAAACCTATTCGACAAGCACTATTGGGCGGGCGCTTTTGAAGATAATTATGTCACCTTGGGCAGTTCTCGCACCTTTAAATTATCAGCAACCTTCCAGATATAAATGAGGTATTTCACCATGAATACCACTACACTTGAGGTTTTTAAGCGGCTAAGAGAACTTTTAGCCGGCACCGATAAAACAACTCAAACCATATTGCGCATTCTAGCCGCCGTTTTCGGCGGCTATGCGCTTACCTCCAGCATGTTGGCGGCTTTGGTGCTGCTGTTGCCCTGGACAAAAGCGGATGCCTTGTTTTTTAGTGTGTTGTTTCCCCCTTTCTTTTACACTGGGGCACTGCTCTGGGCCTTTGGTGCTTCTACTGCCCAGCGCGCTTGGCGGAATTTACTAGTCGTTACGTTTTCTTGCGAGTTCCTGGCGCTGGCTGCTGCCTGGGCAAGATAAGGAGAAGTTGTATGAATCAATCAAAAGAAAAGAGAAGCTTTACCCGAGGGATGAGTGAATTACATACTTGGGGCGGCTTGGTATTTGGCTGGCTGTTATTTGTTATCTTTTTTACCGGTACACTAGCGGTATTTGAACAAGAGTTGACCCACTGGATGCAGCCTAATGTGAGGATCAGCGAGGTTGAGCCGGTTCAGGCGCTGGCATCGGCTGAAAAAAAGCTGCGGCAGCTTTCGCCAAAGGCGGACACCTGGATGATTGCTTTACCGCAACAACGCCACCAGGACCTGGAAATTACCTGGATAAAAGGTAAAAGAGCAGTAGAGAAGCATCTGAACCCTCAAAGTGGGGCAATCATTAAGGCGCCAGAAACTGAAGGTGGTCACTTTCTTGCCCATTTCCATTTTGAGCTGCACAGCGGCGAGGGCGGCTTATGGCTGGTTACGTTAGCCTCTATAGTCATGTTGGCTGCACTTGTATCCGGTATCGCCATCCGCCGACAGGTCTTCAAAGATTTTTTCCGTCTTCATTGGCGAAAAAACTGGCTGAATGTTCATACCATGACTGGAGTCTTCACTCTTCCTTTTGTCCTTTTAATTACGTATACGGGACTGACCGTTACCTTTTTAATGCTGCTGCCTGTAGTTCCTCAGGTATTGTACGGCAGCTCCTGGAAAGGACCACAGTATGTTGCAGCTAAGAACTTTGAACGCCCCCGTGCCAATCTGCCGGGAGAATTAGTACCGCTGACCAGACTCTTACCAATAGCTGAGGCAGAGCTGGGAAAAGGAAAAATCTCCTTCATCAGGATTAGTAATCCCGGTGACCAGCAGGCAGTAGTTACTTTTTTTAGAACAATTGATGACACCGTTGTTGCAATCAGCAATAGAGCTGTTTTTGATGGGGTTACCGGTGAATTGCTTGGCAGCCAGACAACCTGGAGTAAATATGTTCATATCTATCGTTCACTGGTCGGTTTACATATTGCCAGATTTGGCGGATATCCCATAGCTTGGCTGTATTTTGCCGCTGGTCTGATTAGCTGCATCATGATTGCCGCCGGCCTGATATTCTTTACCATCAAATGCCGCAGCCGCTATGCCCGTAATAGTCAGATGGCTCAATGGATGTATCGTGCCATTGAGGGGCTAAATATTACGGCTATTACCGGTATTATCATTGCCTGCATTGCTTATTTGTGGGCTAACCGGTTACTGCCCTTTGACATCAAAGAAAGGGCTGACGCCGAAATAACAGCGTTTTTCAGCGTATGGCTAATCATGTTGTTTCACGCATTTTTACGTCCGCCATTACGTGCCTGGATCGAACAGCTGCGTATCGCAGCAGGACTTTGCATTGGATTGCCAGCGCTTAACGCACTCACAACCAATGTCGGTTTATTTCCAGCAATTGCTCGCAACGATTGGATGACTGCCAGTGTCGATCTAACAGCTGCTTCACTGGGAATTCTATTGGCACTCACAGCCTGGCGTATTTCCTTAAAAGAAAGGAATAATGAGACACTGTTGGAGCAACAATCCTCACTTGGTTCTAGTTCTGCAAATTTTCCCATAGAACGGACTCCTTTGCAATAAATATTGGTTATGTAATTAATAAAAACTACGCAGGAGATCTTGTTCTGCGTAGTTTTTTATCTTGCGGTTTAAATCCAGATGCAGGCAAGTATAAGAATAATCTGATTAAAGATCAGTTGGATATATCTCTTAGTACCTGCTGTATTTTTCTTGAAATGTCAATACTATGTTGTTATAATCATTCCATGGGATAAGAATACGGATAAAAGAGGTAATCATATATGATAACAATTACAGAAGATATTTTAAAAAGTGTTGAGAACTTTAAAGAAAAGTTACAGCAATATCATGAAGGCAAATTAGAAAACTTGAAAGCCTTTAGTTCTATCATGGGAATTTATAAAGAAGGACCCAAAGATACATATATGGTAAGACCCAGGATTGCTGGTGGAGTAACAACTGCAAATCAGTTGCAGGGGTTAAGCAAGATTGCTGAGAAATACGGTGTTGATATGCGTTTTACAACAAGGCAGGACATTCAACTTCATTCTGTAAAAGTTGGCGATTTAGACAACGTGTTAGATGACTTGTTACAATGCGGACTCATTACACGGGGAGCGGGTGGCGATGGTGTAAGAAATGTTGCCTGTTCGCCTCTTTCCGGAGTCGCACAAGATGAGATTTTTGATGTCACTCCATATGTTAAGGCTGTTACGAATTTCATGATGACAGATCCTATTAATCTTAAGTTACCAAGAAAATATAAGATTGCATTTTCAAACAGTTTAGAAGATACTGCAAATGCAACCATAGCTGATATTGGGTTTATTGCTAAAATCGTTGATGGTAAAAGAGGCTTTGAAGTATATGGGGCTGGTGGACTTGGTGGCAATGCTCAGGTGGGCATAAAGCTTGAGGATTTTATTGTGGATACAGAAGCATTATATTATGTAGAGGCAATGAAAAGAGTTTTCGCAAGAGAAGGCGATAGAACGAACAGACATAAGGCGAGATTGCGATTCGTTCGTTTAAGATTAGGAGAAGAAGAGTTTGTTAAGATGTTTAGAAAAGAATTGGAAGAATTAAAAAAATCCGGACAGGACTTAGCACTTCATATTGACTCTGCAGAAGAAAACTTGCAAACTACCCAGGAGAAACAATTTCCATGGGATAAGCAATATAAGAATGTAATATTTCCTCAACAGCAAGCAGGACATTATTCTGTATATATTCACCCTAAAAAAGCGACAATTACTACCCATGATCTAAATGAATTATTGGCTTTCTTAACAAAATTAGATTATGAGACATCAATACGAGTAACCTTAACGCAAGGGCTTTTTGTAAGAGATGTAAAAGAAAAAGACGTGCAGAATGTACTTGCGATAACGTCTAAATTTTCATCTATATTTAATATAGAAAATACAGTTGCATGCGTAGGACCTACGATTTGTAATTTTGGACTTAATAATTCTCATGAGTTATTAGACAGCATTCTGGAAACTTTTAAGGATGCACCAGAGGATATTAAGGCTGCATTACCAAGGGCATTTATTTCGGGCTGTCATAATTCCTGTGGACAACATCAAAAAGGGTTAATTGGATTCACTGGAAAAAGAGGTCGTACGGAAAAGGGAGTCATTCCAACCTATGCGATGTCTTTTAATGGAAAAGTCGGTCCTGGTACAGTACGATTTGGAGATGTATATGGAGATGTTCCTGCGGAAAAAATAGCAAGCCTTCTGGTGGAGTTAGCTAATTTAAAAGTAAATTCAAAGTGTATAGGTTTTGATGAATTTATAAAAGAAAAAGAAGCAGAAGTAAAGGAATTAGTTGCTAATTACTCTTTATAAGGATTGGTAACAAAATTCTGGAAAATAGGCAATCATAAATGACATAAGTCAGCCCTCATTCAAAAAGGACGATTTCTTTGAATGAGGGCTTTTTTGTATATAAGAATGAAAGATGACATTTATCAGTATCCTTTTCGTGAAAATGTTGACTAAGTAAGTGTAACGTATTTTACAGGATGATCCTGTAGAGGTTATTTGATCATTAGAGCCAATCCGCTTAAAAAAGATTGGTGAATGATTATAAAAAAGAAGAACATAGGAGGTTTTATTCATGGCGCAATTAGGCGAAGTGTTTGTTTGCCCACTCTGTGGAAATGAGATTACTGTAACTAAAGCTGGTGGCAATCCAGAGATACATTGCTGTGGTCAGGCAATGAAGAAAAAAGGCAAATAAGTGAGGGTAACTAGGAGAAGCAGGACGCTTCACTAGTTACCTCTTTCTTTTTATAAGTTCACTAGCCAAGGAATATACAAAGGGGCGATAAGGGAAATGAAAATAGCGGCTACAGCCATGGCTACTCCTGCCATAGCACCTTGAAGTGCCCCTTCTTGGAGAATGGTGGCCGTACCTTGTCCGTGAGAAGTAACTCCCATGGCTAATCCTCTGGCGATTGGATTTGTTATTTTACAGGAAGAAAGAAGACTAGGTCCAATGATAGAACCAAAGGTTCCTGTAAAAACTACGAAGGCAACAGCAATAGCTGGATCGCCGCCAGTTAAACGGGAAATCTCAATCGCAATGGGAGCTGTTATGGATTTAGGAGCGATGGATGCGACGATAAGAGCATCAAGACCACTGAATTTTGCCAGTAAAACAGCTGTTGTTAGAGTTGCCAGAGCGCCAAAGCATATACCAAATAAGATTGGAAACAAAACTTGGAGCAGTACCGCTCGATTTAAATAAAGAGGCAAAGCCAAAGCTACGGTAGCAGGCCCTAGCAAAAAGGTCATAATATCTTTACCAGGTTTGTATTGTTCAAAGGTAATCCCTGTGTAATGAAATATAATTATAATGACTGTAGTACTTAGCAACACTGGGTTGAATAGAGGATTTTTAGTATGTAAAAATATTTTTCGGCTAATGAGATATAATAGAACAGTAAGAATTATCAATATTGTAGTAGGCAAACTAATTCGATCCTCCTTCTTGCTCACGAGATTTAGTCAGAGCTTGAACCACGATTCCAGTTGTGATCAAAGCGACTAAAGCGCTCATAACTAAAGGCAGGAAGAGAAGATGGCCTTTTTGGGTAAATAATTCTCCCCATTCCATAAGGCCCACGGCGATAGGAATGAAGAAAAAAGATAAATGTTTAAGTAATGGATTTGCGCCGAGAGCAAGCCATTGTTCTTTAATGATTCCCCCAGAAAGTAGTGCAAACAAAAGAAGCATGCCCAGCACACTGCCTGGTATTGGCAAGTGAAAGAACTCTACGATCCACGTACTGATAAAATAAATCAGCCATAATAAGAATATTTGCCCGACTGTCTTTAGCAGGTTCTGCAATCAGTATCACCTCTTCATGTATGATGTACAAACAGTTTAAGTCTATAGTATATCGTAAATCGAGAAAAATGAGTAATAGAATTTAGGAAAATAATGCTTATTATATACATTCTAATTGAATTTAGTATATAATACTTCTATAACGTATATTTTTATTGAGGTGTAGTAGTGGAACAATTAATAATATTCTTTCAGAATTTTGGGGTATTGGGACTTTTTATCATATCCTTTATCGAATCGATTTTCTCACCGATTTTACCTGACCTGCTATTAGTCCCTATGGCTTTGTCAGTTCCTGAAAAAGCGATTTATTATTCGATTATTGCGACTGTCGGTTCCGTATTAGGTGGAATTGTTGGATACTTTATTGGTAATAAATACGGAATTATTGCTGTAAAAAAATATGTTCCAAATAAATACGTAGAGAAAATTAACGGCTGGCTGGAGCAGTATGGGGGATGGGCCATCTTTCTTGCTGCCCTTGCACCAATTCCTTATAAATTTGTCAGCATTAGTTCCGGTGTATTTCGCATTAATATGGTAGTCTTTTTAATCGCTTCCGTATTTGGAAGAGGAAAAAGATTTCTCTTGGAAGGAATCTTGATCTTTTATTACGGTCCACAAGCGATTGAACTAATTAAGACTTACTCCAATGCTTTTATGATTGGCGTAACCATCTTTATTGTTCTTCTTGCTGTGGCAATTGCCGTGATGAGAAAAGTTCCTCAAAGAAAATTAAGCTAATCATATCGTATATCAATTTATAAAAAACCAGCCTGC
>DJJR01000031.1:23386-98041 GCA_002434245.1 Pelosinus fermentans
GCAGGCTGGTTTTTTATAAATAGAGAAAGATAAAAAACAATAATAAACGCGAAGGTCACGAAGAAATGTGAAGAACGCGAAGGGATATTGATCTTTTCTTTACGCCTCCGTAATGTTTTATCTTTTTAAAAGACGGGGCGAAATATTCACCTTAGTGTTCTTCGTGATCTTTGTGTCTTCGCGGTTCAAAAGGCTTTTTTCTTAGATGCTTTAGGGTTTTCGCAATTTTAGACTAGGATTCTACAATCGTTTACCGTATACTGGTAGTATAATGGATGCTGAAATAGAGGTGGATACATGGAAATCGGAAAGGCTCCTCAGATGTCTGGAAAGGTTACAGAAACTGCTCAAGCAGGGAATGCTCAACGATCTCAAGAAGCAAGTGAATTATCAAGCAGCAATCAATTGGTACAAAAGGATTTTCAAGTTAACTTAGAAGACAGTATTAAAACAAAGCTGGCGGACTTAGCAAAATCACTGCAAAATCGGGAACAATTACTGCAATCATTGCCAGAGGATATAAAGAAAATCGTTCAGCAGCTTTTGCAGCAAATGTCGTCAACCAAAGATGTATCCCAGGGGATGGATTACTTGTTAAAAACACAAAAAAATATCGCAGAGCAGCTCCACAACTTAGGAAATAGCTTAGAATTAGCTCTAACCTTGCAGCAGGATAAGTATCAAGATGTAAAACTTTTTTTAAATAAAGTAGCAGAATTTCTAAAAGGGCAAGATGGAATGTCCCCTGATCAATTAGCCAATCAATTGCTGTTGTTAGCAAAAGAAGGGACAGTTTTGGTTCAAAGCAATCTTAAGCAGGCTGTAGAACAATTTTTACAGCAGCTCTCTTCAGAAAACCTGCAGCAATTCGGCAGCGATAGCCAAGAAAATATAATACTGCAGCTAGCCAAACAGTTAACTGGGAGTAGCAGTTTGTCACAAGGTGATGTAAAACAGATCGCAAAACAATTATTACAGCAAATTATGCCAGAGAATATGAGTCAGCTTACGGAAAATGACCAGAAGGCTGTTATCCAATTGATGAAAATGTTGGAAAGTAAGATACCGCTGACGCAGCAGCAAGCAGCAGAAAGCGGCTTGCCCGATCTACCTGAGATATGGTCAGTTGCAAAAGCGGTGGATGCTCAGCAATTTAAGGATATTGCACCAAAGGTTCTTCAGCAAGCTGCAAATACATTAGAGCATCTTCTACAGGAGATGAAAGCATCGCCTGACAAAAGTGCGATGGCTGCAAAGCTAGAAGCTTTTGGGCAAAGCTTGCCGCCGGAAATTGGTAAAGCAGTGCAGCAGCTAATTAAGCAGGGTATAACTGAGCAAAGTCTAGTGACCTTAGGTAAAACTCTTGAGAATGCTGCGCTATTAAACGGAAAAATATCGGAACAAGTTAAGAACCTTGTGTCAAATTTGGCCGAAAATATGACGGCGAAATCTTTGGCATCTCCAGCAGCAGATTTATTGGCACAAGTTGCAAGGCAATTAGCAGGGACCACTATAACGATTGAGCAATTAACAACACTTATGAAGCAGATTAATCAACAGCTGTCTTTACATCAAGCGAAATTATTGGAGAAGGCTCAGTCTGGATTAGAGCAACTGACAAAGACCGTGGAGCAAAATATTCCCCAAGCACTGCAGGATATGGCAGCTAGAAGTAGACTGCCTGAGTTATCGAAAATGTGGGTGCTATTAAAAGCTGCAGGAGCGGAGCCATGGCAAAATGCGGATTCACAGAATTTGCAAAGGTCGGCAAGTACCGTAAAAGAATTAGCTCATTCTCTGTATAAATCAATCGCCGGTGAGACAGAAAGACAAGTCGATCATAAAACATTGTCCTTTTCTGTACCACTTTATTTTGCCGATGGAACATCTTATCCTACCCATATTCATATTTATCATCAAGAAAAAGAAAATAATAATCAGGGTACAAAACGACAATTTGAAACATGGATGAGAGTAAGTGTGGATACACAAAATATTGGTATTGTGGATAGCGTATTTCGATTATATGAAGAAAATAAATTAGACTTGCGAGTCCTCTTTCCCGATACGGAAGCAATTAGTGAATTTAAGCAAAGCTTGCCAGACATTCGAAAAAGTATTGAGGATACAACTCTTACACTCACAAATATTATGATTAACAAAATTTAATTTTCACGTAATGTGTGAAAAATGGTTGTTTTCTGGAAAACAGAAAACGACCATTTTTTAGATTGTGAAATCACCGAACAAAGTTGATTTTACTGGAAAGTGAGCAGGGATCAGGCTCCGGCAATGGTAATGATTTAGAATTAAGTAAGTTAAAAAAGTAACATTCTACATGAGAATTACTTCACAATTACATATAGCTAAAACGCATGGGTTCGATTACTATAAAAGATTTTACCTCCTGTATTTTCTGTTGTAAAATAAAAAACAAGAATTGTCCGATTAAATACTAAATTCACTAAATACAGTTTATTTTGGCTTTTTGCAATATTTAAATAATATTGTGGAAATATATATGCAAGTGTAAAATTCCCCGTAATTTCACAGAATACAATAGGAGGTGCATTTATTTGAAAATTATAGTTCTTGTCAAACAGGTTCCCGGAACTGATTCGGTCAAATTAGATCCTGTAACCGGTGTCATGGTGCGTACTGGTAAAGATACGATTATTAACCCCTTAGATGAAAATGCATTGGCTGAGGCAATTCGAATTAAGAATACCTATCCTGATGTCAAAATCACTGCTGTTAGCATGGGTCCAATCTCAGCAATGAAAGCAATCAAAGAAGCAATTGCAATGGGGGCTGATGATGGGGTTTTAGTATCAGGCAGAGAGTTTGCTGGTTCCGATACCATTGCAACAGCCAAAGTTATTGCTGCAGCTATCAAGAAAACCGGCGATTTTGATATGATTCTCTGTGGAGAGCGGGCTACTGATGGCGAAACTGGTCAGACCGCCGCCATGATTGCTCACTACCTAGGGGTCCCTGCCCAAACCTATGTATCAGCTTTAGAAGTGTTAGAAGATGGTGTTATTGTTAAACGTACTGTTGAGAGTGGTTTTGAAAGAGTAAAAGTTACTTTCCCAGTATTAGTTTCTGTAAATAAAGATATTAGTGATACAGGATTCCCTACATTAGACGGTAAGTTGAAAGCAAAGAAAGTTGAAGTTCCAATGCTTGGGAATGCCGAACTTGGTTTCGATAAAAGTGAGCTTGGTCTAACTGGATCACCAACTCGCGTAGTTAAAATTTTTAGCCCTAAACTTTCTCGGGATACGATTATGGTTAAAGCCAATGCGACAATGCAGCCAATTGATGAATTGATGTCGTTCTTAGTTCAAAAGGATGTTTTATAAAAGGAGGTAACAATAAAGATGTCAATGTATGTAAATTGCAGCATAGCAGAAGCTAAGAATCTTTCCGACTTTAAGGGTGTATTTATATTAGGTGAACAACGGGATGGTAAAATTCAAGCTGTCACTTTTGAACTCTTAACTTGGGGACGGGGCATTGCCGATGACCTTGGCTGTGAACTTGCCTGTGTACTATTAGGTGATGAAATTGAGAATATGGACGAAGTCATTCTTCGTGGTGCTGATAAAGTATTTTTCATCCAAGATCCTATTTTCAAGAACTTCTTAACCCAGCCTTACAGTAATGCAATTACTCGTTTGGTGAATGAAGAAAAACCAGAAGTTATCATTGCTGGTGCAACAACTACGGGCCGTACGGTAATGCCTTTAGTTGCAGCTAAAACTAATACTGGTTTAACAGCTGACTGCACAGAGCTTACTGTCGATCCTGATACAAAGCTGTTATTGCAAACTCGTCCGGCGATTGGCGGAAATATTATGGCTACCATTAAGACCCCTGATACACGTCCACAAATGGCAACCGTACGTCCAAGATCTGCCAAACAATCTCCTGTAGATACTTCTAGAACCGGTCAAATCATTGTTAAAAATTATGCAGGTGCAACAACAATGACAGTTGAAAAGTTCCTGGAATTCATAATCGATACTACGCAAGCAGTAAGTATTGAAGAAGCCGATATCATTATTGCCGGTGGCAAGGGAATGAAAAATGCCGCAGGTTTCAAATTAATAGAAGAATTGGCAGAGCTAATGGGAGCTGCTGTGGGTGCCACTCGTGATGCAGTTGAGCTTGGCTGGTCCACGTACCCCCATCAGGTTGGTCTATCTGGTAAGACCGTGTCTCCTAAACTAATCATTGCTGCAGGTATAGCAGGTAAAATTCAATTTTTAGCAGGTATGCAGACCTCAGATGTTATTGTGGCAATCAATAAAGACCCTGAAGCACAAATCTTCAAAGTAGCCGACTTCGGTATTGTAGGCGATGTATTTGAAGTGATGCCTATGCTGATTGAAACAGTCAAAAAAATAAAAGCGAGTGCATAAGGAGGTAGGGGTAGTAATGCAATTTAACAAAATAACAGAGAACATTATTAAACAATTAGAAGCAATTCTAGGTAAAGCCAACGTAGTTGTAGATGAAGAAAAAATGGAAATGTACTCTCGTGATGAAACATCTGATAAACTTTGGGAGAAAATGCCTGAAGTTGTTATAAAACCGGAAAATGCCCAGCAGATTGCTGAAGTTGTGAAGCTGGCAAATCGTGAATTGGTTCCCATTACGCCTAGAGGCGGCGGTTCTGGACTTGCAGCAGGTGCTGTTCCACTCCATGGTGGTATGGTATTATCATTAGAAAAAATGAATAAAATTCTAGAAATCGACAAAGAAAACTTATTCATGGTCTTAGAGCCTGGTGTCACAACAGGAGAAGTGCAAAAAGAAGCGAAAGAGTTAAATCTCTTTTATGCTGGTGATCCTTGTTCTGCAGAATCTTCCTTCATTGGGGGCAATGTTGCAACAAATGCTGGTGGTAACAAAGCAATTAAATACGGTGTAACAGGACGTCATGTATATGGTTTAGAAGTGGTTATGCCAGACGGGGAAATCGTTGTTTACGGTGGCAAGAATGTAAAAGATGTTACTTTCTATGATATGGTACATTTAATGGTTGGTTCAGAAGGTACGCTGGGGATTATTACAAAAATCTGGCTGAAATTAATGCCATTGCCTCAATATGTTGCCGACTTATTGGTTCCTTTCCCAGACATGCAATCGGCTATCAAAGTAGTACCTAAGATTATGACTGCTGGTATTATCCCGACTGCTGTTGAATTTATGGATAGTTTATCGATTAAAGCAGCGGAATTGTATTTGAATAAAAAGCTGCCATTTAGTGATGCAGGCGCATACATTATCTGTGAAGTGGATGGCAATACTGAACTGCAAGTACAAGAAGATTATGAAACCATTGGAAAGTTATGTAAAGAAAATGGTGCGCTGGAAGTATTCGTAGCAGATAATATCTCGACACAAGATCGAATTTGGAAATCACGTAAAGCCTATGCGGAAGCACTTCGCATGTTGAGCCCAGTGTATTGCATGGAAGATATTGTAGTTCCAATTGCAAACATTCCTGCAGCCCTGGATGCGATTGAAAAAATTGCAGCAAAATTTGAGTGCAAAATCCCTAGTGCTGGACATGCTGGTGATGGAAATATTCATGCCACCATTTTGCGTGAAGATCGTGATGAACATGCTTGGCATGATTTGAAAGATTCTGTTTTAGCTGAAATCTATGATGCTGTATATGCTCTCGATGGTAACTTATCCGGTGAGCATGGTATTGGTGCAAAACGTATATCAGCCATGTATAAGCACATGACTGAAGGACAAAAGAAAGTCCTAAAAACAGTGAAAGAAGCTTTTGATCCAAATAACATTATGAATCCTGGAAAAGTCGTACTACTTGGTACAATTGCCGAATCATAAGCAAAAGCAGTCTAAGTCTCTTATTCCGAGATTTAGGCTGTTTTCTTGTTAGATTTAAAAATGTATTAAAGTATGATACAATGATAAAATACTAAGTTTGTCAGTAGCAGGAAGGATGAAATAGGTTGTTTGATTTTTCGAGTATGAGTTTAGAACAGTTAGTAATACATAAAGTAGGGAATAAGCTGCGGGATGAAGGTGTTTTTCTTTCACCAAGTTCTTATGATATGAAAGATGGCAATGTAGAGGAACTGTTGCTAAAATATTTTTTATCATCCTTTAAAGAAAAAGTATTGTATAAGTTTTTTCATGAAACAGATATTCATTTGAACGAATTATACATGTATGTAAGCAGTATTTTTATAGAACCTGAAACTTTTTATGAACAATCCATTAGTATCTTAAAACATCTATATGAGAAATCTTCTCATCCGCAAATTAAAGGCGGAGAATTCTATATGGCGTATTTTAAAGATTGCATAATCAATGATCAAAAAGCTGATGGAATTGGTATTTTTAAAACAGAGAAAAAGGAAACCTATTTAAAAGTTACCAAATATGCTGATGAGTTTATGATTGGCAGTGATAAAGGGATTAACGTTAAAAAGCTGGATAAGGGATGTATTATTTTTAACGCCAATTCAGATGATGGCTATCGGGTTGCCATTGTTGATGCAGTAAATAAAGGCGATAATCAAGCTTTATATTGGAAGGATGAATTCTTACGCTTGACCAATGTGCAGGATGAATACTTTCATACGGAAAATTGTTTGCAGGTGTGCAGAGATTTTGCAGAAAATATTTATGGTGAAATATATCAGGCCGATAAAAAGGATCAGGTAGTGTTTGTTAATGAAGCAGTGGCGTATTTTGATAAACATAACCAATTTCATTTAGAAGAATTTGTACAATCTGTTGTAAAAGAGCCGGAATTAATTGAGCAGTTTATAGAGCATAAACAAAATTATGAAACAAATCAAGGATTTGTGCCTGCAGAAGGATTTACGATTTCCACTCCTGCAGTAAAAAGTGTAAAAAAGAAGTTTAAAAACATGATAAAACTAGACACTGAAATTGAAATCAAAGTAAAAAGCCCTACAACAGAGACTGGCAATATGCAGTTTATTGAACGAGGTTTTGATGATGAAAAAGGTATGCACTTTTATAAAGTGTATTTTAATGAAGAAGAATAAGCTAAGGGAAATGGGGAGAATATAAAATGAATTCTAAAGCTGAGTTAGTTGAACTCATTGGGCAATTGCCAGAAGAAAAAGTTGCCATTGCTATTACTCTAATTAAAGAACTCCAGGAAAAGACAGAAAGTAGTGAGAAAACTCCAGATCCTATATTCGATTTGATGAAAGCGGTTATATATGCTATGAATAATAGTTTATATGATTTATCCATAGAAGCTGGACGTAAAGAAGAAAAGGTACTGGCTAATCGTTTGGAATCCTATCGTAAGAGAGTTTCAGAAGCTTGGGAAGTTTATAAGAAATAGTATACCTGAACCTGTAAAAGGCTTTATCCGCAAGATAAGGCTTTTTTATTAACTACAGTATAGTCTAATAAACTACAAAGGAGAACATTAACCACAGAGGACACAGAGTTCGCAGAGAGCACAGAGGTTTTTAACCCTATCTATCTGTTCTCAGTGCTCTCTGCGCCTCTGCGGTTCGGTTTACTTTCTATGTTTAAAGGACGCGAAGCGTTTTTCTTATGGATATAGATGGGAAGTAGTATGAATTGTTATATAAATCAAAATAAACACACAATTACAACACGATTAAAACACAAACAAAACAAGTTCGATTGTATTGTTTGGTGTAACAACAAAACCAATTCATTCTATGGGGAAAAGCTAGGAATTGTCTGTCAAATAGCTGTAGTACAACTTTTATTTTGAATAAGACAGGTTTTGGCATGATTATTGCAAGAATATTAAGAAGATAAAAATATAAAATACATGCGAGGGCACAAGATGGTTGGTGTGGTAATTGTTGCACATGGATGTTTCGCAAGTGCCTTGCTTACTACTGCAGAAGAGATTGCAGGGAAACAGGAACAGGTTATATCTCTTAATTTTACAACGGGTGAGAATGCAGCTGATTTGCAGCTGCGCATTAAAGAAGCCGCAAGAAGCGTAGACACTGGTCAAGGTACTATCATATTCGTCGATTTACTAGGAGGAAGCCCTTATCAGGCAGCGGCTATCGTGGCAATGCAGCAGCCAGGGATTGAGATGGTTGCAGGTGTAAATATGCCCATGCTGCTAGAAATATTACCTGCCAGAAATGATAAATTGATGAATGTAACAAGTGTCGCCTTAAAAGGAGGTCATGATGGCATTCGCAATTTCGATATCATGAAGTAACCATAGAAGAAGGAAGAGATTAGGTGGGAATTGAATTAGTAAGAATTGATGATCGTCTCATTCATGGTCAGATTGTTATGGCGTGGTGTAAGACCATGCCAATCGAACGCATTGTTGTGATTGATGACGAAGTCGCGCTAGATTTCATTCGTAAGATACTTCTCGAAACCGTAGCACCTCCTGGTATCAACGTTTCGGTTTTAAATGTGATTCAAGGGGTAGAAAGCTTGAAAACGGATACTTTTGCAGAAGAAAAGTTACTTTTATTAGCTACCAACCCAACTACTATATTGAATTTAGTAGAAAATGGCTTAGCGATTAGTAAGGTCAATATTGGCGGGATGAGTTTCAGTCAAGGTAAAACCCCGGTGACAAAAGCTGTATCGATATCTGATGCTGATAAACAGGCTTTTAAAGAGCTTCATGAACATGGCATTGATTTACAGATTCAATTATTGCCTCATGATACTCCACTAGACCTTATGCTTGAGATACATTAAGGGGTATCCACTGCTTTTGTAGTGTAATAATATATTTAACAAAAAGAAAGGTTGTGTAAAAAACATGGAATTCAATTTACAGATTAAAAATCAGGCGGGATTACACGCTAGACCAGCGGCTATGTTCGCACAAAAAGCTTCTTCCTTTAAATCCAACATTTTAATATTTAAAGATGGGAAAAACGGTAATGCAAAAAGCATCATTAGTATTATGGGATTAGGGGTAAAAAAAGGGGATACGTTACTTGTCAAAATTGATGGTCCAGATGCTGCTGAGGCAGGTGCAGCCCTGAAAAAATTAGTGGATGACAAATTTGGGGAAGAGTGATACTATGTGGAAAATAAAAGGAATCGCAGCATCAGCAGGAATTGCTATTGGAACAATTGTGCATATGCAAGAAGCGGTACATGATTTCTGTCGCTTGGTAGATGCATCACAGGCCCCAGCTGAAAAAGAACGTTTTTATACAGCGCAGCAGGCTGCTGAAAAAGAACTAGAGATACTGCAAGAACGTACAGCAATCAATATGGGAGAACAGCAGGCAGAAGTTTTTGCTGCTCATAAGTTAATGGTCACAGATCCTTCTTTTGTTGAAGTCGTTTTAAATCATATTGACAATCATCAGGCTAGTGCTGAAGCAGCAGTAGAAGATGCAGCTAATGAAATTGCTGCGATGTTTGCTGGTCTTGATAGTGAATATATGCAGGAGAGAGCAGCCGATATCAAGGATATTGGCAAACGCTTAGTACGCATATTGCAAGGTGGTACAGCAGAAGTTAACTATACAGGAGTTTTGGCAGCTCAGGATTTACTGCCTTCTGATACCGCTGCTCTTGACTTAAATTGTGTATCAGGTTTTATTACTGCGCTAGGAGGAAAGACTTCTCATAGCTCCATTTTGGCTAGGGCAGCAGGTATACCCGCTGTTGTAGGGGTTGGCAGTGCATTAGAGAAATTAAATAATGGAGATAATGTGATTGTTGATGGACATGTGGGAGAGGTCTTAGTAAATCCTGAAGAGGATATACTAAATGACTATCGCTCGCGTATTAAAAAAGAGCAGGAGAGAGCTGCACTTTTAGCATCTGTTGGTCATCTGCCCAGTGAGACATTAGACGGTCATCATATCGAGTTGGCTTGTAATATTGGTACACCTGGGGATATGGAAAAAGTAATTGTTGCAGGTGCAGAAGGTGTTGGCTTATTTCGTACTGAATTCTTGTTCCTGGATAAAACCAGTGTGCCAACTGAAGAAGAACAGGTAGAATCTTATAAAGCTGTTCTTGCAGCAATGCCTGATAAAAAAATTGTCATTCGTACTCTGGATGCTGGTGGTGATAAACAACTGCCTTTTATTGGCGGATTGCCAGAAGCCAATCCGGCCCTTGGGTTACGAGCCATCCGTTTGTGTATGGTGTATCAGGACGTATTTAAAACGCAATTACGTGCTTTATTACGCGCAAGTGTAGCAGGAAATCTGCATATTATGTTTCCGATGATTGCTACCGTTGATGAACTGTTAAGCGCAAAAGCATTATTAAACGAAGCTGCTAAAGAATTAACGCAAGAAGGAATTCCTTTTAAAAGCGATGTAGCAGTAGGGATTATGGTTGAGGTTCCTGCAGCAGCTGCGATTGCAGATATATTGGCAGAAGAGGTTGACTTTTTTAGTATTGGCACGAATGATCTTGTTCAATATACAATGGCTGCAGATCGCATGAATGAGCATGTGGCGTATCTGAGTGATTATTTTCAGCCGCCAGTTGTTCGCTTAATTGGCAATGTTGCTAAAGCTGCACAAAAAGCTGGTAAATGGGTAGGTATGTGTGGTGAGATGGCAGGAGATCCTTTAGCAACTCCATTATTAGTGGGACTTGGTTTAACAGAATTATCCATGAACGGGCGTGCCGTTCCTGTAGTGAAGCATCGTATACGTCAACTTGACATAAAGCAGACGCAAAAATGGGCTGATGAGATATTAAGCCTGCGTACTGCATCTGATATTAAGAAAAGATTAGAAGAAATAGCCTTACAATTTGAAATTTAATTACATTCTAAGGAAAGCAGGGCGGAGCGTAGTCTTCGCCCTTTCTGGAGAATTAGCAAGAAAGAGGTGGAATGTGTGATGTTAAAGCGTATTGCTGTCATGACTAGTGGTGGCGATTCTCCTGGTATGAATGCAGCGATTCGTGCTGTTGTTCGTGTAGCTATCCATGAAGGGGTAGAAGTGTGGGGAATTTACAATGGCTATGCAGGCATGTATGAAGATAACATGATAAAATTGGAATCTCGCTCAGTAGGAGATATTCTGCACCGGGGAGGAACTTTTTTAGGAACTGCGCGTTGTGAAATTTTTAAAACGTTGGAAGGACGACAAAAAGCTGCTGAAAATTTGAAACGCCGAGGAATCGAAGGTGTAGTTATTATTGGTGGCGATGGATCTCTTACAGGTGCTCAATTGTTATCTGAATTAGGCATTGCTGTAGTTGGCCTGCCTGGTACAATCGACAATGATATTTGGGGGACGGATTATACCATTGGATTTGATACTGCTATTAATACAGTCGTAGAAGCGATCAATAAGCTGCGGGATACAGCTTCTTCACATGGACGGGTAATGGTTCTTGAAGTAATGGGGCGAAACTCAGGATGGATTGCTATGACGGCTGGACTTGCTGGTGGTGCAGAGCAGATACTGATTCCAGAAATGACGGTTAATCTAGATGATCTATGTACCAAGTTAAGCAAGTCACGGGATGCAGGGAAGAAATATAGTATTGTGGTTGTGGCAGAAGGTGTTGGCAGTGCTGTAACCATTGGTGAGAAAATTGCTAAGGATACTGGACTTGATACCCGCGTGTCCGTATTGGGGCATATACAGCGAGGAGGATCTCCGAGTGTATTTGATCGTATTTTAGCCAGTACATTAGCAGAACATGCAGTGATGGCTCTTATTTCCGGTATATCCAATGTATTATTTGGTTCGAAGAACGGCGCAGTCGTTGCAATTGATTTAGCCGATGCCATTGGGCATAAACGGACAATTGACACCTCTACATTTCGGCTGGCAACATTATTGTCCAAGTAACAAAGACAAGAAACTGCGATTAGAGTTAGAGGACTAATAACATAAATTGATCGTCTGACAAACGGTAAAAGCATCGGTATATAAAAACCATGCTTTTATTTTTTTTAGTAAAGAAAATTTGTAAAAAAAGTAATTAACCACGAAGGTCGCGAAGAAACACGAAGAACACGAAGGGATATAATTATTTAGTCTTCGTGTCTTCGCGGTTCAAAAGGTTTTATTTTTTTAAGACACGCAGTGTTTTTCTTATCCCCTCTACTATGAATAAAAGCAGCAAATCATAAAAAAATTGTATTACAGATTATAACGTTTTATAATGTACTAGAAATGACTAGTAGTCCACCAAGCCTAAATCCATGGTGCTCTTGTCGCGATATTTCCCGCCCAGCTTCGTTGTCGTCACCTTACATATGTCCGATATGCGCGACTCCTCCGCCTTGCTGGACGAAAAATCTCGCGCAATTCATCCCATAGCTTTAGTCTTGGCGGACTACTAGCTGATGCTGTCTTAAAGGAGAGCGAAAAATGAAACGTCAATTAAAAATTTTAGAAATTTTAGATGAATTATGCACGAAAAAACTAGATAAGAATATGATGCAGCAGCATAAACCATTAGGTTTTACAGCAGAAGAAGTGGCAATTTTAGCGGGGTTTTCCCGTAGTAATGTCAGCAGTGATTTAAATACCTTACATCGGGAGAAGTTAGTAATAAAAGTAGTAAGTCGATCTACCTATTATGTCACAGTGAAATGGATAGAAAGTATTTATCCCGCCTTGAAGGGAAAGGTTCCTGAAGTGGTACGGCACCAGCGGCAAATCGAAGAGTTGGCTGCAAATGAATTTTCCCAACCAGGAAGGACGGGAGAGGTATCTGATACCATTAGTCTGAAAAATGATAACGCCTTATATGATAATGCTCAAAATTGGGATTCTTTTGATGGCTTAATTGGTGCCCAAGATAGTTTAAAAGTCGCAGTCGAGCAAGCAAAGGCTTCAGCTCTATATCCCCCCAAAGGTTTAGATACGCTATTAGTTGGTTCTACGGGTGTGGGAAAAACCTTATTTGCTGAATATATGTATAGATTTGCTTGCAGCCAGGGAAAAATTGCTTATGGTGGACAGTTTATTGTATTTAACTGTGCTGATTATGCAAATAATCCTCAGCTTTTGATGTCTCAGCTTTTTGGTCATGTACGAGGCGCTTTTACTGGGGCTGATAAAGATAAAGCAGGCTTAGTGGAAAAAGCGGATGGGGGCATGTTATTTTTAGATGAGGTACATCGCTTGCCGCCAGAAGGACAGGAAATGTTGTTTTATCTACTAGACCGTGGGGATTTTCGCCGTATGGGTGATACTGATAAAATTCGCCATGTTACCATAAGGCTAGTCGCAGCTACTACCGAGAATCCAGATTCTGCATTATTAAAAACATTCTTGCGCCGTATACCTGTGGTCATATCGCTGCCTGATTTATTCATGAGACCATTGCATGAGCGATTTGAACTTATTAAATTTTTACTGGCACGTGAAGCAGTACATATTCAATCGAAGCTGATTGTAAGTCAGGAAGCCTTATGGGCATTGCTGTTATACCGATGCCAGGGAAATATTGGGCAGCTGCGCAATGACTTACAGCTAATATGTGCAAAAGCTTTCTTGCATCGGGGGGATAAGGCTGCACCTGTTCGTCTGGTTTACGAAGAGCTGCCGCCAAAGATCAAACAAGCCATTGTCTATGATCCTCAAGCCCGTCTGGAGACTAGCAAAATTTTATGTACATTAGGCAGTGAGTTGTTCATTCAGCCAAATGGAGCAGCGGCGGATGAAGAGGCAGATCGGAGCTTGCCAAAGAATTTTTATCAGACCATTAGTGAGCGCATGCAGTTTCTTAAGTCCCAAGGAATTGGACAGGCAGAGATTATTCAATGCATTGAGATGGATTTTGAGAACTATTTCCAACGATTAGGTCCCGAGCAACTGGAAATATCCCAGGAATATTTACAAAGTATTTTGCCACAAGAATTTCTCAGTGTTTTTGACCTCGCCTGCAGCTTAGCTGAAAAAATGGGAAAAGCACTGAGCCGTAGATTATATTATGCCTTAGCCATTCATATTGCTGCTACGGTAGAGCGAATTCGCAGCGGTTTGCCCATTGTAAATCCTAATGTTAGATCTGTGGCTGAGCAGCATCCTAAAGAATATATTGTAGCAGAAAAAATGGCGCAGTGTATTGGTGAACAGATGAGCATCTTGATCCCGTTGGATGAAATCGGATTTATCGCTTTAATGCTGGCAACCTTTGACGACCGCCAAGGCAAGGAAGAACGAAAAGTTGGTGTTTTGGTGATTACACATGGTAATTCGACTGCTACCAGTATGGTCGATTTTGCAAATAAGCTGCTAGGAGTTACCCATGCCAAAGCAATTGATATGCCTCTGGAGGCCAATGTGGATTGGGCAATAGAAAAAGCCGTTCAGGTGGCAAAAGAAATTGACCAAGGGAAAGGCATAATTCTGCTGGTTGATATGGGATCATTATCAGGTGTAGCGAAAGCTCTTACGAATCGAACGGGTATCATGGTAAAGAGTGTAGAAATGGTAAGTACATTAATGGTACTTCATGTATTACATAAAGCCATATTACCGAAAAATGATATTAATATTGTCTATCGGTCTGCTTGGACAGCACGTAGTATGGTTCAAACGGTAGTACAGGCAAATAATCCGACTGATTTTATGAATGGTAAAGATAAGGCTATTTTGACTACTTGCCTTACAGGGCAGGGAGCAGCGGCCAAAATTAAGGGCTTATTAGAAAAACTGTTAAATCAATGGCAGTTATTTAATATTCGTGTAATTGCTGTAGAAGCTGGCAATCAGGAAATGCTACAAACTCGTTTGATGTCTTTGCAGCATTCCTATGATATCGTAGCTAGTGTAGGCAGTATTGATCCTCAAATGGAGGATAGACCTCATATTGCCATCGAAGAGCTTATGCAGGGGGGGACCGGCAGTGAACTGCGCCGTCTGCTTACGGATGGTTTAAAGGCTTCTGATATTGCAGATCGTTATACAGACAGGGGCATGGATTGGGAAGTGATGCGTGGTATGGTTGCAGGCATGTTGGATGAATTTCTGACTTTTGTGAATCCGCGTAAAGTGATGGATACTCTTATGATCTGCATTAGAAAGCTGGAAGATGAATTGCAAGTGGAGTTTTCTTCTTCTGGACTGGTACGCATGTTAGTACATTCTGCCTGCATGGTGGAACGCTTGCTTACTCATGCAGGAATCAGTTATCCGGAAACGGCTGCATTTATTGCTGAGCACCCTCTTGAATATTCGGTGTTAAAAAAAGTAAGCAATGCTCTGGAAGAACAATTCACTGTGCATGTAAATGATGAAGAAATTTGTCATCTAATTGAAATTATTAAAATGGAGCGGCGAAGGAATACTGTGGAAGAAGGGTAAGGCTGATACAAGGAAAGAGGCTTTTTAATAAGAAAAGCCTCTTTCCTTGTTATAGTAGGGAGAAAGAAAAGTAACATCGATCTGTCATTGCGAGCATAGCGAAGCAATCTTCAACAAGCAGGAGATTGCTTCGCTATGCTCGCAATGACAAAATGAGAATCTTCGCGTCTTCGTGGTTTAACGGTTTTATTTTTACGTATTTTAAAAATTCACAAAAGTGTAAGAAAGAAAATGAAAAAACGTAAGTGAATTTATAAAAAAAGTAAATAAACACAAAAAGTGTGATTAGATTCCACTTTGAAAAATCGATTTAACTCACTATTATCCAAGCTTCTCTCTCATCACTAACATAATTGACCACTAGTTGGCACGGTTTTTGCAATAATAAAAGACAGGAGGGTTAGATGTGAAAAATAAACTCCGCAGTATCCTTTTAAAAGAAAATAAAAAAGAACCGCTAACGGATCTGCAATTAGGTGAAAGTTTATTAGTAAGCAGAGAATATATGACGCTACTGCGCAAGGAACTAAAAATTGCAGACTCCCGGGAACGAAAGAAGATCTATATTTGCGAGGAAATATCTCAGATATTGCAAAAAAATGAGAATATTTCCTACCGTGAACTGACGAAGATGCTGCAAAAGAGCGGGTATAAATTATCACGCTACTTGGTAGTCAAATATTTAGAAGAAATCAGAAGTTCGCGAGGTAATAAACAGATCATAGATGAGGTTTCACTGCTGGAAGATGGCAATAAAAAGCAAGAAGAGAGTCGGGAAATTCAGGCCTTTCAAAATCTGATCGGTGGAAAAGGAAGTTTAGAAATACAAATACAGCAAGCGAAAGCTGCAGTGTTGTATCCGCCCAATGGGCTGCATTGCTTGATATTAGGAGAAACAGGTGTAGGCAAAAGCGAGTTGGCAGAGTCCATGTACAAGTTTTCCATCGAAAGCGGCAGGCTGACCAAAGAATCTCCGTTTATTGTTTTTAACTGCGCCGATTACGCCGAGAACTCACAACTGTTAATATCTCATCTGTTTGGAAGCGTAAAAGGTGCTTATACAGGAGCGGTGCAGGATAAGAGAGGGTTAATCGAGCAGGCAGACGGCGGAATTTTATTTTTAGATGAAGTACATCGCCTTACATCAGAAGGACAAGAAATGCTGTTTCAACTCATCGATAAGGGGTGCTTTCGCAGGTTAGGAGAGTCTGATTTTACTAGAAAAGCAGTTGTGCAGCTCATTGCCGCCACTACAGAAAATATTGAGACTTCCTTATTGGCTACCTTTAAAAGGCGAATTCCCATGATCATTGAGGTTCCGCCTTTAAGTAAACGACCTTTAAATGAAAGGTTGAAATTAATCAAAAATTTCTTTGGTTATGAGTCAACGAGAATGAATGCACCAATTCATGTAGCCTTAGATGTAATGAAATCCTACCTGCTGTATGAGTGTTATGGGAATATTGGACAACTAAAAAGTGATATTCAAGTAGCTTGTGCCAAAAGCTTTCTAACTTACGTTATGGATAAAGAAGACTGTGTGAAAATTGATGTGAGAGATTTAAATCTTCATGTTAAAAAGGGACTTTTAAAAATAAAAAGTATGCGGGATGAAATTGAAAACCTCGTCTGGCAAGATTTTAGATTTAGTCCTAAAAAGTATAAGAAAATCGCCGAGCTTGAAAATGACATTTATAGTTTTCCAAAAGAGTTTTATAGCGATATCGAAAAAACGTATACCGAATATCTAAAGCAAGGAATAAATACAGAAGAAATTAATCGTATTATCGGGATTGAGATTGAACGCAAATTACAGAATGTTATCAAACACGTTAAAGATAATTTGCATCCTTTATCTCCTGATGAGATTGCTAAAGTTGTGGGAGTTGAGATTATTTCCCTTGTGGAAGAACTCCTTAAAATTGCTGAAATGACATTAGGAAAGATGGATCATTCCATATTCTATTGTTTAGCCATTCATTTGAATGCTACATTTCAGCGTATTAAGCAAGGAAGAGAAATTATTAACCCCAACTTAGAAGAAATCAAAAGAAAATATAGCATTGAATATGCTGTAGCCCAAGAAATGATCGCACATATTGAAAAATACTATCGAATTCATTTGCCTGAGGATGAAGTTGGTTTTATTGCATTGTACCTAAGAGGCAATAAACAAGAAAAAGAGGGTAAGGTTGGTATTCTGGTTGTTACTCATGGCAATGTAAGTGTTGGCATGCTGGAAATTGCCAATAAGCTGCTAAATATGAATCATGGCAAAGCGGTAGTCATGACCTTAGACGAGAATCCTAGTGAAGTGTTAGAACGTTTAGCTACGATCATACAAGCAACTGACGAAGGTAAAGGCGTATTAATGCTGGTGGATATGGGGTCATTACTGACCTTTGGAGAAATCATTTCCGAAAGAACAGGTATCCAGATCGAGACGATTGACCGTGTGGATACAGTAATGGTAATCGAAGCCATTCGCAGAAGTATTTTACCTGGATCACATATTAAAGATGTGGTGTATGCGGTAGAAAATTTAAATTATACCTTTAAGAAAACGCGAGTGGATCATAAAGTTTTAAAACGAAAAAAAGCAATTATTACCGTTTGCTTGACCGGAGAAGGGGTAGCTCTTCAGTGCGGAAGTCATTTGAAGAAAATATTTGGTGAAAAACTAAATGATATAGAATTAATCCATATGGGGGTTATTGGAAAACGTGATCTTCATAAGCAAATCCAAGATACCATCAATACCTATGAAATCATTGCGATCATAGGCAGTATTGATCCTAAATATCACGGCATTCCTTTCTTATCGTTAGAAGCATTATTTAACGAAACAGGAAAAAATCAAATTATGAACTTAATTGAATGTAACAATCATTATCGTATGAAAAGCTACAGCGGTCTGATTCCTCATGTCGTACGAGAGGCAAAGTTTATCATGCTGCCAGAAGTAGGCGGAAAAGAAGAAGTTCTGCAGCGTATTTGTAACAACCTGTTAGCAGAAGGTTATGTCAAAGAAGGATATTATGAGGCTGTTATGGAGCGGGAAAATATGGGGAGTTATGTAATTAATCAAGAAGTTGCTTTGCCCCATGCTGACAGCAGTTATGTAAATCATCCTGTAATTGTAATTGCCAAAGCGGCGATGCCGATTTCTTGGGATCATGAGAACAAGGTATCATTGATTTGTTTGTTGGCCTTAGATATCGACGGTAAAGATGGAGTACGATTTTTATATAACAAATTTAAAAGTGAAAAATTTATTGCGCAAATGCAGCAAGCAAAATCAGAAGACGAAATTAGGGAGGCTCTATTACATGAATCATGTTAAATTTGATGAAACGTTAGTGATAAGAAATGTAGAAGGTGAAAATAGTTCAGATATTTTAAAGCATATGGCAGCCAACTTATATCAGAAAGGTTTTGTAAAAGAAAGTTATGCCGACGCCGTTATTGCAAGAGAGAAAAAATTTGCAACAGGGTTGCCAACCAAGGGCTGTGGTGTTGCCATACCACATACAGATATTGAACATGTGAACCAGTCGGCCATTAGTGTTGGAGTGTTAAAGGAACCTGTAGATTTTGGCATTATGGGTGAGGAGACAGAGAAAACTCCTGTGAAATTAATTTTTATGCTGGCAATGCATGATAGTCACTCCCAGCTAAAAATGCTGCAAAGTTTAATGGGAATCTTTCAAGATGAAGAGATTCTGCTATATTTAGCAAACGAAGAAAGCGAAGTGAAAATCAAAGAAGAAGTAAGTAAACGACTTAATTTAAACAATGTGAAGGGAGGTGAATAAAGTGAGTGAAGTAAGAAAAGGGAAAAAAACTGTATTAGTAGCTTGTGGGACCGGAATTGCAACCTCTACTGTTGTATCTGATGCCATTGAGAAAATGGCTAAAGAAAATAATATTCAAGTTGAAATTGTTCAATGTAAAGTGACAGAAGTTCCTGCATATGAATCACGGGCAAGTTTGCTTGTTACAACTACGATTGTTTCCAAAGAATATCCCTTCCCAATCATCAATGCAAGAGCTTTCTTAACTGGAATAGGATTAGATAAATTGAAAGAGCAGATCTTAGAAGAACTTAAGAAATAATAAAAAGCTGAGGAGGTATTATTATGGATGTAGTTCAAATTTTCCAAGCCTTTCTAGGGCTAGGACCAACGGTCATTTTGCCAGTTGCAGTTTTTTTGCTGGGAGTAGCATTTGGGCAGCCGGCAAGTAAAGCCTTTCGTTCTGGTTTGACGATTGGCGTAGGTTTTACAGGTATCTTTTTAGTGGTTGATTTACTGGTCTCGAATCTTGCACCAGCAGCACAAGGTATGGTAGCAAGGTTTGGGGTACAGCTAAATATCATTGATATTGGCTGGCCAGGAGCTGCAAGTATAGCATGGGCTTCTCCCATTGCAGCATTTGTTCTTCCATTAGGTTTATTGGTTAATGTCATTATGTTAGTTACCAAAACCACAAAAACAATGGATATTGATCTTTGGAATTATTGGCATTTCACTTTTATGGGAGCCTTTGTATATTCAGCAACTGGAAGCCTTGTACAAGGCTTAGTGGCAGCAGTTATTTTTGAAATTATTGTCTTAAAAATTGCTGACTGGACAGCACCAATGCTGGAAAAGTATTTTGATCTACCTGGTATTTCTGTTCCAACTGGTAGTACTGTGTCCTATGCAATTGGAATTCCCCTTGTGAAATTGGTACAGAAAATCCCAATCATTAAAGATTTACATGCAGATCCTGAAACCATTCAAAAAAGATTTGGGGTATTTGGTGAACCGCTTTTCATGGGAGTATTTTTAGGAGTTGTACTAGGTGCATTAGCCGGATATCCAGTAGGCCAGACCATAAAAGTTGGTATAGCAATGGGTGGCGTTATGGTGTTAATGCCTCGAATGGTTAAGATCTTAATGGAAGGTCTTATTCCGCTTGCTGAATCTGCCAGAGAGTTCTTAAGCAAAAGATTTGGTGATAGAGATATTTATATCGGACTCGATGCTGCCGTTGCAATTGGGCATCCATCCGTAATCGCAACAGCCCTAATCTTAGTTCCAATTACAATTCTCCTAGCAGTTGTATTACCAGGAAATAATGTATTACCCTTTGGTGATTTAGCAACCATTCCCTTTATCGTCTGCTTTATCGTAGGGGCAGCTCGAGGTAATATCGTTCATTCGGTTCTTGTTGGAGCTGTTGTAATTGGGATGTCATTATACATGGCGACTGATGTTGCAACATTCCATACGCAAATGGCAGTAGATGCTCATTTTAAAATGCCAGCGGGTGCAACGACGATTTCTAGTATTGACCAAGGTGGTAACGTAATTCACTATGTGATATACAAAATTTTCACACTATTTAATTAATATAGACACGATTAAAATGTGATTTCTTGTCTTGAGCTAACATCATTATGATTCATGATTAAGAAATGTTAGCTCAAGATATCATCTAGCATAAATTTTTGAAATGAGGAGGAATAAGAATGCGAGCATTAGTTAAAACCCAATTGGGTCATGGGAATTTAGTTATTGTTGATAAAGAAGAACCAAAAGCTGGTAAGGATCAAGTGAAAATCTTAGTCAAATATGCAGGGATATGCGGCTCCGATTTGCACACCTATGAAGGTAAATATAAAGTTAAGGTTCCTGTAACATTAGGTCATGAATTTGCTGGAGAAGTAGTAGAAGTAGGAGAAAATGTAACCGATATCCATGTGGGTGAGCGCGTAACTTCAGAAACTACATTTTATATATGTGGTGAATGTAAATATTGTAAATCAAAAAATTATAATTTATGTAAAGATCGTAAAGGCTTGGGAACACAGCAGGATGGTGCTTTTACTAAATACATCATAGCAAATAAAAACAGTATTCATAAACTGCCTGAAAATGTTGATTATGTATCTGCTTCTATTACCGAAGCATTAGCTTGTGCACACCATGCGGTGGCAAAGAGCAGCATCAAAAAGAATGATGTCGTAGTAGTATTAGGACCTGGTCCAATCGGTTTGCTTGTGGCACAAATTGCCAAGACTTTTGATACGAAAGTCATTATTACAGGGTTAGCGAAAGACAAAAGCCGCTTAGATAAAGCAAAAGAATTGGGAATTGATGTAGCCGTTGACATTCAGAATCAAGATGTTAAGCAGATAGTAGATGAGCTTAGCGATGGATATGGTGCCGATATTGTATTCGAATGCACAGGGGCCCCGCCATCCGTAAATTTAGGTTTGGATATTCTTACAAAACAAGGCGAATATGTGCAGGTTGGGATTTTCCCAATGGCAGAAATTCTTACTGATTTTGAAAAAATTATTCAAAAAGAAATTAAAGTAATGGGTTGCCGAAGCCAGAAACCAAGTGATTGGGAACCATCCTTGCAGCTTATGAATCAAAATCTGGTGAATGCCAAAGCATTAGTTTCACATCAATTCAATATTACAGAATGGGACAAAGCATATGAGACCATCAAAAAAGGGGACGCCATTAAAGTTGTATTAACGGTTGAATAAATGAAGTATCCAAGTATCATAGTTTGACTAAATAAGCTGATTCAGTTAGGCCTAACTGTTCAGAATAAAGAAAAGATCTGTTACTGAGCTCAATAGCAATTTTTTGATTTCAAACCATATAATTTTGAAAGAAATGATCCTTCAGTGTGCATAATGCGGGTTGGATCTTATATAAAAAGAAATGTGCGAAAAAGTTTTTAATTTACGAAAATATGATAAGTAGGTGTTTGTAATGAATCAAAAAGCTTTAATCGAGATGATTGACTATACCTTATTGAATCCTATTGCGACTAAAGAGCATATTCAGATATTTTGCCAAGAGACGATCACACATGGTTTTAAAACGGTATTTGTTAATCCGTATTATGTTTCCTTCGCCAATCAGTTGCTGAAAGATCATAATATTAAAGTAGGTGTGCCCATTGGCTTTTCTCTGGGAGGTGCTACTACGAAAGTGAAAGTGGCAGAAACCGTAGATGCCATAGATAATGGTGCACGAGAAATCGATATGCTGATTAATTTGGGAGCTTTAAAGTCCAAGGAATATAATGTTGTGAAGCATGATATTGCGGAAGTTGTCAAAGCCTCTCAAGGCTTAGTTACCAAGGTTATTATCGAAACGGCACTCTTGACTCAGGAAGAGAAAAAAATTGCCTGCAGTTTAATTAAGGAGGCAGGTGCTGACTTTGTTAAAACCGCTACTGGGTTTAATGGCGGTGGAGCAACGATAGAGGATGTTGAACTATTACGATCCGTAGTTGGTAAAGACTTTGGCGTAAAAGCAGCTGGAGGAATCAGAACTTACGATGATGCGATTAAGATTGTAAAAGCTGGTGCAAATCGGATTGGAACAAGCAATGCAATAGCGATCATAACAGGAAAGACCGGCTCTGATTCTAATAATAATGGATATTAATCAAAAAAATTATAACAAGCAGTAATGATAGCTGAGATTGGAGGTCTTATGGATATTATCATTTCTCCATCTTTATTAGCAGCAGACATGGGGAATTTGGAACAAGAGTTAAAAACTGTGGAATCGTGTGGTATCGATTCACTGCATATTGATGTGATGGATGGAACTTTTGTTCCTAATATAGCTTTTGGTCCAGATCAGGTGAGTATGCTCCGGCCCATAAGCAGCATGCATTTTGACGTTCATATGATGGTTCAAAATCCAGACCGTTTTATCTCTTCCTTTGTGGATGCAGGGGCTGATTGTATCACTGTTCATGCCGAAGCTTGTACTCATTTGCACAGATCCATTCAAGTGATCAAAAGCTTTGGCATGAAAGCTGGCGTGGCATTAAATCCTGCTACCCCGATTGGAGTGCTTTCTCATGTCTATGAGATGCTGGATTTAGTACTCATTATGACCGTAAATCCAGGTTATGGCGGTCAAAAGAATATTACAGCAATGAATCAGAAAATAAAAGAACTTGCTGACATGAAACGAGCGGGTGGTTATTCTTTTGAAATTCAAGTAGATGGTGGAATTAACTTGTCTACAATTCGTGATGTAATACATGCAGGAGCAACGAATATTGTCATTGGCTCAGCTGCCTTTCAAAAAAACAAAACGAAGCAAAATATAGAAGAATTTTTTAAAATAGTAAATGAGGTGACATTGTGAAAGGTGCAAAATTATATGGAATTCGAGATATAAGAGTAGAAGAGTGTCCTATTCCAGAAATTAAGAATCCAGACGATATAATTGTTAAAGTCAAAGCTGTGGGATTTTGCGGCTCCGATATATCAAGATATGGTAAATTAGGACCACATACAGTAGGAGCCATATTTGGGCATGAACTTTCCGGGGAGATTGTGGAAATTGGCGAACAAGTGACAAATGTAAAAGCAGGCGATGGTGTGGTTGTCTGCCCAACAACGCCATGCTTTCATTGTGAGTATTGCCAGGTGGGCAAATATTCAAAATGTGAATCCCTACAGGTAATCGGAGCAAAAGAAGACGGAGGCTTTGCCGAATATGTAAGGCTGCATTCCAGGAGTGTACTAAAAATGCCTGAAGGTCTAGACTTTGAGACAGCTTGCGGTATGGAACCAGCTTGTGTGGTAATGCATGGTTTTTATCGTACGAAGATTCAAGCCGGTGATACGGTAGCTGTTTTGGGTGTAGGTCCTATTGGATTATTTGCCGTACAATGTGCCAAAATATTTGGTGCCACAAAAGTGATTGCCATTGATGTCTTTGATGAAAAATTAGAGATTGCTAAAGAACTAGGTGCTGATTTGTGCATTAATGCAAAAGACATTGATCCAATACAGGCTGTAAAAGAGATGACAGGAGGCAGTGGTGTTGATATTGCTGTAGAATCTGCAGGAAATCCATTTACGAGTGCACAGGTTTTATCGTTGCCTAAGAAGGGTGGTACTGTTGTATTCATGGGGATTCCTTATGGGGATGTGGCGATTTCCCGGGAACATTTTGAAAAAATAGTGCGAAATGAACTGACAGTGTTAGGTTCCTGGAATGCAGTTTCTGGTCCATTTCCCGGGAAAGAATGGCCAACTACACTGCATTTCATGAAAGAAGGTAAGATAAAGGTTAAGCCTATGGTAACGCATCGGATTTCTCTTGATCAAATTCCCGAAACGTTTGAAAAAATATATAAACGTGATAGCTTCTTTGGTAAAGTCGTCGTTTTTCCCGAAGGGGAAGAGTGTTAAGGAAGGGACGAGAATGAAATGGAAAATACAAAAATCATAATTGGCAGTGATCATGCGGGTTTTACACTCAAAGAAAAGGTTATTAGTCTGTTAAAAGAATTGAAAATAGAAGTGGAAGATGTGGGCGCTTATTCTGCAGACAGTGTTAATTACGGACCGATTGCAAAGCGCGTAGCTGAGAAAGTTGCCGGTAATGATGATTGGAAAGGAATTCTAATTTGTGGTACTGGCATAGGAATGTCAATTATGGCTAATAAGGTAAAAGGGATTCGGGCTGCTGTGGTGCACGATACTTTTTCTGCTAAAGCCACAAGAGCACATAATGATTCTAATATATTATGTATGGGGGAAAGAGTAATCGGCAGTGGCTTGGCACTGGAGATTACGAAGGAATGGCTGGCAGCATCCTTTGATGCAGGTAAACATGCACAGCGGATACAGTTTATTCTTGACTATGAACTTGGAAAGCAGCAGTAAGTAAAATATAGTCTCTCGGAAAAACCCATTTAGGACGGCAAAGGATGAGCATAGCTAACGCTTCGCCGTTGTACTTAACCTACGCTTATAGTTATACTCATCCTTTGCCTGTTTGTGGCTATAGATAGTTGTTTTTTCGAGATACTATTAAATATGTAGGGAGGTTTTTTTATGGAGCCAATGGAAATATATGCAAATCAATTACGAATCCATATTATCAATATGTTAGCCGCAGCGGGATCTGGGCATCCGGGAGGAGCCTTATCGGCAGCCGATCTTTTAATCTACTTATATTTTAAAGAAATGAAAATCGATAGTGAAGACAAAGACAATCCGGATCGAGATCGGTTTATTTTGAGTAAAGGGCATGCAGCTCCAGTACTATATGGAACACTTGCTATGAAAGGCTTTTTTAATACGAGTGAATTGACCAACTTGAGAAAGCTGGGAAGTTTTCTACAGGGGCATCCTGATATGCTGAAAGTTCCTGGCGTAGAAATGTCAACAGGATCCTTGGGTCAAGGTTTTTCCGCATCAGTGGGTGTGGCATTAGGAGGTAAAATCGATGAGAAATCATATCGGATTTATACCTTGTTAGGTGATGGAGAGCTTCAAGAAGGAATCGTTTGGGAAGCTGCCATGGCGGCTTCCCATTATAAATTGGATAATCTAGTGGCGATCATTGATAATAATGGTTTACAAATTGATGGGACGAATGATGAGGTTATGAAAGTTAATCCATTAAAAGAAAAATGGGAAAGCTTTGGCTGGAATGTGATAGAGATTGATGGACATTGCTTTACAGATATTGAAAGAGCATTTAAACAGGCAAAGGAAGTAAAAGGAAAGCCAACGGCAATTATTGCGAAAACCAGTAAGGGAAAAGGTATTTCCTTCATGGAGAATCAAGTAGGCTGGCACGGGGTGGCCCCGTCAGAGGCAGAACGAGCTAAAGCCATTGAAGAATTGGAACGAAATATTCGATAGTCGATAATAATACCTAGGGGGAAACAAAATGATTGCTACAAGAGAATCCTATGGAAATATTTTAATTGAATTGGGAAAAGAAAATAAAGATATTGTAGTCTTGGATGCGGATTTATCCAAATCCACTAAGACAGCAGGATTTGCAAAGCACTTTCCAAAACGCTTTATTAATGCAGGCATCGCCGAGCAGAATTTGATGGGAATGGCAGCAGGACTCGCCACTACAGGGAAAATTCCTTTTGCCAGTACCTTTGCTGTTTTTGCTACAGGCAGAGCTTTTGAAATCATTAGAAATTCCATTTGTTATCCAAAGCTGAATGTGAAAATTGCTGCAACCCATGCAGGAATTACAGTGGGAGAAGATGGAGGTTCCCATCAGTCTATTGAGGATATTGCCATTATGAGATCCTTACCTCACATGAAGATTATAGTACCTGCTGATGATGTGGAAACAAGGCAGGCAGTTAGAGCAGCAGCTCATATTGATGGCCCAGTCTATCTGCGCTTAGGGCGCTTGGGAGTGCCGCCGATTTTTGATGAAAATCACACGTTTACCTTTGGTAAAGGAAATGTCTTAAAGGATGGTAAGGATATTACCATTATTGGTATGGGACTAATGATTAGTAAATGTTTAAAAGCAGCAGAACTTTTAAAACAAGAGGGGATTTCTGCTAGGGTAATTAATATTTCAACAATTAAGCCCATTGATGAGGAACTGATTATTCAAGCGGCAAAAGAAACAAAGAGAATTCTAACCGTAGAAGAGCACTCTGTTATTGGCGGTCTGGGCAGCGCGGTTTGCGACGTACTATCAACACATTATCCGGTACCAGTCGTGAAAATCGGCATGAATGATACCTTTGGTGAATCAGGAAAACCAGAAGAGTTATTAACCAAATATGGATTAACCGTTGAAAATATTTATGATATGGCACAAAAGACAGTAAATAACAAAAAGTAAATTAATAAATGAACCACAAAGATGCAAAGGGCTATTTATATTTTTGTAGCTCCTTTGTGTGCCGCATTAGCGGCATTGCGTCTTTGTGGTTCTAATTATTAGTTTGCTAAGAATGAGCTATCGATTTGGAGCACAGATGGAAAAGGAGATTTAATTTATGAAAAAAATAGGAGTGTTAACCAGTGGAGGGGATGCCCCAGGCATGAATGCTGCTATTCGAGCCATTGTGAGAACTGCTATATATAATGATCTCAAGGTCGTTGGAATCCAAAGAGGTTATACGGGACTCTTAGATGGTGAGATAAAAGAAATGCACATCGCATCCGTGGGAGATATTATTCACAGGGGCGGAACTGTTCTAAAAACCTCAAGATGCGAGAAAATGAGAACAGAGGCTGGTATCAACGAAGCAATTGGTATATTAGAAAAAAATGAAATTGATGGATTGATTGTAATTGGTGGAGATGGCTCTTTTCAGGGAGCCAATAAAATTAGCCAAACTGGTATAAAAGTTGTAGGAATTCCAGGTACGATTGATAATGATTTAGCATACACCGATTATACAATTGGTTTTGATACGGCAGTCAATACGGTACTTGATTCCATTAGTAAAATAAGAGATACATCCATGTCTCATGAGAAAGTAACTATTATTGAAGTGATGGGAAGGTGCTGCGGAGATATCGCTCTTTATGCAGGTCTTGCTGGAGGAGCCGAAAGCATCTTAGTTCCAGAAGAAAAATATGAAGCAGCTAAGATCTGCGAGAAAATGCTGCAGGGAAAAAAACGGGGGAAAGCTCACAGTATTATTATTTTAGCTGAAGGCAGGGAATCGGCTGTAGAACTGCAAAAAGAGATATTTGCAATTACGGGTATTGAATCGCGGGTTACGGTACTTGGATATTTACAGCGTGGCGGAGTTCCAACGGCTTTTGACCGAATTTTAGCAAGTAAAATGGGCGCTAAGGCTGTTAATTTATTAATTGAAGGAAAATCCAATTGTGCAATTGGTATAAAAGACAATCGTTTGATTGATATTGATATGATGAAGGCACTTAGCGAAACAAAAGTATTTGATCACGAAATGTATAATTTATCTCAAATCTTGTCAATATAAAAATTCATTTTATAAAATGCAACAAGAACCAAGGGGCTGCTTGGCCGCGATTTTAAAAAAAATCGTGGCGAGGCAGTCCCTTTATTGTTGCGTTTAATTCGATGTATCATCAGTACAGCATCTATACAGAGGTCACAGAGATCCCACAGAGAACGTGGAGAAGTATTTTTTTATTTCGATCATACAATCTTTTTGACTCATGGGAATCATTATATAATGTGTTTGGGATAGCTGATTAACCATTATATGGGAATTTATATGAATTTCATTAATAATCTAGAAAGTATAAGTTTTTTAGTGAACGGTAAACACAGAGGACACAGAGATGCATAGAGGAAAATTTAAAATCCTCCTTTGTGTCCTTCGTGTACGCGTAAGCGTCTTTGTATCTTCGTGTTTCAATCGTTTTTCTTATCTACCCGTCATTGCGAGCATAGCGAAGCAATCCCCTGCTACTAAGAGATTGCTTCACTCTGTTCGCAATGACAAAAGAATTGTGCCTGATAAAAATTTCGTATACATTTACTGATTTTACTATGATACTATGTGCGAAATTTTCAGAAAAAGGTGAAAAGTCATTTGAGTACAGAGAAAATGCGGATTGCGGGGATGCGAAAAAACATTTTTTTGTATGGCACGGGACTTGCGTATTATATAAGCAGAAGAGGGGTTTTGTAATGGATGTAAAGGAAAAAATGCTAAGTATTATAAAAACGGAAAATGGAAAAGAACCTTTTACAGATGCAAAATTAGGAAAAATGCTATCTACTACAAGAGAACAAATTACTATTTTGCGCAAAGAATTAGGGATTGGCAATTCAAGAGAACGGCGTCGACCTCATTTGAAAAAAGCGATGGAAAGAATCATAGCGGAAAATGGAAAGTTGAATATTGCTGAACTTACGAAGAGGCTAATGGAGTCTGGTTTTGATATATCCAGACATGTAGTAGAAGAATTTTTTAGTGAAGTAAATAGCGGTGAGTTTCAGGTACAAGAGGAGATCCACGTATTGCAAGATCCTTTTTCAAAGTTGGTGGGTCATGATGGCAGTCTGGAACAAAGTATTACACAATCAAAATCGGCAATTTTATATCCTCCCTTTGGGCTGTCTACGCTGATTATCGGGGAAAGCGGCGTTGGGAAAACACAATTTGCTGAATGTATGTATCATTTTGCAAAGCAGCAGCTAATCATAGGCGATAACGTACCTTTTATCGTTTTTAACTGTGCTGATTACAGCGATAATCCCCAGCTTTTATTGTCGCTATTATATGGCTACAAAAAAGGAGCTTTTACTGGTGCTGATAATGATACGGAGGGGCTGGTGGAGCATGCCAATAACGGTATTTTATTTTTAGATGAAATACATAGGCTGCCGCCGAAAGGTCAAGAAATTCTTTTCTCAATATTAGACCGGGGGCAATTCAGAAGATTAGGTGAAACCAGAGACGAAAGAAAAGTAAAAATCATGTTTATTGGTGCTACTACAGAAAATTTGGAATCAAGCCTACTGTTAAGTTTCAGAAGACGTATACCCATGATCATTACGATTCCGTCTCTGCATGAGCGCGTCTTCGTTGAAAAAGTTGAGATTATCTATGAATTTCTCCAACAGGAATGCAATCGGATTAATGTGAAAATTTTTGTGCAGTCGAAAGTAATCGAAATTTTAACATTGAAGCGATTTAGCGGTAACATCGGTCAATTAAAAAGTACAATTCAAGTGGTTTGCGCTAGAGCCTTTATGAAAAATATAGGAAAGGATCAAGACATTATCAGCATCGGATATGAGGATATCTTGGAAACTAACAGTATCCAGCATGATTTTATTTTAGAAGATATCAATATATTAGAAATCAGAAATTATATCCAGGATATGTTGTTTATCCCCTTTGTCAAGAATCATGTGAATGTAATAAAACGAAATCAAGATGGCGAAAGCCTGCTGCCAGAAGATTTCTATCGACAGATTGAGAAGAAGTATTATGAATTAACCAAACTGCATATCGATTTTTCGGAAGTAGAGGAAATATTATGGACGTTTATTATCAATAAATTCAGCAATCTTGAACCCAAATCTACGAGTAATCACAAATACTATTCCCTAAATGAATTAGTTAATATAGTGGACAAAGATATTATTGATTTAGTAAAAAAAGTAAGGCTGCTATTACTAAATGAGCATATGCATAATGACATTAATGAAAATATCTTTATTTACTTAGCCATTCATCTGAATGAAACCATCAAAAGAGTCCGATTGAAACAGCAAATTATAAATATCAATTTAGCAAAAATAAAAAAAGATTTTATTAAAGAATATGAAATTGCCATTCAAGTTGCTGCCTGGCTGCAGGAATTGAAGAAGGTAGAAATACCAGAAGATGAAATTGGCTTTATTGCTATGTATATGAAGGCAGCTCTTCAAAATAAACTGCCTCAAAACAGGGTAGGCGTTATCGTAGTATCACATGGACGTATTGCTACGGAAATTATCAACGTAGTGAGAGCATTGCTGAATGTGAATTTTCCCATTGCTATTGATATGCCATTAGATGAAAGTCCGTCCGTAATCTATGAAAAAATTATTGGGATTTCAAGAATTGTGGATGAGGGAAGAGGGATCTTGTTTTTAGTGGACATGGGTTCCCTTGTGGATATCGGTAAGATGGTTACCGATAAGTTGGCTATACCGACGAAGACTCTTGACCGGGTAGATTTGCTTACTGTAATAGAAGCGGTGCGCAAGGCATCCATCCCTGAAAATAATTTAACCCAAATCTATTCTAGCTTGGTGAAGACACGCTATAACTATCCTTTATTGAGCATAGAAGAAACCAGCAAACCAATGGCGTTAATTGCCTTGTGTCTTACTGGTGAAGGGACAGCCCAGCACATTAGACAGGCGATTGAAAAAAAATATGCCAATGTTACCGTGGTGCAAATGGGCATTATGGATGAGCATTTAAAAGATAAGATAAAAGAGCTTCAAGAGAAATATAAAGTATTGGCAATCATCGGAACCATTAATCCGGAGATTGAAGGAATCAACTTTGTTGTATATGAACCTGGCTTGCTCAATAGTGGTATACGAGAGTTTGAGGTATTTTTAAATGAAGCAAATGCATGGGTGGATTTTCCAAAAGAAGATTTACTTGTTTTTGAATCTGATAGGTGTTCCCAAAAAGAGTTAATCGAAGTGATGTGCTTATTACTGATTAATAAAGGCTATGTAAAAAAAGAATTTTTGGAATCTGTCGTGCAGCGTGAAGAGATGTCACCTACCTTTTTGAAAGGGGGAATTGCTGTTCCTCATGGTGACTCCCAAATCGTTATGAAATCAGCGATTGTGGTTGCTAAATTAAAAGAGCCTATTCAGTGGGGCAGAGGTTATGTAAATGTTGTATGCTTACCTGCGTTTAAAATTAATGATAAAAAAATTGTAAAGAGTCTTTTAAAACCCTTTTTGAATCTGGATTTTATAGAGAACTGGAAAGAGATAAGGGATATGAATCAATTTAAAGAAATGCTTTATGGAAAAATGAAAGAATAAGAGGAAAAAGTAGTAAAAAATCTGATTTTTGTAAAAACATATAGATATTTAATTTAAGGAGTGGTTATACATTATGCTGGATTTGGATTTAGTTGTATTACATATGGAAGCAGAAACTTCAAATGAGATTATTCAAAACTTAGGAGCCTTGATGCTATCGAAAGGCTATGTGAAGGATAGTTATATTGAAGCGGTACTGGAAAGGGAAAGAAATCTTCCTACAGGGCTTCCTATTGGTGATTTTTGCGTAGCGATACCTCATACGGATTCGGGTCATGTGAATCAATCGAACATTGCCATAACAACGCTGAAAAAGCCATCTGTATTTCATTCGATGGTAAGCCCAGAAGAAAAATTAAATGTAGAAGTCGTATTTTTATTAGCTGTGAAAGATCCCAACTTACAAATTCAATTACTGAAGAATCTAATGTCTGTCTTTCAGAATAAAGAGCTGCTGATCAAAGTTCGTGATGCCAGCTCCAAAGAAGAGATTTCAGAGTTATTAAGTTGCCTTGACCAGTAAGCCAAGGCAATGTAATAAAGTAAGAGTTAGAAGGGAGTAATGAAATGAGAAAGTTTAATGTACTATCAGTGTGCGGTTCTGGTACAGTTACTTCATCGATGATCGCTGAGAAGTTAAAGGAAGCAATGGAGGAGCGAGGGATCAAAATTACGGCGACAGAGGCAAAGCCAACGGAGGCACTACAATTATCCGAAGGTGGTAATTATGATTTTATTACCCATACAAGTCCGCTGCCAAAGGGCAATTACCCTGTTCCTACCATTGATGCCGTCGGTTTTCTGACTGGCTTTGGCGAGGATGAATTCTTGGAAGAGGTTATGCGTGTCATCGAAGAAATCGAAAGTAAATCATGAGATAAATAAAGTTGAAGGGGGAAATCAATGTGTTTTTTGAAACCTTAAAAGAAGTTTTTCAGACCTTTGGATCGCCTGTATTCGTTCCGGTTATCATTTTTATTATTTCCAAAATATTAAAGGTGAATAATAAAAAAGCTTTCTTCTCTGCCTTATATGCTGGAGTTGGGTTAGAAGGATTTACACTTTTGCTGAATGCATTTACACCGATTATTACACCCGTAGTCAAGAGCATGGTAGAAAATACGGGGATTCAACTTCCTGTATTTGATGTAGGCTGGCAGGCTACCGCATTGGTAGCTTACTCTACCGAAGCTGGCATGATTTTCCTAGGAGTTGGATTATTAGTACAGACGGTACTGTTTCTGACCAGATGGACCGATGTATTTCAGCCTGGTGATTTATGGAATAACTATTCCTACATGGTATGGGGTTCGATGATTTATATGGTAACTAAAAATATGATCCTATCATTAGGATGTATGATTTTATTGAATATGTATAGTCTGCTCATCGCAGAGCTAATCGCCAAACGCTGGTCAACCTATTACAAATACCCCAATTGTACCATTATTGCTATGCATAATATTGAGGCCGCACTGTTCACAGTAGCCTTTGATCCGCTATTAAATGCTTTTGGCTTGAATAAAATTAAATTGAGTCCTGAAGAGCTGCAAAAAAAATTAGGTTTTTTTGGTGAGCCTGTTTCCCTTGGTTTATTGCTGGGTATTTTCATCGGCATCATGGGGAATTTCAAAGCCTTAGATACATTGGCTGCATGGGGGCAAGTTGCGACAATGGGGATTGCTACAAGTGCGATCATGGCGATCTTTCCTCGTGTTGCAGGCTTATTTGCCCAAGCCTTTCTGCCAATAACTGATGCTGCTAAGAAATCCGTTAAGAATGGCAGTAAGTCACGTAAATGGTATCTTGGCGTTAATGATGCTACTGGTTATGGTGAACCTGCGACGTTAATCTCCGGTATCATTCTCATTCCCATTATGGTCTTTATGGCTCTTGCCTTACCAGGAAATCAGGTATTGCCCGTCGTCGATTTGTTAGCATTGCCTTTCATGGTACAAGGAATTGTACCCCTGGTAAACGGCAATATCTTTAAAGTACTGATTACTGGTACCATATGGTTTAGTGCTGGTTTGTATATGTGTACCTATACAGCACCTATGTTTACTGATATTTGTGCATCCGTAGGCGTTCATTTACCAGTAGGTGCTTTATTGATTACCAGCTTTAATATCTTAGGAAAACCTTTGATGGGCTTAGTTTTTTTAGCTTTCCTCAGCCAATCTCCAGTTTTGATTGGTATTGCAGTAGCAGTGTATCTGATCTTGTACGTCTTGTTCAGAAAGAACAAAGAAGCTGTATATGATTATTTGGATCAAAATGCTTTAAAAAATACGGCAGAAGAAGCAAAATCAGAAATATCTGCATAAAAACATAAAGGCAGAAAGGAGATGCAGGGTGGATAACTTACAGGTATTAAAACAGATAAAGTGCTTTATTCTTGATTTAGATGGAACGGTTTACTTAGGAAAAAAAGTACTGGATGGTTCAATGGATTTTTTAGAAATATTAGGGAAAAAAAACATACAGTTCAAGTTTTTTACTAATAACTCATCTAAAAATGCTAAATTTTATGTAAAAAAGATCAGAAGTATGGGGTATGCTGCGAAAGATGATATGATGTTGATTTCCAATCAAGTCATCATCAATCATATACAAAATACAATGCAGGATAAAAAAGTCTTTGTTCTAGGTAATGAATATTTAAAAAGTGATTTTATTTACGCTGATATTAATGTAGTAGAAGACGATCCTGATGTTGTCGTGGTTGGTTTTGATACATCCTTAGTGTATGAGAATGTCTCGAAAGCTTGCAAATATATTAGAAATGGCGCGGTTTTTCTAGGGGTACATCCGGATTTTAACTGCCCGATTGAAAACGGATTTATTCCGGACTGCGGTTCAATTTGTGCGATGATTACGGCATCTACGGGAATAAAACCAGAGTATTTTGGCAAACCATCCATTCATACCCTGCAGTATATTTTAAATCATACTGGACTTAAGGCAGAGGAAATTGCTTTTGTAGGAGATCGATTGTATACAGACATCGCTATCGGTCAAGGCAATGATGCGATTACGATCCTTGTATTGTCCGGGGAAACGAAATTGCAGGATTTACAGGGATCAGACATACAGCCAACCCTGATCTTTGACTCTCTTAAAGAAGTAAAGAATGCCTTACAAGAAGTATGTTAATTGTAAAAATACTGGGGTCCAATTGAATCCCAGTATAATGTAAAAGATGTAAAGAGAAGTGCTGCAAGAGGCACTAATAAGCTCCTTGCAGCAGCCTTTTATACACGTAACAAGTTATAGAAATAAGAATACGGGGTGGTTAGTGATATGAATGAATTATTGCAGAAAAATCCGCAAGAGTTGGCAGGTTTGGAATTTGTGTGTTCCTGCGGAAAAACTCATAGTATTGATATTAACGAGGTTCGCATTGGTAATCACATCCTTACAGACATTGTCGATTCTTTGCGATCCTTTCCAAAAGGGACATTGCTATTAGTTGCCGATTGTAATACTTTTGAGGCGGGAGGAAGAGCGGTTGAAGACATCCTTAGCAAGACCTTCCAACTGGAAAAACTGATTTTTTCCAATTCTCATCTCCATCCGGATGAAGTGTCAGTAGAGCAGCTTCGAGCAGCCATGAATTCAGATATTACAGGAATTATCGTTGTGGGCTCGGGAACGCTGAATGATATTACCCGTTATGTCAGTTTTGAAACAAAAGTTCCCTATATTGTAGTGTGCACTGCGCCTTCTATGGATGGGTATGCTTCCATGGTGTCACCGATGATTACCAAAGGCGTTAAGGTTACTTATAATGCAGTGTATCCATATTCCATCATTGCAGATCTTAGTATTATGAAAGAGGCACCATTTCATATGATTCACGCAGGACTTGGCGATATTGTTGGTAAATACAGCGCTTTGGCAGATTGGAAATTAGCCAGTATTCTTCATGATGAATATTATTGCGAGATTACGGCCCAGTTGGTAGAAAAGGCTGTTGAGCAGTGCGTTTCCAGTGCCCCTGGTATTATGACAAGATCGCCAGAGTCCATTCGCAGTATCATTGAAGGTCTAATTTTATCTGGTATGTGCATCGGTATGACAGGAAGTTCCCGTCCAGCTTCAGGTGAAGAACATCTTTTGTCTCATACCTGGGAGATGTTGGGGCTCATTCGTGGGAAGGAAACCCACTTACATGGCAATCAAGTAGGTATAGGAACGGAAATTATACTTCATGTATACCAATATTTATTACAGCTGGATATACATAAAGTATATGCGGACGGGAAGTTTAGAGCATTTACTAGGGAGAAATGGGAAAGCCATATAAAGCAATTATTTGGCGATGTTGCACCTCAAATTATCAAACAGAAGGAACTTTATGTGAACTTTAATGAAGCGGCTCGTGAAGAAGCTGCCCGGCATATTGTAGAAAAATGGGAGCTGATGAAAGAACAGGTTTTCTTAAAAATGCCTTCCCCGTCTTCTTACCGTAAAATGATGGAAGATGCGGGATCACACCTGGGCCCCTTGGATCTTAAGCTTGATAGGGAAACCTTCCGTTTAAGCCTGGTTACGGCAAAAGAAATTCGTCAGCGGTTCGGTGTGATGCAAATGCTGGATGATTTAGGACTTCTGGAAGAGGCAGCAGAAATGATTACTGCTAAGTACTATTTATAATCTTTTGAAGGTAAATACCATAGGGAAAAAGATTCTTTATATGCAAAAAATGGAAGGAGAGGGTGTCATTTGCTGGAGGAACTTAAAGTGCAAGTATGGGAAGCCAATTTAGAACTGCAAAAAAGAGGACTGGTCTTATATACTTGGGGTAATGCAAGCGGTTTTGACAAGGAAAGCGGATTGGTTGTTATCAAACCCAGCGGTGTTGAGTATGAGAAATTAGAACCAAAGGATATGGTAGTAATGGATTTGGCAGGAAACCAAGTGGAAGGAGGGCTTCGGCCTTCATCAGATACTCCCACACATTTAGTGCTATATCGGGAATTTTCTGGTATTGGAGGTATTGTTCATACCCATTCTACCTATGCTACGATTTGGTCCCAAGCCGGCAGAGGCATTCCAACATTTGGTACGACTCATGCAGATTATTTTTATGGTGAGGTCCCATGTACTCGTAAATTAAAGTCAGCAGAAGTTGAAGGAAGCTATGAAGATGAAACCGGAAACGTTATTGTAGAGACTATGAAGGGAAGAGTTCCTGTTCATGTTCCGGGAATTTTAGTAGCGAACCATGGTCCATTTTCCTGGGGGAAAGATGCTCATGAAGCTGTTTATCATGGCGTAGTATTAGAGGATCTTGCTAAAATGGCTCTTCATACTTGTGCTTTAAATAAAGAAATTGAGGCAATTGATCAAGTGCTGCTTGATAAGCATTTTTTAAGAAAGCATGGGAAAAACGCTTATTATGGGCAAGGCACATTATGAAAATAGTAGTAGTAGGAGATACCTTAGTCAATGCTGACTATATGGAAGAACAAGCAATAAGACTATTTCCAGGCATTGATAAAGAGATTGTAAAATTTGATTGGGAAGTAACAACTAAAAAAGAATTTCAAAAAATCATTTTTGATTTAGAGAAAAATGGTTCCCGGGCGAGGCCATTATCTGAGCCCATTATGAAAGCCTTAGAAAGTGCAGAAATCTTTCTCGGTCACTTTGCACCCTTGTCAGAAGAGACATTGGACAATGCAAGAAAGTTAAAACTGATTGCTACATGCCGGGGCGGGGTAGAGCATATTGATGTAGAAGCGGCAACAAAAAGAAATATCCCTGTGGTTCACGTCATTCGAAATGCAGAGCCAGTAGCGGAGTTTACCCTTGCTCTAATCTTAAATGAATGCAGGAACATAACACGGAGTCATGAAGCGATCAAGAAAGGATTGTGGCTTAAAGCATTTCCCAATAGTACCTTTACTACTGTTCTTTTAGAAAAGAAGATTGGTCTATTAGGATTAGGTGCTATTGGAAAGGTAGTTGCAAAGAAAATGAGCAATCTGGGGACTCAGGTGATTGCTCACGACCCTTACATTACAAAAGATCAGTTAGAGCAAGAGGGGATTCAGATTGGCTTAGTTTCTCTCGAAGAATTGTTTCAAGAAGCGGATATTGTATCATTACATATTCGTTTGACGGATGAAACGGAAAAAATGGTAAATCTAAAATTGCTTTCTCTCATGAAACCGAGCTCTTACCTGATTAATACAGCACGGGCGGGAATTTTAGATGAAGATGCTATTATCAAGGTCCTGCAAGAAAAGAAGATTGCAGGTGCAGCATTAGATGTATTCTGGCAGGAGCCTCTCCCTGAGAATCATCCCCTTTTAAAGCTGGAAAATGTAACGTTAACCTCCCACATAGCAGGAGATACCATCGATGCCATACCTAAAGCTCCCAAGTTATTAGTGAACGAGATGATTGCATTCTTAGATAATGGAAAAACCGATATGGTAGTAAATTATAATCGCATCAATTGGAGAGGCTGGATGCCTTGAACTACGAAGAGGAGAATTCGAATTTCTCTGTGCCCTCTGTGTTATCGTTTTCGTTTTGTCATTGCGAACAGAGTGAAGCAATCTCCAAGCAGGGGATTGCTTCGCCCTGCTCGCAATGACAAAAAATAGGTGTGAAGAATGACTCTTCGCACCTATTTTCATATCATTGGTAGCATTTCATATTTGTTCTCCGCGGTCATAGGTATAATCAAATTCTACATTGGAAATATTGTTTGATACAATGGGATCTCTTACTGGATCGGGTAATAATGTGTAATCTTTTTGAGAGTAGGATTTCATAAACCTAGGCTTTTGCTCGAAAAAGCCTCTTTTATTAGGAGCATAGGCAGGCTTACTTTTTTTCATAATAAATCATATACCTCCTCGATAATTACGTGGTTACCTGAAAAAAATGAGTCTTCATTATGAATAGTGTGCCACGTAATAAGAGAACTATTTATCCGATGAAAAAATGATTTCTTGCCCTTTATGACTAATTTGGCTTGTAGTAATTCCTAGTAGCTTAGCTCTTTTGGTAAATTCTTTACTGGCACCATAGTCGTTGCCAAAATGCATGGGCAGCAATAGTTCAGGCTTGACTTTTTCGGCAAAATATTCTGCCCCCATGGAATATGCTTCTTCTAGACGGCGGTCTACAGGGAAAAAAGCAACATCCACATTCTTTCCTTCTATTCGTTTCATTTCTGCCTTGAAGATTTTTTCAGCATAATCTCGTTCTTCTTTTCCCTCTCCCGACCAATGCCACCAGTTCAAATCTCCTGCGTGGAAAATGGCTACACCATCTGCCTGAATGAGAAAGGATATGCCTTGGTCTGTGGAGCCAAAGGTCTCAATGACGATGTTATCAACGGTCAATTTTTCATATGCAGAAACAATATGGAAGTGTAGGCTATCACTCTTAACCTGTATATCGCTGCTGAGTATGTAATGAATATTGGGGTTCTCTTTTCCCCATTTTAGTATCGTTGGATCAAAGTGATCAGCATGGGCATGAGAAGAAAACACCATTACATTTTTTTTGTTCTTTAGAAATTCGCTGGTAATCACTCCATCAGTGATACTGCGATTATTACCGGAAAAAGGCTGATAATAATCGAAAATCATAAAATGATTTGCTGTTTCCACAGCATAGCCACTATGGAATAAGTAAGTAATTTTTGCTTCCGAAGGATTCATTTTATTCACCTCATAGTATTTTATTACGATAACCTTTTTGAAAGTAATTTTAAGAGTATTCATCTGCTTTTAAAATCATTATAGCATTAATAAAAACCGTAATGAACCGCGAAGGTCACGAAGAATTATAAAGAACGCGAAGGAGTTATTATGGGTATTTAGTCTTTGTATTCTTCGTAATTTTCGCATCTTCGCGGTTCAAAAAGTTTTATTTTTTTAAGACGCATCAGCATTTTCTTATGACCCAAATAGGATATGCCAGGTACAAAAAAGATATATAATAAAAGGCACCAGCATGTCGCTGATACCTTTTTGCTGAATTAAATTGTAATCTGAGCACCTAACAAGTCAACAAAAGCCTTTAGCCAAGCAGGATGATTAGGCCATGCTTGAGCGGTGACTAACTTGCCGCAGGTGACAACGGGCTGATCTTGCCAAGTGGCTCCGGCCAGATGGCATTCTGCAGAGCAGGCAGGGTATGAGGTAACATTGCGATCCGATAATACACCAGCAGCAGCGAGGAGCTGGGTACCGTGGCAAACAGCGGCAACCGGTTTGTCTGCTGTGAAAAATGCTTGAACAATGGTAATGCTTTCATCATACATTCTAATATATTCAGGTGCCCGTCCGCCTGGAATGACGAGACCTACATAATCATCGGGATTTACATCAGTTGCTGCTATATCTACAGGGATACGATGACCAGTTAATTCGATATAGGTATCCAGATTGACAAAATCATGTACGACTAGCTGTAAGGTATCACCAGCTTTTTTGTTTGGAGCGGCGACATCCACTTGATAGCCTAGCATCATTAATGCCTGTTGAGGTACTTTCACTTCATAGTCTTCTGCACAGTCACCTGTTAACAATAAGATCTTTTTTGTCATGATTGTAATAACCTCCTTTTTAATTATCACAGAATTTCTAGATCATAAGCCATTTTTCCTGCATACATCATCTGCATGATGATTAAAATATTCCTTTTTTTCTAAGATAAAGACCGGCGCAGCAGCTTGCAGTAAGGGCAAGAAGTAAAACGAGCCAGAAACCTATTGCTGTATCGTTTCCAGGTACAGGCAGGGTCATGCTCCAAAAGCTTGAAATCATCGTTGGAATAGAGACTAAGATCGTTGCGGAAGCCAAGAATTTCATAATATGATTTAGATTGTTATTGATAACAGAAGAAAAGGCATCCATCATACTGCTTAGAATTTCACTATATGTCCGCACGAGTTCCAATGCCCGTTTATTTTCAATAATAACACTTTCCAAGACATCTTCATCCTCTTCGTGCATTTGCAGCAAATGGCGCATTTGCGGGTTCGAACGCATACGAAGTATCGTCTCAGCCACAATTACATTGCCGCGCAGGGCAGCGGTGAAATAGGTGAGTCCTTTTTCCAAATCAAGGAGCTGAAACACTTCTTCGTTCGTTGTTGATTTACGCAGGCTAAGTTCAATCTCATCGGTCCGCCTGCGGATTTTGCGTATGTACTTTAAAAATACCGTATCTGCATGATATAAGATTTGAAAGAAGAAGTGAGTTCTTTTGGCTGTATCGAATAAGATGCGGCTGCTATCCTTATGCTCAGGGAGTATCTGCACCAAATCATTACTTATAGTGAGAGTTGTATAGGGGGTTAGTATAATACTAAGAGGAGAGGTTTCATAACGATCCTCACCGCGAGAAAGAGGTACGTGAATAATAGCAAGAATACAGTTCTGTTCCACGATGATCCGAGGACAGTCATCTTCATCAATTGCAAAGCGAAAAAAGTATTCGGGAATCTGAGCCGCAGCTGACAGTTGTAAGATTTCTTCTGCTGTTGGGTCAATGAGTTTTATCCAAACTCCTTTTTCAGAAGAGTCCCATGGAACTTCCTGAAGCTTGTCTTGCAATGTTTTGTAGGTTGTCAGCATATTATTCTCCTATTAACCTTTTTGCACCCAATATTGTGCTTTAGAAATACCTTCTAAATCGATATTTTCTACAATTCCGACAATGGCTGCGTCAACTGCACTATTGTCGTTGTTCATTACCCGCCGTGCAGAGCTTCCAGTAGATACTAACACCGTATCGCTATTGCCTGCTCCTACAGTATCGACTGCAACTTGCAGGCTGATGGTGTTCATTCCGTCTAAATTTAAGGGTTGAACTACTAACAATTTATTACCAATTAAACTTTCATTTTTGGTCGGGGCTACAACAGTACCTACCACTTTGCCAAGCCACATAAAATTTTCCTCCCAGTCCTTTTTCGATTTAGTCTTTTCCGTATCTATTGTCTTTATTGGATAAAAGATTACAATTCCCTTTGTATTATTTTGTGTCACCATGGAATATTATTGTTTTGCAATTTAAACATAAAAGGGATTACATTGGAAATGATATTTTTACAAGTATAAGTTTTTTAAGAACGCTGAACCGCAGAGACCACAGAGGGACACAGAGAAGAGTACTTTTTTACCCTATCTATCTTTTCTCTGTGTTCTCTGCGCCTCTGTGGTTCAATTATGTTTTATATTTTTAAAGGGAGGCGAGTATTTTCCTTAGATTGCAGATTTGAGTATACCTTCGATTTCCTCCTGAGGACCTTGGCGAGGATTGGTTATGCAGCAAATGTCTTTGAGAGCGTTTGCTGCAAGAGTTGGAATATCTTTTTCATTAAATCCCCTTACTTCCGAAAGAGTCTTAGGGATATTAAGATCCTGAGTTAGTTCTTTAATTGCTGTTACTGCCAGCAAAGCCGCAGCTTCGTCAGATAGATTGTTAGTATCCTTACCTAAAGCACGGGCAATGGCAGCATAGTGATGAGGGACAGCATGTCGATTATAGTTGACAACATAAGGCAGCATGATCGAGTTGGCTAAACCATGGGGCAAGTTATACATTCCGCCTAGTTGGTGTGCTAGAGCATGTACATAACCTAAGCTGGCATTATTGAAGGCAATTCCAGCCAAATATTCGGCATAAACCATCATTTCTCTTGCATGTATATCACTGCCATTTAAAAAGGCAGCTTTCAGATAACCCGCAATCAGTTCAATAGCTTTTAACGCTTTACAATCTGTGACAGGGGTGGCATTTGTAGATACATAGGCTTCAATCGCATGAGTCAATGCATCCATTCCTGTAGCGGCAGTAAGACCGGGTGGCATTCCTAACATCAGTTCTGCATCATTTACGGCGATAATCGGCGTTACATGCCAATCCGTAATGGTCATTTTAATATGATTTTTTTCATCTGTAATTACACAAAAACGAGTCAATTCGCTACCAGTGCCGGCAGTCGTATTGATGGCAATTAAAGGAGCGGAGGTCTTCTTGGATTTATTAAGTCCTACATAGTTTTTAATCTCCCCTCCATTGGTTGCGAGTAAAGCAATGGCTTTAGCGCAGTCATGAGGTGAGCCTCCGCCAAAGGAAATCAAAAAATCACAACCATTATCCTGAAATAATTTTAAACCATAATCCACTTGCGGGATTGTTGGATTAGGGGAAACATCATCATGGATGATATAAAATACACCCGCACTTTTTAAGACATCTGTTAATTTATCAATTAATTTCGTTTCCACTAGTACTTTATCGCTTACAATAAGAGCCTTGCGAAATGCCATAGGCTTTATATAGTTTACGATTTGATCCAAGCAGCCAACGCCTAAAATGCTTATAGGTGTCATAAAATATTCAATGATTTTTTTGTTCATGTTTTTTGTTAACCTCCTTATATCAGCATAGTTAAAATAACCATAACATTGCTATTTTATTTCAGCAAGGGTTATTATGACCAGTTTTAATGATTGAGCAATAAATCAATACAAGATAACAAGGGAGAACCTATATCTGATTTTATCTTGCTAGTTGTAAGAGTAGATCAGATTATGGAATTTTATTAACATCTTACGAAAAAAAATTGCTGAATGTTTAAATGTAAGAAGGAAAGAAACTTCACGTTACGGAATGATTATATTAATGATTATATTATGGAAAGTGCAGCAAGGTACGAGGGAGGCAAAAAGTTTGTTTGGAAATGTGATTGGCGATTTTATCACTGGGTTTCAATTTTTGACACGAATTCCAATCAAAGCACAAACCCAATGGTCGCCAGATAGCTTCAGTCAGAGTGTTAAATATTTCCCGCTTATTGGCGGGATTATTGGTTTGCTTTTAGCTGGGATTGTATATGGAGCGCAAGGGTTTTTGGGAGTAAATATACCGGTGCACCTTCTGGCAATTGGATTGATTTTGGTTGAAATCATATTGACCGGGGGCTTACACTGTGATGGGTTAATGGATACCATTGATGGTGTTTTTTCAGGAAAACCTCGTGAAAAAATGTTAGAGATTATGAAAGACAGCAGAGTCGGTGCCTTTGGTGCCATGTCTTTTTGTCTGCTAATCTTTGTAAAATATTCTTTGCTTATGGATATGGACCCTAGGATCTTGCCCTTAGCCATCTTAGTTATGCCGATTGTAGGGCGGACGGCTGTTGTCATTCCGATTACTTTCTATCCCTATGCCAGGGCGGAAGGGCTGGGAAAGGCATTTTATCAATCTTCACATAAGTATACCCTTTATGTAGCAGGAATATTAGCAGCGTTACTGCTAATTCCTTTGGGGAAAATTGTAATCGTAAGTGGAGTAATCGGTATTGGTTTTGCGTTCCTTCTTTCTGAGTATGTCAGTAAACGTCTTGGCGGTTTAACTGGGGATGTATATGGGGCGACGATTGAACTGACGGAAATCGTTACTTTGTTGGTATTCCTTATTTATTCATAGCGGAAAGAAGGTGATTCTTTGACTAGGGTAATTTTTGTGCGTCACGGTCAGACTTCCTGGAATCAAGAAGGGAAATATCAAGGACATAGCGATATTTCATTAAATGAAAGAGGAATAAGACAGGGAAATTTAGTAGCAAAGCGTTTAGCGAAGGAAAAAATAAGCGCTATCTATAGCAGCGATTTACTGCGGGCACAGCAGACTGCTGAGGCTATTGCCAAGTATCATGGATTGTCCGTTATGACCAAGCCGGATTTTCGTGAAATTAATTTTGGAATTTGGGAAGGACTTACCTATCAAGAAATTATGGCAGATTGGTCAGAAATTTTAACTGCAATGTATTCTAAGCCAGGTGAAATCGGTCCGCCTCAAGGGGAAAGTTTTCAGGTTGTTAAACAACGTGTAACTCACGCACTGCAAGAGTGTGTCAAAAAACATCAAGAGCAAACCATTGTGCTTGTTTCCCACGGGGGAACGATGAGAGTGCTGCTTTGCGCTGCATTAGGAATCGGTTTAGATAAAATGTGGTCTATGCGCCAGGATAGCTCGGCAATCAATATAATTGAGTATATTGATAATCGGGCAGTAGTAGCATTAGTGAATGACACTTGGCATGTCAAAGATACTTGATGCAGGCTAAATGGGATTTTTTTAACGAACTACTTGATTATATTGCTCATCTGCAAATAGTGGATAGGAGAATGAGATAAACTGTAGTACTATTGTGATAACAAAATAAATTGCCACCAAACAGGTGCCTCTTTAACTAGAGGAGAATAGGGAAGTTCGGAAGGGAAGTATATTCCTTAAACGACGCGGTCGCGCCACTGTAATCGGGGAGAAAGTCCTGCAAATGCCACTGGGAAACCAGGAAGGCGCAGGAGTTTTAAAGATCCGTAAGTCAGGAGACCTGCCTGTTATGGCTGTCATCTACCCTCGCGTAAGGGGTAATGCCAGAAGGATGGGATTTTTATATAAAATACCTAGCCTTTTGGGCTAGGTTTTTTTGTATACTTTTTTAAAAGATTCATTAAATTTTATGTGTTGAAAAAAACGATGAATCACGAAGAGCGTGAAGGATGCAAAGCACACGAAGGGATATTCTTATTCTTCGTATCTTCGCGGTTCAAAATGTTTTGTTTTTTAGGATTTGTTAATATTTTTCTTATCTATTATAATTTTAGGAGGGACAGTTATGGATTTGGAAGCCAGAGTTGATGAATTGCTGAATGGGGCAGCTAAACCACCTCAGAGTCTAGGAAAATTAGAAAAACACCTCAAGAAAGTAATATTGGCATGGGGAGAAATTCACTCAGAGATGAAACCGCATCATATCATCTTTGCGGCTGATAATGGAATTATTGAAGAAGGTGTTGTCAATTACCCTGGGGAAATTACCTATCTGCAAGCCAAGAATATGGCAGACGGCAAAGCGACGATAAGCTGTTTTTGCCAATGTAATCAAATACCTTACAGCGTCATTGATATTGGTATTAATAATAAGAAAGAAGCTGGCATTTATCATAAAGTAGCCTTTGGAACAAAAAATTTTATGAAAGAAGAGGCTATGACACAAGAAGAATTTGATCGGGCTTGGGCGGTTGGAAAAGAAGTGGTAGCAGATCTTGTTCAGCGGGAAGGAGTGAATATCTTCTCTTTTGGTGAAATGGGAATTGGCAATACGACAACCTCGTCGGCTGTTTTACATGCTCTTACGGGAATGCCGCCGGAATTCATTGTTGGCTATGGAGCAGGATTGAGCAGCAGCGAGTTCTTAAAACATAAGCGAAATATAGTAGCAAAAGGTGTAGAGCGCCATAAAAATAAAATGCAAAAAGTCGAAGAAATTCTACGCTGTGTAGGAGGATTTGACATTGTAGGTATTTGTTCTGGAATGCTGCAATGTGCCAAACTGGGTGTTCCTTTTGTAATTGATGGATTTATCACAGCAGTAGCCTATGCCTGTGCATTTCGTATAGACAATACAATTGAAAAGTACGGAATTCCTTCTCATATGTCAAAAGAACCGGGTATGGCTTACTCACTATTGTTGGGGAATATTCCGGCAGAGGATGTGATTCTTCATGCCAACATGGCTTTAGGTGAGGGGACAGGCGCGATTCTAATGGTCTCTATGCTTAAAACCATGTCATACACTATGCAGAACATGGCAAGACTTTCCGATTTTGTATTAAGTGAACCCGAGTCAGCACAGACTGCTGCCGGATAATGCATAGTCTTTACTTGCTATAATGTAGTAAAATATTGCTGTTTGCAGGAACTGGTATCCCTTTTATCTAATACTTATCATGTTAAGGAAGGCTTAATACAGCTGATAATTTTTCATATTAGCTGTATTAAGCCCTATTATCAAACGATGCAGCCGCTCTAAGACCCCGCTTGTCAAAGATGGGGATCTTGGAGTGGTTTGGTTGTTGGATGATAGCAATAAATGATATAGTATAGAAGTTTTGATAAGGGGAGGATTGCGAGTGCAAGCATTAAATCGATTTACCTTAGGCGAAATTGTCAATACTCAAATTTTACAAGAGATACAAGATAAATTCTCTGAAGCAACGGGATTGGCGGCGGTGATTGTTGATCCTGAAGGCAATCCGATTACAAAACCCAGTAATTTCACAAAGTTTTGCAGCTATGTTCGTTCTCTTCCTCAAGGGCTAACCCGATGCGTGCAATGTGATGATAAGGGGGGGCGTCGTAATCAGAAACCCTTCGTGTATACATGTCATGCTGGCTTGACGGATTTAGCAGCTCCTATAGTTGTAGAGAATCAATATATTGGTGCATTTCTCGCAGGACAAGTTATTTTGCTCCAGAAAGATGATGATGTGAAAAGCAATATGTTCTGCTGTACAGATGATTTGGGACTGGAGGCAGAACGATTATCGGAATTTTTTGATATCGTGGAAGTCGTGCCGGAGAAACGCATAAAGGCGGCAGCAGATTTAATCTACATTATGTCAAATTATATTGTAGAAATTGGTGTGGCCAATCTTGCGGGCAAGCACCTTGTAAAAGAGATAAAGGCCAAGGCGGAATTAGAAACAATGCTCCGTGCTACCGAATTAAAAGCACTGCAATCTCAGGTCAACCCGCATTTTTTATTTAATACCTTAAATACCATAGCTCGTTTAGCAATGCTGGAGGGAGCGAGTCAGACTCAGGAAGTAGTCTATGCTCTATCGGATTTATTACGTAATAATTTGCGGGATATAGAAATATTAAGAACCTTAGAACAAGAAGTAAAATCCATTAAAGATTATTTGCTGATTCAGAAGATGCGTTTTGGCGAACGTATACAGACCTATATTGATGTGGATGCGTCCATTATGGAAATAAAAATTCCTCCTCTGACTCTTCAGCCTTTAGTGGAGAATGCCATTATTCACGGACTAGAAAGTAAGGTGGAAGGTGGAGTGGTTCACATTAGCGGGCGACTTGAGGGGGAAGAGGTTATTCTCATTGTCAGGGATACTGGCATTGGTATATCATCAGAAGAAGTTGCAGCTATTTTTCGTGCAGAAAAACGTAAACAAATTCATGGGCAGACGACAGGCTTGGGAATTATTAATGTTCACAAGCGAATTCAGCATTACTTCGGTAATGAATACGGTCTTACGATGGAGAGCAAACTAGGAGAAGGGACTAGCATTTACATCCGCCTTCCCTACAGTCCAATGTAAGAGCAGTGCAGCAAGGAGAAAAGAATGTATACATTATTGATTGTAGATGATGAACAATTAGAAAGGCAGGCCTTGCATTTTATTGTTACGCAAAAATGTCCTGCCATAAAGGTGATTGGCGAAACGGGAGATGGAAGGAGTGCTGTTCAGATTGCTGCAGTGCAAAGACCGGATATTGTTTTAATGGATATCCGCATGCCGGAAATGAACGGGCTGGAAGCTGCAAAGCGCATTCGTGCTTTATTGCCCGATACTGTAATTATCATGCTCACGGCTTTTGATGAATTTAGTTATGCAAAGCAAGCGTTAACGATTGGAGTCGTGGAATATCTCTTAAAACCTGTCCGCCCGGATGACATTATGCATACCTTAGAAATTACCATTCAGAAAGTGGATGAATTAAAGCGAAAAAAGCAAGAAGAAGCTTCTTTGCGAAAAAGTGTAGAAGATGCTATTCCTTTTATTCAAATGTCTTTTGTCTATGATTTGATTTCTGGGAATATTAAAGAAATGGAGCACTTTCAAGAACGATCCCGCTTTCTGGGAATGAAAGTAGATCCCGGTGTAGTCTTGGCTATTGATGTTGATGATTTTAAACAGCTTACCTCTAGCGACAGTGAATTAGAAAAGCAAATGATTAAACAAAAAATTCACAAACTGATTTGCAGTGTTGCTGGCGATTATGCACTGGTTACTCCATTTGGCAGTGACAATTTGATTGTTTTATTAGGCTTTGCTGAAGTAGAAAGCGAAGAAAGAATAAAAAGTAATGCCCAAAAAATTGCTGTAGATATACAAGAATCTATTTCGCAAGCCATGAATATCAGTATTACCATCGGAATTGGCCGATATTACAGTGACCCAAGAGAAATTCATAAGTCCTATTTAGAAGCTCTGCATGCGCAGCGGCAGCGGTTTTATTTAGGTGATAGTCAGATCATTCACGTGGAGGATGTACCCTATCTGACTACAGGACCTTTTAATTATCCTTTTCACTATGAGCGAAATGTGCTTGACAAGGTGCGATGTGGTGATCGAAAGCAAGCAAAAGAAGCACTACATGAATTGTTAGATGGAATATTTGCCAGTAAGGCTAATATGGATACGATTAAAGCATGTGTGTTGGAATTGTTAATTGTATTGTCTCGGTCAGCGGTGGAGGGTGGTGCCAATGTAGAACAATTGACACTATTGAATTTAACTTGTATAAATCATTTGCATGAGTGTAATAATAAAACACAGGTAGAGGCGTGGTTGTTTGCTTCTTTGGATCACTTTATGGACAATATGCTTGAAAATAGAAGCAGTATGAACCTTAGGGTCATTAATAAAGCATGTGATTATATTGTGAAAAACTATCATAAGAATATATCCTTAGAAGAAGTTGCCCAAACGGTGCATTTAAGTCCTTTTTATTTTAGCAGGCTTTTCAAACAAGAGAAGGGTTTTAATTTTGTAGATTTTCTAACGAAGGTAAGAATTGAAAAAGCAAAGAAAATGCTGCAAAATCCCGATTTTACGGCGGTGCGAATTGCTGCAGAGGTAGGATATCAAGATGCCAGCTATTTTAGCCGTGTATTTCGTCAGACAATGGGAATGACGCCAAATCAGTATCGAAATGAAATTCGTAATGGCAAGCAAGAGTAAAAAAAGATGCAAAAAAGTTCTATGTCAGAGCAAAAAAAGAATAAAAAATAATTCTGAATAAAAAAGGATTATGAAAGATAAAATAGGACTACGGTAAAGTAGTCCTATTTTGCTTTTATGGTAGAAAAATTTGAATAAACAAACAAAATAATCCTGCAAAATAAATGTGAAAAAAATATCCATATTATGGATGTCGCGGATATAGCAATTATGTCCAGTGGCTAAGCAATAAATATGCAAGGTGAAAAACTAAAAATGGGAAATAGTTATAATTGTCAAACTAATGTAAGGAATGCGAGGAAATGGTATGTCGGAAGAAAAGGCAAGAGTGGTTCAAGAATATGTACCAGGCAAACAAGTTACCTTAGCCCACCTCATATCCAATCCCAAAAAGGATTTATGTGACAAGTTAGGGTTAGAAAGCACTTCTGCGATTGGAATCTTAACCATTACCCCTAGTGAAGCTGCCATAATTGCAGCGGATGTGGCAACAAAAGCAGCAGATGTAAAGATTGGTTTTATGGACCGTTTTACGGGATCACTGGTACTGGTCGGTACCGTATCCAATGTGGAAGCGGCCCTTAAGCAAGTGACCAATGTATTAGTCAATGGTTTGGGTTTTACTGGTCCCAAACAAACGAAGTCATGATATGCAGAAGGTAATGTTAGTTGGGGCTATAGGGGCGGGCAAGACATCTTTAATTCATACGCTGCAAAAAGATGTCCGATCAGCCGAAAAGACCCAAAGTATCCAATTTTCAGATGGAGCCATTGACACTCCGGGAGAATATGCTCAGATACCACGTTTTTATTCGGCATTAATGACAACAGCTATGCAAGCATCTGCTGTCGTTGTTGTACAGGACGCAACGAATCTGAAAGTAACTCTGCCGCCTGGATTTGCCGGAATGTTTTCCCGCCCTGTTATTGGGGTAGTAACAAAAGTCGATGTACTTGGCATTGATCGAGAGAAAGCAAAATCTCGCTTAATGGAGGTCGGTGTTAAAGAACCAGTCTTCTTCGTTTCCTCTCGTACTGGAGAAGGAATAGAAGAATTAATTGCATACTTTGGGGAAGGGAGGTGTAGTTCATGAGCGAAGCATTAGGGATGATTGAAACAAAAGGATTAGTAGGTGCTATTGAAGCTGCCGATGCTATGGTAAAGGCAGCAAACGTTGAATTAGTGGGTTATGAAAAAATTGGCTCTGGCTTGGTGACAGTAATGGTGCGCGGTGATGTTGGTGCCATTAAAGCGGCAACCGATGCAGGTGCCGCAGCGGCTCAAAAAGTTGGCGAAGTCGTGTCTATTCACGTTATTCCACGTCCCCATACAGATGTGGAAAAAATTCTTCCCAAAATCAAATAGGAATTTAATGTGGAGGTAGAATTATATGCAAGAGCAATTAATTGATAAGGTTATGGATGAAATTAAAAAGCGTATGGAGAATCACACTCCTGCTGCGCAAGGGGCTCAAGAAAAGCCTAAAGCATCAGCAAATCCCGGAATCACCGAATTTGTGGGAACTGCCATTGGTGATACAATTGGTTTGGTGATTGCAAATGTGGATCCTATGCTGCATGAAAAAATGAAAATCGATCCTAAGTATCGTTCCATTGGTATTTTAGGTGCTCGTACTGGTGCTGGCCCACATATTATGGCTGCTGATGAAGCTGTAAAAGCAACCAATACTGAGATTATTTCCATTGAATTGCCTCGTGACACCAAAGGTGGAGCAGGACATGGTTCATTGATCCTCTTTGGTGCGGAAGAAGTATCAGATGCCCGCCGTGCAATTGAAGTCGCATTAAAAGAACTGGATCGTACGTTTGGCGATGTATATGGCAATGATGCTGGGCATATTGAGCTGCAATATACAGCTCGGGCAAGCTATGCAATTAATAAAGCCTTTGGTGCTCCAGTGGGAAAAGCCTTTGGATTGATTGTTGGCGCTCCTGCTGCCATTGGCGTACTTATGTCTGATGTTGCTGTAAAAACGGCTAATGTTGAAGTAGTTGGCTATGGCAGTCCGGCAGGCGGGACGAGCTATTCCAATGAAGTAATTCTTCAGGTTACTGGTGATTCTGGCGCCGTACGCCAAGCAGTACTTGCCGCCAAAGAAGTAGGCGTCAAATTATTGGAAGCTATGGCTGGTCCGGCTCCATCATCAACTAAACCGTATATCTAAAGCAGGGAGGGGAAAACAATGAAGAAATCAAAACGTTTTGAAGTCTTAGCTGCCCGCCCTGTAAATCAGGACGGTTTCGTAAAAGAATGGCCGGAGGTTGGCCTGATCGCTATGGGCAGCCCTAACGATCCGGTGCCTAGTATCAAAATTGAGAATGGCAAAATCGTAGAAATGGACGGCGTTGCTCGCAGTAATTTCGATTTTATTGAGCAGTTCATTGCCGATTATGCGATTGATGTAAAGATTGCTGAAAAAGCAATGGCAATGGAAGCTAGCCAAATTGCCAAAATGCTTGTTGATGTAAATGTTTCGAGAAAAGAAGTAGTTGACATTGTGCGCGGTTTAACCGCTGCCAAACTGGTAGCTGTGTTTAATACCATGAATGTAGTAGAAATGATGATGGCTATGCAGAAAATGCGGGCCCGCAAAATTCCTTCTAACCAATGTCATATTACGAATGTAAATGATAATCCAGTTTTGATTGCTGCTGATGGTGCAGAAGCTGCATTGCGCGGTTTTGATGAAATGGAAACTACCGTTGCTGTTGTACGTTATGCTCCTTTTAATGCCTTGGCATTATTAATCGGCAGCCAAGCTGGTCGAGGCGGAACACTGATTCAATGTGCTTTGGAAGAAGCAACGGAACTGGAGCTTGGTATGCGCGGTATTACTGCCTATGCAGAAACGATTTCCGTATATGGTACAGAAAATGTATTTGTTGATGGTGATGATACACCTTGGTCAAAAGCATTTCTTGCTTCAGCCTATGCTTCACGGGGCTTGAAAATGAGATTTACTTCCGGTACTGGCTCAGAAGTACAAATGGGCTACGCAGAAGGAAAATCCATGCTGTATTTAGAAATTCGCTGCATCATGCTTACCAGAGGTGCTGGAGTACAAGGACTTCAGAATGGCTCTGTAAGTTGTATTGGCGTGCCGGCTGCTGTGCCATCGGGGATTCGCGCTGTATTGGCAGAAAACCTTTGCGCAGCGATGTTAGACATGGAAGTCGCATCCAGTAATGACCAAACCTTTACACATTCGGATATTCGTAAAACAGCCCGTACTTTAATGCAGTTCCTTCCTGGTACAGACTTTATCTGCTCCGGCTATAGCGGTGTACCCAACTATGATAATATGTTTGCTGGTTCAAACTGGGATGTTGATGATTATGATGACTGGAATATAGTGCAGCGTGACTTGAAAGTAGACGGCGGTTTGCGTCCCGCTTTAGAAGAAGAAGTTATCGCAGTTCGTAATAAAGCAGCCAAGGGACTTCAGGCTGTATTTAAGGAACTGGGCTTCCCGGCAATTACCGATGAAGAAGTAGAAGCTGCAACTTATGCTCACGGCAGTAAAGATGTGCCGGCACGTAATGTAGTTGAAGATTTAAAAGCTGCTCAAGAGCTAATGAACCGTGGAATTACAGGCATCGATATCGTTAAAGCATTGGCTAAAACCGGCTTTACCGATTTGGCGGAACATATCTTAAATATTTTGAAACAGCGTATTTCCGGAGATTATCTCCATACCTCCGCGATTCTGGACAAAAACTTTAATGTTATCAGTGCGGTAAACAGCCGTAATGATTATCAAGGTCCAGGAACTGGCTACCAAATTAGTGATGAAAGATGGAATGAAATCAAAAACATCAGTCAGGCAATCAATCCGTCTGATTATGATGCTTAAGTTAGAAAGAGAGGTGTAGTGTAATGCAAATTAACGAGCAAGTGATTCGAGAAATCATTCTGCAAGTGCTGCAAGGTATGGAACAGCCTAAACCTACTACAAATACAGCAACAGCTGCTGCGACAGGACGTCCCATGACCTTAGTGGAAAAAGGGGAAGCACGTCCAGGCACAAGAGCCGATGAAGTGGTAATTGCGTTGGCTCCAGCTTTTGGAAAATATCAAAATAAAACCATTGTAAATATTCCTCACAGTGATGTATTGCGTGAAATGATCGCAGGCATTGAAGAAGAAGGGTTAACTGCCAGAGTGATAAGAGTACTGCGGACTTCTGACGTTGCTTTTGATGCTCATGATGGTACTAAGCTAAGCGGATCTGGAATTGCGATTGGTATACAATCCAGAGGGACAACAGTAATTCATCAGAAAGATTTGCCGCCACTTAGTAATCTGGAACTGTTCTCTCAATCTCCTTTACTTGATTTGCCAGCCTATCGTGCCATTGGGCGCAATGCGGCAAAATATGCAAAAGGTGAATCCCCTGTGCCAGTACCAACGAAAAATGATCAAATGGCGAGACCAAAGTTTCAGGCAAAAGCAGCCGTATTGCACATAAAAGAAACCGAACATGTAATTCAGGGCGCTAAGCCAGTCGAAATCGAAGTGAAATTTAACTAAGCGGAGGTGATTGATATGTCTCAAGAAAAAATGATTGAAGATATGGTTCGTGAAGTATTAAAATCCATGACGAAAGGCAGTGCACCAGCAGCGCAAACTGTTTCAACAGCGGCTGCTCAAGGATTAAATCCGGATCGTGACTATCCTTTAGCTACCAAAAGACCGGAGTTATTAAAATCTCCTACAGGGAAGAAACTTTCCGATATTACCTTAGCGAATGTGTTAAATGGTGATGTTAAGCCCCAGGATGTGCGTATTGCTCCTGAAACATTACGTATGCAAGGTGAAATCGCAGATGGTGTTGGCAGAACGCAGTTTGGTGACAATTTGCGACGTGCTGCTGAATTAACGACCATTCCCGATGATCGAATACTGCAAATTTACAATGCTCTTCGTCCTTATCGGTCCACTAGAGCAGAATTAATAGCCATTGCAGACGAATTAGATACAAAATATAATGCAAAAATAAATGCCGCTTTTGTGAGAGAGGCTGCAGGAGTATACGAACGGCGTAATCGTCTCAGAGCGGAGTAAGGTGGAATTTTCATGGCTATAATTGCAGGTGTAGATATTGGAAATTCTACAACAGAAGTTTGCTTGGCTGCAATGGAATCAGCAAAGGTAACAAAGTTTTATACCAGCAGTATTGTCAAGACTACAGGCATAAAAGGTACGCTTGAAAATATTCCAGGCATTGTCATTGCTTTAGAAGAAGCATTGACAAAATCTGGAATGACAATGGCGGACTTGTCTGAAATCAGGTTGAATGAAGCAACACCTGTAATTGGTGACTTGGCAATGGAAACCATTACCGAAACAATTATTACAGAATCCACGATGATTGGACATAACCCATCTACCCCAGGCGGTGTAGGCTTAGGTGTCGGACAGACCGTTTCTTTTAGTCAGCTGGAAAGCCTTACTTCTGGAGAAAAAGTGATTTGTGTCATCCCCGAGAACATTGATTTTGAAGATGCTGCTCGCATTCTGAATCAAGCATTAGTACGGGGGATTGACCTACAGGGAGTCATTGTACGGCAAGATGATGCAGTACTTATTGCAAATCGTTTGCAGAAAATAATACCCGTAGTGGATGAAGTAACAATGATTGAAAAGGTTCCTATTGGGATGCTGGCAGCTGTAGAAGTGGCAGAGCCGGGACAAACCATTAGAACCTTGTCAAACCCCTACGGAATCGCCACAGTATTTGAATTATCAGCTGGCGATACAAAGATGGTCGTACCCATTGCTCGTGCCTTAATTGGCAATCGTTCAGCGGTTGTTGTGCGCACCCCCCAAGGTGATGTAAAAGCACGAACCATCCCTGCAGGATTTATTACCATCTTTGGATCAAAGGGTAAAGCTGATATTGATGTTGAATCTGGGGCTGGAAAAATTATGGAAACGGTGGAAAGAGTGCAGCCGGTTCTTGATGTGCAAGGCGAAGCCGGCACTCATGTAAGTGGAATGTTAGAAAGGGTTCGTCAGGTTATGAGTGAGCTTACAGAGCAGCACCTTGGCGATATGAAAATACAAGATATTCTGGCTGTTGATACCTTTGTGCCGCAAAAAGTACAAGGCGGTTTAGCAGGAGAATTTGCTCTGGAAAATGCTGTGGCTTTAGCGGCCATGGTAAAAACAAGCCGCCTTCCTATGGAACAAATTGCAAATCAATTGAGAAGTAATTTGGGTGTAGACGTGGTCATTGCAGGGGTTGAGGCAAATATGGCGATTCGCGGAGCGTTAACAACTCCCGGTACGGATAAGCCCTTGGCAATCCTTGATATGGGCGGTGGATCAACAGATGCGGCAATTATTACAAGGGACGAACGTGTATTGTCCATCCATTTGGCTGGTGCCGGTGATATGGTTACTATGCTGATCAATTCTGAACTGGGATTAAATGATTTCGATTTGGCAGAGGATATTAAAAAATATCCACTGGCTAAAGTCGAAAGTTTATATCATATCAGGCTGGAAGATGGAACCGTTCGTTTTTATGAACAGCACCTTCCGCCACAGGTTTTTTCTCGCGTGGTAATTCTAAAAGATGGCGAAATGGTTCCAATCCCCAGCTCTCATCCTTTGGATAAGATTCGTCACGTAAGGCGGGAGGCTAAAAAACGCGTTTTCGTAACAAATGCAATTCGGTCTTTAAGCCGCGTGGCACCTACAGGCAATATTCGCCATATTGAGTTTGTTGTACTAGTCGGAGGATCTGCCATGGATTTTGAAGTAGGAGATATGGTGACCGATGCATTGGCTGAATATAGCATTGTATGCGGACGAGGAAATATTAGAGGTTCTGAAGGTTCACGCAATGCAGTAGCTACTGGACTGGTACTGTCATATCTTGACAGAGAGGCGTGATGCTATGCTGCCAGATCAAAATAAACCTTGTATTCTCATCTATTTAGCTCCTCACCCAGGCGGTGAAGAGAAGTTACGCGAAGTACAAGCGGGAATGGAAGAAGAGGGAATACCTTATACTGTGGTGCAAAGTAATGAAACAAATGCCGCAGCACTATCTTATGAAGGGGCTTCTAAGTCAAAACTGGGAGTGGGAGTCGGAATTGGATCGGAAGACCTATGCATTCATTATGTCAAGCTGCCTGCCCAAAAACCGCTCTTTTCCTTACAAGAAGCCGGAAGTCCTGCCCAGTGGCGGCATTTTGGCTATAACGCTGCACGTTTAGTAAAAGGAATTCCCTTTAAAGACAGACCGTCAAAAAATGAAAGCTATGAAACAAATCGGGATGACTTATACCAGATAGTCTACCGTATCGTCCAAAAGGTTCTTCAAGAAAGTGCACATGACCATGGGGAGGTGAAAGCATGGTCCAAAACGCTTTAGGTCTCATTGAAATCGTTGGGTTAGCTGCAGCATTGGAAGCCGCTGATGCAGCATTGAAAGCAGCCAATGTACAGTTAATTGGTTATGAGATGACAAAAGGTGGCGGAATGATAGTTATTAAATTGACTGGCAACGTTGGTGCAGTCTCAGCTGCTGTTCAAGCTGGTAAAGCAGCTGGCAGTAAGGTCAACAAGGTATTCGCTACTCATATTATACCTAGACCCCATGAAACGTTGTCCGGCATTGTAACAACCAAGGATACAGTGGGATTCAAAGAAAAAAAGAATTCGGTCGTTGAAAAAGAAAAATCTGAAGAAATTCAGAAAGATAAAGAAATTGTTGCAGTAGACGAACTGCAGTTAGAAGTACAAGAGGAAATCGAAGCAGCAGAAAAAAAAAAGATAGAGCCGAGTGAACAATTGCCAGTTGCAGAACAACCGAAAAAGGTATCCGGTTATTGTAACATTTGCGGCGATCCTGCTTGCCCTAGAGTCAAGGGTGACCCTAAGATAACTTGTATTCATTATGATAGAAATAATAAGGAGGCGGAATAATATGCGTGGAGAAGCTTTAGGAATGGTAGAAACAAAAGGTTTAGTAGGTGCAATAGAAGCTGCAGATGCAATGGTTAAGGCGGCTAATGTAATATTAGTAGGTTATGAAAAAATTGGATCTGGTTTGGTGACTGTTTTAGTACGTGGTGATGTAGGAGCAGTAAAAGCAGCTACTGATACAGGAGCTGCAGCAGCTCAAAGAGTGGGTGAACTGATTTCAGTTCATGTCATTCCACGTCCTCATACTGATATTGAGAAAATTCTTCCTAAAATTGACGAATCTTTATAAAGAATTACGATTCATTAGAACGTTTTAATTCCAGGTAATCGTAACTGCACTAGGACAGTGTCAACTCTAAAACTGTAAGTATAAATTAGAGTTGATGCTGTACTAATACTTCCACTTGCGAAAGAAGGAAGCAGTAGAGTGATTTAGCAGTTTTTGAATAAAAGTAGAAAAAAAGGTGGATTGAGGTGTGATAGTGGAAAAGAATATATTGGATGAAGTCGTAAAACAAGTCATGCAGGCTCTGGAGAAGACTACCTTACAAGAGCCAAGAAGTATGGAAATTCCTGTGGGAGTATCGAACCGTCACATCCACCTCTCTGCTGAGCATATTGAAATATTGTTTGGTGCTGGTCATACCTTAACGCGGCAAAAAGATCTAAAACAAGTGGGTGAATTTGCTGCAGCGGAAACGGTCACTATGGTGGGACCAAAAGGTGTCATTCGAGGTGTACGGGTTTTAGGACCTGTGCGCAAGACAACACAAGCTGAAATATCCCGTACCGACGGATTTAGTCTTGGTGTTGTGCCGCCTTTACGTGATTCGGGTGATATTGAACAATCAGCAAGTATAACGATTGTTGGTACCCAGGGTTCAGTTACTTTATCAGAAGGTTTGATCTGTGCAACCAGACATATTCACATGCATACAGACGATGCTCGGCATTTTGGTGTTTCAGATGGAGAGCGTGTATGGGTTGAGACTAGTGGAACTAGATCGACAATACTAAAGAATGTGTTAGTGCGTGTAAAGCCTGATTTTCGCTTGGAATTCCATATTGATACGGATGAGGCAAACGCCACTGGTCTAAAAAGTGGTGACGTGGTAACCCTAGCTCGATGCCAGGAGGTGTAACATGGACAATGAAGAAATGGTGCAGCTTGTTACAAAAGAAATTCTGCGTCAATTGCAACAAAATCCTGTTACCCAGGGGCAATCCCTTCCATCTCAACATAAGGCTTTAATTATTTTCACTGGTGGAACCATTGGATTTGAACAGGGTTTAGTCGAAATTAAAAAATTACAGGGCCTTTGTTTTGCGGTAACAGCAGTTTTATCTGCATCTGCTGAACAAATCTTGGGAATTGAAAGAGTAACAGAGGCACTGGGCAGTCACATTGATATTGTTACTGCCCATTCGCCGTATCCAGGAAAGACATTGCGGGAAGCAGATATTGTTATTATTCCTGTACTCACCCAAAATACAGCAGCGAAGGTAGCCCATACTTTTTCCGATACCATGGTTTCAACGTTGATTCTGCAAGGATTAATGATGGGGAAACCGGTAGTTGCCGCATGTAATGCTGCCGATCCTTTGGACAGCTGGCGGGCACAATATACTATGGGCAACTCATCCCCAGGTCTTATAAAAGCCTTGCAGGGAAATCTGCAGAAATTAGCAGACTTTGGTATGGAACTCGTTCCTGTGGACAGCATCGCAAAAGTCAGTCAAAAACGATTATGCCGAGAAGAGCAGATGACAGTGGAACATACAGAGGAGCAAGCAGTAAGTAAGCCAGCTCACAAAAAGGCGGTGCTGGATGCAGCCGCAATACAGACTGCTGCACAAAATGGTACGAAGAGTATCACAGTTCCTAAAGGGACCATTCTGACACCACTGGCTAGGGATGTCGCTCGAGAATGCGGTGTAGAGCTTTTGCAGGGGTAAAGTCAAAATGATAATGTCGAGTTAAATACAGCTTTACTCGAGGAGTAGTGTATGATGAAAGTATATACAAAAACGGGAGATGAAGGACAAACCAGCTTGCTGAGTAAGCAGCGAGTGTATAAGGATAGTTTACGGGTAGAGGCTTATGGAACAGTAGACGAAGCAACTTCTGCTATGGGCTTAGGCAAGTCTTTAATGCATCAATCACCTTGGGCGGTCGACATGCTTGATTCTGTTCAAAAAGAGTTAATTGCCTTAAATGCAGACTTGGCAACGGAATCGTTAGAAATTGTTGATTACCGTATTACAGAAGCACATGTTGCTAGGCTTGAGTCGATGATTGACCAGTTAGAGCAAAAACGGATTCCCCAAAATTATTTTATAACGCCTGGCACTTGTTCTGCCAGTGCAGCATTGGATTTGGCACGAACGATGGTACGGCGGGCAGAACGTTGTGTTATCCGTTTGAAAAGAGAAGAAAAAGTTACTGTACCAGTATCCTTATATTTAAATCGCCTTTCCGATTTCTTATATGTGTTAGCACGATGTGTAGAACAAGAGGAAGTCATGCTGACTGTTAAGAGTAAAGTGTTAGCAGCATTGGAAGGCGAAAAATCACAGGACAAAAGAGAAGAACACGTAAGTGTATTAGGAAAAGCAAAACAACTGATCGCAGCAGCGGAACAAAAAGCAACAGAAATAGGAGTACCTATGGTAATTGCAGTAGTCGATGCAGGGGGAAACCTGGTAGCACAGCATCGTATGGATGGTGCCTTACTAGGAAGTATTTCGATAGCCCTTGATAAAGCCTATACTGCTCTTGCCTTAAAAATGTCTACAGAAGAAGTTGCTTCTGTGGTAGCGCCAGGACAGTTGCTATTTGGTTTAAATACGGCAAGTAATGGTAGATTTATCACTTTTGGCGGTGGATTTCCTCTTATTGCTGGAGGAAATGTAATTGGCGGGTTAGGTGTAAGCGGCGGAACAGTTGAGGAAGACATAACAGTTGCTAGGGCAGCTCTAGCTGCTTATTAACTAGATGGTACCTAGTACATTGCGTCACCTAAAAGCAATGGTAATTTTGCAGTCTTTTTCCGCCCTGCTTCGTTGTCGCCACCTTACAGATTCTCGATCTGATCGGATCGGATCCTCCGCCTTGCTGGACGAAAAAATCCTTGCAAACTTATCCAATGTTTTAAATGACTCAATATACTAATAGGAGGAGATTATATGAGTATTGATCAAGCTTTAATTGAGAAAATAACATTAGAAATTTTAACAAAAATGCAAACCGGAGCAAAAGCAGCTCCAACTGGTTATGGTGACGGAATTTTTGAAACGGTTGATGAAGCCGTGGCTGCAGCCCGCAAAGCATATCAAGAGTTAAAAACTCTATCTTTAGAAAAAAGAGAAGTGCTCATCAAAGCAATGCGAGATGTAGCCTATGAAAATGCCACAATTCTGGCGCAAATGGCTGTAGACGAATCCGGTATGGGAAGAGTATCTGATAAAATTATCAAGAATCAGGTAGCTGCTCTTAAAACACCTGGCACAGAAGATCTAACTACCCAGGCTTGGAGCGGTGACAATGGTTTAACGTTAATTGAAATGGGACCTTATGGTGTCATTGGTGCCATTACCCCTACCACGAATCCAACAGAAACGGTTATCTGCAATGGAATTGGCATGATTGCAGCCGGCAATGCTGTATTCTTCAGCCCGCATCCTACTGCAAAAAATACATCCATGAAGATCATCACACTGTTGAATCAAGCCATCGTTAAAGCAGGTGGTCCAAGTAACCTATTAACTTCAGTGGCGAATCCTTCCATCAAGGCAGCTAATGAAATGATGAAACATCCAGGAATCAATATGTTAGTAGCGACAGGTGGTCCTGGAGTCGTTAAGGCAGTCTTATCCTCCGGTAAAAAAGCCATTGGTGCAGGGGCTGGCAATCCTCCTGTCATCGTAGATGAAACTGCAGACATTGAAAAGGCAGCCCGGGATATTGTTGCAGGATGCTCCTTTGATAATAACTTGCCTTGTATCGCAGAAAAAGAAGTAATTGCCATAGGATCGATTGCAGATCGATTGATTACCTACATGCAAAAATATGGTGCATATCTTATTTCAGGATCCAATATTGATCGCCTGCTTGACGTTATCATGACAGTGCAGGAAGAAAAGATAGCAGAAGGCTGCACCGACAAGCCGAAAAGAAGCTATGGTATTAATAAAGATTATGTTGGTAAAGATGCAAAGTATCTACTAAGCAAAATTGGTATTGATGTACCGGATAGTGTACGAGTTGTTCTATGCGAAACACCAGCAGATCATCCTTTTGTTATTGAAGAGCTAATGATGCCTGTATTACCGGTAGTACAGGTAAAAGATATTGATGAAGCCATTGAAGTGGCCGTAAGAGTAGAGCATGGCAATCGCCATACGGCAGCGATGCACTCTAAAAACGTTGATCACTTAACCCGATTTGCCAGAGCGGTTGAAACGACCATTTTTGTCAAGAATGCTCCTTCCTATGCAGGAATTGGAGTGGGCGGAGAAGGCTTTACCAGCTTTACTCTTGCTGGTCCAACGGGTGAAGGAATAACCTCACCACGCAGCTTTACCCGGCAAAGACGATGCGTTCTCGTTGATGCTTTCTCCATTGTCTAATTAAAAAATTCTTGATTCAGATGGAGTCTTTACTTCATCTGAATCTGGGTTGTACTTATCCTTCAGGCTTAGTCGCTCTAGTGCTTCCAATTGTATAATTGGGAGTCTTAGAGCGATTTAGTCAGTGGATAGATGAAAGGTTGGGAGCTGATAGAAAATGCGTGACGAGATTGTCGCCGCGGTAAAAGCAGCAGGTGTAGTGGGTGCTGGCGGAGCTGGTTTCCCTACCCATGTTAAAATCAACGCTGCTGTTGAATTTGTGATTGTTAATGGTGCGGAATGCGAACCATTATTAAGAGCTCATCAGCATATTATGGCAGCAGAAAGTACGAAGATGGTTCTAGGCTTGAAAACAGTGATGCTGGCCACTGGGGCAAAACGCGGTTATATTGGCCTAAAACGTAAGTATGAAGAAGCCACGAAAAACCTCCAGGCTGCTATAAAAGAGATAGATGATCAGGAAATTGAATTGTTCTTTTTACCTGACATTTATCCAGCTGGGGATGAGCAAGTACTTGTTCATGAAGTCACGGGCAGAATTGTACCCGAAGGCGGTATACCTCTCCACGTAGGAGTGGTCGTGGCGAATGTTGAGACCCTAATCAATATTGCAGACGCTTTAAAAGGCCAAGGCGTAACGGATAAATATGTTACAGTTGGCGGTGCCGTAGCCAAACCAATCACATTAAAAGTACCCATTGGTATGAAAGTACAGGAACTGATTGCTTTGGCAGGAGGAGCACTTGTGAACCCATATGCCATTATTGACGGTGGTCCGATGATGGGCAAATTAATCACCTCAGACGCACCCGTTACCAAAACTACAGGAGGCATCTTGGTTTTACCTGTGGACCATTCCTTAATTACCCAAAAAAATACAACATGGCAGATGATTGCCAATCGGGCCAAGGCAGTATGCTGTAATTGTTTAGCCTGTACCGATGTTTGTCCGCGCCACCTGTTAGGTCATAGTTTAGAGCCTCATCGTATCATGCAGGCGATTGGTAAAGGACAGGTAGGGGAGTCGGCTATTTTTTCTCGTGCTTTGCTGTGTTCAGAATGTGGTGCATGTGATACCTTTGGCTGTTCCATGGGGTTATCGCCCCGCAGAGTGAATGCAGAACTAAAAAAGCAATTGGGAAAAGCCGGGATAAAAAATCCTCATAATAATAAACCACAGCAGGCTCTGGCAACCCGTATAAATCGTTTAATTCCTACCAAACGTTTGACAGCTCGTCTCGGTATTGCGCAATATGATGTAAAAGCACCATTGAGTGCAAACCAAGTGGTTGCAAAAGAAGTTACGCTGCCTCTCTCTCAGCATATTGGAGCGCCAGCCTTACCAATTGTTAAAGTAGGAGATATAGTTAAAAAAGGTGATTTAATTGGAACGATACCTGAAGGCGCAGTGGTGGGAGCTAATTTACATGCCAGTATATCAGGAGAGATCTGTAGGGTAGACACTAGTATTGGTATCCGGGCGGTTTAGGATAACAGGGGGGACATAAAAATGAAGCGTGCTATTGGTCTATTAGAATTAAAAAATATCACCAGAGGTCTTTTAGCAGCAGATGCCATGCTAAAGGCAGCCAACGTAGAGATCCTTATGGCACAAGCCATGTGCCCTGGCAAGTATGTTGTCATGGTTGCAGGTGATGTAGGAGCCGTCCAAAGCGCAGTCAGAAGTGGATCGGCAGTAAGCGGCGCCGAAAATGTTGTGGATGAATTTATACTTCCTAATTTGCATGACAGTATTTTCCCAGCATTGTCAGGCTGTACCGAAGTCAAAGAAGTAAGATCCCTGGGGGTAATTGAAAGCTATTCCGTAGCGTCTGCGATTATTGCAGCAGATACGGCAGTAAAAGCTTCCAATGTGGAATTGATTGAAGTTCGTCTGGCAAGAGGAATGGGCGGCAAAGCCATGGTGACACTAACTGGCGATGTAGGAGCGGTAACCGCTGCCATTAAGGCTGGCAGCAATGCCATACATGATAGCGGATTCTTAGTCGATCAACTCGTATTGCCAGCACCTCACAGCGCTTTACATAAAGTCTTATTTTAATAGTAATCCTTAAAACGATGATAAATTAAAGCAGAGAGTATTAGAAAAATATTTTTTCTAATACTCTCTGCTTCTTATAGTGGCATGGTAGGGACGTTCCTACCATGCATATACTTATCTTTTCTTTGGGCTATTGGATAAGCCAACTAAATAATCTAACGAAATGTTGAAATATTCAGCTAGGGTGATGCTGGCTTCAAGACTAGGAGTACGAATACCTTTTTCCCAATTACCTATAGTTTGCTTAACTAAATTTAATTCATTGGCTAATTGTTCAAGGGTAAGATTTTGAGATAGCCTTAATGTTCGTAAGCGTTCACAAAAAATTTCTTGTCTAAACATAAAAAACCCCCTTGACTGTCTTCTAAATGTGGACTAAAATAATAGAAAGAAAGTCTTCTGAATGTGGACTTTGAAAGATGGTGGGATGAATGGAGGTGGTTGCACTTAGAATGCACGAAATGAGGCATTACACAAGAACAAATCACTTTCAATCTATGTTGAACGTGATCGCTTATGTTTTTTATCCTTAAGACGTGCAAATGTTCTAGCGAGTAAGGTTGCATAGAAACGCAACTATTGAATGAAAAGTGTGGTGAAGCATTAGCGAATACAATAAAAAAATATAAAGATAAACAAGCATATTAAAATGAAGCATTTAAGCGTGGAAAGCAAAGTAATGCTTCATTTTAAAGAAGTGGCTATTGCTGTGTAGTTATGTGATTATGGAACTTCGAAATTGCAACAGTATCATTATAACGTATCCATATTAAAACGTAAATGTCTGGGTTTAAAATGTAAATCTGTTTTAATACTCTTTAATAATCAACAAAAAGTTGCCTGAAATAAATATAGTAAAGTCAACTAAAAAAACAGGCATAGGAAAAACTTCTAAAACCTGACAAAAGAAATGAATAATAAAGAGTAGAGATAAGGACAATTTGGGCTTATGCAGAATAAGCTCACACACAAGGGCAACGTCTGTCTTGGAATGTGTCGAAAAGACACTGCATGATCGTCATAGCAAGACCAAATGCTGCTGCCAGAGGAAAAAATCGAAGGGAAATAAAGGAGTGTTCCAACTGTAATTTGTCTCCATTATAGCGCAGTTGACACATGTCTTCAATGAGAAACGAAAAAATGGAGAGGAAGGTTGTTAGAAGGGTTCCTTTGCCTATGGCAGTGAACACAAGGCTTATAAACTAGGTTCCAGAAATCATCAGCTTGATTGCCAACAGCCAAGAGGCGGGGGCGATCATTGAGGAATCTCCTGGAATCAGTCCCCAGAGGGGGGAAGATCATACCGTTAGCCATACTTTTGGTGCGAAAACTTAAAGTAGGAGGAGAAATTATGCAAGAGATATTAACAGCAAATCAACTGGTTGCATTAAGCCATCAAGCGTACAAGCGCGGCATGGTAAGTGGGCCAGGCGGGAATATAAGTTTTCGATCCGGTAATCAAATCTTAATTACGCCGACAGGTCGATCATTGGGGTTCATTAATGAAAATGAAATTGTTGTACTGGATAGCGCTGGTCATTATTCGGGGAACATTAAGCCTTCGAAAGAATATTGGATGCACTTAAATTGTTATCATGAAAGGTCTGAATGTAATGTGGTTATCCATGTTCACTCCACATATTCTGTAGCAGTTTCATGCCTTAGGGAGTTGGACAGGGAATGCGCTATGCCAATCTTTACTCCTGGTTATGCAATACGAGTAGGAAAACTGCCGGTAGTGCCATATTTACGTCCGGGTTCTCTGGAATTAGCGCAGCAGGTGCAAGGTATTATGGGAGTGCGAAAATCAGCGTTGCTTGCGAATCATGGTTTTATTGTAGTTGGTTCTACAGTGGAGGAAGCAATGGGAATTGCTGAAGAAATCGAAGAAAATGCTAAACTATTTATGCTGTTGCAACAAGCAGGTGCTCCCCTATCTCCCCAGGCTTTGAACGAGCTTGGCGTAAGCTAGGGAATGGCTGTGAGGATTAAATAGGGGGTGGTAGTAGTGAAAGAAGATACAGAGCAATTATTGTTGGGTATTGATATTGGAACGACTGGCTGCAAATGCACGGTATATGATCTGACAGGAATTCCTGTTGTCAGCGGCTATGAAGAATATACCATGCATTCGCCACAACCCGGGTGGTGTGAAGAAAACCCTAACGATTGGTGGAACGCGACAATTAACAATTGTAATCGTATTTTTAACGATTCAAGAATTTCTGCCGAGCGAATCAAAGCGATTGGGGTTAGCTGCACGAATTCTATCATTCCTGTGGATAAAGAGTGCCGGCCTATTTACAATGCCATCATGCAGCTTGATCAAAGAGGAATGCAAGAAGTCAGCTGGATTCGGGAAACCATCGGCGAAGAAAATCTTTTTGCGATTACTGGCAACCGAGTGGCGCCGGGAACTTTTGCCCTGCCAACCATAAGATGGTTTATGTCTCATCGCCCGGATATCTTTGAAAATACATACCGATTTTTGGTGCCCAGTGGCTTTATTATTGGCAAATTAACAGGCGAATTTACCATTAATACGTCCAGAATGGCTACTACTGCTTTAGCCGATATTCGCTCCCGGGATTGGGCCTATGGGTTAATGGAAAAGATCGGTTTTCCGGTGGAGAAGCTTCCACGGCGATATGAAGCTTGGGAAATCGTGGGAGCAGTGACTACAGCTGCAGCAATGGCTACAGGATTAAAAGCCGGTACACCGGTTGTTGCTGGAGCCATGGATACGGTAGCCGCAGCGGTTGGCGCTGGTGGTATCCATCCGGAGGATTCTTTGTTGGCGATTGGCACATGCGCCAGATTGTGCTTAACGACTGATAAGCCGTATTTTGACAATCGTTTTATGAATTGCCCTAGTGCCTTGCCGGAAAGATGGCTCAGTATAGCAGCCATAAATGGTGCCGGCGTATCATTGCGTTGGTTTCGAGATACGTTAGGCGGTGCTGCGGTAGAAAAGGCAAGAGAGAATGGAAAAAGCGGTTATGCTATTTTGGATCAAGCCGCAGAGCAGTCACAAGTGGGGGCTAAAGGACTCACGTATCTTCCCTATCTGGCGGGGGAACGATCACCTATTTGGAATCCAAATGCTCGTGGCGTGTTCTTTGGAATAAATTTAGGAACCACACATGGTGATTTCGTACGATCCATGCTAGAAGGAATTGCTTTTGCCATTAAGCAAAATTTAAATATTTGGTTGGGTTTAGGGAAAAAAGTTGAGAATCTGTCATTGGGAGGCGGCGCAGCGAACAGTCGTATCTGGACCCAGATTTTAGCCGATATAGTAGAACGACCCATTATTCGTTTGAAAATCAATGAAACGGAGACCTTGGGTGATGCAATTTTGGCAGGAATCGGCATTGGTATCATTAAAAATCCAGTTGAAGTTGCCCGCGGTGTCATCGATTACTCCTCAATCGTGGAGCCGAATTCGAAACATTATGAACAGTATCGAGAGCAATTCAGACTTTATGAAAAATTATACTTGGATTTAAAAGATAATTTTGATACGTTAGCGCAGATGAATAAAAATCAGCAAAAAAAATAAAAAGATAGTTGGAGGAAAAACTTATGAAACGATATCGGTATGTGATTTTAGCAATGCTATTTTCTTGCACTTTTATCAACTATATTGATAGGGCTGCATTATCAATAGCGGCACCGTATGTAATGAGAGAGTTCAACTTTACCCCCAGTCAGATGGGAACCATCTTTAGTAGTTTTTCTATTGGCTATGCGCTTTTTTGCTTTATCGGTGGCTATTTTTCTGATATCTATGGCCCTAAAAGAACGATTGCTGTCGCAATGATTTTGTGGTCATGTTTTGCTGGTGCTCCAGCAATTGCCTGGGGATTTACTTCTTTGTTTATTTTTAGAGTTTTATTTGGAATGGGTGAGGGACCTGTCAGCTCAGTATCGAATAAAATGATAAACAATTGGTTTCCCGCTTCTGAGCGGGCAAAGGCTAAAGGGATTACCGATTCTGGCATGGCACTTGGAGCAGCAGTTGCCGGACCAGTTGTTGGCCTTGTTGCGCTGCAATGGGGCTGGCGTGTTTCGTTCTTCACTCTTACCGCTTTTGGCATAGTGTGGACTTTATTGTGGTGGAAAGTAGTTGCTGATTTGCCAAGTCATCATCCGAAAGTTTCTCTCGAAGAAGTAAAGGAAATTGAGGAAGGTAAAGTTACCGCTTCTAAGATTTCATCCAAACGTCCTTTTACTTTCTTTGTCAAGCAGCCAGTCATTCTTGTCACAATTTTAGCATTCTTTGCATGCAACTACATTACATATTTCTTTTTGAGCTGGTTTCCCAGTTATTTAGTCATGGCACATAATTTGAGTATTAAGGATATGAGCATTGTCAGTATTATTCCCTGGATCGGTGGATGCTTAGGCTTTGCGTTAGGTGGATTTTTATCAGACTCTATTTATAAACGCGTTGGGGATTTGCTATTTGCCAGGAAGATCGTGATTACTGTCTTTTTGATAGCAGGTGCTATTGCCATCGCTTTGTGCGGCGTAGTGCGGTCACCAATGATGGCTGTAACATTGATGTCATTTGGAATATTTTTTGCCTATCTCACGATTCCATCGTACTGGGCGATTATTCAGGATTCTGTTAGCGGGGAAAGTGTGGGCAGTGTTGGTGGTTTTGTCCATTTCTTGTCAAATATAGCTGGCATTGTGGCACCTAGTATTACCGGTTTTATTGTGGAAGGTACTGGCAGCTTCAATAGTGCATTTTTCTTGGCCGGTGGCTTAGCTACTATTGGTGCCATAGCAGTGGCTATCTTTGCGAAACCGATCCGTGATGCTAAAGTTACCGAATTACCAGCGTAGGAGACTAAGGTAATAGCATCTAGAAACTGTCTTTGATTTTTCTAATAAAATATGATATTGCGCTGATTATTCAAGGGTTTATTGGACAAGGAACCCGTCTTTGCTACGAAAGATAACTAGGAATAAATCAAAGCAGAGAGTATTAGAATTTTTTCTAACACTCTTTGCTTTTTGTATATTACTAACTTCAATAACTATTTATGAAGAGTCCTAGGATCAAAATGGGAATCCTTTAAAGTATACATCTTTCCGAATAAACCTGCACTTCAGTGCAAGGGGGCTAAGTTACCCTCGAAGAACCTGTTATCAATAAAACTTTTTCAGCAATTGGCATTATCTCTGTTGCCAAAATGAAAGAACAAACAGTTGCAAGCACAAAATCCTGAGATATAATAAATTCAAGAATAAGTGATGACGCCGCATTATTTTTGATAAAATATGGAATGGAAGAAAAGGGGTTATGAATGAAAAAGTATGAAGTATTGAATAGGATGATGGAGAGTAAAATTGTTTCAGTTGTAAGGACTGATAGCAAAAATGTAAAAGAGGTAGTGGATTATATAATCAAAGGCGGTATTTCCATAATAGAAATAACACTAACAATGAAAAATTCACTCGAACTAATAAAAGTATTGAATTTGGAGTATGAAAATACGAATGTTCTGATCGGTGCGGGAACTGTATTAGATAAAACGAGTGCCAGGCTGGCAATTAATAATGGTGCCCAATTTATTGTTTCCCCTGTATTAGATGCCGGAGTGGCAGAATTATGCAACTTATATGGTATTCTTTATATCCCTGGGGTATCTAACCCCGATAGCATCTATCAAGCTCTGAAACTAGGGATAGAAGTTTTAAAACTATTTCCAGCTTCAACGTTTTCGCCAACAGTAATCAAAGAGTTACAAGGACCTTTTCCACAAGCAGAATTTTTGATAAGTGGTAAAGTAAATGAATCAAATATTCAAACTTGGCTAAGTAATGGTGCAAGTATTGTTTGCGTTGGCAGCGCTTTAACAAATGCTGAAAAAGATGGATATAATGCCATTGCTGAAATTTCAGAAAAATTTGTAAAGCTAGTTCATAAAAGAGAATTAGAATAAAATTCAGAAGCTAACTCGGTATTTAGTGAAAATAATCAACGAGTGGATAAAGGAGTGAAATTGTTATGAAAATAATAGCAATATCTGCGTGTACGATGGGTGTAGCCCATACGTTTATTGCCAAAGACAAATTAATTGAAGCTTCCGACAGATTAGGACATCAAATAAAAGTTGAAACCCAAGGCAGTGTTGGAGCTGAAAATATTCTTACGGAAGAGGATGTTAAAGCTGCGGATATAGTGATCATTGCAGCCGATATAAACATTAATGGGGAAGAACGATTTAAAGGCAAACCAATCGTGAGAGTTTCGGTTACGGTTGCCATTAAACAGCCTGAACAATTAATTAAAAAAATAGAGGAACAACTTAAAGCGAAGAAATGACTAGCAAAGTCCGTAGGATAAAACAGAATCTGTTTTTCTGGATAAGATTTTGAAATAAAAAGCAATGGAATGATTAGATGAAAAGAATAAAAGAATCTTTCCGCAAAAGTAAAATACTTGATCTAGTAATGGATAGCACAAAAAGCCTATGCATAGAAGAACTTGCAAAAATAGTAAATGTCAGCAAACGAACTATTTATCGAGAAATCAGTGAAATAAATGGCTCTCTAAGTTGTTATGGGCTTGAGGTCAGTAATCAGCAAGATAAAGGACTCACTCTGGTCGGAGACTTTTCAGCAATCAATGAATTAAGTGATTTTTTAATACAAAGTCCGGATCGAAAGCAATATTCTAATGCGACTTTAAGAAGAAACAAATTAATAGCTGATAGTTTAAAAAATAGAGAAATTGAAAAACTGAGTTATTATTCGTCAATTTTTAAAGTCTCGGAGTCAACGATTAGTAATGATTTAAACTATATTGAAAAATGGTTAAAAAAATATCATTTAAGTCTGACCAGAGAGCCAGGGAAAGGTGTGGAGGTTATTGGAAAGGAAGAAGATATTCGCATTGCTCTCAAAGATTTCTTGAGCGGTGACCTCGTCAAAGGTAATCGTAAACCGCTTTTTCAACTTTCCGATGATTTATGTGGACCGATTGAAATGCAAATATTCCAACAGTTAAATATCAACCCGGATTATATATTTATAATCCTTAAGGAATATGAGTCTGAACTTGATGGCTTATTTGCAGATGAATCTTTCAATGCCTTGGCAATCCATATCGCAATCTCTATCCGACGAATCATAGATGGGAATTATGTCCCATATTCGATTACAAGCAATATCTCTGAATATCAAGATGAATATACACTCGCTAAAAAATTAAGCGAAAAGATATCGACTTATTACAAAGTGGATTTCTCTGATAGCGAAATATACTTTTTGTTTTTACACATTATTTCAACTAAAATGGTAAAAGACTCCTCCCTTATATTTAAGTTAGGCGAGGTTGGGGAAGAAAATACTGTTAAACGAGTAGCTGAAGAAATTATAAGGCTGGTGAATAATGCAAAGCAAATTATCATAGACAATGAAAAATATCTGGATAATTTGCGGATACATCTTCGTCCGATGATTAATAGAATTGAGTATGGATTAAAATTGGAAAACCCGTTATTGGAAACGATCAAGAAAGAATATCCTGAAGCATATGGCATTGCCTGGATGGCAAACTCCATATTTAAGCGCTATATAGGAAAGGATATATCGGAAGATGAGGCTGCTTTTATTGCAATTCACATTCAATCCATGATAGAAGGAACAAAAGAGTATTTGAAAGTGATGATCGTATGCAGCAGCGGTATTGGGATTTCCCAATTAATTGCTACAAGGATCAGGCAACGGTATGCGCAACTAAAGGTTGTGGGCATTGAAAGTGTAGCCTCCTTTAACAATAAGCACTATTGTGATGAGGTAGACTTAGTTTTATCAACTTTTCCTATTCAAACCGATTTACCTACGATATTGGTCGATCCATTGATAAAAGAAGAAGATATAAAGAAAATAGATGCTTTTATTTATAATCATTCCATTGATGGGAAAAACATTTTTGAAAACATAGTATTAGAAACATTTATTCATCCTGCATGGAAAAATCAAAATCAAATTATCAAAACTGTATCAAAACGGCTAGTGAAAAAAGGATTAGTTCAGGATACATTTTTTGAGCGCATTTATAATAGGGAGAAAATAAATTCTACTTCTATTGGCATGAAAGTAGCGTTACCTCATGCTACCTTTGATTCAGTGATACAATCAACGCTAGCTATCGTAACACTTGAACAGCCTATATTGTGGGGAGACGATGAGGTCGATTTGATTGTTTTTATTGCCTTAACAAAAAAAGATTCAATCTGGGCGACCAATGTACTGAAAAACATTTATTACAAATTATATTTTATGAGTAGTCACAACCTTTTGATTAAAGCCCAATCATATGATGATATATTGAAAATATTAACAGAGTAGGTGATCAAATGGAATTATCACAAATTATAAAAGAAAAGTGTATTTCTTTTGATGTAGATTTAAGTACGAAAGAAGAAGTATTCGAATATCTGGTAAATCAACTTTTGGAAGTTGACATTATATCTTCAAAAGAAAAATTTCTTAAGGCCTTATACTATAGAGAAACACTGTCAGAAACGGGTATTGGCGAGGGTATTGCCATACCTCATGGAAAGGAAGACTGTGTCAACCAAGCCAGCATAGCTTTTGTACGACTATTGAGACCTATTGAATGGGAGAGTTTAGATCACAAACCGGTTCAGTTTGTATTTCTTTTAGCCATACCTAACAGCGAAAATAATGGTATTCATATTCGCATGCTTTCGGAGCTAGCTAGAAGCTTGATAAAAAAAGAAGTGATTGAAAAAGTTGAAAAGGCTAAAACCACTGAAGAATTTTTAAAAGTGATTTAAGAAGGAAGACTGACTAATTTAACCCCTTAAGGTTAGAACTTTATATTATTTAATCAAAGGAGGTTACTCATTATGAGTGAGAAAAACAAGAAAAATCTATTTTCATCTTTGTCTAAACACATGATGACCGGTGTTTCATACATGATCCCGGTGATAGCGACGGGTGGTATTCTGCAATCAATTGGTGCTATGATTGGGGGGGCGACCGTTCTAGATCACCCAGGTACTATTGGGTATATACTTTTTAATGGTGGACAAGCAGCTATGGGATTAGTTGTTCCAATACTTGCTGCATTTATTGCTTTTTCTATTTCCGATCGCCCGGGGATTGCTCCAGGCTTGCTAGTTGGTGTGCTTGCAGTAAATATGAAAATCGGTTTTATTGGAGGAATTATTGGAGGATACTTGGTTGGATATTTTTGTTTGTTCATAAAAACACACTTGAAAGTTCATGATGCAGTAAAACCTCTCATGCCGTTATTGATTATACCTTTATTAGGCGGTCTAGCTGCTATTTTACTTATGAGTGTTCTTATAGGACCTCCCCTAGCCGGGTTGCAAGGGATTCTGATAGCCTTATTTAAGTCTATGGGGTCAGGCTCAAAATTCCTTTTTGGAGCTATACTTGGAGGTTTAGTAGGTATCGATATGGCTGGTCCTATTGGGAAAATTGGTACGACTGTTGCAAATGGATTAATGGCTGATGGAATTTTTGGTCCCGAAGGTGCAAAAGTATGTGCTTGTATGGTGCCGCCATTGGCATTAGGAATATCTTCAGTTTTTACGAACAAGAAAAAATATACGGAACAGGAAGAAGTAGCTGGTCGTTCTGCTATATTGCTAGGACTTTTCCAGGTCACAGAAGGAGGACTTCCGTTTCTACTAAGAGATCCTCTTAGAGTTATTCCGTGTACTGCAATCGGTGCTGCAATAACTGGAGGGTTAGCCATGATATTTGGTGTGGAGTCTCCGGTTACAATGGGGGGAATTGCTGCCTTTCCGGTGATGAAAGAAGTAATTCCAGGAGCTTTGATAGCGATTACCGTAGGAGTGGTCGTAACAGTAGGTTTACTCGCACTTATAAAGAAAGATATTCCTCAAGATGAAAATGCTGAGGGTGATGCAAGTGATGAAGAACTGGAAGTCACTATTGAATTTAAATGAATATTGTGAAACGACTTTAGGTATTGGCTAGTAATGAGAACAGAAAATGATACATTTTCACAAGCTAAACACAAGTATTGACAGGTTAAGAGCAATCCTATATACTGAAAATATAACATTGAAAATTCGAATTATTTGCAAATTTATAATATTCCATGTGAGGGATGCGGGAGAGATCTGGTTTCAGGCGCCGAAGGAGCAAAGGCAATAAACTCTCAGGCAAAAGGACCGTATTCTAATGGAACTCTGGAAAGATCGCTATGCGGCACCCAAGGAGTAACCGGGATATTCGGGATTCTCTGGAGGTAAATAAGACAGAGGCCAACTACGTTGGTTTCTGTCTTATTTTGGGTCTAAAGATTAACTACATACGGAATGATGGTTGCGGGAGAGAACGCTTAACTAGCGTCACCGAAGGAGCAAAGCTTTGTTCAAACTCTCAGGTAAAAAAACCGTAACTGGACCGAACTCTGGAGAGTACACTTCGTAACCGAAAGTGTCGCCGATGGGGAGCCCCGCTGCGGGCGAATCTCTCAGGTAAAAGGACAGAGAACAAGAGT
>DJJR01000031.1:98167-162563 GCA_002434245.1 Pelosinus fermentans
ACTCTTGTTCTCTGTCCTTTTTAATGTATTAAAGAAAGATTGGAGTGGTTTTCATGACAGTAAAACAGACACCGCTGTATGAGACGCATTTGCGGTATGGTGGCAGAATTGTGGAGTTTGGCGGTTGGTCTCTCCCGGTCCAGTACACTGGAATCAAGAATGAACATCAGGCCGTCAGAACAAAAGCAGGGTTATTTGACGTATCCCATATGGGGGAGGTAGTAGTCAATGGACCAGATGCACTTGGCTTTCTCCAAAGGTTAGTAACCAACGATGTCTCCAAACTGGAAAGAAATCAAATACTCTACACACCCATGTGCTATAAGCATGGGGGAACGGTAGACGATCTATTAGTTTACAAAAAGGATGCCGATCATTATCTCCTGGTTATCAATGCAGCAAACATTGAGAAAGATTGGAATTGGATGCAGGAGAATGCCGAAGAATTTGATGTTAACCTTACCAATATTTCTAATGAAACAGCCCAGATCGCCCTGCAAGGACCATTATCAGAGACGATTGTATCGAAATTGACTGATGTGCCGCTTTCAGAACTAAAATATTACTGGTTTATGCCTGAAATCGAAATTGCTGGCAAAAAAGTATTGTTATCGAGAACTGGGTATACGGGAGAAGATGGATTTGAAATTTACTGCAGCCCGAATGATGCTACCTATTTATGGGATACAATCATGGAAGTCGGGAGCCCCCTTGGATTGCTTCCTGCTGGTTTAGGTTGTCGTGACACATTGAGATTTGAAGTTTGTTTTCCTTTATATGGGCACGAACTTTCGGCCGATATATCGCCCATTGAGGCAGGACTTGGAATGTTTGTAAAGCTTGATAAAGGGGAATTTAATGGACAAGAAACGCTGCAGGAACAGAAAACCAATGGACCAAAACGCAGAATAGTTGGTTTTGAAATGGTTGACCGTGGGGTAGCACGGGCTGAATATCCGATTTTGGTAGAGGGCAGCTATGTTGGAGTGGTAACAACAGGAACTTACGCTCCATCCCTTGATAAGAACCTTGGTTTGGGTATAATTCAAGCTGAATATGTAAAGGTTGGACAAAAAATAGATATTGAAATTCGCGGCAAGAATGTATCCGCCCAAGTCATTTCCAAACCATTTTATAAAAGAGAGGGGAAGTAATAATGAATATTCCAAAAGAACTAAAGTACTCCAAAGATCACGAATGGGTCAAGGTAGAAGGTAACGTTGCTATTATTGGGGTAACTGATTTTGCTCAATCACAGTTAGGTGATGTCGTATTTGTAGAATTGCCAGATGAGTTAAGTACGGTGAAAGTGGGGGATGGCTTTTCTGTCATTGAGTCAGTAAAGGCAGTATCGGATATTTATGCGCCGGTCTCTGGAAAAATTGTAAGAGTCAACCAAGCTCTTACGGATGGTCCCGACCTGATCAATCAAGAACCTTATGGTGAGGGTTGGATTGTTGCTATTGAAATATCTGACAGCAGTGAATTAAATGATCTTCTAGATAGCGACGCATATGCTCAGTTGGCGGCGGAGGGAGGACACTAGAAATGGCTTGGAGTTATCTTCCTCATACAAAAACTGATAGACGTGAGATGCTGAATGCTGTTGGCGTCGATGCAGTGGAAAAATTATTTGAAGACGTACCAGCCGATTTGCGAATGAACAGGACATTAAATTTGCCGCCAGCCCTGTCTGAACAGGGCTTAGTTAAACATCTCAAAGCACTGGCAAAAGCGAATGCCAATCTTCAAGAATTAGTCTGCTTTCTAGGTGCAGGAGCTTATGACCATTATATTCCCAGTGCAGTTCATCATATCATTGGACGTTCTGAATTTTATACTGCCTACACCCAATATCAGCCGGAGATTTCACAGGGTTACTTGCAGGCGTTATGGGAATACCAGTCAATGATCTGCGAGATTACAGGCATGGAAGTGGCAAATGCCTCCATGTATGACGGCGGTACCGCCGTTGCTGAAGCCGCTATGATGGCGTGTGCCAGTTCTAAGAAAACAGCAATTGTAATGGCCCAGACTGTCCATCCCCATTATCGGGAGACATTTCTGACCTATGCCAAGGATAAAAAGATCGAGCTTAAATTGGCACCATATAGCGATGGTTTGACTGATTTAAATAAGATACCTCAGCTGATAGACGATTCAACAGCGGCTGTTGTCGTGCAATTTCCTAATTTTTTTGGCTGCATTGAGGATTTGAAAAGCATTGCAGAAATTGCCCACGCTAAGGGAGCATATCTGATTGCTGTTGTTGATCCTATTTCTATGGGGCTTTTAGAATCTCCCGGTGCGCTAGGTGCAGATATCGTAGTCGGGGAAGGTCAAGGCTTGGGAATCCCAATATCTTTTGGCGGTCCGTATCTCGGTTTCTTTGCAACAACGGAAAAGCTCATGAGGAAAATGCCCGGTCGAATTGTCGGTCAGACTGTAGACAACAGAGGCAATCGTGGCTTTGTACTGACGCTTCAAGCTCGCGAACAACATATTCGGCGCGAAAAGGCAACCTCAAATATTTGTTCCAACGAAGCACTTTGTGCTTTGACATCTGCCGTTTACATGAGTACTTTGGGCAAAGCAGGTTTACGGGAGGTTGCAGCACAATGCATTCAAAAAGCGCATTATGCATATCGTTCACTGACAAGTTTAACAGGCTGTGAACCTGTATTCTCGGGAGCATTTTTTAAAGAATTTACTGTCAGACTGAACAAACCAGTTTCCGATATCAATAAAAAATTATTGGCTAAAGGAATCTTAGGAGGATTGGATCTTGGTAAATACTATCCTGAACTTGAAAACTGCATGCTCATCTGCGTTACTGAAAAACGTACCAAAGAAGAGATAGACTGGTTGGTTCGTGAAATGGGGGAAGTGTTATGAAAACAAAACAATCAACTATATTCGAAATCAGCAAGCCTGGGCGTTTCGCCTTAGATTTGCCTAAAAGTGACGTTCCCGCCTATGAGATGGAAACACTTGTACCAGCTAATCTTTTGAGATCCAAATATGCGGAACTCCCGGAAGTAAGCCAACCTGATTTAATAAGGCATTATACCGCTCTTTCGAGGCGAAACTTTGGTGTTGACTCAGGATTCTATCCCCTTGGTTCATGTACCATGAAGTATAATCCTAAAGTGAATGAAGATGTTTGCCAGTATCCGGGCTTTGCAGAGATTCATCCTTTGCAGGATGTTCAATCAACCCAAGGTGCGTTAGAACTTCTCTATCAAATGGAACAATATCTAGCAGAAATTGCCGGAATGGATGCGGTTACAATGCAGCCTGTGGCGGGTGCCCATGGAGAGTTGACAGGATTAAAACTCATCAGGCAGTATCATCGCTCTAGGGGTGAAGTAAGAACGAAGGTGATTGTTCCTGACTCTGCTCATGGTACAAATCCGGCCACCGCAACTGTTTGTGGGCTGGAAATCGTTGAAATTAAGTCCAATGATGACGGCTCAATTAACCTGGATGCGCTAAAAGCTGCTGTAGGTTTGGATACTGCGGCATTGATGCTTACGAATCCGAGTACATTAGGATTGTTCGAAAAAAATATCAAAGAAATTGCCCAAATCGTTCATGCTGCCGGAGGATTGTTATATTACGATGGGGCGAATACGAACGCCGTAATGGGGATTGTGCGTCCAGGGGATATGGGCTTTGATGTAGTGCATATTAACCTACATAAAACATTTGCTACACCTCACGGCGGCGGTGGACCTGGCTCCGGACCAGTTGGTGTAAAAAAAGAGCTAATTCCATTTTTACCTGTTCCCATAGTAACCTACGATGGGAACAAATACGATCTGGAATATAATAGGCCACTCTCCATTGGAAGGATGCATTCTTTTTACGGCAATTTCGGAGTGATTGTTAGGGCCTATGCCTACATACGGACGATGGGACCAGATGGACTTCGGCAGGCAAGTGAAGACGCCGTTCTAAATGCAAATTATTGTTTGAGTCAATTAAGAGAAGACTACTACGCCCCTTTTGACCGGTATTGTATGCATGAATGCATAATTACCTCTAAAAATCAAAAGCAGTTTGGCGTAAAGACGCTGGATATCGCAAAACGACTGTTGGATTATGGGTATCACCCGCCGACCATTTACTTTCCACTTATCGTAGAGGAAGCGATCATGATTGAACCTACCGAGACGGAAAGCAAAGAAACGCTGGATGGTTTTATTAAGGCTATGCGGGAAATAGCGAAAGAAGCGAGAAACGACGTAACGCAAATCCTTGATGCTCCCCACGACACCGTTGTGGGAAGGCTTGATGAAACTGCGGCGGCGCGCAAACCGGTAGTAAGATGGAAACCTTAGCTTTGCTGGCCCAAGAGGGGTGGCGGATCAGGCAGGAAAATTTTCAATCCAATATCAAATTTTCATATCCCAATGAAACCAAAGCTGTAAGTGTTACAGGAGGCAAATGCGAGTTAAACTGCGCACATTGCGGAGGTCACTATTTAAAGGGAATGAAGGCACTTGAAGATATCCCGGATAGGAATGGACTTACAGCACGCAGCCTTTTAATCAGCGGCGGGTGTACAGCCGAAGGCAAGGTTCCCATCGCTGAGCATATTGCCCGAATTGCGGCAATGAAACAAAGGATGAAGTATAACGTACATGTTGGTCTGGTTGACGAGGAAGACATCCTGGAAATAGCTAAGGTAGCGGACAAAGTTTCTTTTGATTTTATCGGGGATGATACAACGATAAAAGAAGTCTTAGGAATGGATCGTACCGTTTCCGATTATGTTGCATGCTATCAGAAGCTTAGGGAAAGTTGTTCTGTGATCCCTCATATATGCATTGGACTTCATGGCGGCGAGATTAGAGGTGAATACGAAGCGATTAAGCACCTAAAAGCACTTGGCGTAGACGGAATTACTTTTATTGTATTTACTCCGACGAAAGGTACACGTTTTGCCGATTGTAAGCCCCCTTCTATCGAAAATGTAGTAAACATACTGACCAGCGCGAGAAGAGAGCTTCCCGCGCTGCCGATTCATCTTGGATGCATGCGGCCAGGAGGTGCTTATCGTCAGGAATTAGACTTATGGGCAGTTCGCTTAGGGATCAACGGTATTGTAAATCCGGTTTCAGGGGCGGTACGGTTGGCTCAAAGTCTTGGATTGATGATAGAGCGTCGAGAGGAGTGCTGTGTATTATGACGTTATGGAAGTTATCTGCGGGAACAGCCAGTGTAATTGGTAAGAAGAGAATAAAAAGTGAAGCGCTTCCCAATACCGCCTATATTATGCTGGGGGGAAAATGCCGCAACAACTGCAGCTTTTGTTCCCAGTCTCAAAGCAGTAGTGCAAGAGGAGATCTTTTATCTAGAATAACATGGCCTGCCTTTGACGCGAATGAAATTACATCAGGTATTTCCTCAGCCTATTCGAAAGGAGATATAAAAAGAGTCTGTCTTCAGGTTGTTAACAGCGAAAATAGCTGGGATGCTACGTTAGAAGCAGTACGAAAATTAAGTGCGGATGGTCCTAAGCCTATCTGCGTGTCAAATCATATTGCGAATGCTGAGCAGGCCGCCGAAATGATTGCAGCAGGAGCTGAACGAATTTGTATCGCAATGGATGCTGCCACTTCGGAGATTTATCGACTTGTTAAAGGTCAAGACTGGGAAGAAAGAATAAGTTTATTACAAAAGTGTGCGGGTACTTTTCCGGGAGCCGTAACGACGCACCTGATCGTGGGACTTGGTGAGACGGAAGAAGAAGCGGTAAATTTTATCGCTGATTGTATTGAAGTCGGGATCACTGTAGGGTTATTTGCCTTTACGCCGATACCCGGTACGGCTATGGCTGACAAGAAGTCCCCTTCCATTTCTCATTACCGGCGAGTGCAAATTGCTCATTATCTTATGGGTAAGGGCTATTGCCGCAGTGCAATCTGCTTTGCCAATGGAAAAATCAGCAATTACAACGTTTCAGATTTAGCTAAGATACTCGCCGATGGAAAGGCTTTTGAGACCACCGGCTGCACTGACTGCAATCGACCTTACTATAATGAACGGCCTGGCGGAATTATGTATAATTATCCCCGGCCTCTCACTAGAAAGGAAGTTGAGCAAGCGATAATACAGAGCGGTATAGGCGGTGAATCTTATGGTCTGGCGTGTTCTTGATACTGGCATAAACGATGCTGCCTTGAATATGGCAATGGATGAAGCAATTCTGTTGGCTCATAGCGCGGGAGAGGTTCCTCCTACCCTCCGGTTTTACGGTTGGAAGCCAGCTGCAGTAAGTTTGGGATATTTTCAAAAAGCAAAATCTGAGATTGATCTTGAACAATGCGATACATTGGGCATTGATGTAGTGAGAAGATTGACGGGAGGTCGGGCAGTACTGCACGAAACGGAATTGACCTACAGTATTGTCGTCAAAGAGGATGATCCTCTTATACCCCAAACGATAACTGCATCATACCGGTATTTTAGCAATGGAATACTTGCCGGTTTGGAAAAGATGGGAATTAGAGCGCAGATGAGTATGCCACGGGGGGCATATGGTAAGGTAAGAGAAAAGGATCAACATTCATCTGCCGCATGTTTTGATGCCCCATCCCATTATGAAATTACTTATGAGGGACGCAAGCTGGTTGGCAGTGCTCAAGTTCGTAAGCATGGCGTTATACTCCAGCATGGATCAATTTTGTTACAGTTCTCTGCTGAAAAACTTGCCGCTGTACTAAAGGTTTCTTCCTCCCAAAGACGACAATTCATGATCGGCATGCTGTCTAGCGGCGTGACCTCGATTGAGCAAATTCGAGGGTGCCATACAACATGGGAGGAGACGCGAGATGCTGTAATGGCTGAATTTGGTCCGAAGATCGGTGTTGATACCCAAAGAGGATGCCTGACCCAGCAAGAAGTAGAAACCAGCAATATGCTCATAGAATCCAAATATAGTCAATCACAATGGAATTTACTGCGTTAATGAGAATAGGGGGAAAGGCATGAGTTATGATGTAGCTGTTATTGGTGGCGGTCCGGGAGGATATGTAGCTGCTATTCGGGCGGCTCAGTTAGGCGCTAAAGTTCTTTTGGTAGAGAAAGATCAATTAGGCGGTGTCTGCTTAAACCGGGGCTGCATTCCGACTAAGACGCTCTTGAAAAGCGCCGAGAAATGGCGTGATTTACAACATTGCAATGAATTTGGTCTTACGGCGGGCAATCTTGGCTTTGATTTTAATTTGGTGACCAAGCGAGTGAATCAGGTAGTAGAGCAGATGCAAAAAGGTATTGGACAATTGATAAAAAGTAATGGTATTGATTACAAAGTCGGAAGGGCAAGTCTTACAGCTCGTAATCAAATAAGCGTAAACACGAATTCAGGGACTGAGCAGTATTCTGCTCGGAACATCATATTGGCAACTGGTTCTGTGCCAATGGGTTTGCCAGTACCGGGAAGCGAATTGCCAGCGGTTATCAATAGTGATCAATTATTGGCAATGAACCAGGTGCCTGGAAATATGGTGGTTATTGGTGCCGGAGCAGTTGGGATTGAATTTGCAGCAATTTTCCAGTCATTTGGCTGCAGCGTCACTGTGATTGAAATGCTGCCGAACATATTACCGAATATTGATAATGAAATCGTAAAACGTATGGCGCTGCTCTTGCGCAAGCAGGGAATTAACATGTTGACCAATACCCGTGTGACTGGAATTAAACCCGGAAATAGGGGAGCCATTGTAGAGATTTCTAATGGAACCACTACGCAGCAAATCGAAACAGAAAAGGTGCTGGCGTCAATCGGAAGAATACCGATGGTTTCTGGATTAGGCTTAGATGAGGTCGGAATTGAGTACACTTCAAAAGGTATTAAGGTCAACGCAAAAATGGAGACAAACGTTGAGGGCGTTTATGCAATTGGAGATGTCACAGGAGAATTCATGTGGGCACATGCTGCCTCGGCTGCGGGGATGATTGCTGCAGAAAACGCCTGCGGACAAAATGTAACGGTAGACTACAAGGCAGTTCCGGGGTGTATATACACAACACCGGAAGTGGCTATGGTGGGACTAACCGAACAGGAAGCAATCGCTCAGGGGAAAGAGTTCAAAGTAAGTAAGTTTAATTTCGCTGCGAATAGTAAAGCAGTATCAATGGGGGAAACCGATGGCATGGTAAAAATCATTGCCGATACGGTAACGGATGAGGTTTTGGGAATGCATATTCTAGGTGCCCATGCCAGTGACTTAATTATGGAAGGGGTACTGGCAATTCAAAATAAACTGCCAGTGAAGGCAATTGCACACACTATCCATCCGCATCCCAGTTTGTCTGAAACCATTATGGAATGTGCCCATGGAATTAACGGCGCTATTGTGCACCAAGTGAAAAGAAAAGCATAACTGGATGGTTCTATTAAGGAAAAGCCAGTAGATATAGAAGGTGGAGGGAAAGAAATGATCAAATTGAAAGAATTTGACCCTGAACTTGCAGAAGCGATCGAACTTGAGAAAAACAGGCAGCAGAATAAATTGGAGCTAATTGCTTCGGAAAATTTTGTAACCCCAATGGTCATGGAAGCGATGGGAACGGTGTTAACCAATAAGTATGCGGAAGGATATCCAGGTCATCGCTACTACGGCGGGTGTGAATATGTAGACATTGTTGAAAGACTGGCGATTGAAAGGGCAAAGAAAATATTTGGGGCGCAGCATGCCAATGTCCAGCCTCATTCCGGGGCGACAGCAAATACCGCAGTATATTTTGCTTTTTTGAAACCTGGCGATACCATTATGGGAATGAACTTATCCCATGGAGGACATTTGACTCACGGCAGTCCTGTCAGTATTTCCGGTAAGTACTTTCATGTGGTTTCCTACGGAGTTAATCCTGATACTCATTTGATCGATTATGATGAAGTACGGGAGTTGGCTTTAACTCACCGGCCGAAAATGCTTGTGGCTGGAGCAAGTGCATATTCTAGGGTGATTGATTTTAAACGGTTTGGTGAAATCGCAAGAGAAGCTGGCGCAATGCTGTTTGTAGATATGGCACATATCGCAGGGCTGGTAGCAGCCGGAATTCATCCGAGTCCGATTCCTCATGCTGATATTGTGACTACCACGACTCACAAAACCTTGAGAGGACCTCGGGGCGGTATTATTCTCTGCAGGGAGGAGTATGCAAAAGCGATAGACAAAGCAGTGTTCCCTGGGATTCAAGGTGGTCCGCTCATGCATGTCATTGCCGCAAAAGCAGTTGCATTAAAAGAGGCAATGCGGCCGGAATTTTGCGACTACCAAAAGCAAGTGGTCAGTAATGCAAAGGCATTGGCGCAAACTCTAAAAGATACAGGGTTTGATCTGGTATCTGGCGGAACGGACAATCATCTGATGCTTGTCGATGTTAGAAAGCAGAATCTTACGGGAAAGGCAGCTGAAAGATTACTGGATGAAGTCGGCATTACGGTGAATAAAAACACCATTCCTTTCGAAACAACAAGTCCCTTTATAACAAGTGGAATCCGGATTGGTACGGCGGCGGTAACCACACGGGGTATGGAAGAAACAGCTATGAAGAAAATTGGGGAAACCATAGGGGCGGTACTTGAAAATCCTGAAGACAAAGAAGTGCATAAACGAGCTAAAGAGGAAGTACGTTTACTTTGCCAGAAATTCCCTCTTTATTGAGAGTAAAGAATGTCATTCGTCTTGAAACGTTAGTATAGGAAAAAACATAATAAAAAGGAGCAGCTATTGATAGCTGTCCCTTTTTTTACGAAAAACAAAAATTGTCATAGTATTTTAGATAATGCCAAGACCTTTGGATACAAGAAATGCGGCTAATCCGCCGATCATAGGTCCAACTACAGGGACCCAGGAATAGGACCAATCCGAATCTCCTTTGCCAGCAATTGGGCATATTGCATGTGCAATACGAGGGCCTAAATCACGGGCAGGATTTAGTGCATATCCTGTTGTACCGCCGAGGCAGGCACCTAAACCAAAGATTAAAACTGCAACCATATAAGGGCCATAGCCGGGGCTCATTGCGCCTACATTCTTGGAGAATATAGCGAATACGGAAAATATAAGCATAAAGGTAGCTATAATCTCACAAATCAGATTCTGGGAATAATTGCGAATTGCGGGTCCAGTACAAAAAACGGCTAACTTTACACCTTTATCTTCTGTAATTTCCCAGTGTCCGCGAAAGTATAACCAAGTTATGCAGCCGCCAAGTATGCCGCCAGCTATTTGAACAAGCATAAGGATGATTGCCTCGCCGGTTGCGTAACCGCCGTTTAACATCTTGGCAAAGGTTACTGCCGGATTGAGATCACCTTGTCCTCCTAAAGCAACAGATACAAAGACTCCCATAAGTACAGCTACCGCCCAGCCTGCAATGATATTCAGCCAGCCTGCACCTTCTGCTTTAGAACCTTTCAGCAGGGAATTTGCAACAACACCATTGCCAAATATAATAAGTGTAGTTACGCCAAGAAATTCTCCTAAAAATGGAGTTGTCATAATTAAAAACCCTCCTTAATTTTTTACTGTGTACCTAAATACATTACACTCCTTTTCGCAATATTTTTTGTTTTCACATATATCTGTATTTGCGAATTTTCTGCAACAACCTGCAGTATAAATTGCTTCTTTTGATTACATTCTTGCTTTCGTGTTTTCCAGAAAATTCAAGAGTGCTTACCACTATGTTTATACTCATAATTTAAACAAAGAATATAGGATATTTTTGTCGAAATTTAGCAAATATAAAGTTTCTAATGTGCTATAGAGTTTTATTATTACAAAATTAGGACTCAGAAAAATAGAATATTCTTATTGACACGAAGAAATCCCAATGATATACTGAGAAAAATTAAATGAACAGCCGATTGGAAAACCAAAGGCTAAGAATGCTCCTCTCTTGCAGAGGCATTCTTAGTCTTTTTTATTTTATAAGATAGCATAAGAATATAAGGAGGGTCACTATGAAGTTAGTAAAGTTTGGTGTAGTTATGGCGTTAGTTCTTGCAGTCGCAGGGGGCTTGAGTGGATGCTCTAGTACTACGAATACTGCAGATAACAAAGGTACAAAAGTTAGAGTTGCTCATTTCCCCAATATTACTCATTCTCAGGCTCTTGTCGGCAGAGCAGATGGTCAGTTCCAAAAAGCCTTAGGGGATGCAAATCCGATTGAATGGAAAACTTTCAATGCAGGCCCAGCCGAAATTGAGGCTTTATTTGCAGGAGAAGTTGATATCGGTTATATTGGACCAGGCCCTGCTATTAATGGTTATACAAAATCAAAAGGTGATTTGCAAATTATTGCTGGGGCAACCGATGCAGGAGCTATTTTAGTAACAAGAAAAGATTTAGTGTTAAAGAATGTAGGAGAACTTAGCGGCAAAAGGGTTGCAATTCCTCAATTTGGCAATACCCAGGATTTATCGTTACGGCATATTTTACAAGAAAATGGTTTAAAAGATACTACAAAAGGCGGCACTGTAGAAGTAAGACAAGCTGACAATCCTGATATAAAAACATTATTAGATAAAGGCGACATTGACGCGGCTCTTGTTCCAGAACCATGGGGCGCTCGTCTTGTCAGTGAAGTGAAAGCCAATATCTTATTAGATCATAAACAAGTCTGGAGAGATGGAAACTATACTACAGCCGTTGTAGTAGCAAATTCAAAATTCATCAAAGAACATCCGGATCTAGTGGAAAAATTTCTGCGAACTCATGTGGAATTAACCGATTACATTAATAAAAATCCTGATAAGGCTAAGGATACAGTAAATAACCAAATTAAAGAATTAACTGGTAAACCGCTGGCGAAAGAGATTTTAGATTCTTCCTTTACAAGATTGACCGTCACCAATGATCCGGAAAAAGAGTCTGTAATTGGTTTTGTAAAATTGTCGGTAGATGCAGGTTTTATCAAAACCGCACCGGATTTAAAAGATTTATTTAATTTAACAATTCTAAATAAAATTTTGAAAGAAAAGGGCTTACAAGAAATACAGAACTGAGGTGTTATTGATGAGTGTAGTAGTAGAAAATATCAGTAAGAGCTTTATTACTAAAAATGATACGATAAATACTCTCAGTAACATTAGTATTGAGTTTCATAAGGGAGAGTTTGTTTGTATTCTAGGTCCCTCTGGATGCGGGAAGTCAACGCTGCTCAATATTATCGCTGGATTAGAGAAGGAAACCTCAGGCAGAGTGATCTGTAATGGGAAAGAAGTCAAAGGAGCCGGTCCTGATCGAGTCGTTATGTTCCAGGAACCGGCCCTGTTTCCCTGGTTAAAAGTAATTGATAATGTTGAATTTGGCATGAAATTAGCTGGCATTCCCAAGGATGAACGAAGAGAAAAAGCCATGAAATACTTAAAAATGGTGCATCTCACCCGCTTTCAAAACTGTTATATACATGAATTATCAGGCGGTATGAGGCAAAGGGTAGCCTTGGCTAGAGCATTGACCCTTGACTCAGAAATTCTGTTGATGGATGAACCCTTTGCTGCACTGGATAGCCAGACAAAAAATATCCTGCAGTTAGAACTGCAGCAGATTTGGCTGGAAACGAAAAAAAACATTATCTTTGTTACTCATAATGTGGAAGAGGCGGTTCTCTTAGCCGATCGGGTTATTGTCATGTCAGCCAACCCAGGAACGATAAAAAAAGAGTTTCATATCCAGCTTGCTCGTCCGAGGCAGCCAGAAAATATTGATTTAGCTTATCTGGCTGCTGATATTATGAAAGAATTAAAAGAGGAGGTGGAGAAGGTTGCCAAAGCTGAATTCGACACTAATTGGACTAGTAAAAAAGATCTTATTTTACCTGATTCTGATAGCGATATGGGAACTGGCATATAAAATAGGAGTAGATTGGCTCAGGTTATGGAAGCCGTATATATTTCCTTCTCCCATCGCTGTACTTACCACATTATGGAGCTTAATCATAGATGGGACGATGAGTATTGCTGTATTTGCAAGTGCAAAACGAATTTTTCTAGGCTATATGTTATCCATTATCATTGGGATTTTTGTTGGTCTGGCGATTGTTCGGTTTAAATATTTAGATGAAAATGTAAGTCCATTGATCTTAGGACTACAAACCTTGCCGAGTATTTGCTGGCTGCCTTTTTCTATCCTTTGGTATGGGTTAAATGAAAGTGCTATCATCTTTGTTATCACCATTGGATCAACCTTCGCGGTATCCATTGCCATTGAATCAGGTATGAAGAATATAAATCCTTTGTTTGTGAGGGCTGCAAAAACCATGGGTGCCAAGGGTTTTAGTCTCTATTGGAATGTGATTATTCCAGCGAGCCTTCCTAGTATTATTACAGGACTAAAGCAAGGATGGTCTTTTGCCTGGAGAGCTCTTATGGCAGGAGAAATGCTCTCTGCTACGAAAGGCCTGGGGCAGGTTCTCATGGTCGGACGAGATTTAGCTGATATCAGTCAGGTTATGGCGATTATGATTGTGATTGTTATTCTGGGAGTTGCGGTAGATAAGCTGATCTTTGGTAGAATGGAAATCAATATTAGACAAAAGTGGGGTTTAGATAAAGCGTAAGAATAAGAAAAGAGCTATGTGGAAGGTAAGTACTGTCAAGAGAAGGTAGGTAGCATATCGATGAATTTGAAAACTAAGAATATTGAGACTGATATTCTAATCGTTGGGGGCGGAACAGCAGGCTGTTTTGCTGCAATCACCATAGCTGAGAATTCCGATGCGAAAGTAATCATTGCAGAAAAAGCAAATATAAAACGCAGCGGCTGCCTAGCAGCAGGAGTGAATGCACTAAATGCCTACATTGTAAAGGGGCAGACTCCTGAGAATTATCTTACGTATACCAAGAACGATGCAGAAGGCGTGGTAAGGGAAGATCTTGTATATACGATTGCTCAGAAGCTGAATCAAGTGACAAAAAAAGTTGAGGATTTAGGCCTTGTTATTTTAAAGGATGAAGCTGGAGAGTATGTTTCCCGCGGCAATCGCAATATCAAAATAAATGGTGAAAATATAAAACCCATTCTGGCGGATGCTGTGAGTAAGCTTCCTAATGTTACTGTGATCAACCGTATGAATATCATTGATTATATCCTTAAGGCTGGAAAAATTATTGGCGCATATGGATTTTCTCTTGATACCGCTGTTTTATACGTAATCTCGGCAAAAGCTGTTATCTGTACTACGGGAGGGGCTGCAGGGCTTTATAAGCCCAACAATCCCGGATTCTCTAAACACAAAATGTGGTACTCTCCCTTTAATACAGGAGCCGGATATGCCATGGGCATTCGAGCAGGCGCTGAAATGACAACGTTTGAAATGCGGTTTATTGCACTTCGCTGTAAAGATACCATTGCCCCTACTGGAACCATTGCCCAAGGAATTGGAGCGCAGCAGACGAATAGTAAGGGAGAAGAATACGAGAAGAACTACGGTATTCCAAAGACCTCGATTCGGATGTACTCTACCGTAATGGAAAACCAAAAAGGCAAAGGCCCTTGTTATTTGCAAACAGCAGGGATTAGCCAAGAACAAGAACAGGACCTATATAAAGCCTATTTAAACATGGCTCCAGCCCAGACCTTGTCATGGCTGGAAAATGGCAAGGGACCTGCTAATGAGAATGTTGAAATTGAAGGAACGGAACCTTATATTGTTGGCGGTCATACAGCAAGTGGGTATTGGATAGATACGAACAGGGCCACAACGATTCAGGGGCTTTATGCTGCGGGCGACGTGGCTGGAGGCAGTCCTCAAAAATATGTAACTGGATGTTTTGCCGAAGGTGAAATGGCAGCTGTTGCTGCTGTAGCTTATATACAAGGTAAAGCAATCACTTCACCCGAAATGCAGGATGTTGAAAGAAAAGCAGGAGCTGTTAATGCTTTTTTTACAAACGAACAAGGTCTTTATACTGTGGAACAAATCGAAGAGGCTATGCAGAAAATAATGGATGAATATGCAGGTGGAATTTCTTCTGGCTATGTTTTTAACCTTAGTAAACTGCAAGTGGCAAAAAGACAGATTAAAGACTTATTGCAGCTTAGTTATAAGCTTAAAGCGCATGATTTACACGAACTGATGCTGATTTACGAAGTGATTGACCGATTGTATGTTTGTGATACATTAATTCAGCATTTAGGTGCAAGGAAAGAAACGCGATGGCATACGTTTCAAGAAAATGCTGATTATCCTGAGCGAGATGATGCCAATTGGCTGAAATATGTAAATTCACGTTTTTCTGAGGGCGAAGTCAAAATCATACTGCGAGATTTAGTAAAGAAGGATGACATCTATGAGCATAAAGATTGATATTCATAAATGCACCGGCTGTGGAAAATGCCGGGAGGTTTGTCCTGGCAGTTTGTTAGCAGAAGATCCTGCAGGAAAGACCCAAATCAAATATCCTAAAGAATGTTGGGGCTGTACTTCCTGTGTCAAGGAATGCAATTTTAATGCAATTCAATATTATCTGGGGGCGGACATGGGCGGCAAGGGGAGTTATCTGTACACAAAGCAAGAAGGTCAACTCTTACATTGGATCATCGTTGCACCAGATGGCAGTAAGCAAATACTCACCATTGATAAGAGACAGGCTAATGCCTATTAGGAGGAAAAGTATGGATCATTTAGATAGACTCGAGGCGCAGAGTATTTTTATATTGCGGGAAGCCTATAAAAAATTTGGCAAGCTGGGAATGTTATGGTCAATCGGCAAGGACTCAACGGTGATGTTGTGGCTGGCTAAGAAGGCGTTCTTTGGTCATTGTCCGTTTCCTTTTATTCATGTGGATACGACTCATAAGATACCTGAAATGATTGCCTTTCGTGACCGCATGGCGAAAGAATATAATATCGAATTGATTGTTCATACCAATCAAGAGGCTTTAGATGCAGGCATGGGACCAGACAAAGGTCGATTGGTCTGTTGTAAGGCACTGAAAACAGATGGTCTGCAGCAGGTCGTTACCAAGTATGAATTTGAAGGTCTAATTTTAGGGATTCGCCGGGACGAAGAAGGATCACGTTCCAAAGAGCGAGTCTTCAGTGAACGCAACAAAGATTCGGAATGGGACTATACAAATCAGGCACCCGAATTATGGGATCAATTTAAGACCGATTTTCCTAAAGGGAACCATATTAGGGTACATCCCATTCTTCATTGGAATGAAATGGACATTTGGGCTTACATTGAAAGGGAAAAAATCGAATTAGTAGATTTATATTTCGCTAAAAATGGCAAACGATACAGAAGCCTGGGATGTGCTCCATGCACAGGGCAAATTGATTCCAATGCGGTTACCGTTGCTCAGATTATTGAAGAACTGAAAAATACGAAAGTGGGCGAAAGAGCAGGCAGGGCGCAGGATCAGGAAGATTCATATGCCATGCAAAAACTCCGTAAAGATGGATACATGTAAGACGCTGCCTGTGGAGTAATGAGAGAATCGTGTAGGAGGAAAGTCAATGGATATTGATAGAGAAGTATTAAATATTGTTGTTGTCGGACATGTAGACCATGGGAAATCTACAGTAATCGGTCGTTTGCTATATGATACAAAATCCCTTCCGGAAGGTGCCATCGATCGGGTCAAGAGAATTGCGAAGGAAAAGGGAAAACCTTTTGAATACGCATATTTATTGGACGCTTTTGAAGAAGAACAAAAACAGGGGATTACAATTGATACGACACAGCTTCAATTTCGTACGGATAAACGAGACTATGTGATCATTGATGCGCCTGGTCATAAGGAATTCTTGAAGAATATGATATCCGGAGCTGCCAGTGCCGAAGCTGCACTCTTAATTATTGATGCGAATGAAGGCATTCAGGAACAATCCAAACGGCATGGTTATATCTTATCACTATTAGGAATTCAAAAAGCCTATGTATTAGTGAATAAGATGGATCTGATACAGTATTCCGAAGAAAAGTTTAATGCAATTAAGCAGGAAATGAATGAGTTTTTAACAAGTCTCCATGTCTATCCATTAAAATATATACCTGTTTCTGCTTTTCATGGAGAAAATATAACGGCATCATCGGATAAAATGCCATGGTATAAGGGAGAACCTGTTCTAAAAGCCATTGATTTATTTGAAAAGGATAAGGGGCTGGAAGGTAAACCGTTGCGTTTCCCCATACAAGATGTATATAAGTTTGACAGCCGGAGAATTATTGCAGGAAGAATTGAAGCCGGTACCTTACGAGCAGGAGATGAAATTTTAATCTCTCCCAGTAATAAGGTAACAAAAGTGAAAAGTATAGAGTATTGGGTGGAAAAGGATAAAGTAGATCAGATCTCTGCGGGAATGTCTGTGGGGATTACTGTTGAGGATGAGTTTTTTAACCAACGGGGCGAATTTATCTCTCATACCTATGATGCACCAATTACTTCTGATACCTTTAAAGTTTCTCTCTTTTGGATGGGGAAAAATGATTTAGTAAAAAATAAGGAATACAAGCTTAAATTAGCCACACAAGAAGTAGAATGTGAAATTTATGCGATTAATAAAGTGATTGATGCGACTACATTAGAAAACCTGGAAAATGCCAATCAGGCAAAAACCAATGATGTAGCGGAAGTAACGATTAAGACCAAAAGAGAAATCTGTTTTGATGAATTTAGAAACAATCAAAATACAGGCAGATTTGTCATTGTGGATGGTTATGATGTCTGTGGCGGCGGGATCGTTACGGGTTTAGCACAAGAAAGACAATCTGCCAGCAAATTCGTAAAACAAGATGATGAAATCGTAGCTAAGTGCTTTGATGAATATTATTATGTACTTACGGAGGGCGGGATTAAGAAAATTGAAGGTGTGCCTCATTCTTTTAACATAGGGGATGTTATACCTTCCACGGGGGTAACCTATGAATATCCAGCAGATTTCAATGTAGTAGATATAAAAACAGGTCTTACGGCAATCATCAGAAAATCCAAATTGCAGGATATTATCTCACTGAAGCATTTGGCTTATGAACAGAGTCCTTTCATTGATTCACAAGGTGCTTTTATTAAGATTTATTCCGAAGAGGATTTTAACAAGTTTGCGGCAGATCTTGAGAAGCTGCAACAGTCGGAAAGCAGCAGGACGGCAGCCTTTGCCAACCAATGGTTTGATTTTATGAAATTTAGGCAAATCCGATATTTGACTGCAACCAAGTCTTTAGAAATTGAATACCAAATCTAGATAGAATGAATTGCTGATTGGAATACCAAAGGCTAAGACATATCGCCAAGATATGAGCTTAGCCCTTTTTCTTTATGGTCAAAACAAGATATACTACTTATTGTACCTTAGAGGGGATGATTTTATAAGGAGAAGAGATAATTTATGGAAAAACAAGTTAGTATTCATACAGACTCTCAACAATTAAGCGGTGTACTGCATATACCCGATTGCAATAAAGATGAAAAGAAACCTGCCATCGTCATCTGTCATGGTTTTATCAGCAGTAAAGTTGGGCAGCATAGACTTTTTGTAACATTGGCTCGCAACCTTTGCCTGGCTGGGTATGCAGTCTTACGATTTGATTTCAGTGGATGTGGGGAAAGCTCAGGGGAATACCAGGATATTACAACGACTCAGCAAATAGAAGAAGCTGCTAAAGTCATTGACTCATTGGAGAAGCACCCTGAGATTGATCTTTCTAATATTACGTTACTAGGGCATAGCCTGGGAGGAGCGATTGCTACGAGCGTGGCAGCGTCAGATAGAAGAATTCAACAATTGATTTTGCTGTCACCTGTGGCAAATCCCTTTGACGATATTGTAAAAATTATAGGACAAGAGCGGTATCAAAAATGCTTAGAAGAAAGCAGTGTTAATTTTGAAGGCTTTGAACTAGGGAGAACGTTATTTTTGTCGTTAGCCGAACTGCGGCCTCTAGCTGAAATTCATAAGTTTCATAAGAATGTATTATTGATTCATGGAAGTGAAGATCTGGAGACACCCCTGGATAATGCATATCAATATCAAAAAAGATTAGAGCAACGGGCAGAAGGACATAGTGATTTAAAGATTATAAAAGATGCGGATCATTGTTACTGTTCAGCGACATGGAAAAAAGAACTGAGTGAGCTTATTTTACATTGGCTTAAAGACCATGCTGCTGTACGATAAGAAACATATTAAAAGAGTAAATATCGATGGCAAGGATGTACAATTTGATACATCCTTGTTTTTTCGTAATAATAGAAAATAAAAAAGAATATTCCAATAGAACGAATATATAATTGTCGATAGATTGTAACAAAACAGTAATAAATATCTTTTATAATATGAAAAATAAGGAAGTTACTAAAACATTAGTTTAATCGGATGACTATGTAATATTCCAGCTACAGTCTTTCTGGTATAGGGCATGTCTTTGCCTTGGTCCGATTTACTTTATAGCGCTGTGCACCTTCTTCGAATCTGGCTCGCTGTGCATCAGTGGTAAGTTCAAGAGGGGGAACCGCACAGGTATGTCCTCCGGCATTCAAAGCTACCATGGTAAAAAGCGCTGTTAAGGCACATTTGCGCGGAGAATCTTTAAAGAGATCTTCTACCTCAACGATTACGGAAACTTCCATAGAAGATTTACCAACAAAGGTTAAATACGCATGACAATTTACTAAGTTGCCTACATATATGGGTTGATGGAAGGTTAGTTCGTCGACTCGTGCTGTTACGACATTAGAACGGGCATGTCTGTGGGCAACTACATAAGCTGCATTGTCCATTAATTTCATTATTTCTCCACCATGGACATTTCCAGCAACATTTGCTTGATGTGGAAGCATAACCATGGATATATCCACCGCAGAATCATGAATTGTTTTAGTTTGCAATTGCCATTACCCCTTTTTTGTTTTTATAGGATAGGAAGAAGTTGGTCAAAAGATTTTTTGAAATTCTACTTAGAGTATAAAGCCATTTACTTGAAATTGCTATGTAATTTTTGATAAAAGTCGGTGAAATATGAATAGCATACCTTATTTTATAAAGAAAATACAGGAAAATAGGATATAAAAACCGCCTGCGTAGACTAAACGCTGGGGTGATAGTTTGTCCTGTTTTAACGTTAGTAATAAGTAAAAAATAGAGAGCAGCGTCATACAGCCCGCCCAGATAAGATGAAAATCAAATAACCAAGGAGTAAAAAATAACCCTAAGGCAGTTGGAATGGTTGCCTGTATCATCATTGCGCCACTAATATTACCTAAGGCAAGAGTTTCTTTTCCTTGCTTTACCCATATTACCGCATTTAATATTTCAGGCAATTCCGTAGCAATTGGACTAATCAATAGAGAAACAATTAATGGGGACATATTCCAAGAGACACTAAGAGCTTCTAGATTTTTGACAAAAAGATGAGAACTGATAAAGATAAGCATTAATGAAATAAAGGTTTGGGATAATACCCAAAATACAGTAGGATCTTTCTTTTTAGGTTGAAAGGTCAATGGCTCCATAACCTCTTCTGAAAGAACGCATTCTGCTCCCATCTCTTTGTAAAAATAAAATGCATAGGCCGCTAAAAATAAGATGCCTGCCAAGGGCTTGAGACTAAAGATGAAAAGACCCATTAATACTTTAAAGATAAAGATGGATACAAACCATAGCTGGTCTCGACTCAATTTTTTGCTGTCGATATCAATCTCGACTCCTAAATCCCGCCTCTTGCGGAAAAAGATAATACAGAGTCCCACTACTGCATAAGAAATGGTACCAAGTACAAGAGGACCACCTAAAGCGGCTCCAATACCAATATCTTTTTGCTCAGCACTGGAGTTAAAGGCGACTGCCATAAAGGTTACAACACTTTCTGGCAAAGCGGTCCCAAAGGCTGCCAAAATAGTTCCTACGGCACATTGTGCAACGTTAAATTTTCTGCCAACCCATTCAATGGCATTGACAAACAATTCACAGCTGTAATAGATCACGATAATAGCTACTAATAATGTTACATAAAGACTCAACATATAACTACCTCCAATTTTGATATGTAAGGGCAAATAAAAAAAGACTTCTGGTGCTCTTAAAAAGCACCAAAAGTCTCATTACGCAAATAGCGGGTACTACCAGGTTGTTACACCATTATGTTGACAGCACCTATATTAATTACTCCCCTTTGATAAACCTAAGTATAATGCTTTTTCTTATTATCGTCAAGATTTGGCAGGGCTATACAAATTAGAAAAAGTGTATCCAATAAAAACATAGCCAAGAAGCAGGAATTAGCATGAACTTCCAGAAAGTATGGTGTAACAGAATTAAGGGAGGAATGGCTATGACAACAAAAGTTTTAAAAGCCCTTCAGCTAGTAGATCATGATTTTGAAGATTTAGAATTGTGGTATCCCGTCTTGCGTTTACGGGAAGCGGGGATACAGGTGGATATTGTCGGTGAAAAAGCAAAAGAAAAATATATAGGAAAATATGGCGTTCCCATCGAATCTGAGTATAGTTTTTCGCAAGTACATGCAGAAGATTATGATGCCTTATTGGTACCGGGAGGATGGGCTCCCGATAAATTACGACGGTTTGGCGAGGTGCTGCAATTAGTAAAAGCCTTTGACAAGTGTCAAAAGCCAATCGGACAAATTTGCCACGCGGGATGGGTACTCATTTCTGCTAACATTCTAAGGGGCAGAAAGGTTACAAGTACTCCTGGTATTCGGGATGACATGGAAAACGCAGGCGGGATTTGGCTGGATGAGGCTGTGGTGGTTGATAAGAATCTGGTTTCCAGTCGCCGTCCTCCTGACTTGCCGCAATATATGAAAGCTTTTTTAGAAGTAGTACTGGCGAAATAAAAAGATTAGACTGGCAACAGGAGTGTTGTCAGTCTGATCGTATACGGTCTTAAAATTTGTGGTTGATACCAAAGCCTACACCATCCCGCGTTGAGGAATGGTCGTGTTTATCGGATTTATATCCAAGATTAAGAGAGGTTTTACCATCCATCGCATAGTTTAATCCTGTTTGCCATCCAGTCTCTGCACTGCTTGTTATTACAGATGCATAGCCATCTAATCTAGGAGCTAAATTTGCACTCACGCCGACACCATAGAAGAATTTATCCGAATCTCCACTATAATTTCTATCACCAGCAATCAGGCGTACATTATTGTCTAATTTGTAGTGAACATATACATCGGTAGTGTGGGAGCCGCCATAGTATGCTGAATAACCATTTCTTTCGATCCCTGCAGTAAATTTATCTGAAAGAGCATGTTCTATATATACGCTGTCATCGTCTATGCCGTGGCCATTTTGATCCAAATTATAATGATTATACCCAATTGTGGTTTCTCCTGGAGCAAGGTCCGTAAGCGGTGCAGCATATCCAACGCTGGCAGCCAACATAGTACCTGCCATAAGAGTGAATATTTTCTTTTTCATGAGTAATCCCCCTAAAAATTCATAAGTAATTTCTTCTTTATAAAAAAGACTAACATTGATTTGATATATGTAAATGATCGGCTTTGCATCGGATTATTGGGTAAAGGATGTAATATGATTTCTCAGTGAACCGATGCTGTGCCGATCAGTTGATGGATTTAGAATAACATGGAAGTATGACAAAAGTATGACAAAGAGAAAAAAATGACTATATAGTCATTTTATCTCTGACAAAAAAGATCGTTAGGTTACTATCCTAATTTATCTCCCTTCTTGACCGATTGCTCAGGTTGGATCAAAACGACTCCTTGCTGTGCGTATACTCCTAAGATCAGAACTTCTGATGTGAAATCAGCAATCTTTCTTGGCGGAAAATTGACCACTCCTAGGACTTGTTTGCCCATCAGTTCCTCTTTCGTATAACATTGTGTAATTTGAGCACTGGACTTTTTGGTGCCGATTTCATCACCAAAATCAACCCATAACTGATAAGCTGGTTTTCTGGCTTTTTCAAAAATCTCTACTTGAATAATTTCCCCGACTCGAATATCTAGTTTCATAAAATCATTAATTGTAGCCATTTTATGTATTCTCCTATTTTCAATTTTGATTTTAGATGTATCTATTACCTTGTCTTCTCGAATTTACACTTAGAATCCTGCTTGATAATGACTATGGATAGTAGCAAGAATTGTTCATTATTTAAAAATAAATATGTTACAGTTAGTAAGGTATAATACAAAAATATCGAATGAAAAACGTTGTCTTGTGACACGAAAAAACGTATAAAGTGAGCATAGGGGGATATACAATGAATAGACGTGTAGTGATTACAGGAATGGGAGCCGTATCTTCGTTAGGATGTGGCGCGGATGCTCTCTGGCAGTCCATTAAACAAGGGAAATCCGGCATTAGCAGAATTGAGAGAATTGACGTCTCTGATTTACCTACGCAAGTTGGGGCTGAGATAAAGGACTTTGACCCCAATCCGTTTCTAGACAGGAAAGAAGTAAAACGGATGGACCGATTCACACAATATGCCATAGCTGTCACGCAGATGGCAGTTGAAGAAGCAAAGATTGATTTTGCTAAAGAAAACAAAAAACGGATTGGTGTTATGATTGGAACGGGAATTGGTGGTATCGAAACCATTGAAAGTCAGCACAGTTTGCTTTTAGAAAAAGGAACCGGCAGAATCAGTCCTTTTTTGGTACCGATGATGCTGCCCAATATGGCTGCGGGACTGGTTGCGATTCGATACGGCCTTAAGGGATTTGCAGAATGTACTGTTTCAGCCTGTGCCTCTTCCACCAATGCAATTGGTGACGCTTATAAAATCATTCAAAGAAATGCTGCTGATGTGATGATTGCTGGTGGTACGGAAGCATCCATTACAAGATTAGCAATGGCTGGCTTTTGTGCTATGAAAGCAATGACTACGAATCAGGATGCTGCCACCGCATCCAGACCTTTTGATTTAGAACGTGACGGATTTGTACTGGGAGAAGGTGCAGGCATCCTGGTTGTCGAAGAACTAAATCATGCCTTAGAGCGAGGCGCAGCCATTATTGCAGAAATTGTAGGTTATGGCTGCACTAATGATGCATATCATATTACTGCACCTGCTGAAGGTGGAGAAGGGGCAGCGGAATGTATGAAGCTGGCTATTGAAGATGCAAATGTGAAGTCTCAGGATATTGGTTATATCAATGCCCATGGCACATCGACGCCGTTAGGGGATAAAAATGAAACAAGTGCTATAAAAACTGTTTTTGGAAAGCATGCATATGAGCTTGCAGTAAGTTCAACGAAATCCATGACAGGTCATTTATTAGGAGCGGCGGGAGCTATTGAAGCCATTATTACGGCATCTGCCCTAAAAGAGGGATTTTTACCGCCAACGATTAATTACAAAACGCCCGATCAGGGATGTGATCTTGACTATGTTCCAAACGAAGGAAGAAAAGCAACTCTATCCTATGCTTTGACAAATTCTTTTGGCTTTGGCGGGCACAATGCAACACTGGTATTAAAGGCTTTTTAATGTTTGGGGGCTGGTCAAACAGATGATTGATATGAAAGAGACAGTAGCTGCATGTGTAAATTATATTGAAAATAATCTGAATGAGAAGATTACCTTAGATGATATTGTCCAGCATGCAGGGATCTCAAAATATCATTTGCATAGAATGTTTAAATCCTTAACGGGTGAATCCTTAATGGAATATGTTCAGTCGCGAAAACTTTCAGCAAGTGTTAACGAACTTCTTCATACCAATATGAGAATGATTGATATTGCTTTAGAGTATGGTTTTGATTATGAACAGTCTTATATCAGAGCTTTTCGTAAAAAGTTTGGGCATACCCCTTTAAAAGTACGTTTGGATAATCTGTCACTCATTATTAAGGAAAAACTAAATATACATGATATTTTGTCCGTTAATAATTCGATTATCTACAAACCCTTTTTCGTTTATAAACCCAAAATTTACTTGGTTGGCAATCAACATAAGATTGTAAGTAAATCTGGAGACAAGACTGCCAATGCCTATGGGAATGATTTTTATTATAACTATAAACATAAAATTGTAAATCCAGTGAATCCGCAAGTATATTTTGGCTATACCGATTGGAGCAGGAATGATGAGGGATATATTTATTATATTCCCTCTCTTCAAGTACATGATTTATCTCATATACCGGAAGGTATGAGGGGAATTACAATACCGGCTCATAAATATGTAGCCTTTCGTTTTGTTGGTTTTTTTCATCCCAATGATATTAATGGCAGGCAAGTGGGTCGATTACTGGTTCATATGTATTCCAAATGGATTTTTAAGTCCGGTTTTAAATTCGCCGATACCTTTCGCTTTGAATACATTGATACTGCCATATCTAAAGATAATTATTGTGAACTCGATATATATCAGCCCATTATGGAAAATGTTAGAAATGGGTTATCATAATCAAAATTGAATGTGAACAAGGGCATTCAATTTTTTTGTAGTATCGAAAGTTATAAGTTTTAAAGAGGAAAGCATCAGCTAGTTGTCATTTGCGAGCATAGCGAAGCAATCTCTCGCAACGACCATAAAATAAATCACAGGAGTGTCAGAAAAGACATCCGATGCTTTTTTAATGGGCTTTTTTGATAATAACAAACAGAGCAAAATAGAACGATTTAACCGCAGAGACGCAGAGGACGCTGAGGAGATTTTTAACCCAATCTATCTGCTCTCTGTGTTCTCTGCGTCTCTGCGGTTCGATTATTTTTTTCCACGCATTTTCTATACCCTTTTTAAAGGGCTTTTCTTGATAATGGCAAAAGGATGCGACAACATTTTTTAAAGAAATGAAAAATCAGAAAAATGAGTGGAAGGAAAATACAATTTATAGCAGAATGGAACATAAATGGTGTATAAGTGATAAAAAAGAGGATCGATCATGGATATAAAGTTAAAATTGGTATATGTTTTTATGGATCTTTTACTTCCCCTCATGCTGGGGTACTTTTTTCGCCGCAGGAAATACTTGAGCGAGAAAAATTGTGATAAATTAATCGTATTTAATATTCTAATAATCTCTACGGCTTTGTCCATTCTTAGTTTCTGGGCTTTACCTTTGAGATGGGAGTTAATGTGGCTGCCCTTTTTTGGAATCCTGCTGAGTATCATTCCTGGTACGGCGGCCTATTTTGCATCAAAACACAAGTATACGAATTGTCTGGAGAAAGGAAGCTACTTAGCGTCGGCGATTTTATCCAATTCTGGAACCCTGGGCGGGCTTTGTGCCTATATTATATTTGGAGAAGCGGCTTTTGCCTACACGCAGATCGTTGGCTTATCGCAAAATTTAGTATTGTTTTTATTTTGTTTTCCAATGGCACAATATTATCAGCAGCAAAGCTGCTCTGCAATAGAAAAACAAAAAATTACGTTTGCCTCTATGTTCTTGAATCGGAATCAGTTACCGGTTGTAGGACTCATCATCGGCATAATCCTCTGCGTAAGTGGTGTGCCGCGTCCGGTCTTTTTTGGTGCAGTCTTCGACCCTTTGGTACACATTGCAGCCTGGACGGCTTTGATTCCAGCAGGATATAGTATTAACTTTTCAGGAATGAAAGAGTATTATGGCTCTACTTTTGATCTGGTACCGATAAAGCTTGTCATTACGCCGATCATCGGATACCTATTAGCCCGGGAGGTCTTTAATGATCAAGCTTTGCTGGGTACGATTTTGATTTTAGCCAGTGTGCCTACAGGCATTAATGCCATTGTGACCGCCAGGCTGTATGGTCTGAATTTACATGTCTCTGGTGCAGCCTTTGTATTAACTACAGCAGTTTTTTTAGTGCTGGTGTATCCGATATTGTTTTTTTGGATTACAACGAGCAGTTTGGTTCATTGATCTCTCTTTAAAGATATAAACTGGAGACTTTGAATTATAAAAGACCGATTATCATTAGATAACAAAATGAACGAGAATAATTGCAAGTGAAAGCCTTATAAATAAAAATGATAACTCCTGAAAATCAGTGAAATACTGATTTTCAGGAGTTATTTGTATACTACTAGCTTAGTCGGTATTTTTTCTCCATTCAATCTTAAGTCCTAAAACTTCGGCAATTTCCAAGGCTTCTTTATATTTTAATGTGCCTCGCGAAAGTTTGTTGCTCAAGTTTTGAACAGTGTCATTGCGATCAAATTTTTCATTTAGAGCTTGAACGAGATTACTCATAGTCCAGCCCGACTGTACGATAATTGCTTTAATATCTTCTTTTACTCCCACGATATCACTCCTTCGGAATGATTATACCATAGGGTTTAAAGATAAGTAAAATAGTTTAAAATAAAGCTTGATAGTTTAAATGTATTGGCTTAATATTTAACTATAAAGTGTAAAAATTGTAAGCGAATAATGAGAAATTAATAGTGAGGAGGATATTGTAAAAAAGAAAAACCTTTTTGAAAGTGCTATGGAATCTATGGAGATGGTTAGTCTAAACATACCGCTGGAGGTAGCTATAAGCAAGGCTTTTCCGATTCAGTACGATTTTTTATGCAGGTATTAACCTGGGAGCCAGCGAGGCGATAAGCTTTTAGGCTAACAGAGTGCAATGTTTGTCTCCTTCAAAGGGGAGACGATGAAACCTTAGTATGTCATGTGGGTCAAGTAGCGATAGGGATTTACACTGTTCATAAATAAGGACTTGTGATAAAATAAGTTAAAAATGTAACGGAGAATAAATAGTTGGAGGGAGGGATATCTATGGAAAAAATATTACGACAGATACTCGAGGGACAAACGAGTTTATTTAGTGAAATAGAAAATGTTAAAAATGAGGTAGGAAAACTTAGTAGTGAAATCGGAAATGTTAAGAATGAAGTAGGAAAACTTAATCAACGATTAGACGAAATGCCAACCAAAGCTGATTTAGATAAAGTCATTACGGAACAACAAAAGGATATAATCGCTATACTGGAACGAACAGCAACTAAGGAGTCTATAGTCGAGTTAAGTGATGACATCGAAGCCTTAAATCGGAGAATTTTTAAACAAGAAGCAAAGATCATCCGATTAGAAAGAGTAAAAGAGAAAAGAGCTTGAATATTTTTGTATAAAAAGAAGCAAACGATTATTTCCAAAAGGCACTAAGGATATGCTATTTGTTGGCATATTCTTAGTGTTTATTTTTTGCATTATAACTATGTATGATTCGTGTGTCCAATATCATGTGAATTCACTCCTTAAATGAGTTATTTAGCACTACCTTTACTTTCTTTGGAAAGTTGTAAAGGTAGTGTTCTTCATATATGCGGATCATGTTCGAATATAGTTGAATTATAACGAAATAAAATAGCATTGTCAAAATATTTATTTATTTTAAAAAGGGTATTGACAATAGTTAATTGCAAATCTTATACTGCTAATAAGCACACATGCGGATTTGATCCGTATATGCGGATTTAATAAAATCAAATCGCAATTTGCTTGCATGGGGATGATTCGTATGTGTACAAAAACATAAAGGATTTGATAAAATGGGTAATTTTGAATTTTCTAATCCCGTAAAGTTTCACTTCGGCGCGGGTAAATTGGAGCTAGTTGGGAAAGTTGCAGGAGAATACGGCAAGAAAGCCTTAATTATCGCATCCGATAGTGCAAAACCTACAGGTTTATTAAAACGGGTTGAGCAATATTTGGATGAAGCGAAAATTGAGCATGTTTTCTTTAATCAATTTATGCAAAATCCTTTATCTACGCTGGTAATGGATGGAGCAAAGCTGGCTAGTGAAGAAAAGTGTGATATGGTGATTGGCCTGGGGGGCGGCAGTGCCATGGATATGGCAAAAGGTATTGCTTTTTGCGCTGTGAACCCTGATAGTATATGGGATTATGTATATGGTAAGCAGGCAGCAGGAGCACTTCCTATATTGTTAGTTCCAACAACTGCAGGTACTGGCAGTGAAGGCAACCGAACGGCAGTATTTAATAATCCTGATACCAATGATAAAAAAGGTTTGGTAAATTCTTTAATCTACCCTAAAGTCTCAATTATTGATCCTGAATTAATGACTACACTGCCCAAACGTGTTGTGGCAGGACCTGGTGCAGATGTTTTGTTTCATGCAATTGAGTCATACATTTCAAAGAATAGTCATCCAATTAGTGAAATGCTGTCACTACAGGCAATTGAATTAATCGCTCGATACTTGCCGATTGTTTACGAAGATGTGAAAAATATAGAAGCGTGGGAAAAAGTAACGCTAGCCAGCACATTAGCAGGTATGGCAATTGACTGCGCTGGAACTACACTGCCTCATGCACTTCAGCATCCAATGGGCGGTCTGCTTAACGTCATTCACTCGGAGGGGCTTGCAGCTCTTTACATGTCATTTATGGAATACACCTATCCTGCAGCACCTGAAAAATTTGCAAATATAGCAAAAGCAATGGGGGTATCCATCGGTCATTTATCTACGATGGAAGCGGCTGCATGCAGTTTGGATGCAGTGAAAAAACTGCTGACTACCGTGAATATGATGCCGACACTGAGTGAACTGGGTGTGAAAGAAGAACATTTGGATTGGCTTACGAATAATGCTCTTACCACAATGAAGGTAGTATTATCTAACAACCCCAAAGTACCTACTGGCGAAGAGATAAAAGAAATTTATCGGAAGTGCCTGTGATCTGCGGATCATAGGTACATATACAAGAGGAAAAGATGAAAGTGAAGCAGGGGGGAAAAGAATGTTTGCGGTGATTGATTGTGGTTCGACAAATACTAGGGTCTATTTGATTGATGAAGATAAAGTGATTAGCAAAGGTGAAGTTCATATTGGTGTACAGGATACAATCAATAGTGGATCAAACCAAAAATTAAAAGATGGTATCAAAGAAGCTTTTGAAGTGGCAGCCAAGGAGGCAGCCATTTCGTTGCAGGATATTCAATATGCTGTTGCCTCAGGTATGATTACATCAGAGATAGGCTTGCTGGCAATACCTCATTTAGTAGCTCCTGTCAGTCTGGAAGATTTGGCTAAGCATGTTCAGATTGTGAATGATCCAACCATATTTCCCTTGCCTATACCAGTGGTTTTTGTTCGAGGGATAAAAAATGACTGCGGGGAAAGTCACTGGGATAATATTCGTAAAATTGATTTGATGCGGGGAGAAGAAACTCAGGCATTTGGTCTGCTTGCCCAGTTAGTGCCGACCCTGCCAGTTACTATAATCGAATTAGGGTCAACAACCAAATTGATTCATATTGATAAAGAAGGTCGTATTGCTGGAAGCATTACTACGTTAAGCGGGCAAGTATATGACGCGGTGAAAAAGGGGACGTTCCTTGGCGGTTGTATAAAAGATAATGAAGAAAGTCCTAAAGATACGGAGTTCTATTCAGAAGAAATAGTAAAGAGAGCTTGCGATTGTGTACAAAAGGCCGGATTTTTGAGGACACTACTCTTTACCCGATTTATTCAATTTACGCTGCCGACTACAGCCCAGGAAAGAAAATTTTTCATGGAGTCGGCCATTGCTGCAGATGACTTGAAGATTTTTGATGAAGCACAGGAATTGGGTTTTGACTTAAATACAGATTTTATAATAGTTGGTAATAAAGGTCGTTCACGAATTTACGAAGCATTGATTAAAGAAAGGGTTCAGAATCCGAAGAAGATTATCAGCGTATGTGAGAAAAAAGATATTGAAATGTTGGCAGTACGTGGCGCTATGGAAATTGTCAAGGGCAATATACATGTTTCACCGTTGGCAATGGTGTAAAAATTTATTTAGTTTGGAGGGGGAAAGCGATTGATGTATGCAGTTACGATTGATTCAGGAACTACCAATACAAGGGTGAGCGTTTGGAAAGAGAATGATATCATTGCAGAAAGTTTTCGATCTGTGGGCGTTAGGGATACAGCGATTACTGGAAGCAAGGAAACCTTGATGCAAGGTGTCAGGGAAGCGATTGATGAAGCCATTGCACTAGCAGGTATTAAGGACAGGAATGCGGTTACTTTTATTGCCTCGGGAATGATTACTTCGAATGTGGGTTTATATGAAGTGCCTCATCTATTGGCACCTGCAGGTTTAAAGGAATTTTCGGAAGGCATGGTAAAAGCGCAATTGCCAGAGGTTAGTGACCAGCCAATTTGGTTTATACCAGGGGTTAAGAATAATGTACCAAATGTTACAGTTGATAATTGTGAATCTATGGATGTCATCCGAGGCGAAGAGGTTGAGGTTATTGGGATTTTACAGAAGCTGCAGTTAAAGGGATCGGCTATCTTAATTTTGCCGGGATCCCATTCCAAGATCATTAGTATTGATGAAAAAAAACGAATTACTGGTGTCGTCACATCAATTGCCGGAGAATTAATGGATGTCATTACGCAGAAAACCATCTTAGCGAATGCATTACAAAATTCTTTTGCCACTGAAATTAATGAAACAATGGTATTGAAGGGGGCTGGCTACGCTGAAAAGGTTGGTTTGGGAAGAACGTGCTTTTCTGTAAGAATTCTTGATTTATTTGACGGCAGTCTTTCGTTAAATGATAAGGCAAACTTTCTTATGGGAGCAGTGCTGGGAGGTGATATTTTAGCAGTCAAATATAGTACGGCGCTGGTCGTCAGTCCCGATATGCCTGTTATTATTTTTGGGAAGAAGATGTTAAGAGAAGCATTGGCCGTGCTGGTCAAAAATGATCCGTTTTTTGCAGGTTCTTTGAACGTCATGGGAGATGAATATAAGAGCCTCGCCGGATTTGGGGCACTTACAATTGCGCGGGAACGGGGAATTCTTAAATGATTTGCAATTTACTTTAGGAAACGTGTAAAGAAAAATATCGCAATATTGCCAATACAATATTTTTTTATTTATTTCTGATAATTATAATTTGGGGGAGGTAATTTACTTGGAGACTAAAGCCAAGACGAACTCAGCTGCTACGCAAACAGCACCGATGGGAAGAACGAGATGGGGGGTTACTTTTTTACTGCTGATTGGCGGTATTGTTAATTATCTTGATCGTGCAAACCTTTCCATTGCGGCACCTGAGATGATGAAGGAATTAAATTTGACGAATACGGATATTGGATTAATGGGTTCGGTTTTTGCAATGACATATGCGATGTGTCAATTGCCTTCAGGATGGATCATTGACCGCTTAGGTGCAAAGAAGGTTTACTCATGGGCAGTATTTCTCTGGAGTGGTGCCACTGCTTTAACTGGTGCTTGCCATAATTTAATGAGCTTATTAGCTGCACGTGTTTGTCTCGGAGCAGCGGAAGCACCATGCTGGCCTGGAGCAGCTAAAATCACGGCAGCCTGGTTTCCAAAGAAGGAACGTGCATTGGCTACCGGATTTTGGGATGCGGCTTCTAAGTGGGGACCAGCCATTGCCCCACCTATTCTTGTTGCCATTATCGTACCTTTTGGCTGGAGAGCTCTATTTTATATAACAGGCGGTATTGGAATTGTATTTGTAATCTTCTTTAAATTTTTCTATCATCAGCCGGAGAATCATCCTACTCTTAGTAAAGAAGAATTGGCTTATATTAAGTCTGATGGTGGGGGAACGGCAGAACTTAGTGTTAAGTCGCAAGTGTCATGGTCATCTTTATTTAAATATAAAAGTGTATGGGGTATGATTTTAGGATTCTTTTGCTATGTGTGGATGATGAATATATTTGTGAATTTCCTGCCCCTTTATCTGATGAAAACACAGAATGTTTCGATGAAAGATCTTGGGATTTATGCGAGTATTCCCTGGATTGGAGGCGTCATTGGTGCCGTACTGGGGGGATATGTCACGAAGTATCTAGTAGATAAGGGAATTACTACATCGATTATTGCGAAACGAGCTATGATTAGTGTATGTGCCATATTAGCGGGAATTACGGTTATCACACTGCCTCATGTGACTAGTTTAACAGCGACTCTTACCTTGTTAACGATTGCACTGGGTTTGCTTTCTGCCATGTCCAGCAGTGCATGGGCATTGCCTGGAGATATAGCGCCTCCTTCTATGGTCGGATCTGTAGGCGGCATCCAGAATTTCGGCGGATATTTTGGTGGGGCTTTGTCACCATTGGTTGCCGGGATGATTGTAGATAGTACTGGGTCCTATGCTTTAGCTTTTACGAGTGGTGGTGTGATTGCAGCCTGCGCCGCAATTTGTTATTGGTTCATAGTGAAAGAACCTATCGAGGGTGCCTAATTCTATAGGAGAGAAAGGGGTATTGGAATGGATAAGTGGAAGGTATTAAAAACAATTGAAGAAACGGGCATTGTTGCTATTGTCCGGGGGATAAAAGTAGAAGAAATTTCACCAATCGCTGCTGCTTTATACGAGGGAGGCATTCGGGTCATCGAGGTAACCTGCAATACCAAAGGGTATCTGAGGATAATAGAAACCTTATCGGACCAGATGGAGAATCGAATGCTTGTCGGTGCAGGTACCGTATTGAATCCAACAATGGCCCAAATGGTATTGGATGCAGGTGCAACATTTGTATTAGCTCCTGACTTTAATCCAGATGTCATCATTGCAGTACATGAAAAACAGAAACTTGTTATTCCTGGGGTGGCAACACCTACTGAGATTATTCAGGCACATCGTTTAGGTGTAGATTTAGTAAAAGTGTTTCCTGCTGGTGCATTAGGGGCCCGATATATTAAAGAAATACGTGGTCCTTTAGGGAATGCTGCTGTTCTTCCAGTGGGAGGAATTAACTTAGGAAATATTAAGGAATTTGCACAAGTTGGGGCCTATGCTGTGGGGGTCGGTGGCGAATTAGTAGATAAAAAAGCCATTGAACAAGGAAATTATAATGTCCTTACGCAACATGCCAAAGATTTTATTGCAGCTTTTATGGACGGAAAAAACTCGCAAAAGTAACGACCATACTTGACAGCAAAAACGGATAGGATATACTTAATGTAGATAAAAATATACAGACGCAAACGAGGTATCTACATTGAATAAAATGAATCGGTCAACGGCAAGAGCTATTGACATTATTGATTTGGTTGCAGAAAGTAATGAATCAATGACCATAACAGAAATTAGCCGAATCTTAGATATGCCCAAAAGTACTGCTTTTGACTTAGTCTATACGCTGGTGAATAAAGGTTATTTGGAAGCTGCAGACAGCAAGAATAAAACATTCGGTTTGGGTTTGAGGTTATTTCAAGCAGGGGCTCGTTATTTGGAAAAAACAAACTTTTATGATATCGCTCACCCTATTTTGGAAGAGATCATGCGCAAAACCAATGAAACAGTCTTTTTGGCCTTAGAGAATAATGGAAGGCTCGTATACTTAGATAAAGTGGAAACAACATCTTCTGTTAGGACGTACTGTCAAATTGGCTCAAACCATCCCATGTATCATGCTGGTTTAGGAAAAGCAATTTTAGCAGCTTTGTCGGAAGAACAAGTGCGAGCAATCATTAAAGAAGAAGATTTAGTACCTAAAACACAATATACGATTACGACACTTGATGGGCTGTTTAAAGAGTTAGATGAAACTCGAAAAAGAGGATACGCTATCGATAATAGAGAAGGTGAAATCGAGGTGTTTTGTGTAGCTGCTCCCATTTATAATGCAATGGGGAAAGCTTTTGCCGGTATTAGTATTGCCAGTATGGTATCAAGGATGGAGGCTGATCCCGACAGGGTGGAGCTATTTGGTAAATTGATTGCCGAAAATGCATTTTCCATTTCAAAGCGCATTGGTTTTAGAGGCGATACGTTATATAAGGTTTGACGATTGAAAAGATATCAGCTTTATGCTGGTATCTTTTTATCGATCAAAAATAAAAAAAGCTTGAACCATTTGAATGTGGTTCAAGCTTTTTAAAATAGTTTTTCTTTAGCTCTTACGTGCCATTAAGTTAGATACTTTATTAGCAAAGCTGATTGGATCTTCTGGGAGCAGACCTTCAATAAGCATTGCTTGTACGTATAATAGGTCGCAATAATCCTTGAAGGCTTCAGAATCAGGGGTTGCTTCATGTAGATCTTTTAAGACAGTGAAGACATCATGATTTGGATTTAATTCCAGGATTCGGCTAGCCTTATACATGGTATTATTCATTTCTGATAAAATTTGTTCCATGGAAAGACTGATGCCATTATCATCACTAACAAGACAAACCGCACTGGATTTTAATCGATTACTAATCTTGACATCAGCTATTTTTCCTTTCAAATGCTCTTTAATTGCTTTGATTAAAGATTCATTTTCTTTTAAAATCGCTTCGGTGTCTTTTTTAGCTTCGGGAGAGTCAATATCGTCCAGGTTTAGTTCGCCGCGGCTGATGGATTGGAATTTTTTCTCTTTATATTCCTGTAATGCATCAATCGTAAACTCATCAACCTGATCATACAGATAAAGAACTTCAATACCTTTCTCTTTCAGCAGTTCCATTTGCGGTAACCGCTCTACGGAAGCACGATCTTTACCTGTGGCATAATAGATGACTTTTTGATTTTCTGACATGCGTTCGATGTAATCATGCAAGGTTGTCAATTCTTCCGTTGCGTGGGAGGAAGAGAATAGTAATAAATCTTTTAATTTATCGCGGCTTTGGAAATCTGTATAGGCTCCTACTTTAAGAGCTTTGCCAAATTCTTTCCAGAACTTTTCATAGGTAGGTCGCTCATTAGCAAGGAGATTTTCTAAGGTTTTCAGTACGCTTTTTTCAAGATTCTTTCCAATTAATTTTAATTGTTTGCTATGCTGCAGCAGCTCGCGAGATATATTGAGGGAAAAATCGGGAGAATCCACTAAGCCTTTCACGAATCGCAGATATTCAGGGAGAAGATCCTGGCAGTTGTCCATGATGAAAATCTGTTTGGAATAAAGGCGGATTCCAGAGGACGATTTTTGCGTGTATAAATCAAAAGGAGCACGAGAAGGAATAAACAATAAACTTGTGTATTCTACAGTACCTTCTGCTTTAGAATGAATCAGTTTTAGAGGATCTTCCCAGTCGTGGAAGAGATTTTTGTAGAAGGTATGGTACTCTTCTGCCGAAATGTCATTCTTATTGCGAGTCCATAGAGGTGTCATGGAATTCAAGGTCCGAACCTCTACGGTCTGTGTTGCTGGGGCGTCTTCAATTACCTCGCCTTCTTCATCTTTGGGCTTTTCTTCCTTGATGAAGTTCATTTTAATAGGGTAGCGGATATAGTCTGAGTATTTTTTGATCAAATTTTCAATGGTGTAGCGATCTAAGAAATTTTCCTTGGAGCCGTCAGCGGCAGTAAATTCATCATTGAGAGTGATAATAATGGTAGTACCCCGTGTTTCTTTTTCCACTTCTTCAATGGTGTATGTACCATCACCGCTGGATTGCCACTTAACCCCTTTGGCTTGTCCAGGAGCACGAGTGATCAAAGTGACTTTGTCAGAAACCATAAAAGCAGAATAAAAGCCAACGCCAAATTGACCGATTAGTTCATTATCGGTTGCTGTTTCTTTCTCTTTTAATTTTTCAAGAAAGGACTTAGTGCCTGATTTAGCGATGGTTCCAATATTTTCGACTACTTCGTCATAGGTCATACCAATACCATTATCTGAGATTGTTAGCGTATGTGTCGATTCATCAGGGACAATGAAAATTTCAAAGTCGGCTTGTCCTTCTAATAGATCGTGATTGGTTAAGGATTCAAATCGAATTTTATCAATGGCATCGGAAGCGTTAGAGATCAGCTCTCGTAAAAAAATCTCCTTATTTGTATAAATGGAATGAATCATTAAGTCTAATAATTGCTTAGTTTCCGCTTGGAATTCTCTGGTTTGCTTATTCATTGGTTCTTGGCTCATGTAAGAAGTCTCCTTTTATTAAAATTTTATGTAAGTTTCTTTTATTAGCACTCTCTTTGGGTGAGTGCTAACTCTCTTTCTCTATAATACCTTGATTAGTATTTGAAATCAAATACTTTTTTTTCACTAAAATTAGGCAATAATAGCATCTTTTTACCATTTATATTGAATTTACTATAGAATTTATATATTTTGTGTGGTTCGTCCTTTTAAAACTGAAAAAAATATATAGTATTTTGCATATAAAAAAGCCCTTTCTCAAAAAGTGGTTTTTTTGATGAAAAGGACAATATATATTAATTTCCGAGATCAAAATATACAAAAAAAGTGGTTCCTGCATGACTGGTATTGATTTTAATAGTGGCATTATGCCTGTGGGCTATTTGGTAGCAGATGGGAAGTCCTAAACCTGTGCCTGTATCTTTCGTAGTAATAAATGGTGTTCCTAATTTATCAAGTATGTGGGAAGGAATTCCTGGGCCCTGATCACTAATAGATAAAACAACCTTGTGATCTTCTAAGAAGGTGTGAATATCCAAATTGCCGCCGACTGGCATTGCTTCAATACTATTGCGTACTAAATTTAGCAGCAATTGACGAATTTCATTTTCATCCAGCAGCAATTCGGGAACTGGACTAATGTCAAGATTTACAGATACTTTAGAAGCAGTGGCATCTGCTTGGATTAAGGGGAATAATGCTTCAATAATAGTGTTCAAAGAGCATTGTTTTAAAATCACTAATTTTTCCCGGGACAAGGAAAGGTACTCACGAATAATAGCATTGGCTCGATCTATTTCCTCGATCATTAATTTGAATTTTTCTTTATCCTTTTGGTATTCATGCTTTCTACCCATCACTTGTAAATAACCTCGTACTGTAGTCATGGGATTTCTAATTTCATGAGCGACAGTGGCAGCCATGCTGCCTACCATATTCATCCTGTCAAATAAGGAGGACATTTGTTCTAATTTTTTTCGCAACGTTATATCACGAATGATTCCTTGTAAGGCTGAGAGCTGACCGGATTTATCATAAATAGGAACACATTTTTGCTCAATCCATAGAATCGTTTTATCTTTTCGAACCAGGCGTAAAGTTAAAGGTAATTCAATAGAGTATGGTAGATTATAGATGAAATCGTTAAACTGTGAATGGTCATCAGGATGTAGCAAATTGAAAATTAAATCGTTGTTGGCGTAAAATTCTTCGGAGGTATAGCCAGTGAACATTAACGCAGAAGGACTTATATACTCAATTCTGTTTTTAGGCAGTAGCTGATAAGAATAAATTACGTCAATAGCATTCTCGGCTAACAAACGATATTGAGTTTCTTTATTAATTAAATCTGCTCTAGTTTTCTCCAAATATACCATTAAAGTACCAGTCGCTATAAAGAGTCGTATTACTCCGCCAATAGTGTAAGCTAAAGGAAGAAAACTTGAGCCGTTCATTAAAAAAGGTGAAGTGAAATTGATAAGACTCCATAGTATGTAGGCATAGCCGGTAATATAACGACCAATTCCCTGGAGTTGTAAATTGCGTATATAAATTAAACCGACCCATATACCTATTAGGCAGCAGATGTAGATAGGTAGTAGTAATTTATAAACCAAAGAGGAAAAAAAGACGTTCAACCCAGCGCTTATAATGGAGAGCATAACCGTACCATATATCCACCATTTGTTAAATGGCTTATTCATAAAGCTATAGGTACCCCAGACAATCATCAGAACACTGATAAAAATTAGCACTTGATATGCAGTTAAATAGAAGGTGGATTGTTTCCATTGTAGTAGTCCTGCATCAAAAAAAATATATCGTGAAAAAAGGATGAGCCAACTAATTACCCATATACCCATGTAGCGTTCACGATATAGTATATAGAGGTATATGAAGACTAGGACGAGCGAAATCGTTCCAATTGATGAACCCATTAACGATAAGTGAATAATATCCATGATTACTCCTGTATCAGCTATTGAATATACATAAATTACCTTTCTATAAAAAAAAAAACTTCCTTCTAGTAATTTAACAGTTTATGTAATAAATGATAATTATATGTCTTCTTAGGGGTTTTTTGGTAGAAAAGATTAATAGCTGGGATTTCCTAATCTGCGCAAAAAATAATAGTTCTATATTTTAGTAACGAGGAAGGTTATTATCATAAGATATGTAGAATGATTTATAGACCACGTCATAAAAAAATATCAAAAGGATATAGTAAAAGGAGGGGAAGTAACCTGAGGATAAGATCCTCTAGATTATTTCCCCTCTTTTTTATTATCTGGCCTCGTGGTCGTTATGATTTATTGATCACTTCAAGCAAGGCAGAAGAGTTATTGATGATTATTGTTACTTATTAATCAACTTAATTTAATTAGACTTCTCATAGTTTGTACAATCTTATGGGCAATATCAGGCTGAGAGTGGAAAAAGCGTGGGAAAGCCATACCAGACAATACTAAGATTTGAGTAGAAGTAATTGCAGTAATATCCTCTGTATTTTTATTGTGTTCTGTTAAGCCATTTGTGCCGAAGTGTTGTCCAGATACGGTATATTCTTTAATAGGGTGATGAAAAGTCAGTGATTTTAGCTTTCCAGAAAGCAATATATTATAGGAATAGCTAATATCTCCTTGATTGGTAATGACATCTCCTGTATTGCATTGTACAAGAATGCCACAAGAATGAAGGAATTTTTTTGCTTCTGTTTCTGATAACCTATGAAGTATAGCGATTGCTTCCGTTGGCGGCTGATGCAAAAAGTTGCATACTATAGACCATAGTTGGTCTTCTGTAACGATTTGACTATTTATGATTGAAGAGCCTTTCGTAAATTTTTCATGAAACCACTCAACAGTTGGTGTAGTTACTTCTTTTCTTTTACGAGCGATACGAAAAAGGGGGGAACGTATTTTTCCAAAATGTTCAATATCACCTCCAACCATAACAATAGGGACTAATAAACCATAACCAGGATCAAGAAAGTTTTTGCTATAACGGTGCCAGCCGATTTGTTCATAAAGTCGAAGTAAATGAAGATTGCAAGCACTAAAACCAAATTCTACTCCATTATCGCAAGAAAATTCATAGCATTTGGCTATGAGTAAATAGAGTGCTGGTGAACTGCGATGAGAGGGAGAGACCATTAATTTTGAAGCATAGGTAAATTGGCGATTGTAATTTTGGGTATTACTATTTAGAAAAGTATCCAAAGATAGAAACTTTACTAAATTGGGAGGGAAATCCGCAAGCACTCCGATATTTACTCTCATAGTAGCAATTATATCTGAATTAATTCTTGCATAAAGTAAATAAGCCCATTCATCTAAGTCATCGTGTAATAACCTATTAGTATGATCTACATTATCTATTTGTTTGGACATTTCTTCTACGTAGGTTTGGTAACGAAAATGATAAATTTCCCTTTTTTCTTCTGGAGTAACAGCGATACCGACTCTGATTGAATTTTCTGAAGAGTCGGTGATATTTATTATTGACTTTGGATTACTAGTTGTCATGTTTTTCTCTCCTCCATATTAGTTGTAGTAAGAATTTTGAATGTATAAGCCTTATAGGTTCATAACAATCACCCCCTTACTAGGGGATACGGAGAGAAGGGATTTTAATCCTTGTAGAAATGTGTAGGAATTACGGATAAAAAGTAGAACTATATATTTTTCTGAAATAAAAAGAACCCTTTTTTAGGAGTTGGTTTTACTCACTAAAAAAGGGTTCTTAATAAATTAAAACTTTATGATACTTGTGGAGTGAAATAAACAAAAAAAGTAGTTCCTGCATGACTGGTACTGATTTTAATTGTAGCTTTGTGACGATGGGCAATTTGATAGCAAATAGGAAGACCTAAGCCCGTACCTGTATCTTTGGTAGTGATAAAAGGTGTGCCCAGCTTGTCAAGTATATGATTAGGAATTCCTTCTCCCTGATCACTAATAGCTAAAACAACTTTATAATCTTCCTGAAATGTGCGAATTAATAAATCACCGCCTGCAGGCATAGCCTCGATGCTATTACGTACTAAATTCAATAACAATTGTCGTAGTTCATTTTCATCTAGTAATAACTCAGGAACCAATGCAAGATCAAGATTTACGTATACTTTTGAAGAAGTAGCATCTGCTTGAATTAAAGGGAATAATGCTTCTATTATACTGTTTAAAGAACATTGCTTTAAAATAACTAATTTTTCTCTCGATAAAGAAAGATATTCTCTGATAATGGAATTGGCTCTATCAATTTCTTCAAGCATTAAATTGAACTTATCTTTATCTTTTTGATATTCGTGTTTTCTTCCCATCACTTGTAAATAACCACGCACCGTAGTCATAGGATTGCGAATTTCATGAGCAACAGTGGCAGCCATACTGCCGACCATATTCATCCGATCAAATAAGGAGGACATTTGCTCTAATTTCTTTCGCAAAGTTATATCGCGAATAATGCCTTGCAATGCTATGAGGCAACGGTTTTCGTTGTAAATGGGAACACATTTCTGTTCAATCCATAGAGTTGTGTTATCTTCTCGAACAAGACGTAATGTTAATGGTAGATCAATAGAGCAGGAAAGATTTGCAATAAAATCATTAAGTGTAGAAATATCCTCAGGGTGTATCAACTTTAATATTAAGCCATTGTTTGCATAATATTCTTCAGCGGAATATCCTGTGACCTTAAAAACAGATGGACTAATATATTCAAGTCTTTCTTCAGGACAAAACTGATAAGAATAGATAATGTCAACGGCATTCTCAGCTAATAAACGATATTGAGTTTCCTTATTGATTAAATCGATTCTGGTCTTTTCAAAGTAAACTACTAAAGTTCCGACTGCAATAGCTAAACGTAATATTCCACCTAATGTGTATCCCCAGGGAGCAAACCATGGGATAGTAAATGTAAAGGGCATTGTCAAATTAAGAAGGCTCCATATGATGAAGGCATATCCTGTAATTAATCGACCAATTCCTTGTAATTTTAGATGATATATAAAGGTAATACCAATCCAAATACCTATGACACAACAAATAAATACAGGAAGTAGCAATTTATATGCTAGAGATGAAAGCATAAAATTTAATATGGCACTTAAGATTAAGATACTACTAGTACCATATAACCATTTCTTGCTAATTGGCTTGTTCATAAAGTTGTAAGTGCCCCATACGAAGAGTAGGGCGCTAAGAATAATTAGTATTTGGTATATAAGTATGCCTAAATTTGAATGTTGCCAAGAGAATATACCCGAATCTAGAAGGGCATACCTTGAGAGAAGAAAGAGCCAACTTATTGCCCATATGCCAATGTAGCGCTCACGGTATATTATATATAAATAGATGTATATAAATACTACTAAAAGTGTTCCAATCAATGAACTTATTACTGATAAATGCACGTTATCCATAGTTACTCCTAGAGAATTTTTTAAGACATACTATAAGCATCCGTTCTACAAAAAGTATAAAACTTCCTTCTTAATACCAATTTAATACTTTATTTAATGAAAAATATATAGTAACTTTTTTAAATACGTCTGAATGTAAATTAGTTATTTATAGATCCAAGCACTAGAGCGGTTTAAGGAGAGAAACGTAGCTTAATAAAGATTTTTACGTATCTTACTATAGAAGGTATCATTTAATAAATGACGAATATTTTTAATAATTGATAAGAGATGATGTGATATGCATAAAAAAGCAAGTGTAGATACTAGGCGATATTAGATTCTCCTAATATGTGTAATTAGGTTACTTCCTAAAGGTCGGCTGAGGATATGAACAGTATATAGGAGGAACTCTCTTGGATATAAGAAATTTAGAATGTTTTATGGAAGTTGCCCGTCATAAAAGTTTTAGTAAAGCGGCAGAGATGATGTATATTTCCCAGCCCTCCATTAGCAGGGCGATTAAAGAGCTGGAAAGCCAATTTGGAGTTACGTTATTCTATCGTGATACGAAGTCTGTGGAACTGACGGATGCAGGAGAAATCATTTTACAGCAAGCACAACAGATTGTATCATCTTTTCAAAATATCACTTCTCAGCTCGGAGAATTAAGGAAAATGCAATCAGGGAAAATCTATATTGGCTTACCTCAAATCACTGCGATTACGACTTTCTCGAAGATGATCCATTCCTTTAGGAAAGAGTATCCTAATATTCATATTCAATTGTACGAGTTTGGTCCTAAGAAGGTGGAAGCGTCAATTCAAGATGGTCTTTTAGATATTGGTATATTTACACCTGCTGAGGATAATGAAATCTATGAAAAGATCTGGTTTGAGGAAGACCCTCTTGAAGTCGTTATGCACCCAACAAATAGGCTGGCTCAATATGAGGTTATAGATTATCATAAACTGATTGATGAAAACTTTATTTTATACAATAACGAGTATCATTTACACGACATGATCATCTATGCTTGTAAACAAGCTGGATTCCAGCCTAAGATTATTTTGGAGACTTCACAACGTGAGTGGATGATGCAAATGGTAATGGATAATCTCGGTATCGCATTGCTGCCGAGCAAAATATGTAGGAGTCTGGATACTAATGTGATTGCCTGCCGACCATTTTTGGACCCTAAGCCATGGCTGCGATTGGCTTTAGTTTGGAAAAAGGGAAGATATCTATCCTTTGCTGCTCGTGAGTTCATACTATTTGCTAAAAAGCACTATGATTGCAGTTAATAACACATTGGTAGAGATTTCTCAGAGTGTTCTGTTTTGGAAGTAATTCTTTTATTTACATTTTAAATACACTAGATTCATATGTGAATACATTGGTGAGTTGATAAATAAAGCTGCAAGGGATAAAATAGTATTTACAGATATACAAAGAAGTAATGGGTTTGTTATACATCTGTAGGATTTAGATAAAGGAGAAGAACAAATAAATGAAAATTGATGTTATACTTTTACCAAAAGAGACTACTGCTCTGGATCTTTCTGATAGTGTTTGTATCGTTTTAGATATATTCCGTGCAACGACTACGATTGTCACTGCTCTTGCGAATGGGTGCAAAGCGATTACTCCCGCCTTATCCATTGAGGATGCACAGAAACTGGCTAGTCAAATGGGGTCAGTATTGTTTGCCGGTGAGCGGCAGTCGATAAAGATTGAGGGGTATGAGTTTGGAAACTCGCCTTTTGAATTTTGTAAAGAGACAGTAACGGGTAGAAACATTGTCATGACAACTACGAATGGTACGATTGCCATAAAGGCGGCAGAAAAAGCATATCGTACACTCATTGGGTCATTTGTGAATGCGAAAGCTGTTTGTAGGCAGGCAAAACAATATGGCAAAGATCTTGTAATTGTATGTGCTGGAACAGATGGGCTTTTTTCACTAGAAGATACCCTCTGCGCAGGATTGTTAGTTCAATTGCTTAAAGTGGAATGTGAAGTTACATTGAGTGACTCGGCTCTCGCAGCCTTACTGTTATATGCTCAAGCCAAGGATACGCTAGTTGAGACTGCTGTCCAAAGTCGAAATGGCAAACGATTATACGATTTGCGTCGTATGGATGATGTAGAGTATTGTCTTAGTGCAGATTTGTTTACGATTGTACCTCAATATATAGCGGGAAAGATTGTGTTGGAAAATAAATAATAACAAAGTTGGTGTAATGACCAGTGAACAAGCAAGTAGTACTTGTCTTTAGTGCAATCATACTATTTGGTGGCTTCTTGCTGAAGGCTTCGGCAGCCGAAGCAGCTCCTGTGCCTCAATGGCAAGAAATCACAATGAAGCAAGATGTGGTTGTTTTGGTAGAGAAATCTGCTAATACAATGACCGTATTTTATCAAGGGAAGCCTGTGAAAAGGTTCTTATGCGTATCAGGTGTAAATACGCAAGGTGACAAACAGAGGCAAGGTGATAATCGTACACCGGAAGGAACGTTTTTTATCACCGATAAAGAACTGTTACAGGATGACCCCTACCTGGGACGTAAATGGATCGGTTTAAGTTATCCTGATCCAGTCCATGCTCAAAGAGGAATGGAGCAGAAGTTGATTAGCGTAAGCCAGTATCAGGAGATTATTTTGGCGAATGAGCAAAAGGTACAGCCGCCTCAGAATACTGCACTTGGAGGATGGATTGGAATTCATGGGGGACGAGATGATTTAACAGAAAGGAAGATCAATTGGACCGAAGGTTGCCTGGCGCTGCAGGATGATGATTTAACGGAACTATATAAAATAGTTCCGTATGGAACAACTGTGATTATTGTTGCTTAAGCAGCAGCGTTGATAGAGAACAAGTCTTTTAAGAGTCGTTATTATATACGATTCTTATTTTTTTGCAGAGTTTTAAGGATAGGCTCAAGAATAAAAAGCAAAGGATTAAATTTTGGGAATTATATGGTGAAAATTTGACTGTTAAATATTTCTACAAGGAAAGGAATTTATTTATGACGAATAGATATGTTAAGTCTAGTCTGTCGTGCAGAATCTTTTACACTATAGAAAGATTACGGTATCGTATAGATATTGAAAACGTTACTACCTGCAGTAAGAATGTATTACCGAATCAGATCTGATTAGTATTACATAGTATCGGTGCTGCCCGAAAGGAGAAATTAAATGAGAATCTTGATGATGGTTGCGCTGTTACTTGGTTACTTTCAAGCCGTTGGGTGGGCTTCGCCTGAAATTCGTATTAACATTCCTGAGCTGATGCTAAGGGTATACGATAATGGCAAGTTGGTCAAAGAATATCCTGTTGCCCTGGGAACCTCTTATGAAAAGACCCCTGTGGGTAATTATAAGATATCTTACAAAGAAAAAAATCCTACATGGATTCCTGGTTCTGGTTTTCCCGATAAGACCCCAGTGCCTCCAGGACCGGATAATCCTCTGGGCAGCCGATGGATGGAATTTAGTCCTGGTTATGGAATTCATGGTACCAATAAAGATTGGGATATCCAGTATCCTGTTTCTGGTGGATGTATCCGCATGCACAATGCTGATGTTGAAGAATTATATGAATTGGTAGATGTGGAAACACCTGTAACAATTACCTACGAGACGCTGCTTCTAAAAGAACGCAATAAGTCTATTTATCTTACCATTTTACCTGATATTTATGATCATAAAAACGACAGCAAAGCAAAGGTCTCAGAACTATTTAAGCCTTACGCTAAGAGGTATAAACTTCTTACTAACTGGGATTTGCCCAATGATCAAGTGCGTCATGAAATCAAAATCGGGGAGCGAGGTAAGGGATAATCGAGCATTGTAATTGTTTATGTATAACGTGGTATTAAAAAAGCAATAAACCGCGAAGACGCGAAGAGTGCGAAGACTAGGTCTTCGCATTTCTTTGTTCCTTCACGGTTCTTCTTAGCGCAGCCATTCGGTGACTTCTGTCCATGATTTTCGAGGACGTGGATAGGGAAATTGATTAGGATAACCGATAGCTACCGCTGCTATAAGTTCATCATTACATTCTAACCAGGAACATATCTCACCTTCTGAATAAAAGATGTCACAGATCCAAAGCGTTCCTAGCCCCAAATTCTGTGCAGCTAAGATCATGGTTTGAATGGCGGCCCCAATGGATTGGGTATCTGTTAATAAACGATAGTGATTATAATCCTTTTCAAAATTAGAGAAGGCATTAAACACTAAAATTACTGATGACGCTTGTTGAATGGCACTTATACTTGTCTCACAACTGCCAATATCCAAGCCTTGCTGTTTTCGGGAATAAATTTTGTCCGTCATGATGGTAACTAACTGATCTTTCTTTTGACGTTCTAAGATAACAAACCTCCATGGCTGACGATTTTTCCCTGAAGGAGCTTTGACAGCCAGTTCTAATAATTCTTCGATCATTTCTCGTGGAACTGGTCGTTCCTGATACGTTCGAATACTTCTTCTATCCAAGATTGCTTGTTTGATATCCACAAAATCCCTCCATGGTTTTAGTGTGCTTTTCATTTTTATATTGTCATCATATATACTTTGCAAAAAAAGATCAATTGAAAAGAATAAGAAAGAGGAATCATGGTGAAGTACCAATAGTAAGATACCAATTAAATTTGAGCCAAAATAGAAGCAATATAACTAAAATAGCAGGATACTCCTAGAATAAGCCTTTTGGCTCTCTTTGTAGGTATTTTTGTTTTTATATAAAAGAGCATATAATGTAAAATGGTATGATCGAAAAGGAAGAGGCATATTGTAGAGGCTAACAGTATGTCAAAATGATAAGGGGTGGTTTTTTGACTGGAAAATACATACTGGCACTTGATGCAGGGACAACCAGCAGCAGGGCTATTATTTTTGATCAAAACTCGAATATAATTGCTGTGGCACAAAAAGAATTTTCACAGATTTTTCCCAAAGTAGGCTGGGTTGAGCATGATGCGGATGAAATTTGGAGCACCCAAATGGATGCGATAAAACAGGTTTTGGAAAAGGCAGGTCTTAATGCTTCTGATCTTTCCGCTATTGGCATTACGAATCAACGAGAGACTGCAGTAGTCTGGGAGAAAAAAACAGGCAGACCGATCTATAATGCTATTGTTTGGCAATCCCGTCAGACGGTGGACATTTGCACTGAATTAAAAGCAAAAGGATTAGAACCGGAATTTCAGCAAAAGACAGGTTTGGTAATTGATGCTTACTTTTCTGGAACAAAAGTAAAATGGATTTTAGATCATGTGGAAGGTGCTCGCGAAAAGGCAGAAAAAGGTGAATTGTTATTTGGGACCATTGATACCTGGCTCATCTGGAAATTAACAGATGGGAGAATCCATGTTACTGATTATTCCAACGCGTCTCGTACCTTAATGTACAATATTCGTGAATTGAAATGGGATGAAAAACTGCTGGAATATCTAACCGTGCCCGTATGCATGCTTCCAGAGGTCAAGTCTTCCAGCGAAGTATACGGAAAAACCGATCCCAACATCTTCGGAAATGCTGTACCGATTGCAGGTGCTGCAGGAGATAAACAGGCTGCGTTATTTGGTCAAACTTGTTTTAACCCTGGAATGGCGAAGAACACCTATAGCACAGGCTGCTTTTTATTGATGAACACAGGCACAAAATTAGTAGAATCTAAAAATGGTTTATTGACGACTATTGCCTGGGGTCTTGACGGCGCAATAACTTATGCACTTGAAGGCAGTGTTTTTGTTGCCGGGTCTGCCATTGAATGGCTGCGTGATGATTTGAAAATATTAGAAGCTGCTCCTGATTCTGAATACTATGCTCAAAAAGTAAAAGATACAGCTGGTGTATATGTAGTACCTGCTTTTGCTGGGCTTGGTGCGCCATATTGGGATATGAAAGCATGTGGCGCAATTTTAGGACTGACTCGTGGAACGAGTAAATCTCACGTTGTTCGTGCAACATTAAACTCGATATCCTATCAAACAAAAGATGTATTGAGTGCCATGGAAGCCGATTCAGGTATTCGGTTGCAAACACTAAAAGTCGATGGAAGTGCTGCCCTGAACAACTTGCTAATGCAATTCCAAGCCGATATTTTGGGCGTTTGTGTTGATCGTCCTAAAATAACAGAGACTACAGCTCTTGGTGCAGCATATCTTGCTGGTTTGGCTGTTGGCATATGGAAAACAAAAGAAGAACTGATAAAAACCTGGCAGCTTGATACTCGCTTCGAGCCTAGGATGGATGCTGCACAAAGTACAGCATTATATAAAGGTTGGCAAAAAGCCGTTAAACGTGCTATGGATTGGGTCGATTAGAGCCAAGGAGCGCTTGAGTTAGATAGAAGACTATTAAGGGTTAAGAAGAAAACGCTGGAGAGCTTAGCTGGCTTACCAGCAGCGTTTTCTTCTTTTTCTATTTAAGGATAAATAAATTACAAAGGGACTTCTTTCTTTGTTTTTACAGGCGTATAGGTAGATAGGCTTATAAGGATAAAAACAATTAAATTAATAAGCAAAGCCACAAAACCTGCATTTAGATTCATACCAGCGAAGGGCAAAGGATCCATTTTTCCGAGGATTAAGGTGAACACTAGGATTTCTCCAATGATCAAACCTGCGTATGCTCCTAATTTTGTGGACTTTTTCCAATAAAGCCCGAGCACGATCATAGGAAAGAATTGTGTAACACCTGAGTAACCAGTAAGCAATAAGTTAACGAGCATATTGGGAAGAAAAATAGCTAAACAAAGAGCGATAGTAGTAAGTCCTAGTACGGCAATCCTTGCAACATTGATCAGGCTATTCGGGTCAGTATTCTTTCCAATGGTTTTGCTATAAATATTACGTGTAAAGAGCATTGAGGTAGATAAGAGTAAATCGGCAGCAGGAATCATACAAGCCAAGGCACCCGCACCGCCAACAAGACCTAAAGTCCAACCAGGAAAAAGTTGTTGTACAATGGTCATAAAGGCCATATCAGGTGTCTTTAAAGGTGCTTCGAGTAGTAGAAGCGCTGCAAAACCCACTAGCATTGGGAAGAGTAAACAAATCTGGTATAAGGGTAAGTAAATTGCGTTATGGCGAAGTACGTCAGGATTACGGGCGCTAAAACTGTTGGTAGTGAAATGAGGCCACATGTAAAATCCTAGGCTTGTTACTACTAAAGTGGACATTACCCAACTCACATCAAAGTTTTTGGTTCCTCCTGGTAAAGCGAGAAAACCAGGTTTCGCCGTTTCTAATGCTTCAAACATGCCGCCTAAGCTACCAAAGTAATGGATAGGGAGGTAAAGACCAAAAAAGACAACAGCAATCATTAATAGTATATCTTTTAGTACAGCAGTGGATGCGACACCTTTTAGACCGCTTAAATAAACAAAAGAGGCAACTAAAATGAAAGCAATTAACATAGCAGGAATTCGAGTGAGTTGTCCATAAGAGCAAGCCTCGATAATGAGCCCAAGACCGGTTAATTGTAATTGTAAGTAGGGGAGCAAAAAGGCAACGCCAATGATCGCAGTCAATAAGCTTAAGATTTTACTTTCATATAAATGCTCAATCAAATCAGGTTGAGTCATTAGACCGTGTTTGCGTCCGATGGGGGAAATGGTAGGTAATAGATAGTACCCAACGACATATGCTAAAGCACCATACCCTAATATGTAAAAGGTTGGACCTCCGCGAGAATAAGCCCATCCGCTAGCGCCTAGAAAAGCAAAGGCCGTATAGATTTCACCGGCTAAGATAAACCAATTGAGCCATCTTCCAAAATTACGCCCACCAACGGCCCATTCCTCAAGATTCATCTTTTTATTCATACCAGGAATTAGACCTACAATTGTCGCGCCAATAATAAATAGAAATATAATTAAAAGTGAAACTGTCTCATTACTCATGTTGCACCATCCTTTTTGTAAAAATTATGAGTCTTGTCTATGCTTTGAATCAATGAAGTAAATAGCCTGTAGGCAGACGAAAGCAAGGAAAATCCCAGCAACAAACCAAAAAGCTAAAAAGGGTAATCCTAGCACAATCGGGTGAACCTTGTTTGCAAAGGGGATCATACCAATTGTCCAAACAAAAGGAAGTAAAGTTAGGATTATTTTTAAGGTATTCATCTTTTATTCCTCCTTATAAAAAAATAGAGGCATCCCTCAGGGAAGCCTCTGCATTGAGGTAATAATATTATTATGTCTCAATACAAATAGTATAGTACCAAAAGAAGGAGAATACAAATGTTTTTTGCGAAAATACAGTCTCAACAAAGAATGTAAACTTGGTGGATATTGTATTCGGATTATGAGGCAAGCTGTAGACCAACTACGCCAACTAGAATCAAACTTAAGAATAAAAATTGTAGGATATTCATCTTTTCTTTAAATCGCATAATACCAACAATTGCAATTCCGATTGTGCCAATACCAGCCCATGCAGCATATGCGATACCGATTGCAATTTCCTGCATCGCTTGCGACAAGAAATAAAAACTAGCCACAAATCCAACGCCCATTACGGCAATAGGTTTTTTATGTTTAAACCCATCAACATATTTCATGGCAACTACACTAATGACTTCTTCCAATCCAGCTAATAAAATATAGATCCAAGCCATTATTCTCGCTCCTCCTTAGTGGTCAATTTTAGGCCAATGATTCCAATAAGTAAGAGAACTAAGAATGCGACTTGCTGTTTCGAAGTCGTCTCTCCAAGAAACGCTATGCTAACGATATAGGTTCCTACCGTACCAATACCAACAAAAACAGCATAAGCAATACCAACAGGAATAAACTTATAAGCTTTAATAAGCAGCAAGAAGCTTGCAACAATTAAAATGAAAATCAGCATCCACATCATTACCGAGTCGGCATCTTTCAGCATTGATGCCCAGAGAATTTCCAGTATTGCTGCCGCGAAGACAAGAATTCAGCCCATAATAACACATCCTTAAAAATTTTGGTCTAAATATCATCCCCAAAAATCGACGGGGAGAACTCAACTGAATGAACATTATTTCAACAATGAATGATCGTCAGTCATTTTACTGTAAAAATCATCTATGCTCTAAACTCTAAAGCATGATGAATGAAAGTAAATAAATCTTGTTGATATTCAGGAAGGGGCTTATCTAGCTTATTAAATAAATAGATTTGTTCAGCAGAGCTTTCAATCAAGCCAATCACCATCCTAGCTGTAGCCATTGGGTTTATATCTTGGCGAAGTGCTTTTTGTTGAATACCTCTGGCAATCATCTTCGATAACCAGGTATAGTAAGGATTATAGATACGATCCCATTCACTAAGCGTATTTTCGATTGCCAGACCCGAATAACAAAGTGACAATACTTCTTTATATGATTTAGTAACTTGAAATGTTACTGTGATTATTTTATGAAAAAGATCCCAAATATCATCTGAAGGTACTTGTTCTTGTTCTATTTTATGCAGCATAGTCTGTAACAAATCATTGGCAATTGCTGGAATTAATGCGTTTTTTGAGGAAAAATATAAATAAAATGTTCCTTGTGCCATACCAGCTTTTTTAACAATGTCAGAAATAGTAGCTTTTTCTAAGCCTTTTTCAGCAAGCACTTCCTTAGCAGCAGATAGTAAACGGCTTTTCTTATCATCCAATTCCTTCATGACTCTCCTTATAATATATGAATGACTGTCATTCATTATAACTCATTTATCAAATATTGTCAATTTTGTTTGAACAGGCGATTCTCTATTTTAGAAAATAGATCCTATCAAGTTTTTTCATATGCCTTACTTTACACTGCTAGAGAAGTACAGGAATTATTAAAAATTATATTGACAGCTAGGCATGATTGATAGATAATAAGAACATACCGACTGGTAGGTACGTTTTGAGGGGGAGAAATTTTGACGAAAGACAATATAATAGTGGCTGCTTTACGATTATTTTTATTACGTGGATACAGGAATGTGTCTCTCATGGATGTAGCAAATGAAGTTGGCATTACCAAAGGGGGAATATATCATTACTTTGGAAGTAAGGAAGAATTATTTCACGCAGGTATCGATTATCTATTTGGCTATTTCGGAGAAAGATATGCCGAATTTTTAAGTAAAGAAAAAACATTCCGAGGGACCCTGAACTTTTTACTAAGCGGAGAACAAGAAGCTTATATGGAAGGATTACTCAATATTAAGCCAGGGGATTATCGTGCTAATAATGCGAGTCTTGCACTAGAGATCATGCATAATTTTCCTGAAATCCAAGAACGGATTGATCAGGGGCACTTAGGGTTACGAAATATAATAAAAGAAAAATTACAGATAGCTCAAGAAACAGGCGAGATCAGAGGAAACTTAGACGCTAAGATTGTAGCGACCATTGTACTTTCTGTTTCCAGCGGGCTGAATGTTTTAGGTAAGAATATAATTAACTCAGATATGCACCAGCAGATGATAGACGGTCTCTGGCAGCTTATTGGGGTGCATGATGTAAAGGAATGAATGAATTCCTTCGCCCCATACATACCGACCAGTCGGTATGTATGGGCGCTAGAGTAGTTACTTAGAATTAAATATGATATGGACTTAGGAGGATATGTTTGATGAAAGGTTTCAAAGTTAAGTATTGGATTATACCAATTGTGATATTTATTGGATTAGTTGCAGTATTCCGCAGTGGTGCATTTTCCAGCGAGAAGACTCAATTGCAAACCAATACTACAGGAGTAAATGTAAAAATTGCAGCAGCACAATATATAGACACGATTCCCAAATTAATGCTAAATGGATCAATTGAGGGAAAAACGGCAGCGACGATTAGCGCTAAGTTGGCGGGACGCATTGAAGAAGTCATGGTACAAGAAGGGAAGCAGGTGAAAGCTGGTGATCCTTTAGCCAGATTAGAAAGTACTGAATTAGTAAATTCTGTGCGGACGGCACAGGACGCTGTAAGTAAAGCGCAAGTTAACTATGAAATGGCAGTGAAAGATTATAATCGTTATCAAACTTTGTTTGATCAAGGGGCTACATCTCAACAAACATTAGATAATGCTGAGGGAAAGAAAAGAATTGCGCAAGCAGACTTGTCTAGTGCAGTGAGTAGCAAAAGTAATGCTGAGCAGCAGTATGGCTATGGTGTCATTACAGCACCAGTGGATGGTGTGGTTGCTAATGTAACGGTCACTGTCGGTCAGGTTGTTTCACCTGGTGCGGCGCTGATGAGTGTTCAGGATATTAGTCAAGTATATGCAGTTGTCAATGTTGAACAAAAAGATTTAGGTTTGATAAAACAGGGACAGCCAGCAGAAGTCACTGTTGATACTTATGCCGATAAAGTATTTTCCGGTACTGTTGAAATGATTAATCCTGAGGCTGGTTCTACCAATCGAATGTTCCGTACAAAGGTAAAGATCGATAATGAAGATGGCGCTTTAAAAAGCGGTATGTTTAGTAAAATACAGCTCGCTACTGGTGATGCTGCGCAAATTTTGACAATACCACAAGCAGCTATCATTCAAAAGCAAGGTATTTATTATGTCTTTATCGTTGACAATGATAAAGTCACCCGCCATCAAGTCGAAGTTGGTGCAACTTCAGGAGATAGTATTGCGATTAAATCAGGACTACAGCCAGGTGATAAGTTAGCCGTAAGTAATGTAAGTCAACTTAAAGACGGTGACGTAGTTCAAATTGTAGAGTAGAGGAGTTAGCTATGATACTGACAGATATAAGCTTAAAACGTCCAGTTTTTGCAACAGTAATTATTCTGGCACTTGTCGTTTTAGGATTATTTAGCTATATTACTCTGAATGTAGATGAATATCCAAACGTTGAGATTCCGGTTGTAGCTGTTACAGTAACGTATCCTGGTGCATCGCCAGAACAGGTTGAATCAAAAATCACCCAAAAGGTGGAAGAAACTGTAAGCGTTGTGCCTGGAATAGAACATATAACATCTACGGTAAAAGAAGGAATTTCTACAACCGTTATCCAGTTTACCATCGAAACTTCAGCAGCAACTGCTGCTCAGGATGTTCGTGATAAAGTTGGCATAATGCAAGGTGTATTGCCAGATGAGGCAGAGGATCCTATTGTCACAAGGTTTGATCCATCGGATACAGCTGTTGCTTCCATTGCAGTCACAGGTAGTCTCAGTCCAAGAGAATTAACCATTGTTGCGGATGATATCGTTGTAAAACGATTAGAAGCAATCAATGGGGTTGCAGCGGTAAATGTGCAGGGCGGAGTGGATCGTGAAATCAAAATTAATATGGATAGTAATAAAGTTGCTGCCTATAATCTGAGTGTTTCAGAAGTAATGAACAGTATACGCAGTGAAAATATGGATACCCCTGGAGGTAAGGTAACAGATGGAAAACGGGAAACTAGTTTACGATCCGTAGGTAACCTTACTTCTCCCAATCAGTTGTTAGATCTCCCTATTGCTCAAAGAAACGGAGTACAACTGTTTGTAAAAAATATTGCTACGGTAGAAGATTCAACAAAAGATGTAACTGCTGTAACAAAACTCAATGATAAAACCTCTATTGGCTTGGATATTATGAAACAGTCAGGCAGCAATACCGTTCAAGTTGTGGAAAACGCCAAGAAGGAGCTAGAGAATATCAAAAAGGATTTACCAGCCGGCGTTGAATTGGTATTGGTACGGGATAATTCCAAAAATATTAATGAATCCATTCACGACGTATTGTTTAATTTAGTTATTGGTGGTTTATTGGCTGTTGCCATCGTATTTTTGTTCTTAGGTAATTGGCGGAGCACGATGATTGCGGCGATTGCCATTCCGACTTCCATTATCACCTCTTTTTTAGCAATGAAAATGTTAGACTTTACGTTAAATACGATGTCCTTGTTAGCCTTGTCCCTAGCTGTCGGCTTGTTAATTGATGATGCGATCGTTGTCATCGAAAATATAGTCCGTCATCTTGATATGGGTAAGGACAAATTTAAAGCCGCTTCTGAAGGAACTGCGGAGATTGGTTTGGCTGTTACCGCAACAACTCTTACTTTAGTTGCTGTATTTTTGCCAGTCGGTATGATGACTGGTATCATAGGACAATTTTTTAAACAATTTGGTATAACGGTGGCGGTCAGTGTTTTGGTTTCCCTATTTATTGCATTTACATTGACTCCTATGTTGTCGGCCAAATATTTATCCAGTGAACATGAAAAATCTACTGGGAAATTAGGAAAAATATGGAATAAATGGAACGAAAAATTTGAATATTGGACAGGGCGCTATGGAGAATTTTTAAAATATGCATTAGGACATCGCAAGAAGATAATGGTACTTGCCGGTGCATTGTTTGTGGGCAGTTTAATGCTGCTGCCCTTCCTTGGTTCCACCTTTGTTCCGGATTCCGACGCTGGTGAAATTACAGTGTCCGCAAGTGTTGATCCTGGCAAGACCCCTCAAGTCGTTGGCGAAATTGCCGACAACATGGTGCAAATTATCCGCACCATACCAGAGGTAACGTTAACTTACAGTACTGCCGATATAAACAACATTAACATTTTGACGAAGTTAACGGAGAAAAATGAACGTAAGGTGAGTGACAATCAAATTGTAACTACGCTTCGTGAAAAATTAAGCGGTATTGCGGGAGTACAAGTCAGTGTTTCAAAAAAATCAGGTATGTCCAGCGGTAAGCCAATCTCCCTTGTTATCCAGGGAACATCCTTGGATACATTAGCGGACATTGCAGAACAAGTAGAGAAAATTGTAGCAAACACTCATGGTGCAATTGATGTCACTTCTAGTTATGAAGCTGGAAAACCTGATGCGCAAATCGTAATAGACCACGATAAGGCTTCTGATCTTGGTGTCTCTACTTCCAATATTGCGACTACTCTTCAAACTATGTTTAACGGAACAGTGGTAACCCAATACCGGGATGAAGATGATTCGTATGACGTGAGGCTTATTTTAGCACATAGTGACCGTAAGAGTTTGGCAGATGTAAACAATATCTATGCAGCAAGCTCGAATCGAGACAAAGACGGACAGAGCATCATGGTTCCTTTGTCACAGGTAACGAAGATGGTATATGCTACAAGTCCGACTCAAATCAAGCGATATGATCGTCAGGGACAGATCACTATTTCGGCAAATTTAAGCGGAGTCTCTCTTGGTGATTTCAATACAGCGCTCGACAAACAGTTAGCAGAGGTAAAATTGCCGGAAGGCTACAAGTTTGTAACTACCGGACAATCAGAGCAAATGGCGAACGCCTTTAGCGGTATTATAATGGCGTTGGCTGCTGCGGTGCTCTTCATCTTCTTTGTACTTGCCGCCCAATTTGAAAGTTACATTGAACCTTTCGCCATTATGCTGGCATTACCTTTGGCGATTATTGGTGCAATACTTGGCCTCTTAATTGCTGGCAGTATGCTTAGCATGATGTCTCTCATTGGGATTATTATGTTGATGGGTCTCGTAACCAAAAATGCGATTTTATTGATTGACTTTGCTAAACAGCGTATAGGAGAAGGTGTTGAACGAAATCAGGCATTAGTGGAAGCGGCTGTGGTTCGGATGCGTCCGATTCTGATGACAACTGCAGCGATGATTTTTGGGATGCTTCCACTAGCATTAGGAATTGGACCAGGAGCTGAAGCTCGTGCTCCTATGGCTCATGCGATTATTGGCGGTCTGGTTACTTCAACTATTTTGACATTGGTAGTTGTACCAGTTGTATATTCGTTATTAGATGATTTTATGAAAAGAAGAGTAAAGGTAGATGCTACAATTCCATCCTTGGAAAAAGTAACAAAAGAAGAACCGATTTGAATGATAGAAATGGGTAACAAAAGTGCCCTATTGACGCCGATTTAAGAGCTCTGCTTTGCTGAAAGCAGCAAAGTTCATTAACTGGGGGCGTGGGGTTCGCCATTAAATCTGCTGATGCAGTAATGACTCCTACCAATATATTGGTAGGAGTCTATTTTTTTGACAATAAACGCATCTTATATAGTTACAGCTGTGGTTTGAGTAATTGGGATGAGCGGGGGAAGATTTGCAATGAAATCTTTGGCGATTTGGGCAATATCCTGAGGAAGTCCTATATCGGGATAATTGTTTATCGTATACGATTGTAATGCCTTTAATGTCTCAGGTGTGATAACAAGTACAGGTGCTGTGGCAACAGTTGGAACCGCAGATGTGGGAGTAAGAGGAGGAGTGGAAGCTGTAGGAGTGATTTCATTGGAAACAACTACATTCATAGCATTACCAGGGTTCATAAGGATGGGAAGATTTGAGAAAATGAAAAACTCTAAAGTATCTTGAAAATCAGATTTTAAAGTCAAGATAACACTTCCCTTACATTTTAAGCATTCTAGTACCTCATCTGCGTTAAAACTATAGATAATTTAGCGAGGATTTTTTTGACCTGCAAGGCAGCGACAACAAAGCATGACGGAAAAAGAATGCTAAAGTGGCAGCGCTTTTAATGCAGAGAAGGTACTAGGCTGTTTATAGTATGAAAGAACGGAGAATATGGTACATAGCAGACCGCCCAAATTGAGAGATTCTATTATTTTTTTAACGAAGTAAAAGGAATTTGAGGAAAAATGTCGAAAAATAGAAGAAAATACCATAATGAGCAAACCGGCCTAAAGGTGGGGACGCAAAGCCATGGGTCTAAGGATGTTACATCTATGATTGCCAAGTTGCATCGTTTGTTGATTATGATGTAACTTGGCAATCTTTTATATTGAGGCACTTATTTCAGTATTTTATTTATTGGAATGTTAGGAGAGAGGAGAGGGCGTATATATGAAATTAAAAATGAAATTTTTAATGATGGTGGCGATTACGAGTCTGGTCTTATTAGTAGCTACGACGATGGGGTATTTTTATGCGAAAAGTCAGGTAGAGGAAAATATTAAGAATGAAATGTTCTCAGTTGCCAATACCTATTCAACTCAATTAGACGGCTGGTTATTGGCGAAGGCGCAAACCGCAGTGACAACAAGTGAGAATATTCGAGTTGTGTTAGGTGACAAGGAAATCCCGGTTTCTTTTGTACAAAACTACAAAGCAGATTCTAGTTTACTGGATCTATATGCCGGATTAGAAGATGGTAAAATGATTGATGGTTCAGGAACGACACTGCCTGAAGGGTATGATCCCCGTAAGCGTGGGTGGTATCAGCAAACAAAAGAGAAAAATAAACTAATCTTTACGGATGCATATGTTGATGCATTTACCAAAAAATATATTGTGTCCGCAGGGGTACCATTAAAAAATGAAGCAGGAAATTTTCGCGGTGTTGTTGGGATTGATATAGCCCTGGATTTACTGAGTGAAAAGATCAAAGACGTTAAGGTAAATGAAAAAGGGTATGGCACCATTATTGATCAGCAGGGGATTATTTTAGCTCATCCGGATGCTGCCCAAGTTTCAAAGAACATTCATGAAGATCCTGTATTGCAAAAATTTGCAAAAGAAATGCTCGCCCAGGATAAAGGTATGCAAACCTATGAGGTAAACGGAGCAGAAAAGTTAATGATTTATACCAAGATTCCTGCTACTGGCTGGACAATGGGGATCACCGTTGACGTAAAAGATGTGTATGGTCAGGTCACGGCTTTAGGATATCAATTTGGACTAACTGCTTTGCTTGGCATCTTATTGTCAGCGGCTGCTTCTTGGAGATTGTCTAGTGGAATCACCAAGAATATTGCAATCTTATCTCAATCTGCACAACGTCTGGCTGGAGGAGATCTTTCGGAACAAAACCTTACAATTCAGACAAAGGATGAGATTGGCCAACTTGCTGCAGATTTTTCTACTATGGCAGAAAATCTGCGTAATCTAATTAGGGCGATCGCTCAAACCGCAGAACATGTAGCTGCTTCATCAGAAGAACTTACAGCCAGCGCAGAACAATCTGCCCATGCATCTACTCAAGTGGCTGCCTCAATTACGGAGGTAGCACAGGGGGCGGAATTGCAGCTGCAAGCAATCAATGGAACTTCTGCGGCTGTTGAGGATATGTCGGCAAGTATACAGTGCGTTGTCACAAATGCTGCAACCGTTAATGTGACTTCAGAAGAGGCTGCAGCGGCTGCAGGCCAGGGAAGTAAAGCCGTTTTCAATGCTGTAAACCAAATGAACATTATTGAGAAAACGATTTCAGGATCTGCAGGAGTCGTAGTCAAGTTAGGGGAACGATCAAAAGAGATTGGACAAATTGTAGATACTATTTCAGGAATTGCAGGGCAAACTAACTTGCTGGCCTTAAATGCGGCTATTGAGGCGGCACGTGCTGGTGAACAAGGACGGGGATTTGCTGTTGTAGCAGAAGAAGTGCGGAAATTAGCAGAACAATCCCAGCAGGCGGCTAAAAAAATTGCGGATATGATTAATGAAATTCAAGCAGATACAGATGAAGCTGTAGTAACGATGAAGGATGGGACAAGAGAAGTTGGGATTGGCAATGAAGTTGTAAGCGCTGCAGGTGCAGCTTTTAAACAGATTGAATTGCTTATTGGTCAGGTAGCCAGTCAAGTATATCAGATAACCGATTCCATCGGACAAATGAAGACTGGCAGTCAAAGAATTGTTACTGCTGTACAGGATATTGAAAGTATTATGAAAAATACTTCTGGCGAAACACAAAGCATCTCAGCAGCGACAGAAGAGCAGTCAGCATCCATGCAGGAAATCGCTTCTTCCAGTCATGCATTAGCTGACATGGCAGCAGAATTGCAACAAGAAATTAGGAAGTTCTCCATATAAGATTAATTTTATAAAAAAACTGGTATAAAGGGATATTCAGAGTCTATGAGAATCTGAATATCCCTTTTTGAGGAAAGAATGATTGAACCGCAGAGATGCAGAGGGCGCTGAGGTTCGATTCAACTTATATGTTTTAACGAAAGCGTCAGTATTTTTTTGGAATCTCATAATAATACTATCGAAAGTACATTGTATACAATCGATAGTATTATTTACTGTATTGGCAGAGAAGCGTATAATAAAGAAAAGATTTTCGAAAATCGAAATTAAATTTGATACATGTTATAATAATGCTATGAAAAATAATAATTATAAAACAAATACAATCTCACATCGCAGCATACCTACTGCTATTACAGAAGCTCTTCGTGAAAGGATTTTAAATGGTGATCTGCAGGGGGGAATGCAGTTAAAACAAGAAGAATTAGCTCTGCAGTTCAATGTAAGCATGAGTGCCTTGCGGGAAGCACTAAAAAATTTGGAAGCGGAGGATTTAGTAAAATTCTATCCTAACAGGGGAGCAATTGTAAGTGAATTGAATGCAGAGGAAGCAAGAGAAATATTTGATATTCGCCATTTTCTTGAAATCGGTGCATTAGAGTTATCGGTTCCTCAGTTAACCACAATGGACTTGGAAGAAGCAACGATAGTTTTAATGCAGCTAGAGAATGAGAGGAATAGCAGTCAATGGGGTGAGTTAAATAAACAGTTTCATGAAATTTTATATCGGCAGGCAAGACGGCCCCGCTTACTGAAACTAATTCAAGTCATGCATAATAACGTTGAGCGCTATATGCGCTTGTATCTTGTATCAATGAATTATCAGCTCACCTCTCAAAAACAGCATTGGGATTTACTTAATGCTTGTAAGAACAAGGATGTTAAATTAGCTAAGAAAATACTAAGAAAGCATATGGCTGATGCCAGTGAGCGTTTATCGGAGTTTCTATCTTAACTATTTTTTGATAGGAGGCAGCAAAATGTCCAGTCACAGAATTGAAAAATTTAAACAATCCTATATTCATTCTAAACCTTCGATCAGTATTCATCGGGCGGTGGCTTTTACTCAATCCCACAAGGAAACAGAGGGTAAATCGGTGATTATTCGAAGAGCAAAAGCATTTCATGCTGTATGCAGCAGTATTCCAATCACTATTTTTGATAATGAGCTCATTATAGGATCAATTGGCGAATTTCAAAGATCAGGAATTGTCTGCCCAGAATACTCCTGGAAATGGGTTGAACAGGAAATGGATTCTTTTAGTACTCGGAGCCAAGATCAATATCAGATTAACGAAGGAGACAAAGAGATCCTTCTAAGAGAGGTCTTTCCTTACTGGCGGGGCAAATCACTGGAAGAAACATTCCTATTACGAATTAATGACGAAACAGCCAAGCTTTTAATTGATACAGGGGTTATTGATAATGACTCCAAGTGGAGGAGCGCAGTTGGTGAAATTACTGCGGACTATCAAGATATTGTTTTCAAAAAAGGTTTTGAGGAACTAAAGAGGCAGGCAGCAAATCGTATACAAGAGTTAGAGCCGGTCACAAAAGAGGCGCTGGAAAAAATTGATTTTTACAAAGCCGCTGTCTTAGTTTGTGACGGTATTATTACTTTTGCTCACCGCTATTCCGATAAAGCATTGGAATTGGCAGAAGAGGAGAGAGATTCCAAACGGAAAAACGAACTTTTGGAAGTGGCACGAATCTGCAGAAAAGTTCCGCAGTATCCTCCTGAGACCTTTCATGAAGCAATTCAAATGGTTTGGTTTACACAGCTAGGTTCTATACTGTCAGAGAATTCATTAGCTCTCAATTTGGGCAGATTTGATCAATATATGTATCCTTTTTTTGCCCATGATGTAAAAGCAGGGATTATCAATGAAGTGCAGGCACAAGAATTAATCGAATCCCTTTGGTTGAAACTTTCTCAATGGGTCTGGGCCATTTCAAGCAATACGGCTCAATTTTTTGCGGGTTACAATTCGTTTCAGAATTTAACTATCGGCGGAAGAACGAGAGATGGTAAAGATGCAACCAACGAACTTTCGTACATGTGCTTAAAAGCTACGGAGAACGTGAAAACGCATCAGCCTGGACTTAGTGTACGCATTCATCCGGACAGTCCTGATGAATTTCTGTTGGCGGTATGCGATCTTATTAGTGTCGGAACTGGATTCCCGGCAGTTCACAATGATCGGGTTGGTTCCCAGATGCTCTTGGCTGCAGGATTATCGCCGGAGGATGCACGGGACTGGAGTAATTGCGGCTGTGTAGTACCCCATTTTAGAAAAGTTGGGGAATGGACCTCAGCGGTTAATCTGAATTTAGCTGCTGCGATTGAATATGCCCTAAACAGCGGAAAAAGCCGGATCACCGGCAACGTAATGGGACTTGTGGAAAAAGAAATTACTGGGTTTAAGAGTTATGAAGAGGTTAAAGAAGCTTTTTTGCGACAACTTTCTCATTTGATTAAGCATTCTGTCATCGGAACGGTAACTGCTCAGCAGATACATGCGGAAATGGTGCCTCGCCCCTATCTCTCGATGCTCGTAGATGGTTGTATGGAAAAAGGTGTTGATTTGAGTAAAGGGGGAGCCAAATATAATGTTGGCCCTGTCATTACTGGAATTGGAGTAGCTGATGTTGCTAATTCTCTGCTGGTTATCAAAAAGTTGATTTTTGAAGAAAAGAAATATACCTTAGAAGAGTTGGGCAAAGCATTAGCTGTCAACTGGACGGGGTATGAAGAAATGAGAAAAGATGCACTGGCTTGTCCTAAGTATGGTAATGATGAAGATGAAGTTGACAGTATTGCTGTAGAAATTACTGATTTTTATAATAAAGAAATTAAATCCTATAAGGATTATTTTGGATCGCCATTTAATTCTGCATTTATGGGGATTTCCAATTACATTCCTGCGGGAAGTATTATGGGTGCAACCCCTGACGGCAGGAAATCCATGACTCCTTTAACAGAAGGGGTATCACCTCATGCTGGTACGGATATTACCAGTCCAACGGCTGTAATGCGGTCTGCTGCTAAAATCAATCATGATGTACATTCCGGAGGTACTCTGCTGAATGTTAAGTTTTCGCCAGACCTGTTAAAGACACAGAGGGACAAAAAGAACCTTGCTTCGATCATTCGCGCCTATTTTTCTCTTGGTGCATTTCATGTTCAATTTAACGTTATTTCCACGGAAATATTACGAAAAGCGCAAGAGCAGCCAAATGATTATAAAGACTTGCTGGTTAGGGTGGCAGGTTATAGTACACAATTTGTTAACCTTTCCAGGGAAGCGCAAGATGCAATCATCGAAAGAACAACCTATGAAAGTCTATAGTGTGATCCTATGAAGGATAGTGATCGGATTGCTGGCAATGTATTTCAAATTCAGCGATGGTCAGTTCACGATGGTGATGGAATTCGAAGTACTGTTTTTCTAAAAGGATGTCCTTTACGATGCAAATGGTGTGCTAACCCTGAATCTTGGAATCCCAATTCTGAAATTTTATACTTTCGTGATCGATGTACAGGATGTGCACAATGTTCCTTGGCTTGTAATCATCAGGCAATTCTAAGGGATGGGGGTATTCCTCTTTTTTTTGCCAGAGAGAAATGCTGCTCTTGTGGTGAGTGCTGTGAAGTCTGCCCCAATGGGGCAAGAAAGAAGATCGGAGCCTTAATGACAGTAGAGGAAGTCATTAAAATTATTAAGCGAGACAGCATTTTCTACCGGGAATCAAAAGGGGGAGTTACCTTTTCCGGGGGAGAGCCATTTGCTCAAAGTGAGTTTTTGAGAGAACTGGTTTTAGCTTGTAAAAGGCTTGCAATTGATACTGCGGTTGAAACCAGCGGATATTTTGAGTGGAAAGATGCAGAAGATAGTGTTAAAGAATTAGATACTGTATTTATAGACATTAAACATATGGATGAAGAAGTTCATAAAAGGCTGACTGGCGTTAGTAATCGGAAAATCCTTGAGAATGTTATTAGAATCTCTCAGAAACATCATGAGGTTATCGTTCGTGTACCTTTAATCAGCGGGGTGAATGATGATCGAAAAAATATTGAACAAATGTGTCAATTTCTTCAAAAAAATACCAGGATTTTTGGTGTGGAGCTTCTTCCTTATCATTCACTTGGACATAGTAAGATGACAGCCTTAGATCGTGAGGGATGGAAAATCTTCAGCACACCTGATGCAGAAAAGGTTGAACATATAAAAAAAATCATAGCAGAATATAAAATTCAGAATATCGATTTTAAATATCGATTTTAAATGAGTTTTTTGTGCAGCTCACTTTACGAATCGCATGTAAAAGTGCCTTCAGTTCAACACTGTAGGCACTTTTATTAATAGCTTAAATTTCTCTAGGAAACGTTAAACGCAGAGGGCACAGAGAAAAGATAGATAGGGTTAAAAATCCCCTCAGCGTCCTCTGCGTCTCTGCGGT
>DJJR01000031.1:162658-184616 GCA_002434245.1 Pelosinus fermentans
TCTGTTTGTCATTATCAAAAAGCCTCGGATGTCTTTTCTAACACTCCTGTGATTTATTTCATGGCCGTTGCGAGCGTTAAGAGATTGGCCTCATTCTGTTCGTAATGACAAAGGGGTGTGCAGGATTTGAATAGAGATTGGAGTATAGGGTAGTAGAGGTGGTATCGTTCTTTAAATGCAGTTGTTTTTTTATACGATAAGCAGGATTGGGGAAATGTAATTAAAAGATGGCGTTACTTTTTGGGGAATTATAACGTTAGAATAGATAGGGAATGTCTTTTCTTAGGAGATGGTGATTTTTACGTGACTGATGAAAACAGATTAATTACAAAAGCAAAGGATGGAGATCGGGAAGCCCTAAATACATTGATTCTACAGTATTGGCAGCTGATCTATAGGCTTATATATAGTAAGATCGGTAATGAGGATGATGCAAAGGAATTGACCCAGGAAACGTTTATGAAGGCATTTCGCTCATTACCTCGGTATAAAATCCTTGATGTACCATTTAAAAGCTATCTGGCGAGAATTGCCATAAATGCAGTGACTGATTTTTGGCGTAAGAATGGCCGAGCACCTCAGATTGTCAACCTTACTGAATATCAGGAATCCATTCTTGATAGCGGGGAAAATCCCGAAGAATATGTTTTGCGTATAGAAGGACAAGAACAGATTGTCAATTTAGTTGAAAGTTTGCCAGAGGAGCAGCGTCAGGCGATAAAATTACGAATTATTTTAGGATTATCCATTCATGATGCTGCCATGCAGATGAATAAGACGGAGTCAGCAATTAAGATGCTTCAGCAGCGAGCCTTGAAAAATTTACGTAAAATGTGTTTAAGTGTCGGCATACTACAATGAGGAGGTGGAGCGGATGTTAAAAGATAAAGAATATGATCAGGAAGAAGAACTTTCACAAGGTTTAGATCAGTTACATGATAGTAAACAGCCTGCTCTGCAGGATGAGGAAGTGAAGGAATTGATAAAGCTGGCTGCTGCTGTTAAACAGTCTTATCAGCAAGAGGAGCTGCCAAGAGGATTAATTGGTGAAATGGCTGATACGTTGTCGGCGGAATTAGGAGCACAAAAGATAAAACGACGCAAAAATTGGCTGTATAGTGGTGTTATTGGTGCTGTAGCTGCAGTATTTATAGCTGGTTTTCTACAATTCTTATTGCCGCAGACACCTAATTCTAATAGTGCACAGACAACAGACGATAGCATAGAAAAGCAGCAATTCGCAGCGATTACAGATCAAGCTGCTAATTTGGATATTGCACTACCGAGGGAGGAAAGTACTTCCAAACAGGTGGAAGCAGACCAGAAGGAGGAATCTTCCAATTCTAATATGACAGACAAAAAGGCTGCTGATTCGCTGCCGAAGGTAATTGCAGAAGTATTCCAAGGAACAGAAGCACCGCCAAAAGAGGACAAATCGAATCAGATAGCTGCTCTTCAACAAGATGCACCTCAAGAGATAGCCAAGCAAAGACGATTATTCATGGATGAGAAAATAGTTGATTCTCCTAAAGCAGAAGAGCAGAATCAGTCTAAAATTGATACAATGGTGGTAATCCCGAACATGGAAGCACAGTCTATAAAGATAGATAATGTTCGTAGAGTTGTGCAGCAAGTCTATCATATAGGGAGTAATGATGAAATTATCATTACTCAAAAAATGCCAGATGATAATCAGATAAAGAGTAAAGCGAAGATGAAACAAGGCACAGCTCAGGATACTGTAGAAAGTGCAGCAATGGAACCTTTTATGAAAAAGGCAGGAGAAAGTATGAACAGTATCACAGTGAAGGTTGACAAATATGATATCATAATTGAAGGCAAAAAATCAGCAGAAGAACTGCAAAAAATTGCCGATTCTTTAACGGTAAAAGAAATAAAGCCATAATGTAAATAAACGTAATACGATCCGTTACTATTTGGATTGTATTACGTTTATATCTATGAATGACTAAATCGTCATAAGGAGGAAAAAGATGAATCGGAATTTGGAACAACTTGCAGCAGGAACAGTGATTGTAACTTCTATTGAAATGCAGATGTTAATGCATAGCTATGATGAAGATCACTTTTATTGATCAGAATGGTACGATCATCGGCAAAGATAAACTGAAAATAAAAAAAGAATAATTTTAGTGGAAAAAGCCGTTACTTATTTCAGAATAAGACGTTTTACATTATAGAAAGGCAGTTAGAAATGGCTTTTGCTGCCTATAAGGTTAAAATTATTGGAGGTATAAGAAATGTTAAAAAAGATTATTTTATTAATTGCTATGAGTGTACTAATCGCCGTCCCAGTCTTCGCAAATGAAGCTCCAAAAACAGTAATACAGGTAACTGGAAATAGCCAAAAAGAAGTTACTCCTGACATTGCGCGGATTACCTTTTCTATTAACTCAGTGAACGCTAAGTTGGACAAAGCAAAGAATGATAATACTCAAATTGCAAATCAAGTATTTGCTAATTTAAAACAACAGGGTGTTACACAGGAGCAAATTAAAACCACTACATACCAAGTCGACCCGGTTTATAATTATGAAAAAGAAAAGTTACCCAAGTTAGAAGGATATCGTGTAACTAATACTCTTGAAATTCGTACTTCAATTGATAGTGTGGGAATTTTGGTGAATGAAATTACAAATGCAGGCGCCAATGAAATAAACTCAATCCGCTTTGAAACAGCTAATGAAGCAGACAGCAAAAATGAAGCATTAAAAGACGCTATTGGAGATGCTTTGAAAAAGGCAGACGTAATTGCCACAGCATTGAATAAAAGAGTTGCGAATGTGACGCTAGTCAATGAATCAGGTGTATTTTATCACCCAATCATGATGGAAAGCAGGATGTTAAAAGCCTCCAGCGACGGAGCAGCACCGAGTATTCCAGCCGGGAAAGTAACTGTAGGTGCAACTGTACAGGTAACTATCGAACTGGAATAGAAATCAATTAGTACCTCGTCTGCATTAAAACTATAGATAATTTAGTGAGAATTTTTTCGACCAGCAAGGCGGAGGAGCCGCGCAGATCGGGAATCTGTAAGGAGACGACAACGAAGCAGGACGGAAAAAGACTGCTAAAGTAGCAGAGTTTTTAATGCAGATGAGGTACTGGAGTACATAAGCATCGTAATGCTGCTTGTGTACTCCTTTTTTTGCGTAAGAAGATGTATCGATTTAGCTTCATATTGCACTTTTATTGTCTTTACAGTATGATGAAATGGAAAAGATGATTACTGTATTTAAAATCGCGCCTTAAGAAAAAATATAAAATAGGTCTTATTTTGGTCAAGAGGATGTGCCTAGGATGGCTTTTGAACGAAAACAAATAGTAGATAGATTGAAAGCCCAGATCAAAGAGAAAGGGCATGTTATTGGTGTCGCTACTGGTGCAGGGCTTTCTGCCAAATACGCTGCGAAAGGGGGGGCCGATCTTCTGTTAGCGTTAAATTCTGGAAGATTCAGGCAGATGGGACTAGGCTCTATTGCAGGTTTGCTGCCCTTTGCAAATTGCAATCAGCTCGTCATGGAATTTGGTTCCAGAGAGATTATTCCAGCGATAAAAAATATCCCGGTTTTCTTTGGTCTTTGTGCTACTGATCCTACTATCAATTTAGAAAACTATATTGAAGATATACATGAAAAAGGTTTTTCAGGGATTAATAATTATCCATCGGTTGGAATGATTGATGGTCAGTTTAGAGAGGCTATAGAAGAAGAAGGGCTATCCTATAGCAAGGAAGTAGAAGCCATTCAAATCGCGAATAGAAAAGAAATATTTTCGATTGCCTTCGTATTTGATGAAATACAGGCAAAGGACATGCTTGCTGCAGGTGCGGATGTTATTTGTGCTCATCTGGGGATCACCAAAGGAGGAATTCTTGGTGCTAAAAAAGTCCTTTCTCTTGATGCAGCTGCCAAAGTGGCAAAGAGTATCTTTAGCGTATGTGATGAAATCCGGCCTGGAGTTATCAAGATGATCTATGGCGGACCGATCAATTCTCCTCTGGATCTAAAATATATGTATGATAATACGAATGTAATGGGATATCTGGGAGGGTCTGCTTTTGAGCGTATTCCTTCTGAAGTCGCCATAACAAAAATAACTCGTGAATTCAAGATAGCTGGCCTTCAAGATGATGCCTTTGCTAAGATACTGGCGGAAATGACAGAGTATCATGATTATATTACCGTTGTTAAAGAATATATTTCTCAAAATTATATGAACAAAATCTCCTTTAGCGATTTGGCAATCGAAGCGCATTTATCCCGAACCTATTTAAGTGCTTTATTTAAAAAAGAAGTAGGGTGTACTTTTTCTGAATATGTAATCCGCTACAGAATGAATAAAGCGATAGAGATTATTACAAACAAAAAAATTCCCTTATCGGAAGTTGCCTTCGCTTGCGGTTATAGTGACTATGCCCATTTTAGCAAAGCATTTAAAAAAGAAACCGGATATTCTCCCCGGGAATATCTAAATGATACAAAAGGACATAAACACCATATTTAGATACATTTACAATATTCAAAATAAACAGTATTCTCTTATTAAGAAAAAGAAATACTGTTTATATTGAATACTTTTCTTTTTAAAAGCTGGAATGGAGGGTTATCACATGAAAACAGTTGCCATTGTAGGTACCTTTGATTCTAAAGGAACAGAGTTTGCTTATGTGAGAGACATTATCCAAGGGTTAGGCTTAAGGACTTTTACCATTCATAGCGGGGTTTTTAAATCCACATTTGCTCCAGATGTGTCCAATGAAGAAGTAGCGAGAGCTGCTGGGGCAGAGATTCATGAAATTGCAGCAAAGAAGGATCGGGCATTAGCAACAGAAATACTTGCGAAAGGTATGGAAAAATTAGTTCCTCAATTGTATGCTGAGGGTAAATTTGATGGTATTCTTTCTTTTGGAGGAACCAGCGGAACCGCAATTGTCACTCCGGCAATGCGTGCATTACCTATCGGCATACCAAAAATCATGGTATCTACTGTAGCTTCTGGAAATACTTCACAATATGTTGGAACAAGTGATGTAATTATGTATCCTTCTATCGTAGATATAGCCGGCATTAACTCCATTTCAGTGAAGATTTTTACGAATGCAGCATTTGCGATAGCAGGTATGCTTACCTTTGAGGGAAAGAAAGAGATTGAAAAAAAGCCGCTAATCGCTGCTACTATGTTTGGCGTGACAACACCATGCATAAATTATGCTAGGGAATACTTAGAAAAAGAAGGCTTTGAGGTCCTTACCTTCCATGCAACAGGTATTGGCGGAAAAACTATGGAAAACCTTATTGAATCTGGTTTTTTTGATGGAGTACTGGATCTTACAACGACGGAGTGGTGTGATGAATTAGTGGGGGGCGTTTTAAATGCAGGTCCACATCGGCTTGAGGCTGCAGGGCGCTGCCATATTCCTCAAGTTGTTTCAACAGGAGCATTAGATATGGTTAATTTCGGTCCCTTCGAATCCGTTCCTAAAGAATTTCAGGGAAGAAATTTGTACAAACATAATCCGACAGTAACGTTAATGCGAACGACGATAGAGGAAAATCGGCAATTAGGACTAATCTTAGCAGAGAAGCTTAATCAGGCAAAATCGCCTACCGTACTCATGCTGCCTCTTAAAGGTGTTTCCATGATTGATGTCAAGGATCAGCCTTTTTACGGTCCCGAAGAAGATCGAATGCTCTTTTCCACATTGCGAGAAAAGATCAATAGGGATGTGGTGGAGTTAATCGAAATAGACTCTGATATTAATGATCAGACATTTGCCATTGCAGCAGCAAAGAAGTTAATTGAGCTTATAAAGAAGACTTGATTCAGATGGAGTCTTAGAGCGACTTGGTCATTGAATAAAAAATAACCGAAAATAACAAGGGGGAAAAGAAAATGGCATTAACTCGCAGCGAAGTATTAGCAAAACTTAAAGCAGAGGTAGCAAAGGGGAAAATTATTTTAGGAGCGGGAGCAGGAACTGGCATATCTGCAAAAAGCGGTGAAGCAGGTGGAGTGGATCTGATTATCATTTATAATTCCGGACGATACAGAATGGCTGGTCGTGGTTCTTTGGCAGGATTGCTTTCTTATGGGGATGCCAATCAAATTGTTGTGGACATGGGATCAGAAGTATTGCCTGTAGTTAAACATACTCCTGTGCTTGCAGGGGTATGCGGAACCGACCCTTTTCGTTTAATGGATGTGTTCTTAAAGCAATTAAAGAATTCAGGCTTTGTAGGGGTTCAGAATTTCCCAACAGTCGGATTAATTGATGGAGTTTTCAGAGCAAATCTTGAGGAAACTGGTATGGGATATGACTTAGAAGTAGATATGATTAGGCAGGCTCATGAGCTTGACATGCTTACCACACCCTATGTTTTTGATGAAGAACAAGCCGTCAAAATGGCAAAGGCTGGAGCCGATATTCTAGTTGCTCATATGGGACTAACAACCAAGGGGACGATTGGAGCAAAAACAGCCTTAACCTTGGATGATTGTGTAAAGAAAGTTCAAGCCATATGTGATGCAGGAAAATCTGTAAATCCTGATATTTTAGTCATTTGTCATGGAGGTCCAATTGCTGAACCAGAAGATGCTCAATATGTAATTTCCAGAACGAAAGGGGTAGCAGGATTCTTTGGCGCATCCAGCATTGAACGATTTGCCACAGAAGTGGGCATAAAACAACAAGCAGAAGCATTTAAAAATATAAATATTTAAAATAGAGTCTTCATCAGAAAGTAGACTTGATGTTCTGCCATTATCAAGAAAAGCCCTTCAAAAAAGCATCGGATGTCTTTTCTGACACTCCTGTGATTTATTTCAGGGCCGTTGCGAGCGGAGCGCGGCAATCTGGGTAGGAGTAGAGAGTGCCACGTCGTCTGTCGCCTCCTCGCAATGACAATATTGTCAAGTGAACATTTTGACTAAAATCATCGCAACTAAATGTTTCGATGCTTTTTTACGTTTGATAAAGTACATTTTTAATACAAGCAGGTTAATCTTAGCATTTGCACGAAAATATTGTTATTGGTGGTGAAAGAAAATGATTATAAGTGCCAGCAGACGCACCGATATTCCGGCATTCTATTCTGATTGGATTGTGAATCGCTTAAAAGAAGGCTTTGTATATACGGTGAACCCAATGAATCCTAAGCAGGTTAGTAAAGTCCCTCTAACTGCCGATGTTGTGGATTGTATAGTTTTTTGGACAAAAAATGCCCAGCCGATATTAAATAAGCTGGATGTTATCAATGGGATGGGTTATTCCTATTATTTTCAATTTACGATCACTCCATATGATCATAGGATAGAGCAGAACTTGGCGGATAAAACTGAAATTATGGAAGGGTTTAAGGCATTGAGTGAGAAAATTGGCAGGCAAAGAGTAATCTGGCGCTATGATCCTGTTATTATAAGTAGCAGCTTTCCAGAAGAATATCATCTTGAACAATTTTACAACATGTGCAGTTCCCTTAAGGACTACACAACAACATGTATTTTCAGCTTTGTAGAATTATATGCCAAAATAAAGAAGCGCACAAAAGGTACCATTGATCAGGAAGTCGATTTTGAGAAGCGGAATAAGATCGCTTATGCTTTCTCTGAAATCGCAAAAGGTCACAACCTTTCGTTAGAAACATGTTCGGAAAAAATAGATCTTAGTAACTATGATATTATGCATTCTTCCTGTATCAATCAAACAACAATTGAAACGATTATCGGGTATTCTATCAATGGAAAGAGAGATCTGAATCAAAGACCGTATTGCAGCTGTATCGAAAGTATCGATATCGGTGCCTACGATTGTTGCTCTCATGGCTGTATTTATTGCTATGCTGCATCGAATGAAGATAGGATCTACCAGAATATGCGGCGGCATGACCGTCATTCGCCTTTGCTATTTGATCCACCCTATACGGATTATAAAATAAAAGATCGCATAGTTACCTCTTTGAAAAATGGACAAGTTTCATTATTTTAAGTAAAAATAGCGTATTCTTGGAAAAAACTAGCTGTATACTATATTTTAGGAGTATAATAATAAGCATACAAAAAAACAAAAAAAGGAGTAATTGCGATGAATGAAGTACTTACCTTTCTGAAAGACAATCCAACGTTTTATCTTGCAACTGTTGAGGGGAATATACCCAAAGTACGGCCCTTCGGATTTGTTATGAATTATGAAGGTAAGCTGCATTTTGGGACCAGCAACCAAAAAGATGTGTACAAGCAGCTCAAAGCAAATCCAAATTTTGAAGTATCTACAACATCTCAAACTGGTGAATGGCTGCGTCTGAAAGGTAAAGCTATTTTTAATACGAACAAGCAATCTAAGCAGGCAGCTTTCGATTCTGCACCTTTTTTAAGCCAAATCTATAGTGTTGATGATGCTATCTTTGAATTATTTTATATTGAAGAAGCAGAGGCTACATTTCGCACGATGAAGGGTGATTCAAAAACCGTTCAATTTTAATACAAGAGTTACATATTTCTATCATAGAAAGACAATAAGAAGCAATGGGGAAATTCCTCATTGCTTCTTATTGTTACATTTACATATCAGTAAGATCCTCAGAATGTAAGCGCCATGTCAAACCATTGGGAGCCGCCGTGTGTAGATTTAGAAAGTCCATTGTTCACGTAGCCCAATGATTCATAATAATGGACTAACTGATCTTTACACGTCAGAATAACGCTTTCTCGCCCCGTATTCTTAGCGGCCTGAATCAAATGATTCATTAATTGAGCCGCGATTCCCTTGCGACGGTACTCTGGAATTACATCCAGACCAAAAACAGCTAGGTTTTGACCATTTGGTATATGATGCTGTGTACTGGAAAATAGTTCATCATAGATTACAGGACTATTGGTGATGCATCCGTTCACAAAGCCGATTAAAACTCCCTCTTTTTCAGCTATAAAAAAGCATTCGGGAAAGGCCGCAATCCTTGCTTTTAATGAATCACGTGTTGCTGCTTCCGCTGCAGGAAAGCAAATCGTTTCTATTTCAGCTACACGCTCAAAATCCTCTGGTCGAACGTTTCGAATTGTTATTTCTATCATACATATCCTCCCAAGAACAAGTATTATAAATAATGAGATATCCATTATACCATAGATTATAAAGGCAAAGAGAGAATGAAATCGTAATGAGGATGCTTTTTGTATATACTATAGATACATGTATATTGAAGGCATAAGAGGAGCAGGAGTGTTGATATGGCATATAAATTAGTTTGTATTGATATTGACGGAACACTTCTTAATAAAAAGCATACCATTACCAAAAGAACAAAAGACATCCTAATGAAAGCACATGAGATGGGGGTTCATATCGTCATTAGTACTGGACGAATGTATACAGATGCAGAATATTACTCCAATCTTCTTGGTGTACAGTCTCCAGTAATAGCATCAAATGGAGCATTTATAAAAGAAAAAAATAACGATATAGTAATTTACAAGGATGTTCTTGGTTCGGAGGTATCATTAGAACTGCTGAAGATTTTTCGCAAACACCAAATAAAGCCTTATTTCTGTACACCTCATAAATTTTATTATGGTAATATTATGTTTAAACTTTTCTATTTAGGAAGCCAAATATGGGGTGTAAGGAGCAACAAACTGGACCTGCAATATGTATTTTCCTGGGGGCAGTGGCAGAAGGTATTACATAAAGAGCAAGATAATATTGTAAAAAGTGAGGTTATCTATAGAAATCCTGCGTTAGTTTCTGCCTTAAGGAATGAATTAATGAATGTGCCACAATTAGAAATAGTCGATTCATCCAGATATAATATCGAAATTACCCGCAAAGGAGTTTCTAAAGGTAAAGCGGTAGCAATGCTGGCAGAATTCTACAATCTAAAACGGGAAGAGATCATTACCATAGGCGATAGTGCAAACGACATATCGATGATTGAATTTGCCGGCATGGGTATTGCTATGGAAAATGCTTTGGATATCGTAAAAGCAAAGGCGGATTACATAACCGATTCCAATGACAATGAGGGCGTAGCGAATGCCATTAATAAGTTTGTTTTAAATGATCGCTTTTGAATCAATCGTAAATATAGCTTTAACTTAGAATGTATTGGAGTAATCCACCATGTAAAGAAAGAATAATAACATCTTGCAGGAATTTTGTATTTTATGGTAAATAGGAATAATAACAGTTTATTACTCACCTAGGATGGGTTCATAATCTAAAAATAGGAGAGGATATATCATGGATATTTTTGATTTCGCATTGCAAATGGAATTAGATGGTGAAAAGTATTATCGGGATTTGGCTGAGAAAGTAAAACATGATGATCTTAAAAAAGTTTTGGAGGGTCTTGCAGAGGATGAGCAGCGTCATTATAAAATTATTCAGTTAGCGCAAAGTCAAACCTTTAATTCCATTGCTGATTCTTCTTTAAGCAGCATACCCAATGTTTTCTCTAGAAATAAAGATAAAGCGTTTGTTCCGGAAAAGGACCTCATTGCAAAGCTGAAAGATGAGCAATCTGATGTTTATCGTGCAGCGTTGCTAAAAGAAGAAGAGAGCGTTGCTCTTTATAGAAAACTGCAAGAGGACTCAAAACAGCCAGAAGCCAAACTTATTTTTGAAAAACTGATGCAGGAAGAAGAAAAACATGTAGAAGTGATTGAAAATATTATTGACATGCTAAACCATGTTAATGATTGGGTAGAAGCAGCAGAATTCAATCCTAAAAGAGATGCATATTAATGAAGAAAGGCACTACATGCTAGTGCCTTTCTTCATGATTTTTCTTATAACAGTGTATCTGTCAAGTATATTGCCTATCATTGTGATTCAACTATTTTTTCAGTGATATCGTTAGGCCGCTGCCAGCAGCGGCTCCACCAATTGTAAAAGGTATATCACAAAAATCGGCACCCGGACCTGCATAGAGAATATTACAAACATTAATAGCAACGCAGGTTCCCACTGGGAATGTTGTGCCTGATACAACAAAATCGATTTCGGTAATGATGTCATCGAATATATTGCAGGTAAATGAGCTGAGATTGATAGTGGCAGCTGGTCTTGTCAACTCTAATAGAATGAATTCACAATCTTCTTCAACTTTTACGTCGATATCCAATTTTGGCGATTTACAGCACTTATCGTCTTTTTTCCATTTTTCATCTTCATGTTTATGTTCTTTGTCGCAACAGTCGTGTCCTGGACGATCGCCGATTAAGCCTCTAAAGCGTCCAGTCAGCACCTGATAATCACGAAGAACTAAGCTCACATGAAGGCAACCACCGAAATCAAAATCTTTAGGAAAACCCATATTGATATCTCTCCTTTATACTATTTAATTTACTGCTTACCTCATAATATGAAAGTGGTTATGTAAAAGTTACTTGTAATTTAGGTATTGGCAATATATTTTTTATTGTCCAAATATTTTCTTAAGAACGGTTAATACTGCATTACTTGCAGATGGTGCTGATTTTTCTACAAAAAAGAGTTCTAATCATCACGTTCCCATTTTTATTGAATAGAATAAAGTAAACAAAAATATGATTAGGGAGTTGAACATTTTGTCGATAAAGCAGCGTCCTAATGGATTTAAACTTGATTTCGGTTCGACAGTAACAATTCTTACGACTGCCGTTGCCGACACCAAACATTGCAAGCGAGTAAATGGGCAAGGTGTATTTACTGGCGTTGTTCTTGAAGAATCTCAGCTCAGATTAAACAGGAGTCCAAAACAGGTACTGGTTTCCGTGGATGGCTTAAGTGAGTATCAAGATGATAGTAAAAAGGAAGGAGAAAACTGCTGTTGTCAACAACATGGTTGGGAAGAACATAAACCTTACTATCAAATGGACTGCGGGGAAGATAAAAATGAAGTCAAAACAACGCAAGAATTTGTGATTTTGTCTTTGACATGTCCGTCATTTCCATTTACCCCAGGACAGATCGTTTGGATCAGCCTCGATCAAATTATTGCTTTGGCCGTACTTTGCTAAAACTAAAAATGATAAACAACAAAAACTCCTGTCAGAACTCATGTGAGATGTGAGCTGCAGGAGTTTTTGTTTATGGTGCAGAGGCTATATAATCATAGTATAGTGGGAAGACCAATACTGGATGAGCAGCCCCAGAACCAAAGCAAAGCCAAAAAGAGTATTGGTTTGTGCTGTGGCTACCATAGCTGGTGCCAGGGATTCTGGAGTTGTATTCTTAAGAAAAATTCGTGAAGCTTGGAAGGCCCTGGGTATACTTATAAAACATAGAAGTGACCAAAGGGGCAGCAGGTCGATTGTCACTAACAATACGATCCATAAGTAAGAAAAGATAAACATTCCGATTAAACAGTAGGTTGCTTTGGTTCGCTTCAAAAGAATCGCCAGAGTTTGTCGGCCGTGTCTTCTATCATCTTCTAAATCACGCAGATTATTAGACATTAAAATAGCTCCGATTAATGTTGAAGTAGATATAGAGCCCATGACGGCTATGGGAGTGACAGTACCAGCTTGAAGATAAAAGGAGATCACAATAATGACGAGTCCCATGCAAGTACCTGAAATCAGCTCACCAAAAGGTGTTGCTGAAAGGGGGAACGGGCCGCCGGAATAGAGATAGCCTACAGCAGCACAGCAAAGACCAATGGGCAGCAGCCACCAACTGCTTTCCTGGCAAAGATAGAGTCCCAGTGAGATCGCAGTAGCCACAGTGCATTGTGCAACCGTTAAGATTTGCCGGGGGTCAGCACCATATCTAACAATAGCACCACCGATCCCCAAAGAATGTTCGTGGTCCAAACCACGCTTGTAATCGTAATATTCATTAAATATATTTGTTGCAACTTGAATGAGAATACTCGCTAAGAGCATAATAAAGAATAAGTCCAGACGAATTTGATGAGAAGGCAGGGTTAAAACGGTGCCAATAGCCACTGGAACAAAGGAGGCCGTTAAGGTGTGAGGACGAAGCAGTTTCCACCAGATAATCCATTTCTGTCTAACAACTGGAGTAAGCGTCTGTATCGGTTGTCTTACTTGCTGCGGTGTGTGCATATTCTGACACCTTCTTCTATTTTATTATCATTTTTATAATTCCATATCATTGAGAAAAATCCTTTATCTTCATTCTTCATAAGACATTTACAGATCGCATTCTAGAATCCTATTTATGGATATATAATGAACCAAAAGGAGGTGTAGGAATGGTCAGTACAGGGAAAGTCACAAATGTTGTAGAGGAAGGGAATACAATTATCATCAATATTGTTTTTATGGATGACACTGAGAAAACCGTCGTTTTGGCAAATGAAGATAGTAATAAATATAAAGATAAATATGTTATTTGTGATATGGATTCAGATCATAATGCTAAAATACTGGAGATCGTTGGTGATGACATGGATTAGGCCATGAATACATAAGGTCGCCTGACCTTGCGGGTAAGACGACCTTATTATACAAGAAAAAGGACAAAAGACCTAGTGATCTATGACGTTTTGCATGTGTGAAAATCTTCTATCTATTACGATAATAGTAATAATAGGAAATATTTGAATTTTCGAAAAGGAGACGATGTTATGTTTGTTATAGAGTCCTGGTTATACAATGTATTGCATCTTGTTTTGACGGTTGGATTTTTATTATATTTATATCGTCTAAGTGAGAAACTGAATGACTAAAACTGCAGAGATTCTCTTCATGTAAAACCCCGCTCAGTCAATAGGCTGAACGGGGTTTTACATTTGTCCAGCAAGGCATGTGGAAATTTAAACAGATATTAACATTCCCTTAACAAGCTGCCAGACAGGTTGTTTTATACTGAACTAAATAACAACTCCAAGGAGGCATTTTCTCATGATCAAACCAGGAAAGATACAGTCCCTGCTGCTATGGTTACTTTTTATGACGACAATTTTGTTGGCAGGGTGTGGAGCGCAGCAGACTGCGGCTACTACCGGAAAAAGCGGAGAAATAAGCGGTAAGTTACAAGTGTATACATCACAGCCGGATAGTGATATTAGTAAATTAGTGGCTGGGTTTGCGAAAAAATATCCTCAGGTTCAAGTAGAAGTATTTCGATCGGGTACGGAAGAAGTAATTGCACGAATTAATACAGAAATGAAAGCCGGAAAAATAGGAGCAGATGTATTGTTTTTAGCAGATGCTCCTACATTTGAGGCGCTTAAAGTACAGAATTTGCTGCTGGATTATCAATCAGGCGAGCTTAAAGGCGTGAAGCAAGAACTGCTGGATACTGATCATATGTATTCTCCAACCAAAATGATTCCTATTGGAATTGTAATCAATACCAATAAAGTGAGGGAGTTAGACAAGGTTGACTGGAATACTTTGTCTGAATCTGAGAACAAAGGGCAAACAGTTATGCCTAGCCCTTTGTATTCGGGAGCAGCAGCCTATAATCTGGGTATATTTAGAAATCAATCTGAACTGGGCTGGAATTATTATGAAAAGCTAAAAAAAAATCAGGTGATGGTGGTAAAAGGCAATGGCGACGTCATTAAACGTGTAGCCAGCGGGGAAAAAAGTTTTGGCATAGTGGTGGATTTTATGGCCTTTAATGCTGCTAAACAAGGATCACCCGTTGCCTTTGTTTATCCTAAGACTGGTTCTGCCGTTATTACGGAGCCTGTTGGAATTGTGAAAACCACACAAAATGCAGCAGCAGCTAAAGCCTTTGTAGATTTTGTGCTTTCTGCTGAAGGTCAGCAATTAGCAGTACAGCAAGGCTATTTGCCAGTCAACAAGGACGTGAATGCGCCAGAAGGCAGATCGGCCGCAGCTGCTTTGAAAATCTTAAATGCACCAATTAAAAAGCTGGTTGAACAGCGAGATGTTGACAAAAAAGACTTCACTGTGTTATTTGGTGGGTAGCTATGAAACGTATAGCATCATGGTGCCTGTTCATACTACCGATCCTTTTCATCATCTATCCCCTATGGAATTTGCTGACTGTTTCCTTGGGAGTATCCACTATGCAGCAAGGGATATCCTTAACTGCATACGGTCAATTGCTCCAAGATCCACAATTGCCGACTGTAATTCAAAATACCTTGTATATTGCTGTTGTTTCCACAATCGCTTCCTTATTCATGGGAGCCATGGCTGCCATACTTACTGAAAAGACAGATATACCGGGACGCCAGGGCTGGCGTCTTGTTTTTATCCTTCCAGTGCTTTTACCATCCTATGTAATTTCCATTGCCTGGCAGCACTGGGCAGGTCCTGTTGGTTTGGTAAACGGCTGGTTACAGCATCTTTTGGGGAGAACAATATGGAATTTTGCGGGGATTCATGAAATTGTCATTGTAATGGCTATTTCTCATATGCCGATTGCTTATTTACTGGTACGATCTGCTATCAATGCAATTCCAGGACATTTGGAAGACGCTGCTCGCATTGCAGGTGCCCGGCCTGTTATAGTATTCACCTCTGTAGTCTTGCCATTAACGGTTCCAGCGCTGGCCAATGCTGCCTTATTATGTTTTGCAAGTGCTTTGGATAATTTCGGTATTCCTGCTTTTATCGGCATACCATCTGGTATTACGGTTCTTAGCACGCTGATTTATCAAAAAGTCATTGGATTGGGAAACGGCCAATTTGAGCAGGCGGCGGCTTTGGCAGTGGTAACAGGACTGCTGTCCATGATACCTGTATATTTTCAGGGCAAGATTTTTCATGGACCGAAGTATTCTCGGGAAGAGGGGAACAGGGAAAAAAGAATCTACCTTATGGGAAAGTGGAAATGGTTATTAGTATTATTAATAGGCATATGGCAAGGGGTAACCGTTATTGGACCTTGCATAGCCATGCTGCTGCTGTCTCTGGCACCTGCTTATGGCGTTCCTTTGACCTTAAGCAATCTTACCTTTGCTCACTATATTTCCTTGTGGACGGATACACCGGTGGTGGCTGCAGGTCTGAAAAATAGCCTGCTGCTGGCCCTAATATCGACAGTAGTGGTTTTATTATTCGCTTGGCCCTTGGCAAGGAGAATTGTACTTGCTCCGTCTTCGTTGATTACTTTTCTGGATGGGATTGCAGCTGTACCTTACTGTCTGCCGGGAATGGTAGTAGGATTAGCTGTACTGCTGACTTGGATTCATCCGATTCCCGGGACATCCTTTAGTTTGTATGGCGGTATGACAATTTTGCTTTTGGCCTATATACCCCGATTTTATACTTTCGGCATCCGAACGTGGACCACGGCGTGGGCTCGATTTTCTTTGCACATGGAGGAGGCAGGACATGTGGCAGGGGCTGGTCCCATGACAGTTACCCGTAGGATTACGCTGCCAATGTTTCGTGAAGAAGCGTTGGGCGGTGGTACACTTATTTTTTTGTTAGCTTTTACTGAGTTGACTCTTTCTTCGTTGCTGGCTGGCTCGCAGTTTTCTACAATAGGAGTTATTGTTTTCAGCATGGAAACGGCAGGACGTGCTCTGGAAAGTGCGGCGTTAGGTACCGTGCTGACATTGCTGACGCTTGGATTATCAGCTGGCGTTTGCAAATACTTGCTTGACGAAAAAAACTCGGAAGAAAAGGAGACCAAGATATGAATGCAGATTTTCGAGAGCGGCAGCAAGCATTAACCATACGAAAGCTGGCGGTGCGTTACAGTAATTCTTCACAGTGGGTTTTGCAGGATTTCGATCTTGCTGTCAGGTCGGGGGAGTTTGTTGTAATCATTGGACCAAGCGGCTGCGGCAAAAGTACATTGTTAAGATTGATTGCTGGTTTTACACAGTTGCAGCAAGGTGAAATTGTTATTGGAAAAAGAGTGGCAGCAACTGCTGGCGGTGTTTGTATACCTCCTGAAGAAAGAGATGTAGGTTTTGTTTTTCAATCCTATGCCTTGTGGCCCCATATGACGGTCAAAGCCAATATTACCTTCCCTCTGGAACAAAAACGGTTTACTGCCCTGCAAAGGGAGCAGCGAGTGGATGAAGCAATTATGAAATTCGGATTGCAGGAGCATCAGCACCGATACCCGGCGGAATTGTCAGGAGGCCAACGGCAGCGAGTAGCGCTGGCCCGGGCTCTGGTCGGGCAGCCGGCTCTATTATTAATGGATGAACCATTATCCAGCCTGGATGTAGCTTTACGCAAAAGGATTCAGGATGAATTGTTGATTATGCATAAGGAATGGCAGCCGGCAGTTCTTTATGTTACTCATGATCAAGATGAGGCGGTGAAATTGGCAGACCGTCTTATTGTGCTGAATGAAGGAAAAATTCAGCAGGCAGGAACGCCATATGATATTTTTCATTCTCCCAATAATTCTTTTGTGGCAAATTTCTTTGGTGAAGTGAATGAACTGGTTGGCAGTGTAGTCGAAAATCAAGGCAATGGATTAAGCTGCATAAGAATTGGTGACCATATATTCATTTTGGCACGGACACAGTCTTCTTTGACCAGTGGGGAAAGAGTGAGGGTATTTATCCGTCCTTCATGGGTGGATATACAGGAACGAGAAGATATGTCCAATGCGCGTATTACGGACAGCCGCTTTATGGGAGCCTATACAGATTATTCACTAGAATGGCAAGGTATACCTTTGCGGGTATCCACTCAGAACACTATTTCCAAAAGAGTAGGTGACAGCATCTTCCTGAAAGTGAAAGATGCCTGGAGCATAAAGACAAGTGAATGATAAATATAAATGTAAGGAGAGTATGTATGACTTTGTCATTGGCAAAATGCCAAGCTATGCTGCCTTTGGATATGGCAAAAGCATCAGAAATTGTACAGGATAGTTATCATTATTTGCTGGAAACAGCAGGAAATGTTGAAAAGATGTGTTTGCGTGAACGTGTACTAGATGTCTTGCATAACCCAGCTCCCAGCTTTCTCAGTGTATTGGATGAGAAGGATAAAGCAGACATTCGCATGATGCTGAGGAATAAGAAACTGATAGAAGAAGGGATAAGCACAGCCTTGTTATTTCCAACATGCAAAAATCCCAAAATCGCGCCCCAGCCCTTTTGGTGTGCGCCTGGCAGCAGTTATTTCAGACATCATGCTTATCCTGGAGGATTGGCTGTACACACTGCTTTAAACCTTAGCATATCATTAAGCTTCTGCGATGGTTACAAAAAGGTATACCGCTGCCTGCCTGACCGAGACCTTGTGGTTGCGGGACAAATTCTGCATGATTTTCAAAAACCGTGGGTTCTGCAATGGTGTCCCGATGGAAGCTGTGCATCGCAGCCAGTAGTGGCAGGAACTGCAATGCATCATATTTTCGGTTTAGCGGAAGCCATGTTTCGCGGCTTTGAGCCAGAAATTGTGATTGCTCAGGCTTGTGCCCATCTTTCTCCTGGTACGGTTCCTTCTGTCAAACAAATAGCGCTATGGCTGGCTATCGCCTGCCATATTGCCGGCAAGGAACCAGCAGCTTACGGTGTTGGTAAAAAAGGACTGCTCAGATTATTGCCTCCCGTTGAATGGTTTATTGTATACCAAGGGGATCAAAATTGGGTAGTAAGTATGCAGGCTGCTACAGAAGTGATAGCCGCCATGCAGCGATATGCCCGTGTGATATACGGAATGGAAGGAAGTGAATTAAATACCTGGAAATTTAATGCACTGCGTAATTATGTTTTTTCACAAGTTACGGTACTGAGATTGTACGAAATACTATCTGGTAAAGGGTATGAAGAGTTTGAACGTTATGTCCAGGCATTAAATTGAGTATTAAGAGATATGAAAAATCTTGTCATGAAACTCAAGGACATCTGATTTGAAATCAAATCGAGAATTTTGTGTAATTTTTTTGGGCAGCATGTATTTGCTGCTATTTTTTTATTTGCAGGATAAATATAGTGGTTTGCTAAATATACTATGAATAAGTAAGTGTTTTTGATAGTCTTTAGCATATAGTATGAATACTAGTATCATTTAGCTTTGCTAAGTCTAGTAAAGGGGGAATTAAAAATGGAAATCAAGCATCCTGAATGGTTACAGATAAAAACGGGTAAACCTATCTTATACGGTTACAATCAAGAGTGGTATAAGACTTCTTTTCAGAAGACGAGAGGCTGCGGACCTACAACTGCTGCCATGCTGCTTTTGTATCTGAATAGACGTGAAGCTGGAGTGCTGCCATACCAAAGCAACAGTATTTCCTCTATAACTCAAGTCTTGGAGGATGTGTGGAATTTTGTAACTCCCGGGTGGCTGTTAGGGCTCAATAGCACTAAGAAATTCTGCAGGGGAGTAGAGGCTCTTGCAGCACATTATGGACTAAGCTGGCAATGCCGTGAGCTTAGCCTTTCAGCATTCAAGTTTAAGAGGCCATCACTTTATCAGGTCGTAAAATTTTTGAAGGAAGGTCTCACCTCTGATTGTCCTATTGCATTTCTGAATTTGCAAAAAGGACGAGTGGCATCCTTAGAGAGCTGGCATTGGATTGTTCTAGTGTCCTTGTCTTATAAAGAAAGTGAGAATCGTTATCTGGCTACTTGTTATGACGGAGGTCGTTTGCTTACTTTTGACTTGGGTCTTTGGCTGGAGACCACCAGGCTTGGAGGCGGATTTGTATATATAACTGCTGAATGAGTCCTGAAAAGGAATGATCTTATGAAGAATCGATAGGTATCTCATGAGATAGTAAGATATTTAATAAAAAATATGATATTTACATGTTTTAACTGTCTATGCAATGAAGTATGCCTGAATCTGATTGCATAAACCACGCTGTCAAATGGCAGACTATGGTATAATAAACCTAGGTTTTACGATAAAAAAGGAGATGTTCGACATGGGAGATAAAAGCCCAAAGAACAAGGAAAAAAAGAAGAAAAAAGCTGAAAAAAAGGCTCCATCAATTCAAGCAGCTAAATCTGAATAAGCATCTGTATAAAGCGCAACCACTTGCTGGTTGTGTTTTTCTTTGTTACTGCGATTGGTTACATAAGATTAGTAAATGGAATAGAATATTATAAAAATTATAATAAGGAGAAATTTTATGTATCCACAATATTCCTATTACAATAAAATTCAAAAATGTAAAGAACAGCCAATCTCTTTTCCTCCGCAGCACCAGGATCGTCAACCAGGATTGGAATACCTAATGGACCCGCTGCCGATTTCGGAGAATTGTGAGTATAGGGGGAGTGGGAAATTAGAAGGTAAAGTAGCGATTATTACTGGTGGAGATAGTGGAATTGGACGTGCTGCTGCGATCGCTTATGCAAAAGAAGGTGCAGACGTTGCTATTGTATATTTGTATGAGCATCGTGATGCAAGAGAAACCCAAGACCGGATTGAAGAGATCGGGCAGAGGTGTTTAACGATTGCTGGGGATCTGAGAGAAGAAGCATTTTCGTACCATGTAGCTGAACAGACAATACGAGTTTTTGGTAAAATTGATGTATTGGTTAACAATCATGGAGTACAATTTCCTCAGTGCAGCATAATGGATATTACAGCAGAACAATTGGATGATACCTTTCGTACGAATATATATGGCTTCTTTTATATGACAAAGGCAGTATTGCCTCATTTACCTCCTGGAAGTGCTATTATTAATACTACTTCTGTAACCGCATATGAGGGAAATAAGTATCTTCTCGATTACTCTGCCACGAAAGGTGCTATTGTAAGCTTCACTCGCTCATTATCTCTTTCACTGCAATCCTGTGGAATTCGTGTAAATGCAGTGGCCCCAGGTCCTATATGGACTCCGCTGCAGCCGTCAAGCTGGCCGGCAGATTATATTATGACCTTTGGCACGGAGACTCCAATGAAAAGAGCCGGGCAGCCCTTTGAATTAGCACCAACCTATGTATATCTAGCCTCCCAGGATTCATATTATGTTTCTGGGCAGGTCTTGCATGTCAATGGTGGAACGATTACTGGGTCGTAATAGTATCTGGTGGAGCAAAGTGCCATGACCAAGCATGCTGCTGGACTGCCCAAAAAAATCCTAAGGATTTGAGGGCTTGAGTGCATTATATGTTTTAGCCGAAATATCTGCAATAAAATTACTGGCATAGGGCGGCGACTGCTGAGTTGTAGTATACAGACTGATTAGAATCACGTTCTGTCCGTCATCAATAATACCAACATCACATTGGACTCCCGGAAGTTCTCCAACTTTGTGCAGCACTTTTTTTCCTTGCAGGAATCGGGGAATTTCTTCTTGAAATATGGTATTGCTCAATTCTTCTTTTAAAATGGATGAAAACTCTTTTCCAAGATAGGTCTCATTATAGATTGTTTCAAAAACTAGGGACATTTCATAAGGGGTTGTAACACTGTGATATCCATATTCCTTGAAGGCCTCACGGCTATGGATTCTAGTATTGACAAGATTTAGGTCGCTTAGCACACGAGTAAGGGCATCCGGCTGCTTTGCTTCGATAATATCCAAAAGTTCATAAAAAGCAGGATTATCGCTAATGACCATCATTTGTTTGATATTCTCGTCATAAGACTGCTTTTCGCTAGTCGAGGCATTGGGGTATAGATATTTATAGATTGCAATTGCAACGACTAATTTATGGGTGGATGCTGTGGGAAAGATCATATTTTCGTTAAATTGAATCGTTTGATTCGTTTTAAGGTTTCGTGCATATAGGCCGATTTCGCCATTAAATTGTTTCAATTCGTTAATAAGCGGCAAAGAAGATTCTTGATCAGGCAATGGCTGGCTGGTAATCGGCGGTGGTGTTTCTATTTCTGGTTTTTCCTGAGGAGCATTTAAAGCACCACAAGCACTGAGCAAAAATAGTAATACCATGGAAAAAAGTATGAATATAGCCTTGTTCATTTTGTCATCTCCTAAAATGTAAATATTTCTTTTATTTAAGAACTTAAAGAGTACTACTATAGGGGAGTATCCTCCGTTAAAGTGAAAAATATACTGGCAATGGTTGTTAATGGTGACATTTGATGAGCCAGATACAGAAAAGTAGAAAGTAGT
>DJJR01000031.1:184788-217397 GCA_002434245.1 Pelosinus fermentans
ACTACTTTCTACTTTTCTGTAGTGAATGATGTAAAGCAGAGAGCGGATTCCGGAGTGAAGTGTAGTGGCATGGATCTTGCATAATAATATAGCTGAATTCTAATTATAGGGAAATACACTTCTCAAGAGGTTAGATATTTCTAAAAAGGAGTTGCTTGCATGAAGAAAAAAGTCCTGATAGGATCAAGAGAGCGTTCCCGCTCACTAGAGGCTATGAGAATTTTGAATGCACAAGGTTATGAACTAGTATTAAACCCTTATGATCGTGCATTAACAGAGGACGAGCTCTTAGAGATGATTAAGGGAGTTGAGGGGATGATTGCAGGAAGTGAAAAAGTCACAGCAGCGGTAATTGCTGCAGGGGCTCCGACACTTAAGGTCATTGCTAAACAAGGCGTGGGATATAACACGATCAATGTGGATGCTGCTAAAGAACATGGTGTAGCGGTTACGATTACACCCGGTGCCAACAGTAAGTCAGTGGCTGATTTGGCAATGGGGCTGATCATGGCAGCAGCTCGACAAATTCCCCAGATGGATCTTTCCATACGAAATGGAGGCTGGTATCGTCATACTGGTGTTGAGCTGGGGGGGAAAGTTCTGGGCATCATTGGAATGGGCAATATCGGTGGGGAAGTAGCCAAACGTGCTTATGGTTTTGGTATGAAAATTCTTGCCTATGATGTATACCCCAGACAAGAATTTATTGACAATTATGGTGTAACCTATTTACCTCTGGATGAGGTATTTGCAAAGGCGGATTTTGTCTCCCTCCATGCACCTGCCATGGCACAAACTGTTGGCATGGTTAATATAGAGCGGCTTTCCAAGATGAAAAAGACCTCCTATATTATTAATACTGCTAGAGGAGAACTCATTGTCGAAGATGATTTGTATAAAGCACTAACTCAGGGATTCATTGCCGGCGCTGCTTTGGATGTATTTGCTCAGGAACCGCCCAAAGATTCTCCTTTGATGGAATTGAAAAACGTAGTCTTTACCTCTCATGCTGGTGCGTATACCAATGAGGCAATTGTGGGTGCTGGTGTTATGGCAGCAGAGGAAGTAGTACGAGTTTTATCCGGCTCTGAGCCTAAATATTCAGTTGTCAAATTATAATATAAAAATTAGGAGGAATTAACGATGAGTAAAAAGTTTGAAAATTTACGTAAAATAATTGATGGTGGTATTGTAGTTATTATTCGCAGTGATAACACTGAGGAAGCGCAAAAAATTGCTGAAGCCTGCATTAAAGGAGGGGTTGGGGCAGTAGAAGTTACGATGAGTGTGCCTGGCGCATTAAAAATTATTGAATCTTTATCCCAAACCTATAAAAATGGTGAAGTCGTTATCGGTGCGGGAACTATTTTAGATGCAGAAACAGCAAGAGCAGCCATTTTAGCTGGAGCTGAGCTTTTAGTGAGTCCTCACTTAAATGTTGATATGGTGAAAGTAAGTAACCGCTATCAGGCTATATCTATCGTTGGAGCGATGACTCCTAAAGATGTCATAGAAACGCTGGAAGCTGGTGCTGATATGGTGAAGCTGTTCCCTGCTGATTTCTTAGGCGCTCAGTATGTAAAAACCATCAAAGCACCGATTCCACAAGCATCCATTGTGCCTACCGGCGGAGCAACACCACAAAATGTACATGAGTGGATTCACGCAGGCTGCGATGCGATCGGTGTAGGCAGCTACGTGACGAAAGCTCATAAAAAAGATGGTGACTATAATAAAGTTACACTGGCTGCCAGAGAGTTTGTTGAGGCAATTCAAAAGGCGCGTCAACAAGGTAAGTAAACAAATAGTACGATAAGGAGGCGATTATAGTGGCAGATTCCAATAATGAATTGGAAGAGCGTATCCCAGGTATCGTTATTGTGACTCATGGAAAATTTGGCGAAGAATTAGTAAAAAGTGCTGAAATGATCATGGGACCAATGGAAAGTGTAAGAGCGTTATCTCTGATGCCAGGCATGGAACCAGCTGATTTTATGGCTGAGATTAATCGGGTATTAGAGTCCATGGCTGATGGATCTTTGCTGATCAGCGATTTATTTGGAGGTACTCCGGCTAATGTTTCAGCAGCGATTTCAACCACTAGAAAAGTGAGTGCAGTTGCTGGTTTGAGTCTTGGTATGGTTATTGAAGCCGTAACTGCCCGGATGGGACTGCGAGGGGAAGCATTAGCAAAGGCCGTTATTCAGGCAGGACGCGAGGGATGCCAAAACATCCTGGTTGAAGTGCAGGAATTAGATAGTTTGTGAGAGCAATCATTGGAGCTTTCCAGTTAAAAAATAAAAACCGTTAGGAAGGATGAAATATATGGCTAAGCTTTCTTTAATCAGAATCGATTTTCGCCTGATCCATGGACAAGTAGTGGCGAAGTGGCTAAAAACAATTCAGGCCACTAAGATCATTGTTGTCAATAATACGTTGGCGAAGGACCCAGTAATGAGTAATATTTATAAAATGGCTACACCGGCTGATGTGAAATGCAGTGTAGTGGGGATTGACACCTTTATAGCAGCATGGAACAAAAATCAGCTGGGCGAAGGGAATGCATTGGTTTTATTTAAGGATGTTCATACCACAATTGAAGTTTGGAAAAAGGGCTTTCCTATTGAACAACTGCAAATCGGTGGACTGGGTGCAGGACCGGGGAGAAAAGCAGTTTATCTCAATATGACATTAAATCCAGAGGACGCTGCTATGCTAACCCAGATGAGCAGTGGAGGCGTAAATGTATTTTTCCAGGCGACTCCTGAAGACAAGCCGATGGAATACGAAAAAGTCATGGAAAGTGTAAGTTTTTAAAGTAATAAATAAGGAGGAAAAATTATGATTCAAGCTGTTTTAGTAGGATTGCTGGCTTGGGCGCAATCTTCATCAAACCCTTTGGGGTGGTGGTTAATTAGAGAACCGCTGATGGCAGGATTCTGGGTGGGACTGATCTACGGAAAACCAGTTGAAGGACTGATTATCGGAGCGGCAATTAATGTAGCCTTTTTAGGTTGGAACAGTACTGGGGGGGCCAACCCCTCGGATCTTTATTCAGCAGGATTACTGGGTACGGCAGTGGCCATACAAAGTAACATGAGTACGGAGCAGGCCGTTGTAGTGGCAGTCTCCATTGGAGTTATTGGCAATTATGCTTGGATTTTATTTATGTCCATCAATTCAATGCTGCCGTCTATGCAGGATAAGTATGCAGAAAAAGGCGATGTTCGAGGTATTATGCTGATACAGGCGATACCTTCTCAGGTTGTCGTAATACTGGTAAGAGGAATTCCAGCCTTTTTGGCGGCTTTTTATGGACCAACCGTTATTGACGGATTATTGGCTGCAGTACCGGCCTGGGGGATAGCTGGGTTTAACACCGTAGGTAAAGTATTGCCGGCTGTGGGGGTTGCCATGTTGTTAAAATATATGGCCCGTAAAGATTTACTGGTGTTCTTCGGCCTTGGTTTTGCAGTAAGTGCTTATATGGGTATGAATAATTTATTATTTGGGGCATTTATTGGTGCTGCTATGGGGTATATTTACATTTCATTGCAACCAAAAGAAGCAGTCGTTAATGCGAGAGAGGAGGATGAAATATAATGGCAGAGAAAGTAGAGACAGTAGAGACAGGAGTCAGCTTAACCCCAAAAGATATTGAAATGGCTACATTGCGCTGGTGGTTAATGAGTCATTTATCCTATAACTATCAAAGAATGCAGGCTGGAGGCTTTGCATCTATGATCGGTCCAATCATGAAAAAATTATATCCTGATAAACCAGAGGAAGTCATTGCCGGCTTAAAAAGGCATATGATGTTTTTCAATACGGAACCTCGCTGGGGAGCCGTTATTCATGGCATAACCATCGCACTGGAAGAGCAAAAAGCCAAAGGGGAGGACATCTCAGAAGAAACGATTATTGATTTAAAAAGTTCTTTGATGGGACCTCTGGCGGGAATTGGCGATACGATATCCGGGGCACTCTATAAGCCCGTATTATTAGGTATCTGCCTTGGCTGGGCATCTACTGGCAGTTTTTTGGGACCATTGGTTTTTGCAATCGGTATGCTGGGGTATGATTACACGATTACTCGCTTAAGCATCCGTAAGGGTTACCAACTGGGGACAACTGCAGTAACAACCATACTGGAAGGCGGATTATTTAAAAAATTAACAACTTTCTTTTCCATCATGGGTCTATTTGTATTGGGAATCATGGTTTGCAAGTTTATAACCGTTGATGTTGCTTTACAGACGGTGGTAGCGGGTAAGAAAATAGTCTTTAAAGAATTATTTGATCAGATTGTTCCTAAAGCATTGCCTTTAGCCTTAACTATTGTCAGCTGGCGAGCGATTATGAAAGGGTATCGTGTTATTAACGTACTCTTATGCCTGTTTGCCTTTGCATTAATTGGCGGGGCGCTAGGCATTATTAAATAGATAATCATCATGTAAATTCCTGATCAGAAAAATAGCTGAGGGGAGGTTGTTTTTGTGAGCGGTCAAACTGTAGTTTCTGTTGCTATATTACGTCAGTTTGTTGTAAAAGTACTTCTAAAGGCTGGCGTGCCTATAGCAGATGGTGAAATTGTTGCAGACAATCTTATAAAGGCTGATCTGTGGGGCGTTGGAACCCATGGTATCAGCCGCTTCCCTCGATATCTTATGAGACTTAGGGACGGATCGATAAATGCTCAGCCTGCTATTACCATTAACAAGCCTTTGCCTGCACTACTTGCCGTGGATGGCGATAATGGGCTCGGTTCGGTGGTTACGGTCAAGGCAATGGAAGCAGCAATAAAAGCAGCAGACAGCTTTGGCTTGTGTGCTGTAGGCATCAAAAGCAGCAATCATTTTGGAACGGCAGGATTTTATTGTGATTTGGCAGCTAAGCGGAATTACCTTTCCATTGTTTTCACAAATGCGTTATCGGCAATTCCCCCTTGGGGCGGCAAGGAAGCTTATTTGGGTACAAATCCGATTGCGATAGGGTTTCCCCGTTTAGGCAAAAATCCAGTTATCATTGATTTAGCTACTAGTATTGTTGCAAGAGGCAAAATTATTACAGCTGCAAAACAGGGGCTATCGATTCCAGAAGGATGGGCACTGGATAAAGAAGGGCGTCCGACCACGAATGCCGAAGAGGCATTGCTGGGGATGATTTTGCCAATGGCTGGACCTAAAGGCTACGCGCTAGCACTTGCTGTTGATCATTTAAGCGGCGTACTAACAGGAGCCGCTTTCGGTCAGGATGTAGCTTCTTATAAGGGTACACATAATCAGGCTGACGTTGGACATCTTATTATTGTGATAAAAATAGATGGGTTTACCAGCATGGCCGACTATTATGAACGTACTGAAAAATTTTGTGAGGAAATCAAGACTGTCGAAAAAGCTGCTGGTGTTGGTGAAATATATTTGCCGGGAGAACGAGAGCAGAATTTAGAAAAAAGTTTATTAGTAAAAGGAATTGAAATTCCTAACAAATTACTTGCGGAATTAAAGGACATTGCTCATGAGTATGGAGTGCCTTTGGTTGGAGCATAGGCTGCACGTATGAATGGTTGCCAATAGTTGATGTTAGCATTGATTGTTGGCAACCATTATTATAGTATTAGAACAGGAATTGCAAAGGCAGATCGATTATCTGGGACGAAGGAAAAAGAGCAGTATCGTAATTTGCGTCTTTTAGGTAAGGAGTGAAAGTAATGGCTGCTAGAATGGATAGGGTACTGGAATATGTGGAACGTATCACAAAAGAAGGTAGCGAAAAGGACAAAACAGCAGGTGTAAGTGCTGCTGCCGTTGCCGCGGAGTTAGAAATTCAACGCAGCGATGCCTCGGCAGATCTTAATAAATTATGTAAATTAGGCTATGTTGAAAAAAATGGCACACGACCTGTCATGTACGTTTCCATTAGGAATAGGAAAAATCAGGCTAAAGAATCGCAAGCCTCAGGTATGAAAAATTCAGAAAATAAGGATAACAATACAAACCATGAGATTCCTTTTTCAAATATTATTGGGAGCAAAGGCAGCATCAAAGCTCAAATTGAGCTGGCGAAAGCTGCTGTAGTATATCCGCCTAATGGTCTGCATACTTTAATTTGCGGTGAAAGTGGTGTTGGCAAAAGCTTAATGGCGGAAGCGATGTGGCGGTATGCAGCTCAAATATGGGCGCAAAGAGGGCAAGAGAATGCAAAGGTTCCTTTTGTTACGTTTAGTTGTGCTGATTATGCCGATAATTCACAACTCTTGCTTTCCCAACTCTTTGGGTATGTCAAAGGTGCTTTTACAGGTGCTAATGAGGAGCACGAAGGACTGGTGGATCGGGCAAGCGGCGGTATCCTATTTTTGGATGAGATACATAGGCTTCCTCCAGCGGGACAGGAACTGCTCTTTACGTTAGTGGATAAGGGAATCTATCGGAGGCTTGGTGAGAGCCGTGAAGAACGAAAAGCACAAGTAATGCTGATCTGCGCAACTTCAGAGGATATTTCCAGTTCCTTGCTGATGACATTTCGGCGTCGTATACCAGTACAAATTACCTTGCCCAGAATTAGCGAAAGACCGGTAAAAGAAAGAATTGCTTTAATTGTTCTTTTTGTAAAACAAGAAGCCATACGTTTGGATTTGCCGATCTGGATTTCAGGAGAAGCTTTACGTACCTTTACGTATTATAATTGTCCAGCCAATATTGGTGAATTGCGCAATGATTTGCAATTATGCTGCGCAAGAAGCTATTTATCCTATTTGGCGTCAGCAGTGGATAAGCTAACCATTGATACGAATGTGATACCACAACGGATATTTTCAATGGTCAGACATCAAGAGGTGATTGATGCTTCCATTAATAAACTCTTTAAAGATGGTCTGGCTGTCGAACCTGGAGGGCAGCCTTTAACGCAAAATTTATCCAATAATTATGATTTGCCCATTGACCTTTACAGTTTTATTGATAAGAAAATTGCCAGTCACCGGCAGATGCGAATGTCGGATGAAGACGTTGAACATCAGGTTGGAAAAGATTTAGAAAAATATTTTGAATCAGTTGTCCAGGCATTTTTCAAGCCTGAACATTCCGATATGCCAATCAGTATTATTCAGCAAAATTTCTGGGAAGCTGCAAATTTGCTTTTAAATGATGCAGCGGGTAAGATGAATCGGAAATATGGACGAAAGACATTAGTCGCTTTAGCACTGCACTTGCAGCAATTCAAAGAACGGGTTGCATCAGGGCGCGTCGTTTATAATCCCAATCTTAAAGCCATCAAAGCAGAGCATGGGCAGGCATACAGCATAGTACAGGATAATACTGCAGTTTTAACAAGAAAGCTCGGCATCACGATGTCTCCTGATGAGATTGGTTTTATCGCCATGTTTTTAATTCATGGCTCTGATGATATCGCCACATCCAGAATCGGTTTGATTATTGTGGCGCATGGTCGGGGAACTGCGCAAAATATGGCGGAAGTAGCTAATAATTTATTAGGTACAGATCATGTGAAATCCTATGATATACCCTTAAATAAAAGTAATGCAAAAACCGTGGAAGAATTACAAGAGGTTGTATTAAAGGCCAATGAAGGCCGCGGAGTTATTATTCTGGTAGACATGGGTTTCTTAGTTACAATGGAGAATATGCTTGCCAAGGCGACTCGTGTTCCTCTTAAAATTATTCCCAATGTTACTACTGCATTGGTCTTGGAAGCGGGAAGGCGAGTATTAACAACCGATGATAATCTAGAACAGGCAGTAACTAATATTTACGCCTCATATGATGAATATACGTTGACCTTAAGGCAGAAAAGACAGTCTAAGGTTGATGGTAAAGACGGTAAAGGAATTATTTTAGTGACTTGCTCCAGCGGGGAAGGGGTAGCTAAAAAAATTAAAGAAATATTGCTTGACAATATTCCGGAAACTCATAATATGAATTTCATTACGGCGGGGGCCATGAGTGACATACAAGGGATGGCTGCAGAGGTTGGAGAGAATATGCGGATTGCTATTGGCAGTATTGATCCAAAGTTAGAGGGGATACCTTTTGTTCATGTCAGCGAATTATTTTCACAAGATGGCATTAATCGTATTTGTGCCTTGTTAAAGTTGGACTTAATAGAAGAAAATCAGATAAGTCTGGATGAATATGCAAAGGGTGAGGCATATGCATTAGTCGCCGGGCAACTTAATAAATTTGTAAAGACATTATCGGTAAATCAAGTTAAAGCTTGTTGTGAAGAGTTAGTTGAAAAAATTGAACATTATTTTTTTTATGGAAAAATATCACAGGATGCTATCGTTCGCATTTATTTGCATGCTGCCTGCATGTTTGACCGTATTCATGCTGGTGAAGCATTGCAGCCTCCGGATTGGAGTGAACAGATTAAAAGCGAGAGACAGACTGATTTTAATCAATTAAAAAATATCGTAGATTACGCTGCGATTACTCTGAGAGTAGAGGTTCCTGATTCTGAAACCTGCTATTTTCTAAGTACACTTCCTGTTATAAATACATGATATTATATGCGGCAGGAAGACGTAAAGCCTGAAACCTGTTTGAAGGAGAAATGATATGAATGTTGAATGCTGCGTATGTGATTTGGATGGCACACTTCTCCATTCATCGATGACGCTTAGCGATGCAAACATCAGTGCCATACGCATATTATAGGAACGTGGTTATTGTGGTATACGATGAAAGACACTATTTGCTGATTGTGCAAATAGTGTCTTTTATGTAAGCGAAATAAGTGGATACTCTATAATAATTAACATATAATGTATTTATCGGATACATAAGTCCTTCTATAGACTATTTGTGCCCAGCTAAGGGTAGAAAAATAACCTTGCAAGGAGTAATGACTATGCAATGTAATACTTTTAAAATTGTTATTTCTGGAGATATATGCATAAACTCTCTATTTTGGACTACAGATCCTCAAAATAGTAAAGGGCTGAATTGGCAAAACAGTTTAAACATCCATAGTGTTTTAATGCCCGGTGAAGCACTGTTATTAGCGAAGCTAGTAACGTTAGCAACGGGATCTTGTGTACTGTCTCCTCGCATTCCTGATCTTGAATCGATTGCATCAAAGGAATATCTAAGAGCAATGGCGGAAGTAGAATTGTTTCCTGTGTTTGCTAATAAAAAGAATCATGATAAGGTGTACAGAGTAAAGCGGCTCCTGGGTTTCGCAGGACCGGCTTCTGGCGTACCTAAATTGCTGCCAATTGTCAATGATGACGCAAATGCTGAGATGGTTATTATTGATGACGAAAATAACGGATATCATTCGAATGAAGAGTTTTGGCCCCTAGCCTTAAAAATGCCTGAAAAGTCACCAATTATTTTATATAAAATGAGTAACCCTATCAATACAACTCTTCTTTGGAAAAATCTTGAGAAAAATCATATGGATAAAACCATCGTTATTATCAATAGTGATGATTTACGTTCAAAAGGGGTTAACATTAGCAGAAGCCTTTCCTGGGAAAGGACTGCACAGGATTTCGTGTGGCAGATTAACAATAGTCCGAACCTTGCTTTTTTGACGCAATGCCGTCACCTTGTCGTTCTCTTTGGCCTGGAAGGTGCTATTTATTATAAAAATGAGGGTGTGCCTGAATCGTGTTTGTATTTTTTGCCTTACGAATTTGAAGGAGAATTTATTACAGATAGTCAAGGAAAAATGTCTGGTTTTACTTCATGCTTTGTGTCCGGAATTGCACGCAGTATTGTGATGGGGCATGACAATAACGAAGAGCTGGCAGCGTCAATCGGTGAAGGAATACGGGAAGGAATTGTTGCTGCGCAGAAATATTTTATCGAAGGGTTCGGTAAAAATATCGGAGTTGCTCCCTTTCCTAATCCCGACATCTTCTTAGAAAGCGAAGATGACTTTATTTATAAAGAACACGTACAAGATGTAGTCATACGGCTTGCAGACAATGTCAGCTGCCAATCTTGCTGGTATATACTAAAAGATAACAGCTCAACCAATTTGGCGGAAATTGCATATAATATTGTCAAAAATGGTGTACAGCATGCGCTTAAATTCATACCGATTGCCCAGTTTGGAAATTTGCAGACTGTGGACAGGGGAGAAATAGAAAGTTACAGAAGTATTAAGAACCTAATGACGGAGTATATTTCTACGAATAATGCACCTCGTCCGCTGTGTATGGCAGTCTTTGGAACTCCAGGGTCAGGAAAGTCCTTTGGCGTAACAGAAATCGCCTCCAGTATTGCACCCAGACTCATTAAGAAGCTGAATTTTAATCTATCCCAGCTAAGCACTCCCCTGGAGTTAATCAATGCCTTTCACAAGGTAAGAGATGTGTGTCTGGAAGGTAAGCTTCCCCTCGTATTTTTTGATGAATTTGATTCTCCTTTCGGAGAAAAACTGGGCTGGCTAAAATATTTTTTAGCACCTATGCAGGATGGTGTGTTTAGGGAAGGGGACTCTTTGCATTCGATTGGTAAAGCGATCTTTGTATTTGCTGGCGGCACAAGTAGTACCCTCCAAGAATTTTGTGGCGAAGATATTGAAGATGAACAGGAACGTAAAGGCTTTTTGCTGGATTTTAAAGGAGCAAAGGGACCGGATTTCTTAAGCCGTTTACGAGGTTATGTCAATATATTGGGCCCCAATCAGACCAATCAGCACAATGATCAATTGTTCATTATTCGCCGGGCGATGCTGCTGCGTGCCCTGTTAGAGAGAAAAGTTCCCCACCTTATCAAAGATAAGGGCGAAGCCCAAATTGATAATGGAGTATTGCGGGCAATGCTTAAAATTCCAAGATATAAACATGAATCAAGATCCATGGAAGCCATATTGGAAATGAGTCTGCTCACCAATGCAAAGAAATGGGAACAATCATACTTGCCGTCCCAAGAGCAGCTGAAATTACATGTTGATGAAGAGGAATTTCTGCGCCACTTGATGCATGATACTTTTTTTAGTGAGAAAATTGAAAGTCTGGCAATTGCCATTCATGAAAAATATAGAGAACTCAATAAGCATAATACAAATGTAGATTCTGAATTCCTAAAAAAATGGGAAGAACTTGACGAAGATCTTAAAGAATCTGCTCGTAATCAGGCAAGAAATATTCCCAATGCTTTGCTGACGATTAACTATGATGTTATTTCTGTTAAGGAAACTCCGCCTATTGTAGCGTTTACACAAAAAGAATTGGATATGCTTGTTGCCCATGAACATACTCATTGGTGCCGCTATCGTAAAGGGGCTGGCTGGAAAAAGGGGAATGTGAAAGACAAGACGAAAAAAACAGATCCAACCCTTGTCAATTGGAACAGTCTGCCAAAGGAGAACCAATATAAAATCTACCAAATGGTAACGATTTGGCCGGAAATCCTGGCAAATGCAAATTTTAAAATGGAACGACTTAAATTTCTATGTGATTGTGAGACGGAAATGTAATTTGTTAAGAGAAATAGCATATTTTACTGTATAGCGAAAATTGCTTATTAATCAAAGACCCCATACATTTAAAATCGATTAGAAACGATTCTAGATGTATGGGGCTTTTTTGAGTATTAAGATATCTTTTGGGCATTGGTGTCTTTACACTTGCATTGACATAAGTGAAGACGATAGCTTACAATGAGTTGAAGAAGACTGAATCTGGACGAATGGCTGACTTTGAATTTGGTCACTGAGTAAATCGCAGGTATATAAATTAGGGAATAAGGAGTGAAAATATTGCTGGAGTTAACAAGGGAGATTCAGCGTTTGAAACAAGAACGCAATGCGGTGATTTTAGCACATAATTATCAATTAGAAGAGGTACAAAGTGTTGCAGACTATGTCGGAGATTCTTTTTATTTAAGTAAATTGGCAGCCAACAGTCAACAGGATGTAATTGTATTCTGTGGTGTTCGCTTTATGGCGGAAACAGCCAAAATCGTATCACCGACTAAAACCGTATTATTACCAGAAAAGGATGCCGGCTGTCCATTAGCAGAAATGATTACAGCGGAAGGTTTACGCATTTTAAAATCTCAGCATCCTGGTGTACCGGTCGTCTGCTATATTAATTCATCAGCAGAGGTAAAGGCTGAGAGTGATATATGCTGCACTTCGGCTAATGCAGTTAAAATTGTTGCCTCTCTGCCTGAGGGGAAGGTTATTTTCGTTCCCGATGAGAATTTGGGTGATTATGTTGCCAAACAAGTGCCGGACAAGGAGTTAGTTCTTTGGAAAGGTCACTGTGTTACCCATGCTAAAGTACAACCTAAAGATGTACATCAGGTTCGAGAGTTATATCCTACAGCAAAAATTTTAATTCATCCGGAATGCAATCCGGCAGTAGCTGCTTTAGCTGACTTTGTTGGCAGTACATCCGAGATTATTCGTTATGCACAGCTCTCTGAGGAAAGCACATTTGTGATTGGCACAGAAATGGGAGTTGTATGTACGCTGAAAGAGACCCTGCCTAATAAGCAATTTTTCTTACTGCATCCGGGGTTGGTATGTCCCAATATGAAAAAGACTAGACTGGAAAGTGTCTATCGAGCATTAAATGATCAGCAATATGAAATTCATGTGGAGTCGGAATATGCTTTACGGGCACAGCTCACCTTGCAAAGAATGCTGGAGGTAGTGTGATGGCAGAACGAAGCTATATTCTATCACCCAAGACAAATATTGCTGCGTTAGATGACCAGCATTATGATGTTATCATCATTGGTGCAGGAATTGCAGGCATGACAGTTGCCCTGTCTTTAGATCCGAAGCTTAAGGTAGCCCTTGTTAGTAAGGAGCATATTGAGGAAAGCAGCACTTATAAAGCCCAAGGAGGGATGGCGATTTCTCTAGGGGCTGATGATACCTTAGAGGAACACATTGCTGATACAGTGCGGGTAGGCAGAGGTCTGTGTCATGAACCAGCAGTAGAGGCTGCAATAAGAGAAGCGCCGAATGCCCTGGATTTCTTGCAGTCTTTAGGTGCTGATTTTAATCGGGGGGAAGACGGGCTGTATTTGGGTAAAGAAGCAGGTCATTCTCACCACCGAATTGTACATTACTATGATTCAACAGGGCGGCATATTGCAGAGACGATGGCAAAACAAATTCAAATGCAGGAAAATATAGATATGCTTGATCATTGTTTTGTAGTCGATCTTTTAACGCAGAATGATCAGTGTTATGGTTGTATTGTTCTACATTCTGAAAAATTAGTTACACTTCATGCCTATGCTGTCGTAATGGCTACTGGTGGTTATAGCGGCTTATTTGCCCGTTCTACCAATAGCATCGCGGCAAATGGTGATGGAATTGCTGCGGCATATCGAGCCGGAGCTGCCATTGCGGATATGGAATTTGTCCAGTTTCATCCGACGTCCTTTGCCACATTATCAGGGGATATATTTCTATTAACAGAAGCGCTTCGAGGGGAAGGGGCCATACTGCGTAATGCAGCAGGGGAGCGATTTATGTATTCGTATCATGAGGATGGTGAACTGGCTCCCCGGGATGAAGTTTCCCGCGCTATTGTTACGGAACTGCAGTCTGCTAAGCAAGAGGTTGTATTCCTGGATGCCCGGCATCTTGGAAAAGAATTTTTAATGGATCGCTTTCGGCAGGTCTATAGGGAATTGCTGGAAAATGGTTATTATATGGAAACAGATTTAATACCCATAGCACCAGCAGCTCATTATACCATTGGCGGTATCGCTACGAATCTTTGGGGGCAGACGACATTGCCATGTTTGTTTGCCTGTGGGGAAGTGGCAGCTACAGGTTTGCATGGTGCAAACCGGCTTGCCAGCAATTCATTGCTGGAGGGCGTTGTCTTTGGACGGAGAGTGGCTCAGGCTATTAATCAAGGATTTCCTGTTATCCATTCCCTAATTAGCAGGAAAACCATGATTGACGGCACAATATTGCGTCATTGGTGTGATACTAAGAAACTAGGAATCACTTTAGATAAAGTAGCAGGAGTAGTACGCAAAGGTGAGTCTATGTGTTCAGCGCTGAAGGCACTACAGCAAGAAGAAAATAGAGATAGTTCTTATGTTAGTAGTATTCAGCAGTATCATGGGTACAATGCTTGTCAGTTGGCGGAATTAGTACTAAAAGCAGCGCTGCTGAGGTGTGAGAGCAGAGGGACACATTACCGCGAGGATTACCCTGAAAAAAAAGATGCAGATTTTTCTAAGCATGTGGTTCAGCAATGGGGAAAAGGGAGTGTTTTACATGAACAAGTTAGCATTAGATGATCTGCTGCGCAGGTCTTTATTGGAAGATATCGGCTTTGGCGATATTACCAGTGAAGCAATTTTCCCTGAGGACCATATATCACAAGGGTTTCTTCTGGCGAAGCAAAATCTCATTTTAGCAGGAATGCAGATATTTACTCAAGTTTTTGCCTTGCTGGATACTCAGATCCAGATTAATCCCTGTCATGCCGACGGTACTGCAATTCCTGCAGGAGAGAAAATAGCAAGTCTGGCAGGAAATACTCGTTCCTTATTGGCGGGAGAACGAGTTGCCCTTAATTTGCTGCAGAGAATGTCAGGAATCGCAACTCATACTAGGCGTTATGTCGAAGCTGTAAAGGATTTTCCTGCAGTTATTGTGGATACACGTAAAACTACGCCTGGTTTACGTATGTTGGAGAAATATGCTGTAACGGTTGGCGGTGGGAAAAACCACCGCTATGGATTGGACTCTATGGTACTAATAAAAGATAATCATATTCAGGCTGCAGGAGGTATTGCTATAGCAGTACAACGTGTGCGCAGTCAAGGTGCGTTTTTTAGGAAAATAGAAGTAGAAGTTGAAGATTTGCAGCAGGTACAAGAAGCTTTGTCAGTGGGTGCAGACATTATTATGCTGGATAATATGCACATTCAGATGATCGAGCAGGCTGTAAAGATGATTGATGGGAAAGCTTTAGTTGAGGTTTCAGGAAATGTGGTTTTAGAAAGAGTATCGGAGTTGGCTGCTGCTGGAGTGGATGTTATTTCAAGCGGCGAGCTGACTCATTCGGTAAAGACAGCTGACATTAGCATGAGATTATCATAAAATATAGAAACTGGAAGATGATTGAATCAATTTCTTAATAGATGACAATAAATCTGAAAATATAAGAAAAAGGGCTGTTCTAAAGAGCAGTCCCTTTTAAATCTGAAAAAATGTAAATGGAATACTTTAACACAACGTTAACAAATTATTAATCCTTTGTACCTAATTTAGTGCCATAATGAGAGCAAGGGTCGAGCCTGTGAAATATAAAATATGTTGGAGGTGTCTTGTGTATAATCCTAAAATGTCTGTTTTATGCCTGTCTCGTTGCTTTCGATTGGTAGTGGCACTACTTGTGGTAGCATCTCTTATGTCTGGTGTAACAGTATCCTATGCTGCTTACCGTGCACCGGAGGTACCAAACATCAACATTATGCCCATTGACCGGGCAAAATTTCTTGTCGGTCAAAAGTTTGATTTTGCCATTGAAGTAAAAAGTGATACTCCTGCCAGTGCTATTGAAGTTCTGGTAAATGGTAAAAAAGCTGAAACGTTTTTTGGCAAGCAAGCAGTTGTTAAGTTTGACAACATGAGTACATATCGTATTAATGAAGTTGCTTTTCCCCAGACAAGTAAAGTAACTGTGGCAGTAACCGTGAAAACCGAAAAAGGTACCGAAAAACGTACCGTAAACTATGAGGTTCCTGCTGATAAGATTAAAAAACCTGCGAAAAATGTTATCCTCTTTGTAGGAGATGGAATGAGTTTGCAGGCAAGGCAAATGGCCCGTATTCTTTCTAAAGGTATTACCGAAGGCAAATATAATGATCTTCTTGAGATGGAAAAAATGTCAAATTTGGCTTTAATCACAACATCAGGTAATGATTCATTGGTAACAGATTCTGCAAACAGTGCTTCAGCCTATGCTACTGGTCATAAAAGTACTGTAAATGCTATGGGAGTATATGCGGACAGCACCAAAGATCCGTTTGATGATCCCAAGGTAGAAAATATTATTGAATTGGTAAAACGCACTCGCGGTATGTCTGCTGGTATTGTCTCCACTGCCAATATAACGGATGCAACTCCGGCAGCTATGTTAGCTCATACTCGCAAAAGGAGCGAGCAGAATTTCATTGCCCAGGAAATGCTGAATCCATTGCATCGTCCGGATGTTATTTTAGGCGGCGGTTCCCGTCACTTTTTACCGAAGAGTGTACCAGGTTCCAAACGGAGCGATGAGCGCAATATAATAGAAGAATTTAAAGAGCTGGGATATCCTATCGCAACGAATAAGACGCAATTAAAACAGGCTGGCACACCGGATAAATTACTTGGTCTTTTCCAGTTGGATAACATGGATGTATATGTTGACCGTGAGGTAACCAAGAATCCCGCTGTTCTCGGCAAATTCACGGATCAGCCTACACTTATGGACATGACGAAGACTGCCATTAACGTCTTAAGTAAGAATCAGAAGGGCTTTTTCCTCATGGTGGAAGGCGCTTCGATTGATAAACAGCTTCATGCTATGGACTGGCAGCGAGCTACCTATGATACGATCGAAATGGATAAAGCAGTAGGCATTGCTAAAGAGTTTGCCAAAAAGAATGGCGATACGCTGATTATTGTCGTAGCAGATCATGCTCATGGTGCCAGCATTACCGGCACCTATCATGAGAAAGACGGTAAAACCGGCCGTGAAGCAGTTCGCATTTATGCTGATGCCGGCTGGCCTACCTTTGCTGACGCCGATGGAGATGGTTTTCCTGACAATCCCAATCCGGATGTAACATTGGCAGTTCAGTTTGCCAATCATCCCGATTATTATGAGAACGAAAAGTTCCTGGACGTTCCTACTTCACCAGCTATTATGGCTGACGGCAAAGCGATTGCCAATACGAAACGGGCTCCCCAAGGCGGGGATTTGAAAGTGGGTAATATCCCTGCTTCTGATCCATCAGAAGTCCATTCCGCTGATGATGTACCTTTAACAGCTGAAGGTCCTGGAGCAGATTACTTTAAGGGTATTATGGATAATACGGAAGTGTTTCATGGTATTGTACGTGCCCTGGGACTTGACGGTCGCAACGAAAAGAAATAACAAAAAATGAATAAATAACCCGGAGGCAATATATGAACAAATTAACTAGCCGAGTCATTATTGCTATGATGTTAATCTGGGTGCCACTAAACTGGTTAGGGCAGGATGGGACGATTCGGAATGAATCGTCCCTGTTCTGCACTCCTGCGCAAGCGGCCCCGGCATGGCTGCCATGGTTTGGTGAGGAAGCTGCCCCTCTTGAATTTAGTGAATTATATAGTGGTGCTTCGGCGCTGGGGTTAGAGTTTTCACCGAAATTAGAAAGTCTGAAAGGAAAAAAGGTACGAATTAGCGGCTTTATGGCACCGCCTCTTAAACCAACCTTAAACTTTTTTGTTTTGACAAAAGTGCCTATGGCGATCTGTCCTTTTTGCTCAACTGATGCTGACTGGCCGGATGATATTGTGTTGATCAAGCTTTCAGAAGCGGTCACTGCACTGCCTTTTGATCGACCTATTACCGTGACAGGTCAATTAGAATTAGGTTATCAGATGGATGAGGAAACTGGTTTTGTCAGTTTGGTGCGCATCGTTGCCGATAATATCGAAGAGGCTAATTAATGGATGGAGATGAGAAGATGTTAGAACTCAATCAAGTTAGAAAAGAATACCGTGATGTTTTGCAGACCATAACGGCTGTTGCTGTTGAGCATCTTATGATGCAGACTGGCGAGCAGATCGCATTGGTTGGTCCAAGCGGTTCGGGAAAAACTACGCTGTTACATCTCATCTCAGGACTCTTAACACCGACTGCTGGTGAGATAAAATTCAATGGTATTGTTCTTTCATCTATGCCGGAGACTTGGCGGGATACATGGCGGGCCAAGGCAGTCGGTTACATTTTTCAGAAATTAAATCTTCTTTCCAGCTTAACTGCTTTGGAGAATTTATTAGTTGCTATGAGTTTTGCAAACGTGATTCCAAAGAAAGAGCAGCGACAATGGGCGAGTCAATTGCTAGACCAGGTAGGGTTATCCGACAAACTTGGTAAGTTTCCTCACCAGCTCAGCATGGGAGAGCAACAGCGAGTGGCTGCTGCCAGAGCCGTCATTAATAAGCCCAGCCTAATTTTGGCTGACGAGCCAACCGCCAGCTTAGATCAGGATAATGGGTTGCTGGTACTTGATATGCTGCGGCAGTTTGCCAAAGAATCAGGCAGCACCTTAGTGGTATCTACTCATGACAGACAAATCATGAATCAATTTGAGCGAATTTGTTCCCTAAGGAAACCGTCAGAGGAGGTGATTGGAAGTGCGACTTCTAATCGCCTGGCGTAATTTACTGGCAAAGCCGGTTCAAAGTGGCTTGACTGTACTTATCGTAGCTGCTACCATCGCTATGCTGGCAGTGGTGACCTTACTATCCACAGGTACTCATGCTGGCTTGGTTAGAGCTACAGAACCTTTTGACCTCATTGTCGGGGCCAAAGGCAGCCCAAATCAGCTTGTCTTAAATACGGTTTTTTTAAAGGATGTGCCCATTGGCAATGTGAGTCATGAGATTTATGAAAAATTGTCAGAGAATCCACTAGTGGCTTCGGCTATTCCACTGGCCTTTGGTGATAACTATAAAGGATATACCATAGTAGGAAGCGGGAGTGATATCTTTTCCCATGAACCCAAGGTTGGTCAAGGGCAATGGCTGCAATTTGCGGCAGGACGTTCCTTTTCTGTGCCATTTGAAGCTGTTGTCGGAGCAAAAGCTGCTCAGGAGCTGGGGCTAAAGCTAGGAGATGAGTTTAAATCAGCTCATGGTTTTATACCTGGAGGTGATACACATGACCATGTCTATCAGGTTGTGGGTATACTGCAGTCAGTGAATGGTCCTTATGATCAGGCTGTTTTAGTTCCGATTGAAAGTATCTGGCTGGCACATGAGAAGCATGAATCCAAGGCTGAGGGAGAGGTGGCTATTGAGGACAGTCATGAGCATGAACATGAAGTCACTGCCATTCTGGTAAAACCCAAGGGCTATAGTGAAGCGATGCGCCTGTACCAGCAGTTTCAGCAGGAAAAGGGAGCCCAGATGATTTTTCCTGCTCAGGTTATTGTTCAGCTATTTAGTATTTTAGGGCAGGGGGAACAGATGCTAAGAAGCATCGCCTATGTCATTATCGTGATGGGATTAATGATTATGGCGCTTTCTGTGTATTGGTCAGCTCTTGGCCGTGTCCGGGATCGGTCGATACTACGGGCATTAGGAGCCAGTGCCAGGGATATTTTTACTGTCATTCTGGCTGAAAGTGCCCTGCTGACGATTCTTGGCGTCGTGATTGGCATACTAACAGGACATGGAATCTATTTGGTATTGGTGAAGGTTATGGAAAGTAAAACAGCAATTGTTTTGACATCAGGAGTTATCCCGGAAGAAATATACATCGTCATTGGCGGTACTTTATTTGGTATCCTGGCTGGACTGATTCCTGCAGTACTTACCTATAAGATGGATGTTGCAAAATATTTGTGATGCAAGTTTCATGCTAGCTAAGGATTTTTTAGCAGTTCTCCGCAGCTTTGATCCGGAAAAACCGGCAGAAAAGCACCGTGGGAGAACTGCTTTTTCATAATAGTGCAGGAGTTTTATATTTCAATGGCAAATACAGAATTTGATCAACTATAATGAACTAAAGTATATTTTGCCCTTATGGACGGTAGTGTTTTGGTGCTGCTTTCAGGTTTGCAGTTGGCAGTAAATTACCAAAATATTCAGATTCAATCAAAATCTTTTACCGTAATGGGCAGCGATTTTGGTGTATACTAAGGATCAAGAGAATTTTATGGATTATCTGAGGTATCAGAGATTCATTGTATAGTAATCAGTTTTTGCCAGTGAATATGGCATGAAAGGAATGTTTTAATTTGAAGAATGTGTCTTTAAAATCTGTGAACCCCTTGTGGCTGAGATTCATCAACATTGTAAAAAAAGAAGTAGTGCCTGCTTTAGGCTGTACGGAGCCGATTTCTTTAGCATTGGCATCTGCTATTGCAGCCCAGAGACTAGGGAAACCGGTTGAGAGAATTGAAGCAAAAGTATCGGCTAATTTGATGAAAAATGGTATGGGGGTTACGGTTCCAGGAACTTGTACTACAGGACTTTTCATTGCGGCGGCTGTAGGTGCCATTGGTGGTGATCCGGAAGGAAAGCTGGAGGTGCTAAAGCATCTAACAGCAGAGCAGGTTGAAGAGAGCAAGCAAATGATTGCTCAGGGACGGGTTCAGATTACGATCGCGGATGTCCCTCAGATTTTGTATTCGGAAGCAAAGGTTATACATGGAGAAGAATGGGTGACGGTTTCTATTGCCGACAGCCACACACAAGTGATACGCATTGAAGAATGCGGAAGAGTAGTATTTCAAATAGAACCTGAAGTTTGTAACGCTGATGACAAGGAAGATGAATATTCGATAGCTGGAGTAAAGGCACGGGATGTATTCGATTTTGCTACTCAGGCACCATTAGAGATGATTGATTTTATCCGTGAAGCGGCTATCCTAAATAGTTCATTATCCCGGGAAGGGATGAACGGGAATTATGGGCTGCGCATTGGCGCCACAATGGAGCATCATAGAAACCAAGGACTCTTATCCGATGGTCTTTTGACTCAAGTTTTGATGCGTACAACAGCAGCTTCTGATGCCCGAATGGGCGGGGCAGCATTGCCTGCCATGACCAATTCTGGCTCCGGTAATCAGGGCATATCGGCAACGATGCCTGTCGTAGTGGTGGCCGAGCATGTAAAGGCAAATGAAGAAACTCTTACAAGAGCATTAATGCTATCTCATATGATGGCAATCTACATCCATGATAAACTTCCCAAGTTGTCAGCATTATGCGCTGTTACCACCGCTTCAATGGGATCAGCAGCAGGAATGGCCTGGCTGCTGAAAGGAGATTTTAAAACAGTTAGCATGGCTATTTCCAACATGATTGGTGATGTGGCAGGACTTATTTGTGATGGAGCATCCAATAGCTGTGCCATGAAGGTTTCTACGTCGGTTATGTCTGGGTATAAGGCTGTCTTAATGGCTCTTGAAGGAATTCGTGTTACAGAAAATGAAGGGATTGTCGCGGAAGATGTAGATCAATCCATTGCCAACTTAGGACAATTAGCCTGCCAGGGAATGGTCCAGACCGACGGACAAATTCTGCAAATTATGCTGAATAAACAATAAAATACATCATAAAAAAGTATCAGCATGATTACGCTGATACTTTTTTTAGCTTGAATTTATAAGCTTTATAGGTGATAAATTGTATAGTGTTATATAAAAACAATAATGAACCGCGAAGGTCACGAAGAAATGCAAAGACACGAAGGGGCTAAGAGACATATTACGGATATGATATTTTAGTCTTCATATTCTTCGCATCTTCGCGGTTCAAACGGTTTTATTTTTTAGACATGCTAGAGTTATTTATAGATTGAGTATCAAATGGGCTATTTGTCTTTCAGGGTGATTAAATAGCGGAGGACGAGAGATACTAATTTAGTCATCAATAAAATCTTTCGAATCCGTTCCTTTTGTTCCTAAGTATCCTTTTCCCCAAGTACTTATGGATTCTAAGATTGGCTGAAGACTTCTTCCAAGATCAGTCAAAGAATATTCAACCCTAGGGGGAACTTCAGCAAAGACCTTGCGGGAAATCAATCCATCGTGTTCCAGCTGCCGAAGCTGTTGTGTCAGCATTTTTTGGCTGATTCCATTTATTCCTTTCTGAAGGCAGCCAAAGCGCTGATGATCTGCTGCAAGTAGGTTTCTTATTATAAGGACTTTCCATTTATGTCCTATTAAGTTGATTGCTTCTTCGATAGGACAGATTTTAATATTCAAAATGTCAGCCTCCAGTAAATTCAATAATACTTACCATCCCGTTCGTATTGAACGAAATAGTGCCGTATTGCAAAAAGTAACTTTCGCTCTTATTATAGTAACAAATGTACTTGTAGGCAATACGTAGTGCCAATTACATTATGGTTGAAAAAGAAAGGATGGCATTATGAGGATCAATAAAAAATATACAACGATAGTATTTGGATTTCTAATGGGAGGTTTCACATCATGTATTATTTCTGCTGTTTTAACGCTTGCGAATCGCGGAACTGAAGAGTTTCTTGTGCATTGGATAAAAGAGTGGATGATTGCTCTTAGTTTAGCTGTTCCCATTGCAACATTCATTCCTCCGATGATTAAACGAGGGATCGCACGAATTACGGAAGATTTTTAGCAGTTATAATAGCAGTAAAATAATAAAAAAATTAGGGGGATTTGTAGTGGAAAAAATTAATGTTAATTCGTTATTAGACTTTTCAAATGAAAAATCGGTGCGTAAAGCTCTCACTCATGAAGGCAGTAAGCTCGATACAGGACTTTTATTATATGCCTCTGGCCAGAGTACGCCTGAGCATACCCATAAGGATATGGATGAGGTCTTTTACGTTGTAGAAGGTGAAGGCATACTCACAATTAATGGCAAAGAATTTACTCTTAACGAAAAGGATATCATCTTATCTCCGCGGGGAGAAGGACATGGCTTTTTTAATAAAAGTACAGGCAATCTAGTGGTTCTGCAGGTTAAAATCTTTTAATTATAAGTTAGTAAAGTTTGTAACTATCGTATAGGAGGCAAAGCGATGAGAAGTATGCGGGATGTTCACAAACAGGTAACGCATGATGAGGCAATGGAGATGCTGGGACAAGGAGAGTATGGAGTGCTTTGTACAACGGATAAAGAGGGATATCCTTATGGATTGCCATTGCATTATATTATGTTAGATGATGCTATTTACCTGCACTGTGATTTGGAAGGGCATATAATTGATAATCTTTCTTACAGCAATAAAGTGTGCTTTACTGTTGTTGGATATGCCCAGGTACTGCCTAGTTCTTTTACTGCACATTATGAAAGTGTTATTGTTTTTGGAAAAGGGTCTTTGGTAGATGGAGCGGAAAAAATCGATATGCTAAAGGCTTTAGTAAGAAAATTTAGTGCTGAATATTATGATAAAGGATTAAAAGTAATTGATGCTTTTAAAGATAAATGTTCGGTGATTCGTATTGATGTAGAACATATTACGGGTAAGAAACGAAGATAATATAGAAAAGATAAACGTGGCAGGAAATACGCTCCCGCCGCGTTTATCTTTTAAGAAAGTTTATGAATTGTATTCTGGATTTTTTTAGTAGAATATGTATAGAAATATTCAACATCATTGATAATAAGAAGAAATGCTTAGTAAGGAGCCGGCTATGCAGTTCTCTTTGAAAATTTTTTTAGCAACTGTATTTCTTTCCATAGCTGTATTTGCTTTTGTTATATACGACTCAATGGCAGGAAATTTACAAAATGTTCCTTCTGAAGCAGTCAAGGGTAAAATGATATTTCAGAAAAAAGCTTGCATTGAATGCCATACCGTATTTGGCAACGGAGGATATTACGGAGGAGATCTTACTAAGGCATATAAAAAGTTTGGAAGCAATGGATTAAGAGAATATTTGACACAGCCTCCATTGCTTAGTGGAGCAAAGAAAAAACGGCATATTTACTTAAGTAATGAAGAAGCAGAAGAAATTATTGCATATTTTCGTTTCCTGCAATCAATTCCTAATATGGATTGGCCGCCAAGACCTGTATATGATAAAAAAGAGGAACCTAGAGTAAAGTAATGAAAAGGGGTTAGAAAAGTTGTTTCGATCTCAGCACCTGAGTTATAAATATGCTTTATTTGCCTACTTCCTCTTTGGCCTTCAAGGGCTGGTAGCATCGGGCGGAGCAATTGATCTTCTCTTTCCCGATCTTGGCAATCCAATTCCCTTTGCATCCGGAAGAGCTTTTCATTTGAATGTGAGTATCTATTGGCCGTTGATTGGAATGATTGGCGCCATGTATTTCTTTTTTTGTCAAGAAGCGGAGCGGGAATTTTACAGTTTGAAATTAATTACCATTAACTTTTGGATGCTGGCTGGCACACTAGGCCTAATATTAGGATCGTTATTGCTTGGTTTCAATGAAGGGAGAGAATATCTAGAGGCAATCTGGCCCTTGAAACTAGCAACGGCAGCTTGTACCATTCTGCTGTGCTTTAATCTGCTTACGACTTATCTGGCTTCTGATATGCCTAGGAGTAGGGCAACATTAATTAGCATGGTAACAGGTAGTGTCACATTAATCATTTTTTACGTGCCGAATATCGTATCCTATGCTCACCCAACAGTTGATGAAATCGCTAAATTTATGGTGGTACATATATGGGAAGAAATGTCTTTGGAGCTTATTGGCACGGGGGTATTGGCAGCTTTGCTGATTCAGGTGACAAAGGTTAAGCGGCAGGCTGTAGAAACAGCTATATATTTAGACATTACATTTGCAGTCTTAGCTGGGATTATAGCAACAGGACATCATTATTATTGGATTGGGGTACCATCATATTGGCTTTGGCTGGGCGGAACTTTTAGCGCAATGCAAGTACTGCCTGCGATTGTACTATTGTATACGACGGTAAAATCGATAACATTCAAGGGTATTTCAGATTTGTCCTATCGGGATAAAATAACGATGTTTCTCATCGGCTCCAGTATGTTCTACCATATATTTGGTGCTGGATTTTTAGGGTTTCTCATGGCTTATCCACCATTAAACCGATATGTACATGGGACCTATATTACGTCGGCTCATTCCCACCTTGCATTATTTGGTGTATTTGGTTTTTTAGTGTTAGCAGTTTGCTTTCACATCCTATTTACAGAAATCATACTTGGCAAGAAAATGTATCGCTGGTGCTGGGGTGCAATCATTTCTTTAAATGCCGGATTACTAACGATGGGACTTGGGTTATTAATCGCTGGTGGACTGCAAGTTTATTTCTGGCGCGTGATTGGGCTCAGTATTGGAGAAACAAATGAATTCATTAGACCCTATCTTTTTATTAGGGCATTTGGCGGTTTTTTATACGCCATAGGAAGCTTAACGTTAACCTTCGTTGTCATAAAAGGCATATGGCCGAAGATACAGGTAATTTTTCAAAGTGAAGGGCGACTTTCTATCGTAAAGTGTGATGATTTGCACCGTATGCATGGGTTAGTGGAAGAGTTACTGCAAGAGGAAAAAAAAATAGAGCCGCTGCTTAAGAGAATTCAGGTTCTTTATCAGAGGCTGCTGTTCTTTAATAAAGAAAAATAAAAGAAAGAAAGAGGAGTATGGAAAGAGCAGAATGCATATACTGCTAATATTAGACATAAAACGAGGAAAAAACAGGTATAGTTGATTGCCATGGTGTATTTTTGGATCAATAAGGATTTGCAATGAGGGCTGGGGTCATGATACTATGAAAAAAAATAAAGAAGGTGGTAAATTGGGCAAGAACAAGTGCTATTGTGGTAGTACTATGTTTGAGAAGGTGGACATTACGCCCGTTGGAATGATGGATAAAAAATATTTTACCCGCTGTCCTCAATGTGGCCTTGTAATAAGCGGTTCTGAGCATCCTACTGAAAATAAAAATACTTCGAAATGCTCTGTCTTACATTTTGTTCGTGGGGCACTCGAAAGACACTAAATCGATCAATAAGAGCCTGAGGGCTCTTTTTTTATGATGCTGTGATATTTCGCTGAAAAGAATGGATTTCTCAAATAGAATGAAATTACAAAAAGGATTGAATTTATGGAATGGGAATGATATATTGCATTTAGTAAAACGTTAGATATGATTCATCGGGGTATAACAAAAAAAGTTAATATAAATATGAGGGGGAATCGGAAATGAGTATAGAAATTGCAGATTTTATTCAAAAACATAAGGTAATTACGATATGTCGTAGACTTTATGGACAGGATTTGCTTAATTTAGTCAGGGCCTTGCATCAAGGTGGAATGAACATGGTCGAAGTGACCTTTGACCAAAGTGATCCAGACTGCATTAATAAGACAGCTGAGGCGATCCGTATGTTAGTTGAAAAATTCGGGGGTTCTATGAAAATCGGTGCAGGAACGGTTCTTACAAAAGAGCAGGTAAGGGCGACAAAAGATGCAGGTGGAAGTTATATTATTTCTCCAAATGTTGATGTGGAGATTATAAAATATACGAAAGAATTAGAACTCGTTTCAATTCCTGGAGCAATGACACCATCAGAAATCTTAACAGCTCATAACACAGGCGCGGATTTTGTAAAACTGTTCCCGGCAGGGAATCTTGGATTTGATTACATAAAAGACATTCTGGCTCCTATCAGTCATGTGAAGCTTATTGCTACAGGAGGAGTTACGGAAGAAATACTCCCAGAGTATTTAAAACTTGGTTTTGCAGGTGCAGGGATAGGGGGAAGACTTACAGATCGAAAACTTATCACCGCAGGAGAGTTTGAAACACTTACAGAACGGGCTAAAGGATTTTCAAAAGTAATAATGGAGTATTAATCCAGTTTGATTTTTTCGATAAATATATACCAGCCTTTGAGGTGTGTTGATTCCATCGCTGCAGGAGATGGTTTGTAGCTGTTTTATAACATAACAAGAGTCACGACTTATCATTTGAATTGATGAGCCGTGACTCTTCTTTTGTTCTTATCATTAGCGAACGTATGAAAGTAGTAACAGAGTTTACAGTAGTTTGCCTCATTATTTCCTTTATGGAGGTAGTAAGTTTAGAGGTAATCTTACTTCGTAGTTTTGTTAGTAGAAAAAGTGGTTTTATTGATCTGGTGCAGATAGTGAATCAGATGAGTGTAATGTAAGTCTTGTGTGAAAATAGTTCCCCAATTCACTTGTGAGTGGATTACGCCGAATAATACAAATAGTGCACCAAGCCAACCTTGAACAGAAAGAATTTCGTCTAAAAACAGAAAGCCAAATATTGCTGCAAAGACAGGCTCTAAGGAAAAAATGAGACCTGTATTCGTAGAAGTGGTATGCTGTTGCGCAACTGTTTGTACGATAAAGCCAATGGCACTGCACAATATACTTAGGACTAAGATCGGCAGCCACTCACCAGCAGTAATGGGGAATCTGGGGGCTTCAAAAAGTAAGGAGAAAATAAATCCTAAGGCTCCTGCAAATCCGAGCTGCAGGACCCCAAGCGTAATCGAATCTACCGTTTTTGTCAGCCTTTCGGTAACAATGATATGCGTTGCATAAAAAAGTGCACCGGCAACGCATAATAAATCACCGAAGTTAATCATGAGACGACTATTTAGTGTTAACAGACCTACTCCTAGCAGTGCAAAGATCACTCCAACGATGATGTTGGTCTCAGGAACCTTTTTAACAATAAGGGCTGTCAACATTGGAACGAAAATAACTGTGAGACTTACGAGAAACGCTGCATTGGAGGTTGAAGTAAATTTTATCCCCAAAGTTATACAAGTAAAAACTAAAAATAAAATTGAACCTAAGGCAAAAGCATAACGAATTGTTTTTATATTTGCTTTTAGTAAGCGCATTGGAAAGATAGCAGCTGCTAAGAAAAATGCGATACCAAATCGTAATGCAATCAGATTATATTCCTGCAACGAGCTCAATCCCATTTTCATAAACAAATAGGAAAAGCCCCAGAAGATAGTCACTATCAGCAGCATTATATTAGCCGTACACCTTGTTTTCATACTGAATCCTCCACCTTAAAAAAATCCTATATTTTAAAATTTAATTGTTTAATCCTTAGTATAAATATATAATTACCATTAGAAAAGAGAATGTTTTTAATAGAATACATGAGAATTTATCATGCAAGAGGAGAAGATCATTAGATGACGATTTCTAAATATGAGATCTTTCATGGCGTGGTTGAATTAGGAAGCTTGACAAAAGCGGCCGAAAGTTTGAATCTGACACAATCGGGTGTTAGTCATGCCATTGCCAGTCTGGAAGCAGAATTGGGATTTTCACTGCTTACCCGTGACAGGGCAGGTGTAACCTTAACGAGTAATGGTGAATTAATATTGAAATACGTTCGGGAAACCTTGCAATGCAATGAGCGCTTAAGACAGAAAGTAGCTGAAATTAAGGGGCTGGAGATTGGAACCGTACGAATTGGCACCTTTACCAGCGTGTCTTCCCAATGGCTTCCTGGTATTATAAAAGAATTTCATAAGCAGCATCCGGCCATTGAAATTAAATTAAATGAAGGGTATTATGATGATATTCATCGGTGGATATTGAATGGTGCTGTTGATTTTGGATTTGTGTCTTTACCCGTAATTCAGTCATTTGAATTTATACCATTAAAAAGGGATAAAATGCTCTGTATTCTGCCAAAGGAGCATCCTTTAGGACAGCAAAATGAAATTTCTTTTGAACAAATAAAAAAAGAGGCATTTATCATGCCTAAATGGGGTAATACTGGAGACGTACGGCGTATTTTACTTGAAAATAATCTGAAAACGAAAATCAAATATGAAGTGATAGAAGATCAGGCTATTATTGCAATGGTGCAAAATGGTCTAGGTATAAGTATTCTTCCTGAGATGGTACTATATCGCCATTTGCATGATGTACATATTGCAAATCTGGAAAAACCTGCATATCGAACCATTGGTATTGCTCTTAACTCTATTAAGAATGTTTCCCCTGCTGCAAGAAAATTTTTAACATGTATCAAATCCTGGTTAGATCAGCAAGGGCTGTTAGATTTTTAATGATATAAGGAGGCTTGGCTTATGAAAGCAAAATCTAAATCAATTAGGTATTATCAAGATGCTGTTTTGCCAAGTAGGCTGAGTTGACAGCGTCTTGCAGCGCTTTCTTATTCATTCTCTCAGTCCATCTGTCAAAATAGCAAGGATAGCTGATTCCGCAGGTTCTGCATTCTATATACTGCTGCGTATCTTTTTGTTCGCGTTTATCGTACATATGGGGAAGAAGCTCATTCGTATTTTTAAGCCCGGGAGCATCTGAATCTAGAATATATGAATATTCATATGTAGCCACATATTTTAATATAAGATGGTCATCGTTACAGCTTGGACAGATAACACGGTTCATTGCCTGCATAGTTTTCTTCACCCCTATTATTATTCCTATTATTTTGTCACCAACAACATGATTCGAAGATGATATCATCTACTACTATTATAGCCATTTTTAATGCTATCACTCCTATTAATAGTAGATCGTCTTCGAGAAAATAGTGCCAAAAGTATCAAGAATGATCATTCTTAAAAAACACCAGAAATACTTGTCCAAGCATATAATGGTTCATGATCAGAATTGTTATATGGAGGACGACTATATGAATATTAGAAAAATGTATTTACCATATTCATTGGCCGAAATGAATCTTTCAAGGGGAATCAGACAGCCTATACTAGGGCAGATTCAGCACCTTCTCAAAATAAAGGGCTTCTATCAAGGTATTGAGCAAAGTACCTGCACTGATGAAATAGGCGAGGCCATCTTGCAGTTTCAAAAAGCAGAGAAGTTGATCCCAACAGGCAGTTTAGATCCCATCACTTATTGTCGTTTATATGGTGCTGATATTGTAGAAATAAACCCAATAAAAGATAATCGCTACAGAGCCGACCTGACCTTGGCACGAGGCCGGATTTTAATTCACAAACCGACTCGTCAGCTTACCTTGTTTAACGGCAATAATCAATTACGCAGCTATCCGGTGGCTATCGGCAAACCGTCAACGCCTACACCAGAAGGAGATTATGCGATTGCTACTAAAATTTTAAATCCCGGAGGTATGTTGGGGACACGTTGGATGGGACTGAATTTTGACCCTAATTATGGTATCCATGGTAACCGTGCTCCCTGGTCAATTGGCCAATTGGTCTCTTTAGGCTGTGTTCGTATGCATAACCATCATGTTGAAGAATTATTTGCAATGGTCAGAGTCGGTACACCGGTGATGATTCGATAACATCATCACTCGTATGTTTGCTAGTAAATGTAGTTGTATTATGACAGCTTGCTGCAGTAATATAGTGGTTAAGTAATTGATGAATGAGTAATGAGTAATGAGTAATGAGTAGGAGAATCCTATGGATAAATTAAGCACAGAGCATTATTTGCGTTCCATAAAATTATTGCGAAATCAAGTTGAAAGCTTCGATCAATATCCCTTTTCCTTGCCAATTTTTCGTGATTTAGATGAGTTGAAATTTCATCCACAGGTGACATTTATTGTGGGAGAAAACGGTACGGGAAAATCTACACTGCTAGAGGCAATTGCGATTGCCTGGGGATTGAATCCTGAGGGCGGAACTCGCAACTTTAATTTTTCTACGAGAAATTCCCATTCTCAGTTACATGAATGCATTCGTTTAATTCGAGGTATAAGAAAACCTAAGAATGAATTTTTCTTACGTGCCGAAACCTTTTATAATCTGGCAACGCAAATTGATGATCTTCAAGTGAGTCATTACTATGGAGGAAAGTCATTGCATGAGCAGTCTCATGGGGAAGCTTTCTTTGCGACGTTCATGAATAAATTTAAAGGTAAAGGACTATACCTATTGGATGAGCCAGAAGCTGCCTTATCTCCCATGAGGCAAATGGCTATGATTTTAAGAATGCATGATTTAGCGGATCAAGAATCCCAATTTATTATTGCCACTCATTCGCCTATCATAATGGGGTATCCGGGTGCAACGATTTTACAAATAGCAAACAATAAGATCGAAGCGATTGCATATGAAGAAACAGAACATTATATTGTAATGAAGGAATTTATAAATAATCGTAAGAAAATGTTAGATCTATTAATGGAATGATTAAAGTAATAGCGTACCATTCATTTGTTGTTATTACTGCTTTCTTAGTTCATTGACAATGCTGATTAGGGGTGTTATTATCTTACCAAGAGATTGTGTTTATAAGCTATCACCATAAACAGCTGATTGAAACTAGAGGTCAAAAGAAGTGGAATCATAGACACTTTTTTTGACCTTTAATCTATTATGAGGGAGGAGATTGTGATTAAGAAACCCATTATAGGTATACTGGTTTCTATACTTTTCCTTGAGGATGGTTTGTTTTCAGGAATGAAGAAAGCAGTAGTGAGTCATGATTATGTACAGGCAATTGTATCGGCTGGAGGAGTACCGCTTCTATTGCCAGCTATTGATGATGAAGAAAGTATTAAAGTGCAGTTAAAGCAGGTAGATGGTTTATTATTATCTGGTGGATACGACATTAATCCGTTGCTATATGGTGAAGAACCATTGCGAGAATTAGATATAATCTTTCCAGAGATGGATGATCACCATATACGAAGTGTTAATATTGCAGCTGCATTGGGAAAGCCTATATTAGGAATTTGCCGCGGTTTGCAAGTTCTCAACGTAGCTTTTGGCGGCACATTGTATCAAGATATAGCAGCCCAATGTTCCCGCAAGTGTTTAAAGCATTTTCAAAAGGGAGAAAGACATGTGCCTACTCACACGGTAGAATTGACTCCAAATACGGTATTGTCTCAAATCTTCCCGAAAGATTCCATTGTGACAAACAGCTTTCATCATCAGTCTGTTAAGGAAATCGCACCGGGATTTATTGTGAATGCCAGAGCAAAAGATGGAATAGTTGAAGGAATTGAGAAAAGGGAAGGAAGCTTTATTGTAGGGGTTCAGTGGCATCCGGAAATGATGATTACCCAGTCTGCTGATATGTTGCCTCTTTTCAGAGCCTTCGTCGAAGCGGCAAAGAAAAGGGTTGTTGTATCTAGCTTTGAGAAATAAGATTATTTTATAAAAAATAATTTAATGCCAACTGGTTGACATTTCAACTAGTTGGCATTAAAATTTAAGTAGTTGAAATGTCAACTACTTAAATAGATCTCTTTGCATGCCAAAATTAAATATCGAGCTCTTTGAGAAGTGAGAATACTTACTATGGAGTTGATTCGTAGCAAGAAGTACGGGAATTTAACTGCAAAGAGGTCATTTTATAAAGAGGTGAATAAAAATTGGAAACAGTTATTGTAGAGAAATTTTCTAACGAATATCAAGATGAAGTGATTGACTTAATTCTCACCATTCAGCGAAGTGAGTTTAACATTCCGATCAGCAAAGAGGATCAGCCGGATTTAAGTGACATACCTAACTTCTATCAGTCTGGAGGGGGGAATTTTTGGATTGCTATTTATAAGCAGCAGATTATAGGAACGATTGCGCTGATCGATATTGGAAATCAGCAAGGTGCATTAAGAAAAATGTTTGTGAAAGCGGATTATCGAGGAAAAGGACATAATATAGCCAAGCTGCTGCTATTACAGTTAACGTCATGGGCTAGTGAGCATAACATACGTGAAATTTACCTGGGGACCACCGAGAAATTCGTAGCTGCACATCGTTTTTATGAAAAAAATAATTTTGTTCAAGTAGCAAAAGAGGGATTGCCAGATGCATTTCCGGTTATGAAAGTGGATACAAGATTTTATAAGACCGGGCTTTAAATAATTATCAGCAGATGTTATTAAGATGCCTCCACCCTTACTGAAGAAGACCTTATTGTTAAGATAACCTTTGACAAGAATTATAAAAATAGAATAAAATGGGGCTGTCGCACTAAAA
>DJJR01000049.1 GCA_002434245.1 Pelosinus fermentans
TTCTTTAAGTTTAAGATCTGATACGCAATTGGTAATGCCTTTCATATCATCCACACCCCCAATACATTCTATGAGGGACAAGAAGATTTATGATATCCCATTTCAATAAAGTTAATTGATGAACACTTAAGCTTGCTATTTCCCTATTCTATTTTTTCATTGCTCTGCTTTGCAGTATATGCTAAACAATTCTGCCCAGAGGCCCCTCTAACCACCTCGGAAGGCGATGATGCACTTTTAATCCCCATTGCCCTACATCCATAGGGGAAATTTCGATCCCAAGTTGTATAAAGATACACACACTTACTACATATGGGTTTTTGCATATTATTTCTATCACCTCTAAGGCAGTCAAACCATCAATACTTGTAAAAACAATACAATTCATCTACACTTTATAATCTACCGTTATGCCAACTTGTCCAGCAGCATGACTTGCTCGATTGACAATCCCATCTTTCTTTTCTTCTTTTTTCTTTAGAGGTTGATTGTTATTCTTTTCTTTCGGCATATATTCAGGTCTTTTGAATAGTTGTATACGTCCAATAGGCTTCACTCGCAATGCTTTTTCAACTGCTTCAATTGGTGGAATTCGTTCATCTCTTTTCATACCAATCACCGCCTAATATACTTCTATACATTTATTAAAACATGCTCTGATATACCTGTCAATAAATCCTCATTAAGCCTTAAAATATTCTTTACATTATTCATTACTTATCGTGAATTTCCATATATTTTTCTATTTCCTCTCTGCTATTGTACTGGCAGATACCTGTCTGAATAAACACATTGGCAACCGCTCTTTCAAGAGTTACCAATTCAGGTATATCACTCTGTTCCACATACTCAATAACTCTGCATTCACCATTTTCAATGGCAGGGTATGGTCCACCATTCTGATTCGTCCTGCCAATAATTAGACCACGAAATATGCCTTTACAGGGCTTTCTCTCACGTGACATATTGATCACCTCATCTAAATCTATGTGAGAGCATTACCGTTGATACCTTTATCGATTAAAAGGAAAGAACACGAGCCTAAAGGTTCGCGTTCTTTCCTGTAAGACAGCAATTTAAAATTTATAAGCAACTGCAGCACGGAAAGAAGTATTATCAGTATCTGTGCCAATTGCAGTATTACTTTTATATAATAAGTTCAGTGAAGTTGTTTTATCAAATTTGTGATTATAAATATAGTATGCACCTTTTTCTCCAGGATCCCAATCGGTATAAATAGCCGCATTTGCCTCAGTCTTGTGGGAATAAGCAGATAAATTATTTTTATCATCAAAGGCATACGTTACCCCAAGAACGAGAGCATCATTCTTAATATCATCATCAGATTTGAGATAATCTGCTACAAAGCTGGCTTTACCGATAGTATATTGAACATCAGTTCCCCAGAAAGTTCTATCACTACCCGCATTAGGATTAGCTTTTGCAATGGTACCTCCTACAGTCCAATCTTTTGCAGGACTATAAGAAGCATGAACAGAATAAATTTTGTCCTTAGTATCAATATCACCTTTACCAGCAACAAACTGTAATGAAGTCACCCCAGATTTCCCAGTAGCAACTACGCCATCAAAAAGTCCATATTTCTCTCCGATATATCCCTCACTGCTATAGAGCAAGGCTGTCGGACTAATAGAAAGCCCCTGGCGTCCTACTTTATATTGAAAATCGTTGTCCTTTACGATAATTCCATATTGATCAATAACAGCTACACTATTACCATATTTAGCTTTGGAAAAATCCGGACCAATTTTGTCTCCGCTAAGAGATTGTGCAGCAAAACGAGCAAATAAGTCAACATTATTGCTCAAGGCTGTTTTGGCATTTAGACGAAAACTATATATGCCGCCTTGAGTATCAGGAGCACCATCAGCAGTATTAGAGCGGTATTGTACTTTAACTTGACCATCAAATTCTACAGGAGCGGCAAAAACAGCTCCTGTAGTTAAAACCATAGCGGCAGCAAGAGCAGCAGTAATTATTTTCTTCATTCATATTTCCCCCAATATATTGTTCCCCTATGGCTTTTTCGTACCGATAGATATCCATCTGTGTATTTGGCTCCCCACCGACTAACCAGCTTGCAGATCTATCTAGATGTTATACATATCCACCTCCAAGTACATCTAAGATTATACTTACAAATTTTTAGGATTTATCGTTAATTCGGCGGACAAATCATAAAATCCTGCTGAAAATAAAAACATTTGTTTTTATTTTCAGCATATTCATTGATATTAATTATCAATGAATCGCAGTAATGTACTATGTCTCTTGTGGAAATACAATTTTATGTATTTTTACATTTGGACTAGTTAAAAAGCCATGGTATAATAGATTTATCTCTTACAAGATGCAACAATCGAGCAAAGGAGGAATGCACTTTGGATTTACAGGCTCTATTACTTGATAAGAAGAAAAAAGCAAACGAAAACAATAAATCATTCTTAAAGGCGGCTAAGGGAAAAGCTAACAATACCAGCCATCAAATGCCCATGAGAAAAGCCGGCAGAGGAAAATAAGTTTCAAATAAAGAAGACTAAGATTCAGGATGGAATCTTAGGGCGTTTTAGTTATTGGATACATTCTTCTAAGATGACAGAACATGCGTTCTGTCATTTTTCTTTTATCCTCACATAAAAATAGATAACACTCAATAATAATGGAGGATATTATGAATGCGCTATATGTGAGGGTGTCAACAGATGACCAAGCCCGCAAAGGTTATTCTTTAAACGACCAAATCGCTGCCTGTCGCAATCATTTATTAGCGATGGATCACACTGGAATAAAAGAATATATTGACGATGGCTATAGCGGAGAATATTTAGAGCGCCCTGCCCTTGATAAACTTCGAAATGATTTGCAAAGTGGGATCATAAAAACCGTAGCTATTTATGATCCTGATCGGCTCTCCCGTAATCTTACCAATCAATTGATTATTGCTGATGAAATAGAAAAAACAGGTGCAAGAATTACTTTTGTAACCGGCGATTATGATTCCTCACCAGAAGGCCGCTTATTCTTCAGTATGAAAGGCGCTATTTCAGCTTATGAAAAATCAAAAATTCGTGAAAGAACTTCCCGCGGTCGCCGAGCGAAAGCACATCAAGGAAAAATCGTCTCCAATGCCCACCCCTTTGGCTATGACTGGGACAAAAAGAATAGTATGTATGTTATCAACGAAGAGGAAAGTAAAACCATTCAATTGATTTATCATTTATGCATTCATCAGGGCTATGGTTCAAGACGGATTACTTTGGAGTTATCACGCCTTGGTATTGTCGGTACAAATAATCGCCCGCTCTCGATCTGCACTGTCTCACGCATTCTTACTAAAGAAATGTATCATGGACAGCATTATCTTTTTAAGCAAAAAACTTGTAAAACGGGTCAGAATAGCCGTGAAATCAAAGATAATCCTCCTGAAGCTTGGATTCCTGTTACAATTCCGGCGATAGTCACTCGTGAAATGTGGGAAGCTGCCCAATTGCAGATCCAACGAAATAAGAAATTGGCAACACGTAATAATAAGCATAACTATCTGTTACGAGGATTGTTGTACTGCGCTCTCTGCGGACGTTCCATGACAGCCTATGCTCGTCCTGCTAAGCGAAAAAATGGTAGTGATAAAATCTACTATTATTATTCCTGTATTTCTAAAGAATCAAATACCTATGCAGTCAATGGCACTTCTTGTCAGTGTCGTCGGATACCCGTGGAAGATTTAGAACAGGCTGTCTGGCAATGCCTCGTTACCCTAGCAACAGCTAAAGATCATTTACAAGAATCCGTACTTACCAATACCAATCTTAACTATTCAGAACAAATAACAAACTTACATGCTCTTCAAATTGAACTAAAAAAGAAAAAAATAAATACCCTGCGTTGGTATCAGGAGAATTTGATTGATAGTGAAGCAGTAGAAAGAGAATTACAGACCCTAAATAAGGAGCTAGCTACTATCCATCACGATATATCTGAGCTGAGAACTCTCCAAGAAAAAACAAATCAGCTGGTAACATCACCAGCTGATTTAATCACCGCTAAAACTTTTACAGAAAAACGCAATGTATTACTTAAACTCTCTTATCGTATTTTTGCCGTAAGACTTAATGATTCCTTCGAGTTTTACCTTGAAAAGTAAATTTAATGAAAAAACCCGCCAACATCTCTTTTATGAGTACCGATTAAAAAAGCTATGTTTTTACCATTTGAATATCTGACATGTTAAGATCTGACGTCTTTATC
>DJJR01000052.1:0-50147 GCA_002434245.1 Pelosinus fermentans
TATTTTTAGTGCGACAGCCCCTCTATTTTGAACGTGTAAATTCCTCCTAAAAATTACATTTGCAGTTCTGATGCTTACGGTCTCCATATGAGGTATATCGGTAAAAAAAGACATTGACTTTCACCCTCATTGCCCTCAAAATTTCGAGACTATACTCTGTAATCTCTCGTAGCATCATTGCATACTAGAGATCATTACATCAAAACACTCTCTAGTTTCTGCATTATTGCTTTTTCTCTTTCCTCTAAGAATCTTCCAAAATTTATTATCCCTAGATCAATATTCATAGGGATAAAATGCTTATTTTTATAATCATTTACTGCTTCAGCAGGAATAGTTTCATCAATCCACTTATTAAAATCCATGTTGCTCTTTTCAATATTCGGTATTGCCTCTAAAAGTTGCAAATTACCAATATAATTATAATTACCAATATAATCATCAATGTTATCCGCAGACACTCCATGTTTTTCTAATTTCTTTTTTGTAAATCCACTCTTAGGAAATACGTGGTCTATGTGAAAGTTATTTCGTAAATCGGCCCATGGATACAAAATTGACATAATAACCAAAACATCACCGTGTCCATATTTGCTGAACATCAAGTTATTTACATCTTCATTGGTGAACACTAATGTGCGATTGCTACCCTTAAAGTAGCTGGTAATTTTCTCTAACGGAAACTCCCCAGTGTCATTCTTAATAATAATATCGCGAACAGGTTTTAATACACCATCAGGCATAAAGCTAAACACTCTTTTCAATAAAGAAAGAGTAAGCCATTTTTTAATTTTCGCTCTATCATTAATTTTTGAGCTACTACTTTCAAAATTATCTGGTAATCCAATATGTTTTAAATAGTATGCAATGGGAATAATCAAGTTATTAGATGTGATATTCTCTCTACTAAAACCAAAACTAGAAATTAAACGTATTGCATCTCTAATAGCTTTTGTTATATCTTCCCAGCTATCTTGTATTTTCAACATATTACTTTTATTGAAGTTATCAACCTTAAATGATATATCACTAAAATCACTCAATACCAAACAAGCTTTTAAAACAAAATCTTTATTAACATTAAACCCTCGTCCAATCTCATTAATCTCATCAACAAACTTATTGATTTCTTCTCTAGCATCCCTTTTATCCCATTGAGCAGTAGCAAAAGATAATAACAAATCAGAATAGTTTAATGTAGTGCCACCACTATTTACACGAATGAAGATATTTAAGACCTTATCTAATTCTTCACTTTGCTCTAGGTAATAACTGATTATGGCAGTAGTATGTATTACTGAATGAAGTTTAAACAATGCTCTATTGGCAAACTTAGCTTTAGCCTTATCCGAATTGGAGGACAACTCATTTTCAATTAAATACTCATTAACCTCGCTTTGTTCTTTTAGATCTAAAATTTCCCCTACTGGGAACCAATGATGATCAGTATCATTCTCATCATTTTTGGCTTCGCTCTCTGTCAAAAACACAAAATCATATTCGTATTCAGAATCCTCTGATGTTGCTAAAAGATTTAAGTACAGCTTTTTTACAGGATATGCTTGCTCATTATCCCAGCGTTTATAGGATAATTTATAAGCATATGAACCTTTTAATCCGATGTAGAGAGAGGTTAATCTTTGTTGACCATCAAGCACTGCAATAACATCTTCACTACCGCTCAAATCGGCCTTTTCATTATGCCTTTTTTTACGTTGGTGATAATCTCTTAAAAATTCATAGAATTTGAACTCTTTGGTATTTTCCTTTGAAACTTTCCAAAATAAAAAAGCATTGATAGGATAATCTCTCATTAAACTATCAAATAGCATTGTAATTTGGTCTGTACTCCATACAAATTCCCTTTGAATTGATGGCAACAAATATTTTTTAGAATGAATATTTGTTATTACCTCATTTATTGTAAGCGGTGTTTGAAATGACATAATTTTTCTCCTCTTATCCGAAATATCTTGAGCTATGAATCAAGCTCTACAAAGTTTCCTTAAATCAGTAAGCTATGGGCATCCTCCTTTTGCAACGTGCTTTCTTCGCTAGATTTTTATATTATGACCGCCAAATTCACTGTTTAAATAGATACCGCTTAATAGTTAGGGTCAAGTCATTTCAAAAAATATTTACTACAGTATATTCATATTGATGCCGAATCTCTTGATTAATTATTTGGCGTTTTTCTTATCTATACCTCTGCAAGACTTTTCAATCCTGATTTTGTTGCGTTCCAGTCTCTTTCAGAGGATGCTATAGAATAAGTATAGCTTCATCATTTACCATAAATTCATCAAATTTTTCGAAATCCTTAAATAAAATGTGCTTACCAAATAACAGTGCAAAGTCAGCTAATGCAAAACTAGCTTTTTCATAACTTTGGACTTCAAGGCAGGCATCAATAGACAAAAAACATTTACTAAAATCTTGTTTCCGCTCCTTTAATCGTTGCTCTATATAGTTCTCAAATTCCTCACGATTTGACTTCATAGTTGTATATGCAGCTTCACAAAGGGCTACAACACGAGCACTTTCTTTTTTAGTGAGTTGAGCATTTTTCGTAATCGCTAAGCTAGTCTGATATATGTTAGATGCTACTATATATCCAATGACACTTCCAACAACTGCTCCAGCTGGGCCAAACACCATTCCTGCTGCTGCTCCTGAATAAATACTAGACATCGTGCTTACTCCATTTTGTCCAATCCTTTGAGCAGCCTCTTCTCCTGAAATTTCTCCTTTTATATATTGATATACACTAACTCCTGATTCTATTGCACCAGCAGCGACAGATGTCGCAACACTCCCGTTGGCTAATGCCTGCATTCCAAACTCTTTAGCACCCATTCGCAAAAGTGCACCAGTTGCACCAACTCCACCACTTTTACAACCCGCTTTTACTGCCTCTTTTCCAGTTTGAATAGCAGCCTCTTTAAATGCGATCTCTCCATTATTCATCGCTACACCGTTCTTAACTAGTGATATTGCACCACCTAAAATAGCTCCTGCTAATGCCGCTTGAGCAGTAACGGCCCCCAATTCTGAAGCAGCACTTTGAACCTTGCGCAAAGTCGCATATAATTCAGGGTTTTCTGTTGCAAAAATATTTTCGTTATACGTAGTGCCACTAGATGTTACTTCACCGTACCTTAGTTCACCAGTTACATTACATGCAGTATCAGCATGCCCTTCTGCTGAAACTAAACCCTTCTGAGCATGTCGCTCGGATAATCCTTTAGCAACGGACTGAACATGCTCTGCTTTATCCTTAGGCACTAATTTCATCATATCATTATATTTATCGTCTTTTAAGTAACTAACAAGCAAAGTAGAGCTATCTGAAGACTTAGCCTGTACCTTTGCCAGAATTTGTTCGCCTTTTTTCAAAAGAATATCTGCAGATCCATGCGGATCTCCATTTGCTGCTGTAACATTAGCTCTAATCGTTGAACCATGTAAAGCAGCATCAGCGTTAAATTTAGCAGCCTCAATATATTCAAATAAATTACCTTTTTTGAAATTAACAGACACTGCATCAAGTTTTTCCGCAGCTATTTTAAATAAATCCATCCCATCAATCATTTCGTCAGTTGCCGCTGAAATATTGTCCGTTACATAGGCTCCATACTGCGTTGCTATAAATTGTTGGTTTTGCTCTTTTTTCTTTTCCATATCTTTCACCTATGAACTAACAGATTACGACCTTCGATCAGTGCTTGGTTATAATCCATAGTTAGTGCGCCATCCTTAGTAAGTATTGGGGTTTCTAATAGAATTTTCATTACTTGAGCAAACTGGACATTATTATGAACTATTTGCTTTTCCATATCATTATATGTTTTGTAATCAACACCAGATGTTTCTATCACTCTATCCAAACTTACCAATGCTTGATCCATACGTAAAGACACTTCATTAATTAATTGAATAAATTCTGACGACACATTACCGATTGCTATCAATATTGATTTAGCACCATTCACTTCTTCAGTGGCAGTCATCGCTTCTGCATAATTACTTTTAGCTTCAGCGAGATTTTCTGCTGCTTTAGCAGCAAATATGATGCCACCAACTGCAAGAAGTGGACCAGCTACTATGCCTCCTAAAACTGCCATTCCTCCTGCCATCCCTAACCCACCAGCTGCAAGCGAACCGCCACCAAACCAAGCTAAAGTTGCGTTAGTCGCAGCTGCACCAGCAAGAGAACTAATGGCCGTACCAGTTGAAGCTGCTGCTAACATTGTAGCACCTCCATATGTAGCTACACCTACTAAAGCCCCCGTACCTAAAGCCGCCACGCCTCCAGCTATAACTTCGCCCGCTTTAAGTGATACATTTTTCATTTTTATTAACTCTTCTTTTGTAATATTTATGGAACCTACTTCTGCTTTTCCAGTAATCTTAACGTTACGTATTTTTTCAAAGCTTTCAACAAAATGTCCCAACTGATTATCCCAGGTTTCCAATTTTATTTGACCCAAAATTGTAAGCTGATTAGTTGTTTTAATTCTTGAATTTTCAAGTTCTTGCTTTGCAGTGTTAAATATTCGTCTTGCTTTTGAACTTAACCGCTCAGCTTCCTTATTATCTTCTTTTGCATCCAGGCCCTTTTTTACACCGTATCCTGCAGCAGCAACTGCGGCGGCAGCTAACAAAAATGGAATAGGCATTTTGTAAACCTCCTACTTTTCTAATCATTTTTTCTTGGAGAACGTTCATACCCAGCAACTCTTCTCATATAATCACAAGCGTCTTTATTTAATTGATAGAATTCCATGCGTGTAAATTGCTGATGATATATCTTCTCGTACATTGAGTCTACACGGCATATATCTGGACGTTTTCCATAAATTGAACACATATTAGCCTTTGTGAGGTACTTACAGATCCCATCTCCTCTATTATAAGCTTGTAGCTCTTGTAATAAATATACTTGTCGACAACATTGTCCACAACGTTCACAAGGAAACTTAAACTCCTTAAACAATTTTAACTCCTTCTTATAACCCCATTTGCCTAGTTATAACTAAAATTGCAGTACTTTAATATCCATTACTCTTCCATACAAACATCTTCATGAAACTTCAAGCTCCATTAATACATTCTTTAATAACTTCAAGAAACTCATTGTCAAACCCAAAATATACTGCAATTACTGCAGTAATCCTCGCATTAAATATTAATAATCTATATTGTCCCGTAGCGTTTTTGTAATGAGTTACATCTTCCCAGCAAGTCACGTTATTAGTAGTTGCTAACACTATCACACGCTTAGCGTCAAATCCGTCTTTTGATAAATGATGTTGTACTTTCTCAATTGTTGAACTAGACACCGTTGTAGTCGAATAGCATTTTGCATCTACTGTGAATTGATCCACCAATAACTCATCTAAATACTCTTGCAACGGTATAGTAATTTTATCTGCCTTTCCTGCACCAGCAGCATTTACAGTAACACGACTCAGATGAGGATAAATTCGCCATAAATTTTTCAATCTATATTTCTCTATAACACGAATTTGAATCTCTTGGAGGAAAAAATTAGTTAATTCATTTTCAACAGCTTGCCAAGTGGCTTGGCTCCCTAACTTTAGTACCTCTGCTTCTACTTCACTAACACGACGTAACTTTTCAATAATCAAGTTAGATGATGGTAAATCTCTTAATATATAAATTTCATCATTAAATCCATTAGTAATAATTTTTATGCCATCGAATCTAATTAGGGAATCAGGATATTTCAGATTTTCAGAGTTTCCAAAGATAATATTAACAACTGTATTAGTTGATTCATTATCTAGCATTAAGTCTGCACTTCCAAAACAATCAAAAAACATAAGATACTCTTTTCCACTTACATTTAGTATCTTTTTATCTAGGAAACCATCGATTGATTTTACTGTGCATCCAGTAGCCTGTACCTGCTCTATGACCTTATTAGTCATTTTTTCATAATCTACCCTAACAAGTTCTTTGTTGCGTTTCAAAGTAATTACAATATCATCATAATCATATTCACATCCGCAATTAGGGCATTGTACTACCTCATCCTTTTTTTGATATGGAATTTCAAATTCTGTTCTACATCCAAGCATTCTATCAGATAGAGAGTAACCATTCCGCCCTTTACAAAAAGCAATATTGACTTCAGCAATTTGAACGTAACCTAATCTACACAGTTCCTCAATATTCTTTGGAATTTCCCCCTCGAACCGTGTACCTAACTTAGGTAGCCTCATTAATTTGTCTCCTTTGATTCTAATATGCGTACACCTGTTTTACTATCTAACAAACGAATCAAACTCTGCCTTTTTTTTATACCTCCGCCTTGTCCGCTAATGTATACATAAACTAATTCATCCACTTTAACAAAACGCAATACAAAAATATGTTCTTTCTCCTTATCCTTAATCTTATATCTAATTTTCAACCTATCAATAATCGATTGAGAAATAATAGAGAACCAAGTAAGATTACCGAATTCTTCTTTTAATGTTTCAGCCAAAGCAATATTACTTGCTTTTTGAATAATCATATTAGGTGCACCATTAAATGGACAATTTTTAAGCTGTATCTCATTCAGAGAAACCCCTGAGACACTATCATTTAGCAGTTTTGTATATACTGCATTAATTACAGATTGAACATTGCCATCACTTTTCTTCAAATAGTTAACTGGAAATCCTGGCATCAATCTGCTAACAATATGATTGGCAAGAGTGCAATAAACCTCTTCTTTTACTATATCTACCGCGCGAACCTTCAACTGTTTCAAACTCAAATTAAATCTTAATACAATCCAATCGGCATTTGTCCCTACAATATATTCTTCTACCGTTCGCAAACCACTTCTTTGAGTTTCACGCAGGATAAATACAATTATTTCTTCCCCACTATTAAATACTTTGGGACACTTACTCGATAATTTTGTATCGTTTGATCTCTCATAAGCCTGAAGTATTTCTTCTACTATATTTTCAGTTATTTTAGGATTCTTAATGCCAGTAGCAATAAATTGCCTTATTTCAGCTTCCCTTAACGGATCAAGAACAGTTTCCAAATCTGCAGTAAGCACATAATCCTGATAAGCATACCTTTCGTAAAGACTTAATAATAGACAAATCTTTAATGTTTCTAAATCTAAGTCATCTGTTAATAAAAATGCAAAAAGGATTTTTTTATCTTGTGCCGCAGCTTCTATTTCTACAAACCATTTCTCTTGAACCCTATCCTTCAGATAATCTAGGACAACCTCTCGATTAAGGCGAGCAATGAAATGTTTTAAAAGTTGAAGTACAGTAATATCATCTATAAACTTCTGATCAATTGTATCTTTAATATTTTTCACTTCTAACCGATTGTTTTCTAATATGGCTACTCGAACTTGAGGAGCCACTGACTTAATTATATCAATACAACTATCCCTATTAATAGCTATTGAAGTGATGGCACTGTAGTCAGTCTCTAGTATATTTTTCCAATCATCTACTGAAATAGTCTGCAAATAATCCATGTTAGTTTTTATTATAGTCTTCAATATTAAAACATCACCTTTCAAAAAATTATCCACATTACAATAAACAGTAAACGTTTTATAGCGGTATCATATTTGACATTCTTATTAGTCGTTAAGTTAAAGCCGTAATTCATATATATATGAATTACGGCTTTAACTTCTTCTTATTGGATTAAATTCCCTGCCAAAATATTTATTTTTTTGACAAATATGTATTTTTAGGTAAAATTATCAATATTATTAATTTATGTACCTATATTTGTTATTCACAATACTCATAATACTCTCGGATTGATCAAATTTATTATATTTTACTTTTGCTTGTTCTTTATTTTACGACTTCTAGCCTTTACAAAATTTTCATATGATACATATACATCTTTGACTTTGCACCTACGCTGTCTTCACTAAAAAATTAGGGGAATTCAAGGGAATTCAAGAGTCCAGCTAACTAAAGTCAAGCATAATTTAAAAAAGATATACATTCTTAAAAAGATAATAGCAAATAAGCCTTTCAAAACTACGAATATTTTGAAAGGTATTTTTCATATCTTTCGAAGATATTAAGCAACAGATTTTGAAATTTGTTTATACCGTTCTTCTTGCTCTTTCGGTGTAATCATCTCAAAAGGCTTACTGTTTTTTAATACTGAATAAATGATTCTAATCAGCTTGTTCATAATAGCCCCTAGGGCTTGCTTATTAGCTTTCGATTGGATTTTTTGTTGGTAATACTCATGTAATACAGGATTTACAAACTTCCCCTTAGTGCCTTTGCGTACCACCACACTGGCAGCTATATAAAGCGCTTTACGCAGAAAGGGAGATCCACGTTTAGTAATTCGGTTCTTGGTTCCTGTAAAATTGCCCGATTGTTTCACTGAGGGATCGATTCCGCAATAAGCAACCAGTTGTTTTGCATTGTGAAACCGATGGATATCTCCAATTTCACCAGCAATAATTGGAGCGAGCTTTGAACCGATACCTGGAATACTTTCTAGAAGTGTAATAGTAGGTAAATCGGCAGATAGTAACTCAATCTTCTTCTCGATCTCCTTTATTTTGGAGGTTATATGCTGTAGATTGGATACATACACACTTATGACATCAAAATAAGCTTCTAGCATGATACCAATAGACTTAGAATCTTCAACACATTTGATAATGGCCTCATACTTTCCCTCACTATATTTTAGCCCTCGCCTAGAAGCAGAACCAATTATATCAATAATGTCTTGTTTTGATGCTTGTTGCAAAGAGTGTGGTGAGGGGTATTTAGCCAATAAGGCTAAGGAAGCTTCCGAGGCAATATTAGAAAATATCTTAGGATATGTAGGCATAACCTGCTCCACCGCTGCCGTAAATTGATTCATCATATTCACTCGTTGCTCTGCCAAAAGTACTGCTGTACGTGATAATATCTTAAGATTAAGGAAATAGTCATTATGTAGTTTAACCTCCTTTAGAGGCTTGATAAAATAAAGTCGAGCAAGTTCTTCTGCGTCCACTTTATCGGTTTTGACTTTTCGAATGAGTGAAGATTTGATAGAATGAGAGATAAGAGGATTGATTAGGAATACTTTAAATCCTCGGTTGTAAAAGAAGTGGACGATGCGTTGTGAATAGTGGCCAGTCGATTCTAGGACGATTGCTGGCTTACTATGAAAAGCATTCTCCACTTTTTTTAGTTTTCGTAGTACAAAGTCAAGTCCTTCTTTGTCATTAAATCCTTTAAAGGTTTTAGTGAAAGGCTCACCTTGGGGAGATAATATTGCATAATAAGAAAACTCCTTAGCCACATCAATTCCTACAACTGGACATAAATTATACATAGCAAAACTCCTACAAGATAAATTAAAGGATTATCCATTCAATAAACAAAGTTAACATCCTTGCGCGTTAAACGGGCATAGACAGTCCCAACCAGCCTAAACGTAAATACTTTGTGAATGGAATAATAGACTCTATGACGGGTATAGATATAATCTTCCCTGGGACGGTTAAATTAAAATCCTTCAAAAGTATTATACACCTGCTAATGTTCGGACTTATCTACACCTCGCTGTAGGATAATCCTTCAACTACATGTTACAGGGACGGTTCTAATGAGTTAAGCTTTAGAAATTACACTTTGAATTATGCCCGTCAGCCTTCCTAGTTGCCGCGTTGATACACCATCTACTTCTTTTATTTTTCTTTTCATCTTGTTTTATTTCTCTTAATATTTTATCACATTTCTCATTCAACTCAATGGAACCGTCCTGTAACATGTATAAATGAATAGCAGACTACGCCATTTCAGCATGCAGCCTGCTAATTCTTATTTTTAAAATCCGCCGTTTGACTCGATACACCTAGTGATGGTAGTTCTCTGCGTATCGGGTCAAACGGCGAATTGCATATGAGCAAATATCCTCTAATAAGTGCGGATCTACATTAACTTAAGAAATACCTACTACTCTTAACCCGCTTGTGTTCTAACCTATATCACTTATTTATAGTTTTGAATATGAAGCGAAATCCTTTATTTTAAATCCGCCCCTAATTTGTTTAATGCATTTATTAGTACGTACCCATCTAAAAAAACTCGTGATCTAATCATTATTCCTAGAAATCCATAATTAATCGTATTACCTTTATAAGTAAGCGCGTATACGGGTGAACCGCTCATTCCATCCAAATGTGCTTCGTCCTCATATTTAGCACAATGACAGTGTTGCAACTCTGCCTTAGATACGTACTCTCCTGTAAAGAGAGATTGCTGCAACTTTATCTTATATTCACAATAATTTATCCAGTTATTATGTGATGGATACCCAATAGAAAATAATTTATGGACGTATGGCAGAAGCTCGTATGCGTATTTTTTCCCCAAATTTAACTTCGGAAGTAAATTAACTTTTTGTTTAAAGTCCGCCCTTGTGCTAATTTTAAGAATAATGATATCTTTGAAATCATTGTCTTCCACTTTCTCATCGTCGTTTATTTTAATAACTCTTTCAAAAGGAATAAACTCCCTAGATTCAAATGTATTATAAGGAACTAGTATCTTTTCAGGTGCAATATCTTTGATTACATGGCTTGCTGTTACGAGATAATTGTAATTATTGTAAGAGACCAAAAAAGCAGTTCCCTTTACACTGTATGGGAAATCCTCATAACCATTATCAAAAATTACAGGATACGAAAATCGTCGTACATCCTGAAAAATTATATCTTCTTCAATATTTGTAACTCCCCTATTAAAAAAACCACTCATTAGTCCTCCACTAAATAACCCCTATTTTTGACGTGATAGGGTAACTACATTCTCCGCATCATACTTAACGTCGAAATTCTTATTTTAATGTCGGAAAGGGGGGCTCGGTTTCCAGAGCCGTAACTTTACCAATCGCAACTTAATATATAGTATATAAAATACTGTTTATTCATTTTCTTCATCGCCGATAACATTACATGGAACTGCTCCCATATACAATATTTCCACATTTTTGCTATCTTTAATAACATCTTGTTCACTAAATAATCTAAATGATTGCCAACATTCATTATATGCATTTTCTAGCTGTTTTTCAGAAAGCTTTCCTATTTCATTCAGATTAAAAGCTATGGGGTCAATAGTCTTCGAATTAAATATAAAGGTTTTTTGAGGATAAGAAAAGATACACTCATCTCTATTTATGTTATAGGCAACACCGTTTGGCTTATATTGATTCAATATTGAATTATATCAGATGTCTAGTTATCTAAATCAGCTCGTTCCTTATTTAATCCATATCGTTTTATACTGTCGAGATTTCTTATATAAGAATAATGATACAATTTCATAACTACAACTCCATATAATTATTTTACAATACCCAATAATACTTACGTTCAAGTTAGCCATTAAGCGTTTATACTATATATGCACTCCTTCTCTGTAGATAACAAAAAGACCTCATTTAATTTCTTCAAAAAAACTTTCATTTTTTTCATAAATTTTAATTGGTTCTATTGCTTTCAAATAGCCATACCACCTCTCATCGCTACTTGTTCCCCTCGTTAATTCTACCACTGTCTGATCTTCAATTAAATCAAGATTATTTTCATTTACCTCTACAACATAGCAATGTGAATAGGTACTATCATTCACAATTTTTTTTTTATTAGTAAACCAAATACAAGGTTTTCCAGCTAATCTTGGATCTTCACCTTTATTACGGTTTTTCCCATACTGAGGGATCAAAGTCTCATAATAACCATTTGAAAAATGATATAGCGTCATATTTAGCAACTCCCTATTCCATTATTTGGTTTGAATTCAGTATAATTAAATAAAGTTATTATATAATAAGGATATTTTATGATTAGCAAACCGCCCCCAAATTACATTGTTTATTCGCCATTATGTATTTCTTTATAAATGCCTCCGTTGTCAAAGACACGAATCTAAAAAATAAGTTATGCTCCTTTCCGCATAGCAGCATCCGGCAAATTCATAGCAGAAATTTTTACCGCTGGAAATGTACAATTTTAAACCTCCAACAATCATAAAACCTGGGCATAAAATGATTTTATTAAGACATCACTCTCGAAATTAAATTTTGCTTTTGCATTATTATTCTCTACTAAAAAATATGTACTGGGATGCGATTCCGTCAATATTCGTCGATATCGTTTCGCTCATTACCTACTCCCCCAATCCAAAGCAATATATAATTACAATATTATCCGAAAATGACATTACATCCTTTTTCGAGGTTTTTCCGTCCCTACGGTCCTCCTACATCACCTTTCTTCTATAGCCTCGTAAATTCTGCCCATAACCTTTTGATATTCCTCAATCAATTTTATTAAACCTACTAATTAGCGTCCCATAATAATCGATATGTAAAAGTACACTAATATATCTGTGGCAGCTTAACTCGTCGATATAATCACCAATAATGTCCAACTTTTTTAAGAGCCTTCTCTTCCAGACTTTTTTCGTGTTCTCGTTCACCAAACAATTCATCATCCCTGGCGATTATTGGATCGAACCAATCAGCTTTCTTAATTGCCCATTCAACCCAAACTGCCGCTTCATCATCCAATCCGTCTTGTCCACCAAAAGTCATAACAGCTTTGACATAGGCTCGGATTCTGCACGCAGTTTCATAGTCAATTGCTGCATTTTCCAGTGCTATTGTCCGCTCTACTTCCATATTATATCTTTTGCGCCGTTCTTCCTTCCGACGTTCTGCTTCTGCCTGTTTACGAGCCGCTTCAGCTCTCGCTTCTCGGTCAAGACGAACCACTTCAGATTCCTCATAGAGTGCTATCAACATTTCGCCCAGCCGAGATTCAACATTAATTTTATCCGTGTCTCTAAAATATTTGCCTTGATGAATGCTTATCCTAAGCCTTCCATTAAATACATAATCATACTTACGAATCTGAGGTTCTGACGCCCATGAACTATGACGTTTCTCATCTCTATATTTAATAAGGGCTTGCGCTTCCTGTTTTGTAATCACATGCTCAACCTTATCCTGACTCTCAACAATTTCAATACGTACAGGTTCATTTCTGACCTGAAGCGAAAGATTATCATTAACAGATCCACCTAAACTTTCAATCTGTCGAAATAATGCGTCAAGTATTCGGTATACACGAGGAAGCGACTCATTTGAAATCAATCCAGCCAAAAAAGGGGGATCATAATAATAGTCTTTTTTCCTTTGTGCACCTTCTTCTTTTCTGCCTTTTTGATTCCAGTCTTTGACGACAGCTCTGTACGCAATTATTTTTTTATGTAATTGAGCATTTTCAAGAGGCATCTTAATCTCTTCGGCGGCACAAAGAACTTTCTCTGTCTCAGTGTCTGATAGAAATTTGAGTAGTTGCTTGTCTAGATCAGTAATCTTTTCCTTGACTCCTTCAAAAGTTTTTGCGCCAATAATCTCGGTCATCCCTTGTGTTTTAGGAAGGGTCGTCTTCTTACTTTTTGCGCCTGCTCGGACTTTTGCCCAGTAGCCAAGCGGAGGAGTAGGGATATTTAATGCCTTGCAAACTTTATGTATCGCAACATCCGACACTCCATATTGCTCGGCAACTTTTACTACAGGTTTTGCCCAAACCTCTTCGTAAAGTTTTTCACGGTTATAAGTATTGTACTTGCCACTTACGGTTCGGTAGGGAGTCTGACTTTCAAGGTGGCTATTCTCAACTTCAATTGCTGGCTGCTCCTTTGGTTCCTCTTCTTGAACCCAAGGACTCGTTTCTTCAACGCTTTTATTGACAGCAGCGTTTCGAATACGCTTTGGCTTGCTATTCGTCGGAAGGGTAACTTCAAAGGTAGAAGACTCCGGTAGTAGGATCTGCGCAACTGGCTTGCCAAACTTTAATTTTGTCCAGTATCCTGATGGCGGAATTGGGACATCTGCTTCTTTGCATAATTTTAACAGCTCATTATAGTTAGCATTATACTTTTTCGCGACACCGGCAACCGATATTTCCCATATTTCATTATAAAGTTGCACTCTACTTATCTTATGAGCTTGTTCTTCAGCCAATATCCTTCCCCCTTTTATTAATGATGGAGTGCAGGTACTGTTGCATATCATCTTGCGTGTAATCATCGTCCCATGAAAGCGAAAACGCATATTCAAACAGCTTAATATCGCCTACTCCGCGCTTTCGCTTAATATAAAAAGCAAGTCTTTTTTCATCTCCTCAAACTTAGAAATGATAGTTTCCAAGTTTTTTTCAATGTTTTGAACTTGAATGCTTGTTATCTTCCCATGCTTATATGCTATCAACCGCTCGTCAATAATATGATAACTCCAACTTTCGGAATATCGCTCTTCATTCTTAATTGCAAATCCGATCGGTAACAGGTCATTTCGCATGCCAATACTCACAGCCATAGATGATACTCCTAGATAATTCGCTGCTATTTTACAAGTGATTTTCGGGAAACTTCTTATTTCATCATCTGAATATTTGCCCATGCTTTTCACCTCCTGGATTTTTAATATAAACTTATTATCTATACGAAAGAAATTAAAATTGAACGTACTTACCATTATTCCGCACGTTAAAGAATACTTTTCACTAACCATAAAGTGCACGATGAGCAGAGCTTTTCGAAATGCGTCTCGTAATCCGATGCCTACTAGATCTTTATCTACTATTTCCTGTACTTAATCACCAGAAGTATGGATTCCGCAACTGATCGGAGATTTTAATTTTACCGCTTACCTAATATCCTTGATTTTACGGCTTCTTGGCCTTATACAAAGTTTTTATATCTTCTCGAATGTCCAACAGAATCTACAAATTCGTCTTTAACTCTTGCAAGTTACGTCTTCGAAAATTTATGATCTATATATGACCATAAATTTGCATCCACTTCATCTTCTCTAAAAAAATTTTAGCCATAACTCACTATAAAGGAGTTATGGCTATTTTCTCTTTTTAAGTTGACGATTCCTGCTATTTTTTTACATTATACTGTCTCATTTAGCAATAGGCCGGATACTACTCTTAAAATTTTACATTAACAATTCTATCTATGTTTCTTGCCTTCTCCTCCTAGTAAAACAAGAATATTTCTCATTAAAAGCAGAAAAAAACGGATCCTGAAAAATTCACTTAAATAACGTACAGCCTTGTTCCTTAAAATCCTCAATTTTCACTATCAAATCTTCTTCTGAGCACCCGAGAAAATCAGCAAGACAAAGTAGACACATAAACTTTTCAACACTACATGCAAGTATTTTTTTGTTTAATCCAATAAGATCTTTGCTCAGACTTTCACCACAATACTGACATGCAAATTTACTCATTTCCACCATACCCTGCAATTTTAATATTTGGTATGTCTTTACCTAAAAACTCCATATCAATAATGCCAAGTTGAGTCTTTATTACCCTTCGCATTTCTTTTGCCGGTTCTAAACAAAAATCAGAAAAGTCCTTTAGGCAGATATCCTCAGTTTTCCTAACATTAGGAAATATTATCTTTAGATATGCTGTACATATACGTTTTATCGCCTCTGTATCTCTTGTATCTGCAGATTTAGGAAAAACTAACAAGTCATCAATAATTGCCCTATAAACAAGCTCTGTTCTAAACATATGTAGTATTTCTGTATAGTATTCAACATTCAATGCCCAGCCATTTACTTTTAGATTCTCTTTCATCCTCGGAATATCCCACCCCTGGATAAAACCATGAAACCGATCTATAAGAGCAGACTCATGGAAAACATCTGGTAAATTAACAAACATATTTGTATTAACATTCATCAAACTAATATCAATGTTTCCAAGCAGAATAAGTCCCGAATCACCGATGCCTTTGTAATCACCGACCCTGAATTCACCACTTTCTAAATATCCTTTTAATGCTCCCTGCATTTCACTTTTATCTGTAAAGACAATACTCTGTATTTCATCAAAAGCTACATAATCATAATGTGCCGCAAGTCCAGGATTACGTTTACCAATATCATAAAACATTTTTGCTCTTGAAATACTTCCCCCGCTTACAAGCCAGCCATATTTACTTAACTGAGAAAATAAATATGACTTACCAGTACCTTTGGGCGCTAATTCTATTAAGTTAATTCTTTTTTCAACAAATGGCAATAGCCTACTAATCATTGTAAGTTTTTGTTTCATACTTGAATATCCCAGTGGGTTATAATCAATGGCCTCCAGAATTATATTCACCCATTCTTCCGTAGTGAATTTGGCTCTTGCCTCAACAAAATAATCAAGATCAATATTATATGGACAAAAAGGCTTAAAATCTATAAGTTTAATTACATTTTTATTTTTTGAAGATCTTACACCATGTTGGTCTCCATCATCGCAAATTAATTCTACAATTCCCCAAACCTCATTTGGTGAAAGAAGATATTCTTTGTTCTGCTCTACAACATCCCAATCTGCAATTGCCTCACCCTTTGTCTTTGGTACTCCAAAATCAGGTAGACTAAAAAAGGCTGTCCTAGATGCAATATCAATATCTATTTTTATTTTAGCAAGAAATTTAACTGGTTGATAATTTCTTGCCATTTCAAACTTCAAATGTTCCCATTGCTCTTTTTTAGGTATCACTTTTTTTACGTAAGCGCTTACTTCCTCTTTATTAATTGTGCCGTCTTCATCAGAAAAACGCATTACTAACCAATCCCTCATGAAAGAGGGTAAACTCAATGCTGAAAAAAACTTCCCATTATCTGATGATTTATAAACAAGCATATCACCAAAATATTTTTTAAGTCTGGACTCCATAAACTCACCTCTATATATCAAAGTTCGAACTTATTGGCTTAGTCACTTTATACTCAAAACTACCAATGATTTCTTTTTCCACAATGTTTGCTAAATAAATTTCATCTTTACCAACTTCCGGTTCAAAACTGTATTTTCCTGAATCAAACTTGCATAAATATCGCTTATTTTTTACAATTGCAGTTAATTTATCAAATTGCCCATTTAATTCAAATTCAACTTTTATTTTCTTGCTCACTGGCAATTTTATAACTGGGGTCAAAAGGTTAATGACTATTTCTTCGTCTTTTTTAACTTGATAATCATTATCAATACATATAATTGGAACTATAACCTCTTCAAATGTTGCCCCTCCGTGTGTTTCACCAAGAGGAGCTCCTTGCCCTGAAAATCTATTATAATTTGCAAAAATCCAATAGTTCCCCTCCCTAATACATCCCTGATAGTCATTATACTGATTAACAGAATCCTCACAATATCTACCAAATTTATATTTAACGGCCCCATCCTTGGCTTCTAAAGATTGACCCTTACCCAAGATTGCTAATCTACTAGCCCCATGATCTGATGCAATAATCACTTTCTTATTGTCTACAAGAAGCTCCAAAGCTCTATTAACGATTTTTATCAATAAATCAAACTCTTTTATTAAATTTTGAGGATACTGCCCGAGAGAATGTTTCAATTTATCTAGCTCATAAAAGGCTTCAAATTTCTTACCATCGTAGAAATCATTGTTTTTTTCTGTTGTAGAAGGGATATTGCAGCAGCCTATTCTATAAGTAAAATTAACTCCTGCTTTTTTAAATAAGTATTGCAAAAGAGAAATATACTCTACACCAAGTGCATCCACATAATAAATGATCGAATTATCATCGTATTCTTCTTGAATAATCAGATTGCGAGATTTTAACGCCCATATTTTTTCGCCTTGCTCTTTAGCTAATCTCTCAACTTGATCTTTAAATTCCTGAGTGCATTCATTTCTACTTTTAAGCCTTTTATACTCTAAAAAATAGTTGTTTATATCTTGATTTTCAAAATTAGATTCAGCCAAATAGTAAAATAGCTCTGGATAAACACTTTCTAAGATTTGCATTAATGAATTCTTAAATGTGCACTCTCTCCATGACAGGATTATTTCATTTTTTTCTCTTTCTGTATTATCTGTCAAACACTTAATTCTGCTTTGGGGATCCAAAGCATCAATTTTGATCCAGAAATCATTTCCAGGTATAATCCCCATTAATAAAATTAGTTGTTTTCTGTCCCAATATTGCTTTGTATAGTTATTATCATTAATGATATTAACAACTGAATTAAATAGATTTCTTTCAAAATCAACAAACTCTTCAGATGCATCTAATGCGTATTCTAAATATCCGCTTATATTACTACACTTTGCCCAGATCCAGATGAGCCATCTTTCAAATTCTTTTTTTTGTTTCCAGTTTTCAAATAATCTTATATTAAAATTAGAGACAAGCAAAGTATTGCAAAACATTGCCTCTATGTTTTGGTAACCCTTAAATAAAGACACAATTTTAGCCCACTTTTCTTCACTACCCCATTGCTCATTGATATTCTTACTAATTCCAAAATGGTATTTTAATAAATCAAATGAATTGACAATCACTTTGACATCATCGGAAAAAACTACATCCTTATAATAAATTGCGTTTTGGGTATGCAAGATTATTGGTTTATCAGGGTTTTGTTCCCAGTAAACTAAATATTTTTTATATCCATTAATTTCATTGCCTTTTATTGAAACCTTCAAATTGTTTTGTACTACCGTCAAGGAATAGTCACAATCGGAATCATGATTCAAAAATAATATTGTCTTTTTATATCTTCCATCAGCATCAATATTTCTAAATAATTCTTTCATCCTGTATATTGGAATATAAATTTTTAAATCTTGCTCTAAATTATTTTCAAAATTTAGGGCAATAATATCATTAATGGTTTTAATAGCGGAGGCATTGTTCACACGCAAATGCTCAGACAGTGGAACTACCAATGTGTTCTGACCAGCTTTTTTAATTCTAGATTTTAACTGATTAATATTAGGCATTGTATCTTCATATGCACAGAGATCAGAGAGCCTAATAAACCCAGGGCAAATCTTAGTCAAAAAAGACTTTACCTTAACCCACATATCCATAGTCTCAACATTGATAAATCTAATAGGACATAAGTCTTTTGAATGTCTATCATTTTCCAAAAACAATTTGAGATCTTCAATGTTGTAAAAATTCATGTTTCTACTCCTTTCTGTGATTTTTCAGTCTTGTAATATATCAATTCCCAATAAAGGCTTATCCTCTATCAGACGTTGTAAAAATTTTTGGGCACTTGTCGCACTTAATTTATTGATTTTTTCTTTTACCTTATCCTTATACATATCCTGATATCTTTTTTCTGCATATTTTTTTACAATGGTATCAATGGTTACTTTTTTTACTATCCAATCATAAACATCACCAGTAATCTGTTTTTGAATTACCAATTTTAGCTCTTGAATGTCGTCAATAATTAGATCATAGGCTCCTGAAAAATATTTTTTAAATGCTTCATTACAATCTGCTAAATTCTCAAGTCTCTCTAATTTACCCTTAGAAATATATTCAATAACCCTGTCCATTTCAGCTTCTGTTTTAGCGAACCTTGTTTTATTGATAATATCAAATACCATCTGTGCATTTACTATATCATCCTGGTATAGGCAAAGAATAGGAATAGTATATTTTTCCGACCATTTTTTAGGAGAATCACTTTCTGTTTTTTCTTGCCACAGTTTATATAATTGATTGATTTTTTTGTTTTTACGATATCTATCCAACTCCATATTAATAAACTGCAAAAAGGTCTCTGGTTGCTTATGGAGCGTTCCGGTTTCAATCTTTGCAAATAAATATTCCACTTCATCATTTGCAAGCGATATATTAAGTTTTGATTTTATAATTTTCTCAAATTCGCTAAAGTGATTATTGAAAAAAGCATTAAAGACTATTACTTTATTTTCAATAATTTTTATTACGTCTGCTTTATTTGTAATCGAGTTATTTCTAATACTATAAAAACACTTAAAAATATCTACCAAATCTGATCTTTCATCAAACAATAGAGCGCTTGGAATTTTAATTAAATTCAGCTTATCCTTTAGAGCATTAGTCACTGTTTCAAATGTCTTTTTCTTTTCCGGTAGCAACCCATTAATAACATGGATCAATTGAATGTCTTCATATAAGTTGTCAATTTGTCTATTTGTATCACCAATTACCCAGAGGTAAGATGCATCCGCCGATACTTTTTTATTTAAATCATATAGATACTCATCGGCAGTAATACCAATAATTCTGGTTAATTTTATCATTTCCGGCTTATACTTTCCAATATAATATTGCATACCAAGCTTCATATTCTCTACTCTAACAACTTGATCTAAAACATCATCAATACCCGCATTAGATTTATAAATTCTATATAAATCTTCGGCAATTTTTGTCTTGTCTTTTCCATTAGAATCATTATTTGAAACAAATTCACAAAAACAATTTATCGAATCAATAATTACTTTTAATGTATCGTCTTCGCATAGTTCCTCTTCGGCATAATACTTCAATGACCACAGTGGGTATTCATTACTGCTTAAAAATACTTTGATATACTTCGCTATATCATCAATAGAGTTTTGTTTATCAGCAGCAATCTTAAATATTTTTCCTGTAATCTTGCAGAACTCAACATGCTCTGGTGTTTGTTTTATGATATATTGATTATTTGCCTTAGGATTACCTTTTACCACCGCAAAAATTAATTCACTCAAATCGCTAAAATTTAAGCTAACTGTGTTGATGCCATCATGCTTGTAATAAATAGTATCAGCATATTCTTTTAGTAAAAATCCCAATATAAATACAGAACCGGTACAACTTAATAGGCCATACGGTTTTTGCTCAAGCATTTTCCAAATATCAACAATTGCGATCTTTCTATTTCTATTAAATCCATCATTAATAATCTTTTCAACATCCAGCTTCATTTTAGATATCAGATGGCTCTGATTTGTTTTATAGTAATCACAATTATTCCATATGTTTTCATTAGCAAGCTTTATAGAAATACTGTTTAAATAGCTAAAATTATTTGCAACAGGTATTTTACCCATAGCCATCTGCGCAACTGTTTCTTTGTAACCTGTCTCGGCGAAAACCTTATCATTTTTTGACAATTCCTCTAACCCTGAACTAAAAATTATCTCATTAAACTCACTAATTCTCTTTCTTAGATTTGCTCCACCTTGACACTTGACAACTTCACCAATATCAAAATATACATCAAGACCTGTCATATCTAATTTGTTTTTCCATTCATCAATGATAGTTTTAGCATTCCTCTTTGCTAATTCACTTTGATTTTTCTGATTTGGATTTGCTGAATAATATTTTTCTTCTGCTTTGGACGAAATAAATTTTTCATATGCAACATCAGTAAATGTTTGACTTGAGAAGTCTACCACAACTACTTCTCTATTAGCCATCGCATATATCTTTTCCAAAACCAGTTTAATTTTACTTTGCTCACTTTCATTTTTAGCAAATAGGTAAAGCATTGGTATTTTATTTGGCTTTTCTACCATTAGTTTTTCCAAACTACTTTTATAATCACTAGGAGTAATGCTTTTTATGACATAACGATATTTCAAATAATCATTTGGTAAAAAGCGTTCATAAATACTGTATGTAGTATCCTCCAAAATTTTTTCAAATGGTAATTGTTTTTTTAGTTCAGTTTTTAGTTTTTCAAGTTTTTCATCATCTACAATTCCAGTGCTTTGGACATATAATGTGTCAGTCCCTTCTTCGATCTTGCCAAAAATTTGTTTTGTAACCAGCTCTGTCATTATTCTAGCAATACTACTTTGCAAAGGAGTTCCGATAAAACAGGCCGATATATTTACAAGGGTCGGACGTAATAGGCCAATAAGACCACGTGCCCTACTTGCAGCATTTTTTTGCTGCAGTGCTGTTAAAATAAGCGCAACTTTAAGGACCTTTTTCTTATCTTGATCAAGAAGGCTCTCATAGTTTGCATATTGACTCATTACTGATTTAAATTCTGTATCAAAATCAACATTTTCATTAGTAAAGAAATAATCCCATATATTATCGACCGTCAAGTAATTCCATTTATGCATTTCGTTAGAGTGGTTATCGATAAAATACCTAAAATTCGCTTTAATACTCTCTCCATCTTCATAATCACCACTTAAAAACTGAAACATTGTTCTTTGATTTGAGCTAATATTTTTTGAGATTATCTTAAGCAAATATGCAGCATACGGGTGCAGTGGCAATAATGTCTTAAGCTCTGCACCATTAATATCGTCGGAGTATCTAATAATACTATCTTTTGCACAACGTTCTACCCTTTGCCACAAATCTTCTGTTTCTTTTTCCCATTCATTTAATAAATCTGGATTTATTTTAATTGCATTGCCCATCAATTGAAATGCGGTGGCATCAGCCATTTCAATTACAGGTAATTTAAATCTTGTTTCAATTATTTTTTTTGCCACCGGATCATTAATAATTTCTGTGCTTTGGTGGGTGATCAGAAAAAAGAAAAATTTGATCGTGTCCGATGCTTCTGCAATCTTTTGAAGACCTGTGATATTATGCTGGTTATTTTTAAAGAACTCCGTAAACTCATCCCATATAAACATAATTGCCTGTAAGTTGTTATGTTTTTTGATATCATCAATCCAATCAATCAAACTTTGAATAGACATATCCCATATATATTTTTCTTTCTCAGCAACCTCCATAATTGTTTCAAGTAGATCTAGACTATCTTCCAAATCCAACTCTTCTAAATTCTTAATTATCAAATCAGTATCAACATTTCCCTCATTATTAAAATAATCCTTGAAATCAGTTTTATGCTTATTAAATGCATTTCTAAAATTAAACGATGACCCTTCATCTTTTAGAGATGTTAACACAATGTCGTATTGACTCTTTGCCCCAAAATAAGTATATCCAGCAATTCTTAATTTCTGTTTAACAGCTTCTTTTATAGCATTAATTAATCGATTGTCGCTAGTAATTCGCGATGAAGAGCTCGTATGAATTACTAGAATATCTCCTTTGCTTCTTATACCAGCAAGCTTAGCATATAAAGCTTGCATGTTATTAGCTTCAAAATAAGGTTTTATATCAATCAAATTATCCTCTAAGATATGTTTAATTACAAATGAAGCAAATGTTTTACCTGTACCATAAGCACCCGACATCCATATAGGTTTTGTTTTTTCAACAGAATTCATCTGCAATGTATCAATTAATTGAGCTAAAATAGACTTGAAATTATTATGAGGATAGAACGATTTCCATCTATCGGGAAACTGCTTGTCCTTATGTGCATTAAATACCGGTATAAAATTCTCATCTACACTTAAATATTCTCTATATAGTTTAGCCATATTATTACACCTCTCATTACTAAAATAAGGATACAATATCACCAGCAGTAAACTCGTTATTTAAATTTATGCTCTCAAGGTCTTTATTAAATGTTACTTTTATATAGTCATTATAATCAAGAGAGAGACCTGTCATTATTCGTTGCAATGATTCTCTGCTAATATTATAGAGCTGAGCAGGACTTATACCAATTCTTTCAGGAGAATCATCCAGCAGGCTAGTTAATGTAAAATTATATGTTCCATCAGTTTTTTCCGCGTATTTATAAAGACTATACAAAATGACAAGGGGCTCTGGATTTAGCCATCCATGTCTTGTAATAGAAATTACACTCTTGCCCTTCATCTCGCACTCACCTTGACCAAGTGTAAGACCTATCAATGATGCCTTCATGCTTTCTTTCAAAGATTTAATTGCACTTTCTTTTACTGAATCTGTATACTCATCGCCAAGTAAGATTTTAAGGGTTTTGTTGTCACATGTTTGATTTTGAGAAATGGTTTTTACATACCAATTAATCAAGGGCGACTCATATGCCAGATTCGTAAATATAGTTCCCCAAACATTTATGTTATCGCTTCCCAACTTTTTCAAATAACTACACAGTTTGGTTGGAGATGTATTTTCAATAAGGCCAGCTTCTTTTAGCCATACCTTAAAGCTCATAAACATATTTTTACCCATTCTCTCATTCGTCCAAAAGTCCGAATTCAACTCAAAAAATAGTTCTAGCCAATCTTGTCTAAAACCTCTTGTTTGATATCCTGCAATGTTTCGCTTGCCCATCTTGCTCCCTCCCGAAATTGATAAAGATTGTGCCACTATGCAACCTTTAGGTCTGTCTAAGCAATTTTCGCAATGAATACATCCCTTAACCTCTACAGCTTTATCTGATATTTTCAGTGCCCCTATTGGGCACTCAGCCATACATACTTTACACCCTTCACAGTAGGCTGCTTTATTTAACGCATTTTTAAATAAATACATGAGCCGGATTGATACTTGATCGCGTCGAAGATTCTCAAAACTAATCTTTATATTATCTGATTTGACTAGGACTTCAAATTTGAGTTCTAGCCCCTTATACTCTAGAGAATAATTTGATTCATCTAGGCTATGCAAGTTACCGATGGTGCTAACCCAAGTCTTCCAATCCGTCTTTTGATTAAGTAACAATATCTCAGTTTTTTCTCCTAAATTAATCTCAATTAATTTGTTCTCACCTATAGAAAGATCTCTACCATTCAACCTAAGTTTCCAATTTCGCTCATTAAAGAAATTTTCTTTAATATTTCTTTTATCAAGATCCCTCGTAGATAGATCGGTAATGATATTAACATATTTCTCGGCCTTTTCTGAATTAATTTGCCCATTTATCATAAATGACCATTTTGATGCCATAGGGCAAAAAATACAGCCCGCTCTTGTTAGTCCTTTTCTGTAAGCTTCATTTAAAAATAAGTCATATTCAAACATATACAGAAATAGTTCGCTTGTATTCCAATCCAAAATAGGACAGCAACTTGTCTGCATAATATGTTTTTTAGAATCAGAAATCATCTCATAAGTTGATCTCGATTGGCTTTCTTCAGCTCGGACCCCAACAAATACGACTGTTTTAAACTTCTCTTTACCCACGATTTTTTTAATAAGCAATACTTGCGGTGCTGTTTTGTGAACACTGCAACACCATCTGAGTTTTTCTGCTGGAGGTCCCATTTTAAACCAAGTTTTTTCTGCGGGCATATGAGAAATCGCCGTATGCCAGTCTAATGTAGACCACCTTTTCTCAGCCTTTTCAACTGCATTTTTAGTCTCATCAAGTTCCATCGTAGTATCAGCAAAAACCACTTTAAAATCATCATGTGGCAAGGCTCTTTGCACTAAGTCGAGTAAAACAATTGAATCTTTACCGCCACTAAAAGCTACATAAAAAATATCAACCTTCTTTTTTTTATAGGTATTGTAGGTTTCATAAATATTCGTCAGCGTTTTTTGCACCAGCCCATTTAACAAAGGTTTATTTTTTTTAACCATTGACACAACGTCTACCGGCTGGAGTTCTAGATTATCTGTGTAAGCCTTAAGCCTCGGTAACTCATAAAGGCCACCACCTATGGCTTCACCAACCAATTGACCTCTATAAAAATATCTTCTTGCTTCCGCCCACATCAGTGGATTATTGCTATCCGGAATAACCCAACCAAACTCCCTATCAAATCCCAATAGCCTTAATTCTTCATGAAAAACGGGTCTTACTTCTTTAATTACACCAGTAATTTTGGTGTTTAATATATATCCGCCTGTTTCTTTATCCCACTCGTAATTATACATATATCTAGAACTCCTTACTGGACTACGACTTTCCCGTATTCATCAATATACAAGTAGTCATTATCTAACATAAATTTTGGCATCACTTGATTTATTAATTTTTCCTCTAATAGCCATTCTTTTATTTCATTCCGATCTTTAAACTGACATCTTGCATGTTCTGATTTTATTACCCAGCGTAAAAGCTGTTCATAATTTTCAATATCAAGTTCTTGCTTTACAAAAATGCCATTAAGAAAAAAGATATCGCTAGTTTGAGCTTCAACAACTATAATATCATCAATATATTTTTGAACTATCGCTTTGAGTAAATAACCTGTCCACCTAATATTGATATCTGGGTAAAAAATGAAACTTTCTATATTACGCACCGATATGTATCCTGTATGAGATATCGCATTTAGCACACTATCTTTAATTGTCTTAATTTTTCCATCATCAATATCCAGAATTTCAATACTTACAAGTTCGTTTGCATCGTTTCTAATGAACTCATCTTCTATTTCTCTAATCATATTTGACCAGCTAAACACGTTAATATGATTTTTATTACAATAGTCTATCAATTCGTCAAATTCTACTGCTGAGCGCCCTTTGATATAGTTTCTTACCATACCTATATTGGTTATTTCTGCTATGTCGGACTTACCTATAAACGGTCTAGAAAACTTAAATTTATCCGAAAACATATATTTAAGGACACTAAAAAGCTTGGTATATGAATAAATATTATTCCTTGATAAAAAATCCGGATATTTTATATAGTAAAGTTCTATAAGTTTTCTTGTAGAAACCGGAGTTTCGTTAACTATTAAGCTCAAATATTCTTTCATATCATTATCCTGCTCAATAAGATTTAATGCGGATATATGCTCATACACCCCATCACTAATGTTTATTACTTCTTGACAGCGCGATAATGCCTGAAAAAGCATACCTTCCGTAATCCCACTAAATCTCACTCTAAGCTCCGCCGTTGTGATTTGCCCATTAACTTTGACTGCCTCTGTTATTTCAGAAACAATACCGCTTTTATTATCCTTGGCAATACCATCCCTTGAAAAAAAATAGCTACTTTTTAAATAGTATTTTAATATCCCCTGCATATGAAATCTATTATTCACTCCATAGCTTGTTATTAGTTCCTCTTTATACACTTCAAATATCTCATGAAATGACAGTGAAATTCTATCACTACTATCTATGAACTTATCAATTTTCTTTACAATATCAATATATCTCTCTGTATCGTGATTGCTTCTATATGTCCCTCGATCGCATAGAATGCCTATATCCATAATTCTTGCATCGATTGTATGAGTATTTCCTGGTAGATTTACATCGCCAAAAGTCTCGGCAATATACTTTCTAAGTCTTGAAACCTCAATTTCATCATCAATCTTATAGCCATGAATAAAATAGTTTTTCAATGCGAAATTATACATTTCCGTATTTGACAACTTACTTTTTGAATAATATTTCCCATAATTCCTAAAACTGCGCACCACTATTTTAAACACTAGGTCACTGTCTATTCCAGCTATATCCGCGCACTCCTCAATCATTCTATATATACCATCTTTTGTGATGAGTTCTGGAGCATCTTGTATAAGATCGTTAATTATTTGATCGAACCCATTATTTTCGCCTAATACAAAACAGTGTAGTTTTTCAGAATACATACAATACTGAGTGTCAGAATTCTTAAGTAAATAAATAATTGTATTTATATGTTCACATTGTATTGCACCTTTAACATCTTGTTCTGCAAGCAATTGTTTATTATCAGAAAGCGCAGACACAAAAAACAAGATCCTGCTTCTGGTGTTTAAAGCGTCAAATGCACTTTGACATTTCTTTTCTATTTGTCTTACTCTTTCCCGCGTAACTCCCAAGATTTGCGCAGCGCTCTCTAGCGTCCCTCCTGCAGCGCGACAAGACATAACTTTTATAGATTTCCCTTTGTTTTGGGAAACTAAAAAATTATTAAGTATTTCATCGATATCTATATGAAGCCACTTTAAGAATGATAAAAGAGGTACAGCTTCGCTGCTTTGATAGCAACATTCAATAGCTTGCTCCAACTCAAAAATATGAACGCTATGCTCTATTATCGTCCTTAATTGGTTAATGGCTATTTCATCTCGTGTATAAGCTAATAGTAAAGGTTCTATCTTACAATTTAACAATCTTACATTTATTCTTTTATAAGCACTAACAAGTTGATTTTTTGTATTTTCTAAAAAATTTACTTTACAACATTCTAAAGTTATATCAGTTTTAGTCACAAATGAAATCTGTTTAATTTTATTCATTATCTCTTTAACAGATTTTCGCCCCATAAATTGAATATTAAAAAGTTCTTTTTCTGTGAGTTTTAATAATTGCGATGCCATTGTTATTCCGCTGTTAAATAAACAATTATATGACCTTACGGACAATTCCAACTCTTTAATGGGAATGTCTAAATAAATTTCTCTATCATCTCCACAAAAAATATCAGCCTCCTTTGATGTACTTTTCGCATGATCCTTAATAACAAAACTCCCCTGTGTGACCGCATTTATTTTTTCTTTTATCTCATCTAGGCTACTTTGTCCCAAATTTTTTATTTTAAGTAACTCATCTTCAGTTACATCAAGCAACTTACCAATTATATCAAATCCACTTTTTGTAAGGCAATTGTAGGATCTCACTGATAAATTCAAGTTTTCAATCGGTGAATAATAATAGGGCTGATTCATTACATTAAGAATATCAGGTCTATAACTCTCTCCATTTGCTAAACTTTCAGCAAACGCTTCTTCTCTTTCCAAACCAATATTATAAAAAAATCCTTGATTTGCTTCTGTAATTTTTTGCTTGATATCAGTAATATTCTCTGCCTTAACACCATATTCACTCTTATACGCAACATAGTCTACTGTCTGCAACTCGTCAATAAATATAAGATTACAATCAGTACAATATTGTAATAAGTTAGGGTATTCATCATTTGAAAATAATTGGCAAATTTTTATTTTATCCACCAAACAACCTCTCTTCTTATAAATTGATTAAAAAGCTAATCTGGTATAACCTCCATAATATCGCCCACATCACATTCAAGACACTTACAAATTCTAATAATAACATCCATACTAACATGCTGGTCTTTGCCCATTTTCGCTAGCGTAGATGTACTCAATTCAGCAATGGCTATGAGATCTTTTTTCTTCATTCTTTTGTCAATTAGAATTTTCCATAGCTTATTATAAGAAATAGCCAAAAATAACACCCCATATTCGACGCATTTAGAATAATTATACAACAGCTTTACTTTATTCAACAATCTTCTTTTCGTTATATCCCAAAAAAACTTTGCAATTACAAATATAATTTTGGAGTCTTAGCGTTTCTTGACTTTTGGCAATACAGGGTATTTTTTTAGTTTTTCCTACCTTTGCAATCATTAAAATAAAGATGTGTTAATTAAAATTCACCAATTCTTAAGGGGATTAACAGATAGAATCTCAGTTAAAATTTACCTTTAGCACAAAACTAACTGCTATAAGTTCTCTATTTTTCCCATAATCATCATCCACCACAGTTATTGCATCTTTCACTACTGCAACTATCTGATAAAAAAAGCAAGACTTGTGAAGTCTCGCGAGTCATCAAAAATATACATCTGTTTATATTTTACCCTATGAACCTCTCCCCCGCACTTTAGAAATTCATATAGTTATTCAAGTTAGTACCAGCCAGAAATGTTATTGACATGATAACTACAATCTCGAAATCGCTTCCTAATAGAATCAAGCTACTAGTGAATACTTGTCCATCACTACACTCTATAGCATCCACATACTCAGGAATTACTGTTTTTAAATCAATGTATAGATCTTTCAGTTTTTCAATTTCACCCTCTTCCTCAATAATAAGCACATAACCACCATATCCATTATCTACATCTCGACTTTCACCATACTCTATATCTAAAATAGTTACTGCATCCCTAATTACATCAACTACTTCATTAGGCAATAATACCTTCAATGCCTCTAATTCCTTAACATGACCTATCTTAATCATAGATTTTTCTCCTTTCTTTCATACGTAGATTTTACAATATAATACATAAAAAACTCATCAGGTCTTTGCTAATAAGTCCCTTTTCATTACCATCTCTCTTTTCACTATGCCTTATATATTCTTTGTCATACGATTCTTTACAATCATCTTTAATTGAGCTACAATCAAGTGCATTTGCAACTCCAGTAGCTACATCTATTCCTTTACAATCTAAACTAGACTAAAGGGAATAGAAGCGTCATGCTCACGAGGTTCATTACATTTTACGCATGGTTTACCGCTCTATCTGGGATGAAGCATGACATTTTCTCCCTTCTACCGTTGGCTTTATGCGAAATTTTATTAAGTTCCAATCATATCGAATCTTAGGTGACAAAGGATGAATACCACTATTCCCACGATCATCACAAATGCTTAAAAGTTTATCTTCGTAGGGACTTACTAAATTCAAAATGTTCTCTTGCTTTTCCTGGATATTCTTATTGTTTTCACCCACACTGCCCCATGCAATGATAATGCTATCTGCCTTCTCCGCAGAAGCAGCAATCTGCTTTTCATTCTCTTTGTCTACTTCTGGTACACTTCCTTTGGTTTTTCTACTGCCATTCACATTCGGAAAAAGATTCACGATGTCTACTGCACCAAAGTCTAATTTAAAAAGATTGTTAATTACATACATGGTGGTATGATCAATGAATACTTCCGCAGCAGTACTTGGATTAATCATGATAACCATAACCTTCTTTTTATTCTTATCCCATTCTTTACGCAAAAGATACCGATACTGTTTATCTGCTGAGAAGATAGCCTCTGTCTTTACCACACTTTTTTCAGTAACTGTCATCATAGCGCCCCCCACTCATAAATATAATAGGTGCAAGTGAGTATATTAACTCGCTTGCACCTGTATGTAACCATCTTTAAAGTGCGAAAACTTTAAAATCCGCTCTACAAAAAAGGAAGTATCAGGCCCTCTTTGCTGATACTTCCTTTCCCCATTTAAAAATACGGCTTTAAATCACTAAATAACTTTTCAAAATTAGATCTTGCATCTTTATCGGTAATCTCACTCACGTCTGTCCAGTCAGAATTGGTCGGCTGCGCTTCTAATGCCTTCCCCTGAGCGTCCAGAACAATTTTTTCAATTACCCTAATTTTGTTTGTATCTTTAAAAAAGCCTTTCTCTTTAGCAAGGTCTACCGTTATAATTCCCACTTTAGCTCCTGGTTTATTTGATATTGTTCGGACAAACACTGTCACATTACCATCCTTATCTTTCATAACGGAACCAGGAGCATAGGAAAGGGTTCCTCCAGCACCTTTATCAAGTACAACCCAGTTTTTATCATTTTCCTCTACCAAACCTTTGCCAAGTATTGCTTGTATCCGATTTTCTTCTGTTCTTCCATTACTTGTCGCTTGATCTTCCTTTGAACTTGAGCATCCCGTCATAAGTAAGAATACCATAACCATTGACAGGAAAAGACCCCCTCTATTTATTTTTTGCATCTATTATTTCCCCCTTATTTTGATTTACTTATCGATTGCCTAAAATACTTCTCTACACCTGCCAATACTTAACTTCCACTTGGTCCATTACTCTTCTACTGGCTGCTCTAACAACCAATACCGTACTATCTCTTCTAAAATAGGATTTGGCACATAAACCCGATAAATGCTTCCCGTGTTCCCAATCAGATAGAGTATAAAGTAAATCTCTCCTGCCACTTCGAGACGACTCACCCATTCGGGCATAATTTCCTCCATGGCTTCGGGTAATCCGGCCTCTCGTAAACTGCGATCCCCTTTTTCTAATAAAACCAATATGCCATATTGAGCTAAAGAAAAGTCGCCTCGACCAATTTGCTGCTTTATCTGGGTATGAAGTGACCTAACCTTTCTTTCTAGATGTTCAGCCAAATCTTTAGAAATAATTTTAGCTTCTTTTAGTTGCTGAATATCAGCTATAGAATTGATGATTTGCATGTTGTCACTCTCCTTGAATGGTGTCTAGCAATGTTTTTGCCAGCATAATCAAGGTAATAATATATAGTTGAAATCGTATTCATTTACAAGTTCCCTAGCTTAAATAGTATCTTGAGAGACGACAGTAGCAATAAAATGCAGTTCTTACTTATGAATTTCATGATACTGTTCTTACACGAAAAAGGACTGCTTTGCAGCAACCTTTTTCAAACCAACAATTCATGGAAAAATCCGTAGTGGACTTAACATAGATCCTTTTATACTCTTTTCTGATAGGCTAAATAACTCATCCAAGCAAAGATCCCCGACACTACCGCCCAGATTTTCATATCACTAAAATCAGCAAAACCAGCGAGTAAGGCTAAAATACCTGCCACAATAAACAGGTACATCGCAATTTTCGGTAACTTAAAAACAAATGCGCCACCACTTAATAGTACAATCCCTACCAGTATCCCAATCGATCCTCCATCAGACGCACCTTGGTTATGAGAAATACTGCCCCCCACTGATACTGCACAAGATTGAAATAATACAGCAAAACTTAGTAGTATTGATAGAATACCTACCGCTACTTGCATACTCTTCCCTCCATTTCGATCATGATTTACTATTTTTTAAGTCAATTTCTTTTGGAATATAATGTTCTCCCTCACTGGAGATAATGCGCCAGTGCAGCGTTTTATCATCTATGACCGTGATTTCTGCTTGTCCTTTTCCATTGCCATAGCCACTCTTCCAATTCACTATAAAGGGTGATTGCCCTGTGAATTTACCCGTAATCGTGGTTTGATCACTACCATCTACCCGTTTCTTATCATTTCTTGCTGCATAGTGGTGTCCAACAATATAACCTTCATCAACTGTCAGTAATAAACGCATTCCATGGGTATCATTACGTCCTTCCCATGTGCCATAAATAGCATTGGGTTTAATTGTTTGTGTAGCGTTATTTGTCACCGCAGGGACTGCTTTTGGTTGCTCAACCACAACGTCAGCTTTACTGGAAAGAGTAACGGAGGATGCAATCGCATCCAGTAACTTTTCATTCTTTTCAAATGCCTTTTTGCTACCGTCCTCTATGATATAAAGTAAGGTACCTTCTTTTATAGTTACCATCACTTTACCTTGTGCATCTTTGCCATTAGGATCAAATACATTATCGTTTGCAGAAAAGCCAATCTCATAAGCTTTTTGCCCTAGCCATGTTGTTTCTTTTTTATATAGGATTTTAGGATTTGCATGTCCTGCCATGTATTGTACGATTTCAGTAGCCTTCTCTTCTAAGGTACTTTGTTTTTTATCATTTCTAGCACCAGCAGTAAAAGAAACAATCTGATCGAAAGGTTCTTTATCAGAAGAAAGCAGGTATACATCATTTTTTCGAACCTCTTTGATCCAGGTACTCGGATAGCTAATGGTAAATCCAGGTTTGGCATTGGATTGATAGGTAATAAAATGACTAGTATCTACAGCACTGGAAGAAGGAGAAAACATAAGACCAATCAGAACTATAACGATGATCCCTGCCCCGCTAATCATCCATTTCGGACGTTTATACCATAAAGCTTTTGCTCCCTCCGATTCCAATTGTCCCTCGCTATGCTTTTCTGGTCTATTTTCCATAGTTAGCGCCCTATTTCCAGCTTGCTTTCTTTCATTCATGACCACCTGTATATTATTCCAGAGGGTAACTAGTAAAACAGCGAGACCAAAAATCAATATCCATAAGGATAAGCGATCAGCCATAAAACCAAAGAATATTACCAATATACCTGTGATATTAATGGCAATAGCACCCCACGCTTTCTTGAGTCCCATACCAACGGCTGCCACTAACAGACCTATGCAGATAAGCCCTGCACCAAGGGGAGATATCGGCATTTTATTCGTATTTTTCACAACCATTAATAGACCAATTAGCCCGCCTAGCCCCCATATGATAGGCATTATAATACTCGGTAGTACCTTGCGTGGTTTAGACGATAATTTTTCCATCTTCTCATCCTCCATAAATTGATATTCGATTAGATCATATTCAAATTGCGTATTCAACAAATGTTTGTTCTTACTAATTCCATACGCGAGAACTTACCCCAATTAACCTGTGTCTTGTGGTATACCCTTAATCTCCTGATATAACAGCAAAAATAATTCACCCTTTCCCATTTTGAATACTATAGTCTGTAGATCAATAGTATTATTCAGCATATAGTTTTGGTATTATGATAGATAAAAAATTTGGACAAGTACTAAAAGCCCTACGAACTGAAAAAGGCCTGAGCCAGGAAGAATTTGCTCTCAATATTGATTTGCACCGCACTTATATTAGCCAGCTAGAGCGCGGTCTTAAAAGTCCATCTTTGCGGACGATCGCCAAAATATGTAACGAACTTGGCATTACCCTCGTCCAATTCATGGAGCACTTAGAGCAAGAAAAATAAACTAAAGATTCGTTCTTAGTCCCATTTATCAAAAGGGACTTTTCGCCACTTTCGAATACTATAGTATTCTTTCATAATTTTGAAATCCCTTTTTTATTTACGCTTTTTTGTCACAAAATGGCTTTCTAAGCAAAAATCCTTGTCTCTATTGACACTGATGTAACAAATAAAATTCTGTACTGTGCCTATAAATTAACACTTTTACCAATTTCTATCGTTTCCCCCAGAGTAGCGATTCCAGCATCTTTTTTAAATAGCAAATACAATGTCATTCTTGCATAAAAGTACCCCGTCAGCCTTCTGAACTGACGGGGTATCTTCTATGTAGGAGTAAATTTTCTCATCAAATGCCATTTGTATCTTCCCTATTATCTTTTCCGGTGTTAGTTGAATCTCTTGAATTGCCATGCGCAGCAAAGTTTTACTCTGCTCAAAGGAAGATGTGCTAATCACCTCATAAAGCCTCTCTACTAAGAACTTTGTTTGTTCATAGGATACTTCTTGAGAATTGGCATCCCCTAAAACATAAGAAATTTCTGCTTTTCTGACATGTAAGGCATCTTCATTGGCTGTCAGTTCTTCCATACGCATGGATAATGTATTCCTATCAATCACATCTGCTTCATAGACATCCATGATCTTACGCTTTTTTTCTACTAATTGTTGCAAGTTAACTGCAATTGATTTTAATTCTTGTTCAAGCGGTCCTACTCCCTCTAGCTTCTTTCGGTTAATCTGGGCGACGATATCTTTTAATATCGTTGGTTTCGTCAGTACTTCTCTCATTCGATCTAAGACATACTGCTCCGCATAATCCGCCTTTACTGAATTGGCATGGCAGACAGCACTTCCTTTGGTACGAAACTGACCGCAGGAGTAATATCGTCTAATCACCTTTGTACCATCTCGTAGCCTGCTAACAGTTCGCGAAGCGACCATGGGAGAATTACATTGGGGACACCGTATGAGACCCGTCAATAGGTTTTTACTGTCATGTACCCTGGGATTCACTTTTGACTTCTGCTGAAACAAGGTCTGGACCTTATCCCATATTTCTTGGCTAATGATGGCTTCGTGCTTACCTTCCGTCAAGATGGGGTTCGCATTTTTACCTTTGCGTCGTTTCTCATTCCATCCTTCAAAACGGTTATAACGGACGATTCCTGCATAGACAGGATTGATAATGATTTCTCTAATGGAATCACAACTGAAAGAATTGCCTCTCTTCGTTTTATGTCCCTCATGATTGAGTAGATTGGCAATAGCTCGAAACCCCTTTCCAGATGCATAGAGAGTAAAGATCTTCCGAATAATCAAGGCTTCTTCCTCCACCACAACAAGCTTTGTCTTGCGATTCTTGCGATCACTGCCTGGTAGTTCTTCACTTTTATATCCTAAAGAGCTTCCGCCATTGTGTAAGCCCATTCTAGCCCGTTGTTTTAGTCCCATCTTAACGTTTTCTACAATGGTATTGCGCTCTAGCTCCCCAACAGCACCCATCATCTGCAAAGCGAATCTCCCCATAGGAGTTTCCGTCTCAAAGTTTTCCGAATAGGAACGAAAGTACACGTTATTGCGATTGAGTTGCTCTACGATTTCTAGTAAATCTCTGGTCTTACGGGATAATCGATTAATTTTCCAAACAAGCACCTCATCAAAAGCTTTATTCTCAGCATCTCGTAAAAGGCGTTTTAATTCATGCCTTTTTGTCATTTCCTTACCACTTATGCCTCGATCGACATATTCACCAACGATGACCTTGCCATATTGCTGACAGTACTGCCGCAAGGTATCAAGCTGGCCGTCGATGGAATATCCATGCTCAGCCTGTTCTTCCGTTGATACACGAGCGTAAATCGCTACCTTTGCCCCTCTTTTTTGCTCTTTCATCTTCGGTCACCACCTTTCTACTTCTTTAATAGAGGGCTTTTAGGGCGAAATGTCCGCCCGTAAAGCCCTGCAACCTTACTCTACCACCTATCATTATTCAGCCTTTTTAAGAGGCAAACGTAACAGCCTCTCTTCCTCACCTTCTGTAGATGGCAGAGGTACTTTCAGTTCTAACTCTGCCACTTGACGATGATCATTCACATAAATTTTTGTCACCAAAGCACGAATCAATGCCTTTTGCTTCTCGGCAGATGCTTTTCGTAACAGGAAACGAAGCTGATGAAACGTTGCCTTTATTTCTTCTACAGCCCACTCCACCTGATGCTCTGCGCTTTGGACCTTTTCCATGCTTGCTGCTAATTCTTGCTTTTCTATCTTTAATGCTTGTGCTTCTAGCAGAAAAGCATCCCTACTTAAAACACCATTTTCGTAATAAACGAGAATTTGCTTTTGCTGTTTTGTAATTGCTGTAAGCCTATCCTGAATCATTTTACGTTCTGCTTCTTGAGGCAGGTCCATCCCGTTCTGGCTTTGCTTAATTGCTTCTGTGACCTTATAAATCCAAAAAGGACTCGTTAGAATTTCATGTAGCCATTCCAGTACCTTTTCTTCTGCATCACCCGCTCTAACGCTATTGGCATGACAAGCGGTTTTGCCTTTATTTAAATAGGCACCGCAGGCATAGTAATAGTTCATGCGAAAGGTTCCATCTTTACGCTTGGATGTAACATGAATCGGGAGCATACCATTGCCACACTCTGGACAGCGCAGGATACCGGATAAGAGATAGTCATGGTCAATTTCTTTCTTTACAGCTTTAGACTTTATAGCATGACGTTTTTGTACTTGTTCCCATAGCTCCTGACTAATAATGGGCTCATGAATACCTTCCACTAATTTGCCCTTACATTTCACTTTACCAATATAAATAGGATTTAACAGAATGGTTCGAATCGCTTTAATACTGAATGCTTTCCCCATTTTCCCTGTCAATTCCTTATCATTTAGGCTATTCACAATTGCTTTATAGCCCTTACCACTAGCGTAGAGAAAGAAAATACTTTGAACGATTTCTGCTTCCCCCAAAGCAATTACTAGCTTATTACCACCTCGGGGATCCTCCTCATCAGGTATACGTTGATACCCTAACATTAACTCTCCATTATAGCGTCCTGCTTCTGCCCTCTTGTTAATACCAAGACGAGAAGATTCCATCCAGGACTCCCGCTGCATCTGAGCAACCGCCCCCATCATGGTCAGCGAAAACTGACCAATGGGAGTTGCGGCATCAAATTTTTCAGTCATGCTACGAAATTCGATATTAAGTTTTCTAAGTTCCTCGATTACTGTTAGAAAATAGGATAGTTTACGGCTAATGCGACTTACTGTCCACACTAACACTTCACCGAAGCAGCCGTTCTTGGCATCTCTCATGAGTGCAGTAAATGCTTTGCGGTCTTCCCTAATTCCTGAAACACCTGCATCGGTATAAACCTGATAGATGAACTTTCCTCGTCGTTTTACATCTTCTCGGAGGGTTACTTCCTGGGCTTCTAGACTATATCCTTCTACTTGTTCTTGGGTACTCACCCGTAAATACAGGGCCACCTGATTGGCTGCATGCATGTTCGATTACTCCGTCAAGCAGCCGTTTTTTCTGGATCATTTTTGGCTACTTGTCCCTCTACTCCCTCAACATTAACATCAGTAGCAACCGTAGCATTATCTTTATCTTGACTATCTGTTTCTTTCAAATACTCGACCACTATATCTGCCACAATGGCAATAACCATTTCATAGGCATACTGCATTTCGTGATTTTCTTCCATGAAATATTACCTCCTGCAACGATTTGTTCTTTAATAAAGTTAAAATAATCATGTAATTTCTCTATATGATTCCTTTTTCTTTTAAGCTCACATACCGTCCCCGACCAATAATCATATGATCTAATAAGGGAATATCTAGTATCTTACCAGCCTCTATCATCTTCTTGGTTAGCGCTATATCTTCCGAGCTAGGCATTGGATCACCAGAAGGATGATTATGTACGATGATAATGGATGCTGCCCTAAGTCTGACGGCTCTACAAAATATTTCCCTGGGGCCAACAACTGCAGTATGAAGTGTTCCCTGTACAACAGTTTCTTCTGCCATAATGCCATTCTTAGTAGTAAGATAGAGTACTCGGATTTGCTCTTGGCCTAAGTGCTGCATCTCTTGCATTCGATCAAAGGCATCTTGGGGTGTACGTATGATAGGTGGTAAATTGGAATTGGCTTTATATAACCTCTTAGCTAATTCACAGATATATTGGAGTTGCTTGGCTTTGATAGGTCCGATTCCACGTAGGAGCTGAAATTCACCAGGATAGGCACTTAGTAGGATTTTTTGCACTGTGCCATACTCCGCAACCAATTCTTTCACCAAGACAGAAGGCAGAAAGGCAGTTAATAGCTCTTCATCGGGCACTTGGGAGAGGCATGTTCGATTTAACAACATCTACCATGCCTCCCACTTCTCCCTAGGGTCTTTTCCTGTTTGCAAAGAATGAATGAAATACCATGATTGCTAGTCATCTTCATATTATTCCCTCCCCAAATCCGAACTGGCACAGTATATCGCCAGTTCGATATCTCAGGGTTATAATATCTAGTTAAAACTTGATTTGTTACTTATTTAAACGCAGTAGAACTTTACCCTAATTCTCATTCATTAATGCCATCGATACGTATCTTTAAAGCCTAAAAGATACTTCTCATTTTGCTGAGTTGTAACTTCCAAATAAACACGAGAATATCCTAATACTTTACACATAGTATAGAAATCCATAATCCCTCTGACATCTTCTACAATTGGCGTTTCTTCAAATTCCCATCGTAGTATATCATCAGAAAGGCTAGTCACATCTGCTACTTTACATTTACCACTACCTAATTTACTCAAACCCTCACTAAAAGCTCGAACTTCGTCATCATCATTTGGATCACTATCTATATCTAAAATAGCACTGATAAAGCCACCATTGGTATTAATTCTTTCTTCCATAATAAATTTTTCATGGGCAGCATAACAAATTTCCTCTAATTCCACGTTGGAGGGCTCTTCCCCTGAAGCCACATCCCGTGCATCACCGTGCAACATGCTTTGCGCTATCAAATCATAACCTCCATCAAACTTTTCGAATGAAAACCGATCCACATAATATTTTGCAGCTAGGTCTATATATTTATTTCTCATCACATTTTCCATTTTATTTGCCTCCTAAATTTTTGTTTTTTATGACTTTTCATTAATTATAATAGTAACGCCAGTAACAAGAGTATCAATCTTAATACTTACCCTACACCGCCAAAGGATTCCATACTATATATCTCAACGACCCTGTCTTGGAAACCTATTTTCTTATACTCAAGACCCAGAACGCATTCTCTGCCTACACATTGACTTAGTGCACTCGAAACCTTACCCGATACTCCAAGTAAATCTAACAGGTTATAAATACGCCACCCACTAATGGATTCACAAATTTGTCGACTGGTTCCATTTATTTGAAAAGTAATCTCTGCTAGATGCCAATCCTTTTTACCGCCATATCTACTCATTACTACTTTAGCCTGAACTATTTTTGCCCGAAAATGTCCGTAGGACATCCTAACCCCCCCCTTCCAGTCACTGTCGTTACTGTTGCTACCCTACCATATCAAGATCAGCTACTTCTTCTGGTTCCAATACTTCTGGTGAATCCAAAATGAAAGAAATGCCTGATATATAACGCTTTCCATTGCTCATTCCTACATCATAAGGAATACGGCAATCCTTTAGCACTTGTTTGAACCTTTCTGTTAGTTTCCGCTTACCGATATCCGCTGATCCCTTGTGGCCATTTTTAAAGCACCAGGAGCGAAACGCATCGTGTAATACATCGTTTTTTATCGTTTGATGGGCAGGAGCCCTTTGAATCGATTCACTCACAAATTCAAAAACAGGATCAATTGCTTTACGATACTCAATTAATACATCTTTGGTTTTCTGTGGCTCTGTAAAATTATAGTTATTATTTCGTAGCCGTTTTAGGCCTTCTAAGGCAAAGTTAAGGATACCTGGTAATTCTGTCTTAATTTTCTCAAACAGCCCTTTATCCGCCTTTTCTCCGATAAATTCACGTTCAAAAGGAATGATTAATAATCGTCTAAAAAAACCTTGTGATAAATCGGCTGAATAAAACAAATTATTTAAAGCGAATACCAATTTACAAATGGGTTGGAATGAGAAGGATGGGCCTCTTTTAATTTCTGCATCGATCATATCTGAACTGATAATGGCCTTAAAAAACTGTGTATTTAATCCGCATTTTCCCAGTTCATTCTCAGTTGCTAAGTTAATAATTTTTCCAACTAGCGATGCCCTCTTAAAAGGATTTTCAAGATCTTTTAACGGAACTGTGGCTACATTCTCCTTGCCGCACAATTCCATCAATACATTGCAAAGAATTGATTTCCCATTGGCTCCGTTTCCATATAACACTAACGCCTTTGCTGCCTGAGTGTCAGCAGTAGTTGCGTATCCCATAAATTCACCAATTGCATTAATACACTCCTGGTCTTCACCAAATATATCATTAAGAAACTTCTTAAAAATTGGACATTGGGCCTTTGGATCATATGTAATGGGTACTCTAATGGTTAAATAGCAATCTTTACGGTGGGCTTCCAACTCAAAGGTGGTTAGATTTAGTAGACCATTAGTCAAATTAATATAACCCCGCTCAGAATTCAGTTCTGAAACATATGTGGCTTCTCTTTTTAAAGCAGCCAAATACCCAGCTTCCAGACTGCTTGTCCATTCATCAGGCACATGTTGATGCAATTTATCCCGCAGTATACGAGATAATGCATTTTGTTCAGCTAACTTATATACCCCATTTTCATAAAAATAGAACTGCTCTCCAGATGAGTAATATATCAAATCAAACTGCGTTAATAGATAACGTGCATATATGTTATTATTTATAAATTCTAATTTCCCCGTTTTTGGACTAAAGGACAAGCCTATATCTTCTAGCGCCTCAGATGCCTTATCTGTCTTTTGCTGTCCCCTATAACGGACTATATGCGTACCAGGAGAATTCGTGATCATGTTATTGTTGAGATTAATTGCGCCCTTAAAGCACTTTCTAATAGCATCTTCTTGGCACCCCATTGTTAAGCATCGTACCATACCTCGCTGAACCTCAGCCTTAGTCAACTGTGAAACTCGTTCTTCACTTCTAGAATTATGTTTAGTACTGGCAGATGAAAAACGATGCGCCGTTTTTTGACATTTAGCAGCTACTAGGCAAGCGCACCACCGAAACCAAGTTTCTTCATCAAGTCCTTCTGCTTGTTGTATTTTCCACCCCTCAGCAAAGCGTGCACATTTAGATTGAAGGAAATTAATAGCCTTACTACCAATGGCTTCCTCCTTTTGAGGAAAATTGCAATTTTCTTGACCGCTTGCTCTAGTAACTTCTTGAAGAATCCATTTAGGAACTGGTGTAGGATCAAGATCCCATGGCGCTTGTCCGTCTTTCCACTCATACGTCACGCCCGTGTAGTGGATAGATGGAGGCATGACAATCATTTGTCCATCACCCATGAGAGCGCATTCGGAATGCGCGCGCTCTCTATCTGTACGAGTGACTTTTTTAGCTATGATACCTTCGGGCAGAGCATATATTAAACGTCTGCCATGACCTGTGATATATTCCCAAGTAGGAGGTAGGTCACCCTGGCTCCAATTAGCTAAAATATCCTCGCCACTAACACCATCGATATCTATTGCAACTAAGCCTGTTCTAGACCCCAGTACCATACCTATATTAGCCTTAGGAAATTTCCTCCACCATAAATCAATTTTTGAAAAATTAGTTACATCCTGGTTTGGCCACCCAGCAATGAGCGGTGCTTTGCCTGGAGCCTTACATTTTTGTCTATGCTCCTGATTCATATCTTCATGGTTGTGCGAACATACTGGTATAATGGATAAACCTCTTTTAGCGTACTTTTTTGCGTATTCTTTGATTCTCATGATATTATCCTCCTTTATTTTTTTGAAGGCAGCAGTAATCACGATACCACCTCCGAGCTATTTTAACTTTCATATGCCTCTAGATATAGAAGTAGCAGATATTACTTATTAATGGATTCCCGATTCTTCTATATAGTTTTCTAGCAGAACTATCTCTTTCTCATCCCAGATTGCAAACTCGCGAGTTATTCCTCTTTTAATACATTCAGTAAACACCGTGACAGAACTTCCAAGGCATCGATGATATGGAGTTAGCCATTTCTTCAGTCCAATTAGCGATTTTATTTGTATTGGCTTAGCAATTTTCAACAAATATATTTTCTCTCCATCTTTTTCTGCACTCCCCCAATTGCTTATTTCTCCACATCTTTTAATTAATTCAATTACTTCTTTTCCTTTTTCTGGAGATTGGTTTTCAAAAATTAATTTTAAATGGGTAATTTTAACTGCCTCATTCATAAGCTTTGGCTTAAAATTGGCATCTTCAATAATTTGTACTAAAAAATTCATATTCAACACCTCATATAAATAATTTTTTCAACATTCAAAAGAGCATCTTTAGTGATTACTTTTAGAACACCCCCTCAGTAATTAAGTTTATTTGAATCTACCAGAGACTTTGGTCGGTTGCTTGCTCACCCCCTGCAATTAACTTGTCTTCATTATAAATAATAAAAAAAAACAACCAAGTACAACAACACCGCTTAGTGATGTACTTGATTGTTCTCATAATAATATGATATAATGTTTATTTTTCTTTATATGCTAATCAATCTATTCAGTCTTTTTACTCTTTAGCCTTAACTTATGATCATTGCTTGTTTCTATGATTGCATTAAGCTTTTGTTTATTAATCTGCCATATTTCCAATCTCCAATCGCCAGTAAAGCCAGATTGGTCTCTATCTATTATATCGTTCAAATATTCCTTTATTAATTCCATTTTCTTGTCTGGATCAGTTACAAATAAAGATAGGAATGTCATATCATTATAAACTTGCTCTACTATTTTATTCACATTATCTTTAAATTCCTGAGATTCATTCTGGAAAGGCTCTTTACTATTTGGTGGCATATCAGCAATAGTGTCTATAAAACTCAACTTCGACCAAATCTCATATTCCCCACCACTATCACCATTACGATTCAAATCTAGCTTATTATTATTCATTCCGGTGTAATTATTCATTCCGTCTTCATTTAAATAGAACTTCTTCACGATTCTAACTATTATTGGTTTAAATTTTTCAGTAACTATGAAGTTAGGCTCCCCTATAAACTCTTTGATCCTAGCGAGTATTCTCTTAACTTTTTGACAAGCCGAATCAAACCCCTTATCACATTCGTCAATACCCACACTTTCAATAGCAATGTCCTCTATCGTATACTTATCTTTATTTTTCTCGCGAGCTCCATAGTGCAATCCCCCCCGCAAACGCTGATGTTCCATTTGATTACTCCTTTCTATTAGCTTGAATTCAATATCTTCTTTTACAAAAGATACACTAGTAAAATATACCTGTAAACTGATGTATTTTTTGAGATAACTTTTTCATGACTGGCAATTAAGCTACTGTTCGATAGTATAGATTATGATTGAATGCTATTTAATTTGATTGAATAAAACTTCGGTCAGTGTAATAAGTTTCTCATTATAAGCAATAACTCGATCCAGTATTTTTGCATCTTTTTTATAAAAACCTTTCAATAAATGCTCTTATCGGCCATCTAATCTTTCAATTTGTTATTGGCGTGTCATATCCAGGATGGTTTTTCTTTACTTCATTAAACAAATTTTTCCTCACTCAAATGCAAAAGCGGGTAAATCCTAAACAGGACATACCCGCTTGAATTAGGCATACAATTACAGCCCTGTACCTTGTTCCCCCATTACTTATCCCTCCCATCATTTATCAGAACATGAAATTTACTATATTTTACTAATTACTACTTTTTCTCTTATAATCCTGCTAAATATTGCACTTTCTACGTTACATGAAATAAGCTGTCTATTTTTACAATGCTTATCTTGAAAGAAAAAACACTATTTGCTCATAATTAGCAAATAGTGTTTCTAACTTATATTAATTATTATTACCCCTGACATGACTGAATCGACTGATGGAGGTGAGGATAGTCCCTCTTTCCGATAGATAGAAGACCATTATTCGCCGTCACAAGTGGTACGGTTCTCCCCGATTAATCTTAAATGCCCGATAAATCTGCTCGACTAATAGCAGTCGTATCATTTGATGAGTAAATGTCATTTTGGAAAAAGATAACCTTTCTTTTGCAGCTTTTAATAGCTCCGAGGAAAGGCCGAAGGCGCCTCCGATGATGAAGGTAATATCACTTTTTCCAGAAACGCCTAAATCACTTATTTTTTCTGCAAGTTCTTCTGAGGAAGCTTGCTTGCCGATGACGTCAAGGATGATGAGATGGCTGCTTTCTTTTACGTATCTTAGCATGCGCTCTCCTTCTTTGAGCAGTACTTTCGCTTTCTCAGCATCAGAAGGATGTTCAGGCATACGTTCTTCGTCAACTTCAATGATAGTCAAGCGGCAATAAGGCGTGAGGCGCTTGACGAATTCGGCAATGCCCATGGATAGATATTTTTCTTTAATTTTACCAACAGCAATAATTGTAATTTTCATTTACTGCTGCGTCGGCATTTCTTCTAAAAGTACGTTCACAGCCTGCTGATTACCTTTACGAAGAATCGTAACACTCACAGTATTGCCAACTGCCTGCTCGTCAACCGCTCCTCTTAGGTCAGCCACACTATTGACTTCAGTGTCTCCTATCTTCAAGATCACATCACCTTCTCTAAGACCAGCCTTATCTGCTGGTCCTCCCTTTGCGATTTGCAGCAAATAGACTCCTTTATCAATGGTAAGCTCATACCCATAACTCGCAGCTGTATTGCGATCAAGTATGCCTACGCCTAGGTAAGCTCTTACTACACGTCCTTTTTCAATAAGAGATTGTAAAATAGGTCTAGCAGTATTAACCGGAATCGAAAAACCAATACCTTCTACACCTGCAACTGCTATTTTTGCACTGTTAATCCCAATGACTACACCATCAGCATTTACCAATGCTCCACCCGAATTTCCTGGATTAATAGCAGCATCGGTTTGAATCAGTTTAAATTTTCGTTCTCCAATCTCAATAGAGCGATTCAGCGCACTAATAACCCCAGCAGTCACACTCCCCTTAAACTCCAAACCAAGGGGATTACCAATGGCAAGCGCCGGTTCACCAACCAATAAACTGTCTGAGTCCCCAAGAACAGCTGTGGGCAAACCAGTAGCTTCTACTTTTACGACGGCCAGGTCAGTAGCAGGATCAGCCCCTAATACTCGCCCGGCAAGCACCCGTCCATCTGCTAGAGATACTGTAATTTCCTGAGCATTTTCTACAACATGATTATTGGTGGCAATATATCCATTCCCATCAAAAATGACTCCTGAGCCTACACCTTGCTCTACAAGTTCTTTACGATTAAAAGAGTTTCGAGCATAAGCTTTATTCGTAATCCCCACAACTGCTGGACCGACAGTCTGTGCAGCTCTCACCAAAGGCGTATTGCGCGCCTCAGACACTTGGGCCTGCGCCGCAGGTTCCTGTAGTAAACCTTGTATCGGCGTCATATTTTGCGGTGTAGATTTCGATAAAAACCTGCCGCCATAACCTAAGACTAAACTGCCGCCAATCAGCGCTCCGATAACTGCAATTAAAAATATCTGTCCAATTTTTCGATTCATCATCCTGCCCCCTTAGAAGTTACTACTCACTGTACGATCAGGATAGGTTATATGCAATTCAATTTCTGAGCCAATTTTTAAGCCCTGCTCTTCTAATATAGCACTTACAGTGCTTTTTGCCAATTCAGGATTATTATTTTCCCTACTCATGTGAGCTAAGAATACCTGCATGTTCGGCTTCCTTTTTAACCGTGCTAACGTCCACGCAGCATCTACATTGGATAAATGCCCGCGATTACTTTTGATGCGACGCTTTAAATGCCAGGGATATGCTCCATTTTCCAACATGTCTAAATCATGATTACATTCTAAAACTAATACATCACTTAATGCAATTGCCTCTATTACTGTATCTGTAACAAAGCCAATATCAGTAACCACACTACATTTACTGCTTCCATTATAAAAACGAAAGCCGACTGGATCTGCTGCATCATGAGAAATACTAAATGGTTCCACTCTGACTTGTCCAATAGTAACTTTCTCCGATAAATTCTGGCAGCAAAGATCAGGTATAACATCACGGCAGTACATCGCCCGCCAAGTATAAGGGCTGGCATATACAGGCAAATTGTACTTTTTAGTCATAGTCGGCAAACCACTAACATGATCTCTATGCTCATGTGTAATAAATACCCCATCTAACTCTTCGATATCCGTACCCAAAGCAGCTAAGCTTTGTTTAATACGTCTGGTGCTGATCCCTGCATCCACCAATATTTTAGTATGTTTAAAATCTAAAAAAATGGCATTGCCTGTACTGCCACTCGCTAAAACATGAACTTTCATATATTCTCCTTTAATTAGACTTGATGTAATGTATATTCGAGTATTTTAACGGCACTACTTGTAAATTTACAGTAAAAACTATATAGTATTATATCAGAAAAGTTCTTATGATTTAACCTTTAATTCTATAAAAGAGGGATTCTATATAATGGAAGATCAACGTAAAGCTAAAAAACAGCTGATTGAGGAACTGATTTCATTACGCCAGCAGCTTGCAAATCGGAACGCTGCACCAACGCCCTCCTGCCCTCATCATAGTATGGATGAGCCACAGAGTGATTCTACCCTTATCCCAAAACCACATGCTTGTTTATGGGAAGGAGAATTTAAATCCTTAGTAGAGAATTCTCCTGATGCAATTATTCGTTTTGATAAAGATTTGCGATTTTTATATGCAAACAAAGCTGCTCTTAACGTAATGAAAATACCATTAACATCCTGCCTAGGAAAAACGGTCACTGAATTAAAATTTCCCAGAAAATATTATAGCTTGTGGAAATCACAGGTTGAGGCCATATTTAGAACTAAACAGCAAGCAAAATTTGAAGCGGAATTTACGAATAGTAAAGCACATCACTTTTACTATCATGCTCGTCTTGTTCCTGAATTTTCTCTAGATGGTTCTGTTTTTTCGGTTTTGTGCACTTTGCGCAATATTGATGAATTGAAAAAAACAGAATTAGAGCTAAGAGCCAGTGAGTTTCGTAATCACAAACTATTATCATCTCTGCCTGACTTTTTATTTTATCTCTCCAACGAAGGCGTTTATTTAGATTATCATGTAACCAATCCCGATTTATTATATAAGCCTCACAACAGCCGTATCGGCAAACATCTAACAGAAGTGCTCCCAAGTAAACAAGCTCAGCAATTTATGTCTGAAATAAAATGCGCCATCAAAACTGGGAAAATCAAAAGTGTTGAATACCAGCTGCCCATTAATGATACAATCTGCTCAATGGAAGCGCGTATCATGACTTATGATAAAAACAGTGTCCTGGTTATTGTCAGAGATATTACAGAGCTCAAACATTTGCGGCAAGAACTTACCCGTCTTGATCAGCTGAATCTAGTGGGAGAAATGGCCGCCACAATTGGTCATGAAGTACGAAACCCGATGACAAGCGTCCGAGGATTTTTACAATTTCTTAGCTATAAGGAAGAATGTCATAACTTTAAAAATTATTTTCAGCTTATGATTGAAGAACTAGATCGTGCTAATTCTATAATTAGTGATTTTTTATCTTTAGCGAAGAATAAACAAGTCCAATTAGAAATGCAGAATTTGAATACGATTATAAAGACTATTGCTCCTTTACTGCAGTCCAATGCGATTATATCCAATAAAACCCTTCATCTAGACTTAAACCCCATACCGGATTTGCCTCTTGACTCTAAGGAAATCCGTCAGCTTCTCTTCAATCTAGTTTATAATGCGTTGGATGCTATGCCGCCCCATGGAAGTATCACTATAAAATCCTTCGTGGAAAAAGGCCAGGTCATATTAGCCATCCAGGATGAGGGCATCGGCATTCCGCCAGAATTGATCGAAAAGTTAGGTACCCCCTTTTTTACCACTAAAGAAAAAGGGACGGGCTTAGGACTAGCCGTCTGCTATCGAATTGTTGCCAGACACAAAGCAACCATTGAAATTGATACTTGCTCTCAGGGCACTACTTTTTTTATAAAATTTAATCAATAACTACTTGTCCGATGACAACTAAGTCTCTAGATAGTGCGACTAAGATTCAGGTGGAGTGAAAACTCCACCTGAATCTTAGTCTTCTTTATATTGGGATGGTAATGCATTCATTACCGCCACTCTTATATTTTCAGGCAGGGCGTATAACAATGTATCAATAATCTCCCGCAAACGTTTTGCTGATTTAGATTCGAAGCGCAAAGTAAATAACGGCTCTGTAACAGAGGCGCGAATCATCCCCCAACCATCTTGAAATTCAATTCGCACACCATCAATACGGTTCGGTTTATACACTGCTAATTTTTCGGCTACAGCATCTAAAACTGCTTCTTTATCCGTCCCCTTATACGTAATCCGGATATCAGGGGTAAGAATATAATTAGGAATTTCATCCACAAGCTTCGCCAGGGAACCATGAGCAGCAACAAATTCACATACCTTTAACCCTGCAAACATGCCATCATCGTAGCCCAGTTCACGAAAGAAGAAGTGCCCGCTGATTTCCCCGGCAAATAACGCCTTCTCTTGTATAAAAGCAGCTTTACTAAAGGTATGTCCGGCTCTTGCCATGACAGGTCTGCCACCAGCTTTACGAATTTCCTCGGGTGCAACCATGGAACATTTCGCATCATAAATAATCGTTCCTGGCTGCTTCTCAAGATAATATTGAGCGATCAATACAATGATATCATCATTATCAACGGCACGTCCATTTTCATCAACAAAAGCCACTCGATCTCCGTCACCATCAAATGCTACACCTAGATTTGCACGACTTTCCCGAACCTTTTCTCCAAGTCCCTGCAAATTTTCAGCCAAGGCTGGGTTAGGCGAACGATTTGGAAAATTTCCATCGGGCTGACAATATAATTCAATTACATCATAACCTAACTGCCTGAACAATTGTGGTGCAATCTGAGAGGTAGCTCCATTACCGGCATCGACCACCACTCGCAATTTACTTTTCTGAGCTAAAAGCACAGTAGATGAGATATACTCATCCACAATGGGCAATGCGATGATTGTGCCTTCACCGACAACACTCACACCCTCTTCCACCATTTGTTTTATTTCTAAGATATCCTCTTCGGTTACAGGCTGATCACCAAATACCAGCTTAAAGCCATTGTAAGGAGCAGGATTATGAGAAGCAGTAACCATGACCCCACCCATTGCCTGCATCACTTTTTGCGCATAATAAAAAACAGGAGTGGCTACCGTCCCAATATCAATGACTTCGCAGCCTGATCCCACCAGCGCTTTAATTAATATATCTTTTAAAATTGGCGTGGATAAGCGAACATCACCGCCTACTACTACTTTTTTGCCAGCTAATTTAACGCCCACTGCCAAGCCGATTTTGTATGCGATCTCCTCTGTCAATTCACTACCTGCAATTCCCCGAATATCACATGCATGGAAAATTTTCATAAAATCAAGTATTCTCCCTTCAGAACATTATTATGGCTATTGTAGCATTTAAGGACAAGTAAGTACAATCTACAGTCACTTTTTTCTCTTCTTTAACATAGGATAATCTAAAGAAGATTTGACTAAAACAGTAGGGGGAATCAGATTGGCTAGTCCTGAAAAGATGATTAAAATGCTACTAGAGGAAATTCATCAAATTACATTACCATTAGCTACCATTGTAAAGAATCAGGAAATCCTCATTATTCAAAATAAGCAGGTCATCGAATTATTAGAGCAAATTCGCATTTCTAGAAGCGAAGACGACGACGAAGAGGAAGAAAACGAAGAAGATTAAACAATCGCCTTACAACTATAGAAATAGAAAAATAGCAAGCGA
>DJJR01000052.1:50222-59708 GCA_002434245.1 Pelosinus fermentans
TTGCTATTTTTCTATTTTTTTATTCATATGAACTTCAGCCCACTGCTTCCACGAATTTTCAAAGGCAGCATAATCCATGCCTGCATTTTTACTGATAGCCTTATCTAAGCTATCGCCGGCTCTTAAACTCTTAACAATGTCTTGCAGCGTATCTTCTCCATACACCTCGGCAATATAACGTACAGCAGCCAGTGATTGACGATATGCCAGGGATTGATTGGACAGTTCATCAAAGCTGTCCTCCAGCTCTCTCATGGTGTACATCCTATCATCCAATACATTATCAGCAGTAATCCATTCATAATGATTTGCACGGTACTCCACATACTGAGCCAGACCTTCTGTAAACCAGCGAGGATAATTCCCATTGGTTATATGATCAAACACCAAATGAGTATACTCATGCACCATCGGACCTGAATGAATAAATTCTTCCACGGATTCTCCATCATTTAACCACACATGAGGTGATAGCAGTTGAATGGTTCCACCCCAGTACACTCCCATGGCACTTTCATTACCAGACCAGCCAAAAGCCTGACGCAGCTGATTCTTATTCGAATGAATAAGAATTAATGTTTTACCAGAAGGCGCATACTGCAGCGTTTCAACTACTGGCTGATATGCAGCCTCAGCAGCCTGTCCTATCATACTTACTGTATCAGCATCAACTGGAGCGTATTTAATCCTAAAATGCGCAGTTTCATAAGTTGCCATATCCCTTGCTTCATAATTAACCTTTATCTGTACCGCTTGACGTACCAGAGGATAAAGCCACATACGAGGTTTGGTCGGCATAGCAAAAAACAGCATTAGAATAAAGAGCAGTCCAGCAACCATTATAAAGGTATTCGCTTCGCCTATTAGTACTTTACGCATAAGGCACCCTCCTCTCCTTCTAAGAGTTACAGGTGCTCATTATAGCATAGGCTCAAAATAGTTTCTATCGGTATTTTATGTAAACTAGCTTACAATTGCAATCCCTTTACTGGTTCCGATCCGCGTGGCCCCAGCAGCAATCATAGCTGCGGCCTCTTCAAAAGTACGAATCCCACCTGATGCTTTAATACCAATTCGATCTCCGATAATGGACTTAAATAACCTGATATCTGCAATAGTGGCACCGCCTTCTGCAAATCCTGTAGATGTTTTAATAAACTGAGCGCCGCTTTCTAAAACAATACGGCAAACCCGTTCCTTTTCTTCCTCTGTTAGCAGCCCGGTTTCTACAATCACCTTAACAATACGTCCTTGCCCTTCTGCTATGACCTGTTGGATATCATACAGTACAGCCTCCCAAAGACCTAATTTGGCGGCACCAATATTAATCACCATATCTAATTCATCAGCACCATGCAAAACAGCTTGTTTAGCTTCGAAAGCCTTGACGATAGACAAATTCGATCCCAAGGGAAAACCAATAACCGTAGCCACCTTCACACCCGTACCCGCTAATAAACTGACCGCCAGATCTACATAGCATGGATTAATACATACAGCAGCAAATTTATATTCTGCCGCTTCTTTACATAAGCAACGAATGTCATGAGGCGTTGCATCTGGTTTTAAAAGCGTATGATCAATATAGGTCTTCAATTTCAATTCTCCTTTATATGTGAAATATGCTTCCCTTCTTATATTGATACATATTTCGCACTGCATCACAAAATACCTTTAAGCTGAAATGATTTCAATATAATATAAAAAGACTCAGCTTTCGCCAAGTCTTTACTATTTTTGCAAATTAGGATTTAATTGCTATTTTTTCGTTGACAAGCAGGACAGATTCCATGAAAATAAAACTGTTGTCCCATAATCTGATATTTCGTGCCTTGAGAGACTTCATTGACAAATGCATCAATATTAATATCAGGAACATCTTCGACTTGGCCGCATTCCGTACATCTCACATGAGGATGATTCGTCATAACAGCATCATAACGAAAACTATCTTCACCTGCATTTAATACTTGCACTAAACCGATTTCTTTAAGAATTTCCATCGTTTTATATACAGTAGCTAAGCTCATCGTTGGGTACATCGCCTGCAGTTCATTAAAAATCATCTCTGCATTAGGGTGAGACCGTGTAGAAGATAACATATTATAGATGGCCAACCGTTGAGGAGTAACCTTAAATCCTTTATCTCTCAGCAAAGACGTGATACAGACTTCCATATATTCACCACCAATTCTAATTTATTTTTTATAGAAAACGATTATCGAGTAGTTCTATCTCTATTCTAATATATATTAAAAACTGTTGTCAAGGAAAATCTCTATCGTAAATGGAAGAGCCTCTGGGATACTTCCCAGAGGCTCTTCCATTTACACAAAGGCTGCTTACTTTAACTGCTAAATTTGCTTTGGGCTTTGTTGATCTGCTGAGCAGTTGCATTTTCCACATTGTAAAAGCCTTTTTGCTGCATCACATCAAAAATTTGTTTTTGCTGACTATATACATCCCCAAGAACATTCATGTAATCCTTGCGAAGCTGTTCATTGGCAGCTTCCAGAATGTATGAATTAATTGATTCTGCGAGATGTTTGCTTTCATTTAACGCCAATTGCAGTATGTCCTGATCGGCAAACTGGCTGCCTTGTCCATTCAGTCCTTGTTGCTGTTGGTTCTGTTGACCTGCTTGTGCCACAATATCACCCCTATCCTTTATTGTAATGTTTGACTCACATTCAAATGCTTACTTAGATTTTGAAAATGCTGTTGATTTTTTTGGGCCATTTGTTGAAAAAGCTGTTTTGTTTCCTTGCATTGAATGGTGCTGGCAAAGTGATTTAGGCATTGCACTGAATTCTGCTCCATTCCTAGGAAATCTTCCAATTGCATTACTTCTTTGGATGATAACATGACCATCCCTCCTTTCTCCTATGTAAAATAAGTTGGCTATCGGCGAAATGTATAATTGCACCTCACCCTCGCTGACTATAGCATGCACCATAAAAATACCAACTATGCATAAAAAAGCCTTATACATTTTTTAAAAACAGAACATTTTGAACCGCGAAGATACGAAGATTACGAAGAATTTTAAATGACCATGATCCCCCTTTGCGTCCTTCGTGTTCCTTCGCGCCTTCACGGTTCGTTGCTTTTTTCATAACCCTATATATTTTTCTTGTCATGATAAAAAAATATCTGACAAAAGAGGCTGCCAACAGCCCCTGATGTCAGATGACGAGTAAGATATATTATTTTAATCCTAATATATCTTTGATCTCTCTAACTCGACTTTTGCTAATTGGTATTTCAACATCGCCTTCAACTTTTAACCAGTAGGTTCCCTTAAACCAAGGCACTACCTCTTTTACCTTATCCATGTTTACAATATAACTCTTATGCACGCGCACCAGATTGGTCTGAGCCAAGCGTTCCTCTAGTTCCGTTAAAGTACTTGTATAACTAAATTCACCATAAATTGTAACTACTGTAACAATACCTTTTTGGGTATACACATAAATCAAGTCATTGTAATGCACCATAATAATCTTACCATTTTTTTCTAAGGGAAGCTTTTGCACAACAATTTTGGATTTATTTAACGCCGCATCCACGCGGCCAACCGCGGCCCGCCATTCATCACCATGATAATTTTTCAGACGCTGGATTGTCATATGTACACGTTCTCTTTCAAAAGGCTTTAAAAGATAATCTACTGCGCCAACTGTAAAAGCCTGGACAGCGTATTCATCATAGGCAGTGGCAAATACCAGTAAAGTTTCCGGAACGATAGTACGAAGTATCGCCGCAGTTTCTAAACCATTCATGCCCCGCATTTGTACATCCATAAAAATAACATTCGCTTTTAATTGAGCTGCTAATCCAATCGCTGCCGCCCCACTATCTGCTTCGCCCACAATTTCCACTTCATTTTCCAAGGACAATAAATACTTTAGCTCATCACGAGCCGGACTCTCATCATCTACAATTAAAATGCTAAGCACATTCTTCCCCCTCATCATACACACGCTTTGGAATACGCAAGGTTACTGTAGTTCCACTGCCTGGGGCACTCAAAAGGGACAATCCATATCCTATGCCATATTGTCCTCGTAAACGTTCATGAACATTGGATAGACCAATGCATTCTGGAGCAGGCGCCGCCAAAGGACACCGCCCTTTGACATCCATGCCGACACCATCATCACGAATCGTAATCACAATATCCTGACCATCTTCCTTAGCGCTAATTATAATGCAGCCACCATTTTCCTTGGGCTGCAGCCCATGCTTTATCGCATTTTCTACTAAAGGCTGTATGGTTAAGGTAGGAATCAAATATTTTTCTACTTCTTCAGATATCATCTCTTGAATTACTAGCTTCTCGCCATGTCTGGCTTGCTCAATAGTTAAATAAGCACGGACTTGGGATAGTTCCTCTTTGAGGGTGATATTACGCCCTGTTTTATGTAAGGTATGCCGAAACATAGCTCCTAACTTTAATAAAAGCTCTCTTGCTAAATCAGGTTTTGTACGTACCAAAGAAGTAATCGTGTTAAGGGTGTTGAATAAGAAATGAGGATTGATTTGTGCATAAAGCGCTTTAAGCTCTGCCCTAGAAACTAATTTAGCCTGACGATCAATTTCTGTTAATTCCAATTGGGTGGAAAATAAATGGGCGATACCAGAAGCAAAAACTCTGTCTCCATGCCCTACGGCATTTGCCCTTGTATAATATAGCTTCAAAGTGCCTATAATGCGGTTTGCACGCTTTAAAGGCACGATAATGGCACTGGCCAATTTGCAATTTTTGCAGGAACAGCCAATGTCTAAAGCATTTTGTGCGATATACAGCTCTCCTTTAGAAAGTACTTGACTGGTAGCAAGGGTTAATCCTAAAGTATCCGCAGAATGATGGGTTGACTCCACGCCTACAAAAGCCAACACCTGCTCCGTATCTGTAATGGCAACTGCCTCATAGCTTCCTGCATTAAAAATAATTTGAGCTGTTGCCTGAGCAGAGTTGCGATCTAAGCCATGCCGCAGATAGGGTAAGGTCTTGGTTGCAATATCAAGAGCTTTATGAGACTGTTCGGCCCCAACCTGTTCTTGGGTATAGATCGCCGTCTTAATAATCAGCATAAAAATAGCAACTCCTAAGGAATTGACCAAAATCATCGGCATTCCAATCGCATCTACCAAATTCTTAGCCATCTCATAGGGATGAGCCGTAAGCAAAATAATAATCATCTGCAAGACTTCCCCTACAACACCGGCAATAAAAGCGATCCACCAAGGAATGAGCTTCTCGTGATAATAACGATGGATTAAACCTGCCAGCAAACCTTCACAAATACTAGAGATTCCACAAGAAAATGCTGTAAAACCACCTAATAAATAGCGATGCCCACCAGCAATAATTCCAGCGGCTGTCCCCATAATAGGACCGCCAATGAGACCCGCAGCCATTACACCAATAACTCTGGAATTCGCCAATGCATCGCCTACGGGGATACCAGCATAGGTTCCTAAAATACCGATAAAACCGAAAATAATAGTGATTGCAGCTTTTTCACTAAAATTACCTTGTCGATAAATCATCCGCCGAAATACTGAAAATTGAGATAATAAAAAAGCCAGCGTAGCGGCCACACTCATTCGTTCAATCATTTCCCATAATAATAAGTCAGTCAAAACCCTCACCTCATATAGTGCCGATTTATATTTCTCCAACGTACATAAGGTATGCCCCTCTAAATACTCTTATTTAAAGAATAACATGTTTAAATATAGCAAGCAACTACAACATAGTTCAATTATCCGCCGCAGCATTACTGCTTTAGTTTATGCTTATTATCTGATCTTCATGGTAACAGGGCCTAATTCCCCAGATTATTAGGACTATAGTACCTTATTCCTTCCTAAAAAATCCATTACAATAATATATACAATACTACAAAATATTACAGAAACGTTTTTATACTGGGAGTTGTTGTCATGATCATTGACTATGCTGAACCTGGAATGATATTAGGGCAGGACGTTATAGACGAGTATGGAAAGCTTTTACTTGAGCAAGGAATTACCCTAACAGAAAGTTATATTAAGCGCTTAAAAAAATTTGGTATTAATACCATTCGCATCTTTGACCAAGAAGCAACGCTGCTAAAACAGCAGCAAGTAATTTCCTCTGAATTGCGTACCGAGCTGTCTCTTTGTTTTCAGGCTTTGTCTTCACTGCAAACCAGCTTTCTGGCAAATGAAAAGCTTACTTTTTTATATTTGGAGCAAATTGGTAACCTTATTAATAACATTATCGATCAAGCATCACAGCCAGCAACCACAATGATTAATACACAAATTTATTATCCCAATCAGCAAGAACTCGTTCATTCCATCAATGTCTGTTTACTTTCATTAATAACAGGCTTTCAGTTGAATCTGTCTAAGGATGACCTTTATGAACTGGCTTTAGGAGCTTTATTACATGACATTGGAAAAGCCACCCTTCCCCGTATCAACGGGTTATTGTTTGATAGTGCCAAATTGCATACATTATATGGACGCAATTTATTATTGCGCAGCAAATTATCACCGAAAATTGCACGAATTGTGGCCGAACACCACGAAGCTTTAGATGGCTCAGGACTGCCCTTAGGTCTTACAAACAACAAGATTCATTTGTTTTCAAAAATTGTAGCCATTGCTAATTATTTTGATAAAGCAATTACAAAAGCCGCTATTGAAAATACGTCTCAATTAGAGGTAATTGAAGGGATGTTAGCAAAAAGCAATACACATTTTGATGTACATCTTCTTACAATATTCATCCATACGATACCAATCTATCCTGTAGGCAGTTTAGTCCTATTAAATACGAAACAAGTGGCCCACGTGACGAAAAATCATCAAAGCCACCTGCTGCGCCCTGAAATTAAACTCAATACAAAACTAGGCAAAGTAGTTGTCAACCTACGACAAGAACCCAATCTGGCCATCAGCAAAGTGATCGAATACTAAAGGTATCAGCATTATATAAGAAAGACGCTACGCGTCATTAAAAATAAAACCTTTTGAACCGCGAAGACGCGAAGAATATGAAGAACACAAAGAGCTAAGATATCAATCATAATCGAATCATAGAGGATAAAAACATCCTCTCAGCGTATACTCTCTGAGTTCTCCCTCATAAAAAAATTCTTCGTGTTCTTTGTATTTCTTCGCATCTTCGCGGTTCATTACTTTTTTATATAACTATATACATTATATTTATAATTTTTTTTATGGTATAATAAAAACCATCTAAAAATCATAAAGTTGGTGCAATATGTTATATACTGATATTCCTATCGTAATCGCCAGGGAGCTTACTATCAAAGTTCCTCAGGTAATTGCTACTATTAATTTATTAGACGAAGGCAATACGGTTCCTTTTATCGCTCGCTATCGTAAAGAAGCGACTGGAGAACTGGATGAAGAGCAGCTTCGCACTACAGAAGAACGCCTGCAATATTTGCGCAATCTGGTAAAACGACAAGAAGACATCCTTGCTAATATTGAAGAACAAGGCAAGTTGACACCCGAATTAAGTGCGGCCATTATTGCCGCTACCAAACTGCAAGAGTTAGAAGACTTATATCTGCCCTTTAAGCAAAAGAAACGTACTCGTGCCCAAGTAGCCCGGGAAAAAGGACTAGAGCCTTTAGCCGACATTATTTTGTCCCAACAACTGACAACGGGTACACCTCTTACAGTTGCAGCAGACTTTGTATCCCCCGAAAATAAAGTGGATACTGCTGAAGATGCCTTAGCAGGAGCTCTTGATATTATTGCTGAAACAATCAGCGAAACAGCCGATATTAGAGCCAACATGAGAAAACAGTTATGGAGAACAGCTGAAATTCGTACAGAGCTGGCAGTAGCAGAGGAACTAGGTAAAGAAGTTCTTACTTATAAAGAATACAAAGAACCCGTTAACCGTATCCCCTCTCACCGTATTTTAGCAGTCAATCGGGGAGAAGATAAAAAACTACTTAAAGTAACCCTGGAAGCTCCACATGATACCAATATAGAATTAATCAATCGTCAAATCAGTAAAGGCACTTCTATTTTCAGCGAATGCATCTTATCAGCAGTCACTGATGGTTATAAACGGCTATTATTTCCTGCTCTTGATCGGGAAATTCGCTCTCTTCTAACAGAGAATGCGGAAAAGCAGGCAATCCGTGTCTTTAGCCTTAACCTGCGCCAATTACTTCTCCAGCCGCCTTTTGCCGGACATACCGTCATGGGACTTGATCCAGGTTATCGCACAGGCTGTAAAATGACCGTCGTTAGCCCTACAGGCTCTGTCCTCACCACAAATGTCCTTTATGTGACCATGGGAGAGGGGCAAAAAGAAAAATCAGCACAAATTGCTCTAGAGGCTATAAAACAATATGGTGTAACACTTATTGCAATTGGCAACGGTACAGCTTCCTATGAAACAGAAGAATTTACAGCCGGGCTGATTAACACCCATCAACTGTCAGTAAATTATCTAATTACCAATGAAGCCGGTGCTTCTATCTATTCTGCTTCTAAGCTGGCCAAAGACGAATTGCCTGATTTGGATGTCACCTTACGAGGTGCCGTTTCCATTGCACGACGAGTACAAGACCCTTTAGCTGAATTAGTGAAAATTGATCCTAAGTCAATTGGCGTTGGTCAATACCAACATGATGTAAACCAGAAAGAACTGGGTGCAACCCTCTCTAATGTAATCGAATCTGCTGTAAATCATGTTGGTGTCGAGTTAAATACCGCCTCCATTGAACTACTAAAACATGTATCGGGCATTAATGCTACCGTAGCCAAAAATATCGTAGCTTATCGAGAAGAAAACGGCACTTTTAAAAGTCGAGCCCAATTACTTAAAGTCGCCCGTCTAGGGCAATCCACCTTTATCCAATGCGCTGGTTTCCTGCGTATTCAAGATGGAGAAACGCCTTTAGATAACACTCCTGTTCATCCAGAATCCTATAAGTTAGCAGCAGCTATTTTAGCCAAACTTGGTTTCTCACCAAAAGATTTAAAAGATAAATCCACTTTGCAAACCATTCAAGAAGAAGCACTAAGAGCAAACGCTGCTGCTTTGGCAGCCGAGCTGGAAGCAGGCGAACCTACCGTTCGTGATATTTTGGCAGCACTAGCCAAACCCGGTCGTGATCCTAGAGAAGACATGCCAGCTCCTATGACCCGCAAAAATATTGTTAAATTATCAGAACTGACTGCTGGAACGATTGTAAAAGGCACTGTACATAACGTAACTGATTTTGGCGTCTTTGTAGATATTGGCATTAAGACCAATGGTCTCATCCATCGCTCAGAACTGAGTTATAAACCTTTTCGCCATCCGTTAGATGTTATTTCGGTGGGAGATATTGTTGATGTTATGATCTTAAACGTAGACGAAAGCCGGAATCGTATTGGCCTGAGTCTAAAGCAAGTGGCAGCTGGAGATAAGAAATAGATCGATACAGATAATAAAGC
>DJJR01000052.1:59856-104339 GCA_002434245.1 Pelosinus fermentans
GCTTTATTATCTGTATCGATCGTTATCTTTATTTCTGTTATTATACTTATCCCATACATTACGAATAAGCATAATAACTCCGCCAAGGATCAACAAGTTCAATATCATACCAAAGATCCCAGACATGCCGCCTGCCATATGTCCAAAGCCAAACAGGCTGCCCAGTAAACTGCCGGTTAGAAAACCGCCTCCGATCATACTGGCATTTCGCCAGAAGCCGCCAGTGAACTGGGACGGATTGCTTTGTTGTACATCAGGTGTTGTCTGTTTTGCAGGAGCTTTGTCACCAAAACTATTGGCAGGTGCCGAGGGTTTATAAGTACCTCCCGTATTTCCTGGTGCTGCCGATTTACTAGGCGAACTGCTGGATGACGGTGCAGAAAATGATTTCGAACCAGAAGATGACCTAGACCCTGAACTGCTTACTGCAGCAAAACATACAGTACTAAGAAAAACAAACAGTAACGTAAATACTATAATCTTTCTCACTGAAATCTTTACTCCTCCTTATGAACTTTCACATCTCCTGGAAAAGTATAAATAGCTGACAAATTAGGCAATTCTCCGCTTAAATAACGATCAATATCATGAATATCAACAAAGAAGGAACAATTCACTTCTAAATATCCCTGTTCTTTATTTTTTGTCAGCGTTTTTAAGTGTTCCCGCAACTTGTGACACTCCGCTTCCGAAGCAGTAATATCTAGTGTTACTAATGGCACTCCATATTCCCGCAGTACATCTTGTAAACTTATTCTTTCAGACATAATGATCCCCTTTCTTTAACCTTACTATAATGAACAAACCTCATCAGCCCAAGCTACTGCTTTTTTATAATCATCAGGGATATGTTTTTCCTCGATACCTAAACTAGCAGCACAAGTCATAAAAGTTTCCCACTGCGCTCTTTCATAGAATAACACCAGATGATAGATCTTGCCGAAATCATTATATTCTCCTAATAATGCACTTTTAATCTCTTCACTAATAGGCAGCTCAGCCATAATATCTTTGAGAGGTCTGCCAATGAAGACATCAATTAAGGAAAACATCCCCATCATAAACAATTCTGACTCCCGCCCTTTAAATCCTACTCGTTCAGCAAGTAATTCAGAAAATTTTGCCCGTACTAGCGAGGTAACAAGAATACCATCTGTTTTATTATCACCAACTGTCCGCATAACAATTAGAGATACCCATTTAACAATCTCATTTTTCCCCATTAACACTAATGCATGCTTCACAGAGGAAATTTCATTTGTTAAACAAAAAGCTGCAGAGTTAATAAATCGCAACAACTGATAAGATAAGGCTAAGTCATACATAATAAATTTTTCAATTGCATTAAAGTTAAAATTTTCTTTATCCAGCTCCTGTAGTACTCTAAGAACCCGCAACTGATTAATTTTACTACTCGGAGCCGCTTTTCCTCTCAGAACCAAAGGCTTACTAAAAAAATATCCCTGAAAATACGAGTACCCTAGTTTTACAGCTTGTTCAAAATCAGCTCGCGATTCTACTTTTTCGGCTAAAAATTTAATGTTTCGTTCACCAACGCTGCTCATAATCCTTTTTCTGTCATGCCCAGTGGTGGTTAAAAAATCAACCTTTATAATATCAGCAATATCCAGCAGAGGCATAAACTTAGGGTGAAAGACAAAATCATCTAATGCTACTATATATCCTGCTTGTTTTAATTTTTCACAAGCCTTGATTAATTCGGCAGTGGGTTCCACCGTCTCTAATATTTCAATTACGACTAACTCTTTAGGTAATAACAGAGGTATTTCCTTTTTTATCAGATTTTCTGTAAAATTAACAAATGCGCGTTTACCGCCAGTAAGAACATCCATACCAATTGCAAAAAAACTGTTGCAGATTACCTCAGATGTCGCTTGATCACCATCAGTGCAAGTGCATGTGTTTTCATAGCTGTCTCGAAATAACAGTTCATAAGCAAAAAGTTTTTGACTTTTTGTGAAAATAGGCTGCCTCGCTACAAAAACATCCACTTCATATAGCCTCCTCTGCCGCATATACCTTTTAAAACAAACCTTCCTAGAGTATATCTAAGAAGGTTTGCCAACCTAAATTCCTTATTCAATACTAATAATGAAATCATAATGCGGCTGGCCACCTAAATATAATTCAATCTGGACAGCAGACAATTGGACTGCCAGATCATCTGCCAATACCTGTGCCTCCCCTTTTGTCAGGCTGGCACCATAATACAAGCTAACTACTTCATCCTCATCGTCTAATAAAGATTCCACCATACTGCGTAGTGCAGCACCTACATCATCCGCATCAACAATCACTTTGTTATCCTGCACGCCAATGTATTTTCCAGCCACTACCGTATGGCCGTTTACGACACTATCACGAACAGCCATTGTAACCGCTGCCGCCTTTACTTCTTTACTCCGTGCTGTCATGCGAACTATGTTATCTTGCATGGACAGATTGGCATCAAAAGCCACTAATGCCGCCAAACCTTGGGGCACATTTGTAGTGGGTACAATTTCCACTCGATTGCCCAATAATTTTTTTGCTTGACCTACTGCCAAAAGAATATTTTTATTGTTAGGCAGAATAATATATTTTTCGCTATTCCCCCGATGCACTGCACCAATGAAATCTTCTACAGGCGGATTCATAGTCTGCCCGCCCATAATAACAGTTGCAGCTCCCATTTGCTTCATAATATCAGCCAAACCCTGGCCCGCAGCTACACTAATGATAGCCACTTGGCTATGCCCTGGCACTTCATCCAAAAATTCATGACGCTGCTGATGCTGGTCAGCCATGTTATCAATTTTTATATCATGCAGCGTTCCCCAGGACATCGCTGACTCTAGCACCACTCCCGGACGAGCTGTGTGAATATGCACCTTCATGACATCGCTGCCCGCTGCTACAACCAAAGAATCTCCCATAGGGAGCAGCTGTTTTCTTACCTCAGCTGTATTGAGGCTGCAGTGTTTCACTAAGAATTCAGTACAGTAGGGATGTGTAATATCGACTCCTGTATATTCAAGAGAAGCAACTCGCAAATTACTGTCAAAATTAGCTTCAGGACCTGAAGACTCTCCGCTTAGACCTTCTAAGCAACCGGATAAAAATACGATAAGTCCTTTACCGCCCGCGTCTACAACTCCGGCAGATTTCAATATTGGCAACAGGTCTGGAGTTTTTTCTAATTCCACTTCACCAGCCTTAATAGCTTCCGATAAAACATCCATAAAATCTAAACCATCCCTCACCGCTCGGTGAGCCCCCTTGGCAATTCCTTTAGCCACGGTAAGAATAGTTCCCTCTACAGGTTTTGATACAGCACGATACGCATACAATACACCATATTGAAAAGCTTTACCAACTTCAGATGATGTCGCTTGATCCTTAGCAGCTAATCCTCTAGCAATACCACGAAAAATCTGGGATAAAATTACCCCGGAATTTCCTCGTGCCCCCATAATCGCACTATCTGATGCCCGCTTGCTCAAAGGACCGATGCCAACTTCCGGAGCCTCTTTTACAGCCTGGGCCACTGCTCTTAATGTTAATAACATATTCGTGCCAGTATCACCATCAGGCACTGGAAAAACATTTAAACTATTAATATGTTCATGCTCTCGCATAAACGTTTGATATGATCCAAGTATCATACGACGAAAATCATTACCTGTAAGCCATTCAGTCTTCCCCTGCATTATAAAATCCTCCTACATAGAAATATCGCGATTTAGATTTTTTCCTGGAAAACTAAGCCTAACAAGCCTGGTCCCAAATGAGCGCCTAATACGGAGCCAATTTTTGCAGGTAATATAAGAGTTTCTGGATACATCTCTTGTATTCGTACCCTCAAAGCTTCCCCTTCTTCCGGGACATCAATGTGGCCTATGCCAATATATTCTAAATTCTGATACTTTTTCAGCTCATCCAACATGCGATTCACGACTCGCTGTTTGGTACGAACCTTATCCATAACAGCAACTCTGCCGCCCACTAAATACAGCAAGGGTCTTATTTGCAGTATACTGCCAAACAAAGCAGAAGCACCGCCAATCCGTCCCCCTTTATATAAATACTCTAAAGTATCTGGAATTAAGAACGTGTGCGTCGCTTTTACCATGGTTTCTAATCTTTCAACAATATCTCCAGCAGAACAATTGACCAAAGCCATTTCCAGTGCGGTCTTAGCCATCTGAACCATACCAACCGACGCAGTACCTGAATCAATTACATGAATGTTTCCTCCGCCGATCATCTTTGCAACGGACCTGGCACCTTCTGCAGTACCGCTTAATCCTCCTGATACACTGATAATAATTATTTCTTTACCTGCTTTTATAAGAGGCTGACAAACTTCTATAAAATCACCCGGTGCCGGCTGTGATGTTTTAGGATGCTGTTTCGTCTCTTGAGAAATCTGAAACAACTCTTTTGTAGAAATCTCATTTTCCCGCCATTCCTGGTCACCAACCCGTACCTTGAGGGCTACTACATGTAAATTGGGATGCCCAGCAAGCATTTCATCAGGCACTTGCCCAATGCTATCGACTACAATGTGTATTTGAGACACAGATAAACTCCTCTCAATCTAAGCAGGCTATTGCCCCACCATATAAATATTTATACTTATGTTACATTTTATCAAAAAATGCATTATAAATACATACTTTTTTTCCTGCTATGCCTTAAGTATCGCATCGATCCAGCCGTGTTTATACCTACCTTGGTACTTTGCTAAAGCAATTATTTTTTGCAAAAAGGAAATCCGCAGAAAAACGCGAAAGTAATACTATTTATAGAGATATTCTATCTGTTTCGTCCCTGATTTCAGGAAAGATGAAACTCTTGATCCTTCCTATTTTTATACAAACCAGGAATTCATATTCTGGCACAAATAAAACCATATATAAAAGGAGCACATTAATGGAAAAAAATCTACTCTTTGCATTAGATATTGGAACACGCAGTGTAGTCGGCCTAGTGGGGGAAAAAGTAGATAATAGCATTCAGATCATTGCCTCTCATCGCCAAGAGCATCGTACCCGAGCGATGATGGATGGACAAATTCATGATGTTCCAGAAGTAGCATCGATTATTGCAGAAGTAAAAAATGCATTAGAGACTTCTTGCGGTCCCTTGAAGAAAGTCTCAGTAGCCGCAGCTGGCCGAGCTTTATGCACCATTCAATCCAGGGCTGAGATTGAAATGTCAGATAGGGGTGTGCTCACATCCAGTGATGAACACGCTCTAGAACTGGCAGCAATCCAATCGGCTCAGCATAAGTTAGCTACATCCAATACCATATCCGACCCCACTTCTTATTATTGTGTAGGATATAGTGTCGTTAGCTTCATCCTGGATAAGACGCCTTTAAAGACCTTAGTGGGGCAGCGAGGTAAAAAAGCTACGGTTGAATTAATTGCAACCTTTCTGCCCAGACAAGTTATCGATTCTTTGCAGTCAGCTATCACCTCTGTGAATTTAGAAATAGCCACTCTCACCTTAGAGCCTATCGCAGCAATTAACGTCTTAATTCCTCAAACCATGCGCCATTTGAATCTCGTCCTGGTTGATATCGGAGCAGGTACATCGGATGTGGCCATCACAAAAGATGGTTCGATTATTGCGTATGGTATGGTTCCCTGCGCCGGTGATAAAATTACGGAGGCTATTTCCCAGCAATATCTTTTGGACTTCAATGTGGCAGAGACGGTCAAACGCCAGCTTACGGGCAATGAATCCGCTACCATTACCCTCACCGATGTATTAGGTCTTCCCCAGGAAATAGCCGTAAGTGAGATTATTAATAACATTGAACCCCATGTAGCTGAATTGGCACAATTAATTGCAACCCAGATCATATCCCTCAATGCTACGGCCCCTCAAGCGGTTCTCTTAGTTGGTGGTGGTTCCCTCACCCCGATGATTTCCGAAGCATTAGCCCAATCCCTTGACATGCCAGCACCGCGAGTAGCGGTTCGCCGTCCTGATATAATCGAAGGCATCAGCCAAATTCCCGCTGACCTTTGTACCCCTGATGCAGTCACTCCTCTTGGGATTTTAAAACTTTCTGCCAGCCGTACACTTAATTTTATGAATGTTACCTTAAACGAACAACCCCTGCATCTCTTTAATCTGGGTCACTTAACCGTCGCAGATGCTCTATTGGCTGCAGGTATTGACACGCGGAGTCTCCATGGCAAACCAGGGCTTGGCATCACCATTGCTATTAACTCCCAAACCAACTTCTTTCCCGGCACCCATGGCACTCCTAGTCTCATTGAACTAAATGGTCATAAAGCGACCCTTTCTGAGCTGCTGCAGGAAGATGATGTAATCAAAGTAACGAAAGGCACAAGTGGCACCATGCCCTCTCTTTGTCTTTCCGATATTTTTGATATTCTTCCCTCCTATCTTATTTTTATCAATGAAAAGCCTTACGAAATATCTCCGATTATTACGATTAATGATGAATTAGCTCAACCAGATGCAGTACTGGCCGATAGAGACCAAGTACATTACCGTGTACCGAGTACCCTGGAAGAAGTTATGGACGCAACTGAAAACCCTATGGATGTCCCGCCTTACCACTATATTATCAATGGCAGTGAACGAGAATATAGTATTTGGCGCAAATACACCATAAACGGAAATGCCGCCACAGCTGCCAGTCCCATAAGCGCCAACGACCAGATCATGATTTCGCCCCTTTGCGAACCAACTCTGGGTGAACTATTAGGGCTCAATAACGATGAGGAACATTCCATCACCGTATTATTCAATAAAGTTAAGTGCCGTATCCCCCTTCGTCGCTATACGATCATCATGAATGATAAAGTCTCTCAAATCACAGATATTGCCCCCAATAAAAGTGTCATTCATTTTTCTTCTACCGAACAAGAACATCCCATGATTAGCGATGTACTGCTAGCTGCCAATTTCAATCCGAAAACCATTCCTCCTGGCAGTATTGTCAAGATTCTTTTAAATAATCAACCGACAGAATATACATCCCTTGTAAAAAACTGTGACGAGATTACTCTTGTGGTAACTTGATTCTTCTAAAACTATACTTATTCTTTTTTGCAAGTGTTTGCAAAATGTGACATACATCACATTTATTCTTTCCCAATACCATTATAATGAATATGTAATAAAAAATGGTAAGGGGGATATGATTCATGAGCATGTTTTGTCGTCAATGCGAGCAAACCGCTGGAGGTACAGGCTGTACTAAGGTGGGGGTTTGCGGTAAAAATGAGGATATTGCCAGTCTGCAAGATACACTTGTTTTTGGTCTAAAAGGAATTTCTGCATATGCCCACCATGCTAGAGAACTTGGTGCTAGAGATGAACAAGTCGACGCTTTTATGCATGATGCTTTATTCTTTACTCTCACAAATGTTAACTTTAGCTTAGAACGCCATATTGAAATGGTATTAAAATGCGGTGAAATGAACCTTAGAATCATGGAAGTGTTAGATAATGCCCATGTTACCCGTTTCGGTTCACCAGCTCCTGCACAGGTATTTACAGGCACTAAAGCTGGCCCTGGCATTGTGATCACAGGTCATGATCTTTTAGATCTGGAAGAATTATTAAAACAAACAGAAGGTACAGGCGTTAACGTTTATACTCATGGAGAAATGTTACCTGCTCATTCCTATCCTGAACTTAGAAAATACAAACACTTAATTGGAAATTTCGGCACTGCATGGCAAAATCAGCGCACAGAATTCGAAAATTTCTCTGGCGCTATTTTAGTAACAACAAACTGTGTAATGCCGCTTACTGACAAATGTTCCTATGGAGATCGCATTTATATGCGTAATATTACAGGTCTACAAGGTGGCAAACAAATCCTTGACCGTGATTTCTCCGAAATTATTGCACATGCAAAATCCTTACCAGCTCTGCCTGAAACAGCTGGCGACTATACAATTGCTACAGGTTTCCATCATAGTGTTATCCTTAGTTTGGCTGACAAAGTGGTCGAAGCGGTTAAAGCCGGTAAGATCAAACGTTTCTTCTTAATTGGCGGTTGCGACGGTGCAAAACCTGGTCGTAACTACTACACTGAATTGGCACAAAAGGTACCTAAAGATTGCGTAATATTAACCGTAGCTTGTGGTAAGTATCGCTTTAACAATTTGGACTTTGGTGATATTGACGGCATTCCTCGCCTCTTGGATTTAGGACAATGCAACAATGCCTTCTCAGGCATTCAAGTAGCAGTAGCCTTAGCTAAAGCATTTAATTGCGGCGTAAATGACCTGCCACTTTCCTTTGTTCTATCTTGGTATGAGCAAAAAGCAGTGGCGATTCTCTTAACTCTGCTTCACTTAGGAGTCAAAAACATTCGCATTGGCCCTACACCACCGGCTTTCATCTCACCAAATGTATTCAAAGTACTAAATGAGTCATTCGATTTACAGCTCATTACCACTCCTGATGAAGATCTAAAAGCCATTCTTGGCTAAATAAAAAATCCTGGATGAAATTCATCCAGGATTTTTTATAGTATCAGAAAGTATAAGTTTAAGGGAACGTTGAACACAGAGGGCACAGAGTTCGCAGAGAGCACAGAGATTTTAACCGTATCTATTTTTCTCAGTGCTCTCTGCGCCTCTGTGGTTCGGTTTCCTTTCTATATTTTAAAGGATGCGGAGCATTTTTCTTATAGTTTAGCCGCACTATGAAATGAACCTTCGTAAATATTCCACATCCAGAATTCTTATTTTCTGACCGTCAAAATCGATGAATTTATCTTTTTTCAGAGAACTTAATGTCCTTGTTACCGTTTCCCTTGTTGTCCCCACCAGATTTGCTAAGTCTTGCCTCGATAAATCAAGAGCAAGTTCAATTACGCCATTGTCTTTGATATCACCTTGTTCCTGGCCTAAGCGCAATAATACTTCTACGGTACGTGACATTACATCATTCAAAGCCAAGTTTTTAATCTTCTGCTGTGCATAGATTAACCGCTGACTCAGCGCTTTTATTAACTGCAATGCCAGCTCATTATTCGTAAGTACCAGCTGCTCTAAGTCTATATTACGTATCATACCAATACAAGAAGGCTCTACTGCCACAGCAGTCGCCGGATAAGGCCGATTATTAAACATCAGCACCTCAGCGAAAATTTCTCCTGCCCCTAAGATCTTAATAATATGTTCCCGCCCATCATCAGAAGTTCTAAGAACCTTTACTTTGCCGCTTTTTACATAATGAAAGCCTTCACCCGTATCACCTTCCAGAAAAATAATCATGCCTTTGCGAAAGCGTCTCTCAATTGTATGATTATGAATAATCTCCAGTTGCTTTTCCGGCAGCTTTGCAAAAACAGGTATCTCTCTTAGATATTCCCATCCCTCTTTATTGCTTTCCAAAATACTCATCGCCACCTCTCACTACTTTCTTGTTCCTTTGTAAGCAGAAAATGACACGCAATCGCCTGATAGCCTGCCGCTGCAGCTGTTAATTGATTTACTTCTAGATTCTCATCTGCAATATGCATATCCTTCTCACAGCCAGGACCAAAACCGATAGTAGGAACCTTGGCTATCGCAGCAGAGTAACTAGCATTCGTGGAAATAGTGTAAGTGGAAAGCGCAGGGGTAAAGCCAGCTTTGCCTAAGGCTTGTTGAGCACCACTTACCAATTCATGTTCAGGGGATAGTATCCACCCAGGGAAAAGCCGTTTTCCCGGTAAATATTGTCCTGTATAGCATTCAAGACCAGACTCAGCAATCCCTACCTCCGCGGTAAAGTCAGCATCCTGGTGCTCCAGTGCGGCAATCGCTTTATGAATTGGCTGCAAAATATCTGCTTCTAATTCATCCTGGACCATATACCGATCAAATGTAGCCCAACATGTATGGGGCACTGTAGAACTCCCCGGACAGGGAGCGGAGGCGATACTTACTAGTTCTAGACTCCCTTGTCCTAAGGAACTCATTGAAAAGGTTGTTTGCTTCTTAATTTCTGCTGCTAAATTTAGCATCATATCACTGGCGTTCTTCCCTGCTAAGGGAACAGCAGAATGAGCGGCTTTTCCTCTCGTCACCACGATCACTTGAGCACGCCCCCGCTGACCATAGCAAATCTCTAAATCAGAAGCTTCTCCAACAATCACATAGTCTGGCTTTATTACTTGGATCACTTGACGAAAAGCCAATCCTTCAAACTGCTCCTTACCAACTGTACCGGATACAAATACAGATCCGTATAGCTTATCTTTATATTGGACCAAAGTTGCCAAGCCACATATCATTGCGGACAAAGCTCCCTTCATACTCACAACCCCACGGCCATAAATACGTCCATTCTCAACCAATCCTTCAAAAGGATCATGAATCCATATTTCAGTACCACTCACAGGTATCGTATCGATATGACTATCAAACAACACTTTAGGCCCCGGATGATGTCCGCGAATCTCACCAATTACATTGCCCACGCCATCTATCCAAGCCGAGTCATACCCCAAAGCAAGCATCTTCTCTATCAACAGGTCCGCAATTTCTTGCTCTTGCCCTGTATAGCTGGGAATTTGCACTAACTCCTGGCATGTCTTTATGATCAAGTCTTCATCAACTGGCCCAAGAGGTCCACAAATCTGTTGATTATCCATTCTACTTCTCCCTTTTTATACCTAACTTTCAATCCACATTAGAGCATTACAATTATATATAAAATTATCAATTTCGATTCCTTTCTCACTAAATCCTGCATACTAAGTAGTATAATAAGAAAAACGCTGCACATCTTTTACTAACATGTACATCATCAAATTGCTCTCAGTATCCTATCTATGGCAGGAAATCCTCAACCGGTCACGAAAAGAAATAAATAGACTTATCCGGTGACGACTGCCATGTATCACACTGATTTGGAGCATATATAGCAACGTTGACTATATGAAGGAGCGCATACATTACCATGATCATCATTGTACTACTACTCTATAGTGCCATTAATTTTTATATTGGGATACGAGGCTGGCAAACGTTACGAAGGAAATCATCTCTTGTTTTCTCTATGAGTTATCTCTTTATTTTTGGTCTTTTTGCATTGAGTTACCCTTTAGGCAGTTTCATTCATAAAATTTCTCCTTCACCCCTTGGTGATACCCTCCTTTTAACTGGTTCTTTTTGGCTCGGCATGATCTATTATTTATTTTTATTTACTCTTTTTATTGATATTCTGCGTTTCATCGATACATACAATCCCTTTTTACCGCTAATATTAAAACAACATTCTTTGCGGGTGGCTGCCACGGTTTTTCTGGCTACAACCTGTCTGATTGCTTATGGTACGTGGAACGCTCGTCACCCAGTTACTATCAACTATGAGATCACAATACCCAAAACAGCAGGAACAAGTTCTTTAGAAACCTTACAAGTCGTCATGGTCTCTGATATTCATTTGGGACAGATTGTTGACAATCGTCGTTTAAAACGATTAGTCAATCGAATTAATCAACTAGAACCTGATATTGTACTGATTCCTGGGGATATTATTGATAATGATATCAATGTTCTGCCAAATCAGAATATGATCGAGACATTTCGTAAACTTCGACCTAAACTAGGTACCTATGCGGTATTAGGAAATCACGAGTATTTCGATCAGCAAACAGATCTTGCTATTGAATATCTAGAGCAAGGCAATATCCATATACTGCGGGATCAATGGACCCTCGTTGATAATAGTTTCTATGTGGTAGGCCGGGATGATCTTGCGAAAATGCGTTATACAGGAGCCTTGAGGCAAGACCTCAAAACTGTCATGGAAGGCATTGATCATAGCCTGCCGATCATCCTTCTTGACCATCAACCCAAAGATTTACAAGATGCAGTCGATCAGGGAGTTGATTTGCAGCTATCCGGGCACACTCACTTGGGGCAATTATTTCCGAATAGCCTGATCACAAAAAAACTCTACGAATTAGACTGGGGATATCTGCAAAAAGAAAGTTTACAAGTAATCGTTTCTTGCGGCTTCGGTACATGGGGTCCTCCTGTCCGTATTGGCAATTCTCCAGAAATCATCAACCTAACGATTCACTTTGAAAAGTGATTCTGGAAATACAAGCTTTTTTTTCTTAAAAAAGAATAATTATTGACAATTATATAACCTCATGTTATTATATAGGCAAACAAAGATATAAATACCCTGCAAGGGGAGTAGCTGTACAGTATCTGCCGTCAACACGGATTCATCCCGGCTATACTGGCAATCATAATTGTAAGCAAGACCTTGCCTCATATCTAACAGTATGTGGGCAAGGTCTGTTTACCATATCTTGATTTTTACTCAAAAGAAACAAATCAAAAGGAGGCTTTTTTATAATGAACAATCTAAAAACAACCTTATTGTTAGCAGCCCTAACAGGTCTCTTAATGGCAATTGGTGGTCTATTTGGCGGCAGATCCGGAGTAGGTATCATGCTGATAGTCTCCTTGGCTATGAATTTAGGGAGTTATTGGTTTAGTGATAAACTGGTTCTGCGTATGTACAAGGCCCGGGAAATTACAGCTGAGCAAGGACCTGATCTCTTCAAGCTGGTAGCCAATCTTGCCCATAGGGCAAACCTGCCGATGCCTAGAGTTTACGTAATTGATTCCGATGTCCCTAATGCTTTTGCTACAGGACGCAGTCCTCAATATGGTGTTGTCGCAGTTACTACCGGGATTATGAAAACTCTATCTTATGACGAATTGTCAGGTGTTATCGCCCATGAATTAGCTCATATTAAAAATCGCGATACACTCATTAGTACCGTTGTTGCTTCAATCGCAGGCGTTATTACCTGGATCGCCCACATGGCTCAATGGTCAGCCATCTTCGGTATGGGGCGCAGCAATGAAGACGATAACGGTGGTCTTCTAGGCATGCTGTTTACTATCGTATTAGCCCCAATTGCTGCAACTCTTATCCAATTAGGAATTTCTCGTTCAAGAGAATATATGGCCGACGAAATTGGTGGTACAATTTCAAACAATCCATTAGCATTAGCAAGTGCTTTAGAGAAAATTGATTATTATGCCAAACATAAAGTACTGCCTGCTTCCACACCATCTACCTCTCATTTATTCATCATTAACCCATTAAGCGGGACGGGACAATGGATGACGAACTTATTTAGCACTCATCCAGCTACCGCTGAGCGTGTAGCACGTCTCAGAGAACAAGCCCGCGGAAGGTAATATAAGAAAGGAGGCTGCCCTCAACATAGGCTTAGAAGACTTATGGTGGGGGCAGCCTCCTTTTTTATATTATAAAATTTAAATGACAGAGAGGTAAAGAAAAACAGTTGAAACGCGAAGACGCAAAGACGCTTACGCGTACACCAAGGACACAAAGGAGGATTTTATTTTTGCTCTGTGCATTGACAGCTTCTTATGTTTGAGTAGATTAACAATCATAGTCAAAACCAATAATTTTGATTGTTATTATGAATTTTACGCATGGTTAGTAATAATATATACTACTTATATAACATGGAGGCGAAGAAAATGTACATTTTAAAATGTATTGCACAAATTGGCGGATTACTGGGGATTGCCCTATTGGGTAATAAAATAACGCAGGTATTTGATTTGCATTTTCCTGGCAGTATATTAGGAATCTTATTTATTTTTCTTTTATTAGAAGCAAAAATCATTTCTTTAGAATGGGTCGAGACAGGTGCCAACCTTCTCATTGCAGAGTTAATTCTATTTTTTATCCCATCAGCTGTCGGAGTGGTTCAGTATAAACAGTTAATTATAACCAATGGAGCAAGTTTTGGATTCGTTATTTTCCTCAGCACGGTAACAGTGATGATTTCTACAGGATTACTTGCCGAATTTTTGAATAAGGTAGGAAAGGGACGATAATATGTTAGCAGGATTTAGCTTTATTATTACAATTCTTAGTTACGTAGGAGCAAAAATTTTATATAGAAAAAAGCAATCCGTTTTTTTATCACCATTAGTCATCTGCCCTTTTATATTAATCAGTTTGCTATTATCATTTCATGTTTCTTTAGAAACCTATTCTGCAGGTACACAATGGATTACGAATATGCTGCAGCCGGCAATCGTCGCTTTTGCAGTTCCCTTGTATAAATACCGAGCGTTATTAAAGAAATATGCATTAGAAATTGCCCTTGGTGTTCTCGGAGGTTCGACCATCGCAATCGTATCTTCCGTTATGTATGGTAAATTGTTTCACTTGACGCCGCAACTTCTTGATAGTTTGGCGCCACGCTCCATTACCACTCCCATTGCAATGAATATTTCTCAAACCATTGGCGGCCTGCCTGCCATGACAGCCAGTTTTGTAATCGTAACGGGTATTGCAGGGATCGTTGCAGGTCCTTTTATTTTAAAATGGCTTCCCATTCATCATCAAGTTAGTAAAGGTATGCTTCTGGGAATGGGGGCACATGGAGCAGGAACAGCACAGGCATATGAAATAGGTTCTATTGAAGGTGCAATCGCAAGCTTAACAATGATTGTTGCCGGTATTATTACAATTATGGTAGCACCTATATTAGTACCTTATCTGCATTAAAAACTCTGCTACTTTAAATGATCTATAGTTTTAACCAGATGAGATACTACTCCCCATCATAATATAAAGGCAAGGTCTGCAAGATTTACGTAATGAAAACTGATGTTTTGGATAAAATAGAATATATATAGTGGTGTAATCGAAGCTGCAAATAATAAATTTCAAGTTTTTTTCAAATATCCTCCCATAATATATGCAGGAAAATAGTCATATATAGTATAATAAAGCTATACGATATGTAACTACTGAATTAATAGAAATTATAAGTATGTAAATACGATATCAAACTAACAAATTCTTTAGTTAAAATGTAACATATTAAGGAAGGAGCTTATATTAATGGCGTTAATTAACGAAAACTATTTGAAACTCCCTGGCAGTTATTTATTTGCCGAAATCGCAAAGAGAGTTACAACTTTTAAAGCAGAATTTCCAGAAGCAAATATCATTCGATTAGGAATTGGTGATGTTACACAGCCTTTAACCCCTGCTGTTGTTGAAGGCTTACATAAAGCCGTGGATGAAATGGCACACGCCGAAACATTTAGAGGCTATGGCCCAGAACAAGGTTATAACTTCCTCATCAAAAAGATCATTGAAACTGATTATCGTTCTAGAGGTGTCGAACTTGAAGAAGATGAAGTCTTCGTCAGTGACGGTTCAAAAAGCGATGTAGGTAATATTCAAGAGATTTTTGGTGTACATAACAAAGTTGCGATTACCGATCCTGTATATCCTGTATATCTGGATACTAACGTAATGGCAGGTAGAACAGGTGATTTCTCTAATGGTATCTTTGAAAATGTCACCTATTTAATCTGCAATGCAGAAAATAATTTTGTTCCAGAGTTACCTACAGAAAAAGTAGACCTTATTTACTTATGTGTTCCTAATAATCCTACAGGCACCACGCTTTCTAAAGAAGAATTAAAAAAATGGGTTGATTATGCAAGAACAAACAACTCCATTATCTTATTTGATTCTGCTTATGAAGCATATATCCAAGATCCAGAGCTTCCTCACAGCATCTATGAAATTGAAGGTGCCAAAGAAGTCGCTATTGAGTTTCGATCTTTCTCTAAAACAGCCGGATTTACTGGCACTAGATGCGCCTATACCGTTGTACCTAAAACCGTTCTGGCTCTAACTGCCACTGGCGAGAAGCACCCCTTAAATAAATTATGGAACCGCAGACAAACGACTAAATTCAACGGTACTCCTTATATTATCCAAAAAGGTGCGGAAGCGACTTATACTGCTGAAGGTCAAGCCGAAATCAAGAGTGTCGTAAAATATTATATGGATAATGCAAGAATCATTAAGGAAGGTCTAGAAAGTATTGGCATACAAACCTTCGGTGGCGTAAATGCACCTTACATTTGGCTGAAAGTACCAAAAGGACTGGATTCTTGGTCTTTCTTCGACAAGCTGCTCCATGAAGTACATATTGTAGGTACTCCTGGTACTGGCTTTGGTCCATCTGGAGAAGGTTACTTCAGATTGACAGCTTTTGGCAACAAAGAAGCTACCATTGAAGCAATTGAAAGGATTAAAACCAAATTAAGTTTATAAGTAAAACCTTTTGAACCACGAAGACGCAAAGGGATGTTTTATATTACATTGTACAATTATAAAAGCAGGAAACGGCAGTTCAATTTGACGTCGTTTCCTGCTTTTTTATATCGGAGTTTTTTGGAAATTCCTTTGAATTCTTTAGTTGTCTTAGATTTTGTTAAAATTGTCATTATTTTTGAGTCTAACTTCCAGATTCCTTTTTACCCGCACTAAAACGTCTTGCCAATCACCTCTATGAATTTGACGAAAAATTCGTATTGTTGGATACCAAAGACTCTCTTGTCCTCTTACCTGCCAGCGCCAATCAGGGTCAATAGGCAATAGCAGCCATGTTTCTTTCCCCATAGCTCCTGCTAAATGCGCAACTGCTGTGTCTACCGTTATAATCAAATCCAGATTCTCAATCAGGCCTGCTGTTTCGGCAAAATCACTGATATTCTCATGAAAATCATTGACTTGATGGGAAACTGTTTGTAGATCAGCAGCTTTTTCATCCATCTGCAAACTTACCCAAGTTACCTCCTGGACAGAGAAAAGCTGTTTGAACACATGAAAAGGAATGGATCGATTTTTATCATTTTTATGATTTGGATTACCTGCCCAAACAACACCAATGGTAAAAGAATGATCCTTTATTACTTTTTTCAGTATCTCACTCCACTTGTTTATCAGGTTAAAATCTGCTTTTATATATGGAATGGGGCAAGGAATGGTATGTAGTGTAGTCTGAAACATAAATGGCAAACTTGGTAATGGACAGGAAAATGTATACTCCCCCACCATCTTTTCGTCAGTCTGAATTGTACTATTTTTGAAAGAAGCAGACATTAACCGTTCTAGCTGTTTAGGCAGGAACAAAACTACCTCAGAAGCCAATTTTTCAATTTCTTGAGCATATCTTACAAAATGAATCGTATCACCGAACCCTTGTTCATGAAACAATACTATTTTTTGTCCGGTTAGATCTTCTAACTTCCAATTGTATCCAGGATTACAGGTACTAAAGATTTTGCGACGCAGTTCATACCCTCTCCAGCCTTTCTCATACTGTCCCTGAAGTAAATATAAGACTCCTAATGCAAATTCAGCTTCTATAAAACCAGATCGCAGTCTGATAGCCAATTCAAGATGATGTTCAGCCTCATCTAAGCGCTCCATCTGCTTGAGCACCATTCCAAGGCGAAAATGTGCTTCCGGAAAACCAGGTTCCCAGCTTATCGTTTCGCGAAGACAAATTTCGGATTCCTCCAGAAGACTGGTTCTAGAAAATAGCGTTCCTAAATTAAATAAAACTTCAGGATAATCCGCTTTTAATTCTAAAGCACGCTGAAGATAGAATTCTGCTTCATCTAGATTATTCATATTGATTAATAGTGCACCTATACCATTATAAGCTTCAGCATAATCTGGTCTTAAAGAGATTGCTTGATGAAAAAGCTCTAATGCCTGCAATGCATCTCCTTTATGTGCCAGCTCAGCTCCCTGATTGAAACATAGCTCTGCATCCATATCATTACGTTCCTTCACTTTTTTACCATTGTTGTCAAACATCGGCTCATTGCTAACTTGGTTAGAAAAGAGTATTGGGTTCTTTATTCTCTTTACTGCTTTTAACTGAAGATTTATACAGTTTTCGATTATTCAGCAGCCAAACTTTATCAGAGAAATGTCCGTCTTCTACCTTTTCTAAAGCTCGTCCCATATCATACATTCTAGCATCCATGATATCCAGATAGTGCAGTATTTCAGCCTCGGGTATCATGGGTCGTTTAGGACTGCCAAACTCTGGCTCATAATGATGGGACAAGACCATATGCTGCAAAAGCAGGGAGGCTTCCGGATCGGCTCCCACCTCTACAGCAGTCTGATCAATCATTTTTATTCCTTGAATAATATGCCCTAAGAGCTCTCCCTCTACCGTGTATTCAGAGACAATCCCTAATTCACTGGCATTCATCTCCGCTATTTTTGCAATATCATGAAGAATGATACCTGCAAATAGTAAGTCCCGATTCAGACTTACATACACCTCACTTACCTTTTCACCCATTTTAAGCATTGTGGTTATATGATATAAAAGACCAGAACGAACAGCATGATGATTTTGTTTTGCTGCAGGATATAATAGCAGCTTCTCTTTATGAGTAGCAACTAAAGTACTGACAATTTTGGCAATATCAGCATTCTCAATCATACCTATATATTTTTCAATTTCCCCATACATCACTTCTGGGCTATAGGGAGCAACGGGCACGAAATCACCAATATCTAATGAATCTTCTTGTGTAGCAGTCCTGATTTTATCAATTTTAAGCTGCAGCCTGCTCTGCCATTCAGAAACGCTTCCCCGTATTCTGACTAACATATTTACAGTGTATTTCGGTTCCGTTTCTGTGCTATAATCCCAGAGTTTAGCATTAATCTCACCCGTGGGATCCACTAATGTCAGATCCAGATAACTTTTATTCGTACTGGTTGTTTTGTATTCAGCAGCCTTCACAAGAAAAAAGCTCTGAATTAGATCACCAGACTGAAAATCTCTAATTTTTTTAGTTTCCATCCTTACTCTCCCTTACTCTCATATTTTTCTTGTACTTTTGCAGCAGGCACCGGAAAATTAATATCATATTTCATACAAACCATTCGGATGCTTACTGTAACAAAAAAACATAGATACATCGGACCATTTCCTAATAAAAACGGCTTCGAATAAAAAAAACATATCGCTCCTGCAATAGAGGCTACTGCATATACTTCTTTTTGAAAGATAAACGGAATATCCCGCACAAATACGTCTCGAATCACACCGCCGCCTACACCGCTTAGTACGGCCATCATAACAGTGATAAACAACCGATGATACTCATACAAAAATGACATATTTGCACCAGCTGCCGTAAAGGCACCCAGCCCTACTGCATCACAGATCAAAATAACATTATTGAATTTATTAATCCACTGATAATTTATACTTACAATAATAGCTGTAATCAAACTGATAATGGTAAAGAAGGGATAGACAAAGGCTGTAGGAGGATTAATCCCAATTAAAACATCCCGCACAATCCCTCCGCCAACTGCCGTAGTTAATGCCAACATAAACACGCCAAATAAATCCAATCGTTTGTGTATGCCAACTAAAGCTCCTGCCGCAGCAAAAGCAATGGTTCCAATCACTTCAAAAATATTTAATACGTCCATTCATTTACTCCTTGCTTTGTTACTCTTTCAACAACTCTTTGTGACGATAACAATGTGTTACATGGTCATTGACCATACCAGTTGCCTGCATATAGGCATAACAAATCGTCGGTCCTACAAAAGAAAAGCACTTTTTCTTCAATGCCCTGCTCATTTCTTTTGATTCTAACGTCTCTGTGGGAACCTCATCCAGAGAAGACCAGCTGTTTTGTCTGGGCACACCGCCAATAAACTGCCATATATAGGTTGAAAAACTGCCTATTTCCTGTTGTACTTGCAAAAAGGCTCTGGCATTTTTAACAAGAGCTGCCATCTTTAGAGAATTGCGAATCAATCTTGGGTCAGACATCAATTGTAACATTTTTTCCTCATCATAAACAGCAATTTTAGCTGGGGAAAATCCATCCAGCACTTCACGATAGACTTCACGCCTTTTTAATATAGTAATCCAACTTAACCCTGCCTGCAAACCTTCTAAGAGCAGAAATTCAAACAACTTATCATCATTATATTGAGGTACTCCCCATTCAGTGTCATGATATTTCTGATATAGAGCATCAGATGTTACCCAGCCGCACCGCTGTATTTCATGAGAAGTACATAACACATCATTCTTTTTCATATAATTACTCCCATACCTTTTTTATCCTATTTTTCTACAAAATAGCCCTTCCCTACTTCCATACCAAATTCACAAATTCCTGCATAACTAAAGAACCCTGCGTGCCCTTTAAGATCAATAAGACATACCGAACCGCAGAGGCACAGAGAACACAGAGAAACACTAGCTAGAAGAAGAACGCTGTGCGTCTTTTAAAACATAGCCGTTTTTTGAATCACAAAGATGCAAAGCCGCTTACGCGGACACAGAGAACACAAAGGGTGAGAATTAATATTGCTCTGTGTCCTCTGCGGATCTCTGTGCCCTCTGTGTTTAGCGTTCTCTTAGAAAAACTCCAAGACTCCTTGCATATCGCAAGTCGTCTTGGAGTTTTCTAAACACTGGATTATCTAAGCTATTTTATTTGTATTATCGACAATAAAAGCATTGCCGATAATTGGCTTATAGTCAAACACATCCTTATTGCCAGCCTGCATCACCAAATGGCTTAAGTGGGGGAAATCACTTCTGTTAACATGACATTTCATACCATATACGACCTGCCATGCAGATACCACTTCCTCTAGTGCTGCATTTCCCGCCCGTTCGCCAATCCCCCCAATCGTTGTACTTGCCAGCTCAGCTCCGGCGGCAAGTGCTACTAAGGTATTGGCATTGGCTAAGCCAAAATCATTGTGCATATGAACTTCTACCGGCAAGGGACAGCGAGGAATCAATTCCTGAAAGATAGAATGCACTCCTAATGGATTTAGGCAGCCTACCGTATCCGCATAGCGAATGCGAACGGCTCCCAATTCTGCCGCTATATTTGCAACTTGCAGGAAATACTCTCGATCCCCTCGTGAAGCATCTTCTGCTCCTACAGAAACTGTGCAGCCAAAGCTTTGTGCCAACAATATGGATTGTTTCAAATTATCCAGTACCCATTCTCTGCTTTTTTTTAATTTTTGTTCAATATGCAAATCAGAAACAGGAACAGAAATATGCAGATGGGAAAAGCCACAAGATACGGAAGATAGAATATCATTTTTAAGGGCACGATTCCAAGCAATCACCTTAGCTTGCAGCCCAGCAGCCAAAATCATCTTCATCGCTTCTTGCTCTTCTTCTCCCATAACAGGAACCCCCGCTTCAATCCAGGTAACTCCCGCCTTATCTAGTGCTTTAGCAATATTTAATTTATCCTGAGCAGAAAAAATAATGCTTGGGGACTGTTCTCCATCTCGAAGAGTTGTATCCACAATCTCAATTGTTCTTGCATCCTGCATAATGATCTATCCTTCCTGTATAGCTTGATATAACTCCCATAATGCATGATCATCCACTTGTTTTTTTTGCCCCACTGCTAACCTGCGAACTTGTTTTAATAAAATTTGAGCGTGAACGTCAGATATGCTAATATTCCACTGCCGGAACTTAGCTTGGATCGATGCATTTCCCGAATGCTTGCCAATTACCAGTTGTCTGGTTAACCCGACTTCTTCAGGAGAAAAAGCTTCATATATCTGAGGATTTTTGATCACTCCATCTACATGAATCCCTGACTCATGAGCAAAAATATCCTGACCAATAATCGCTTTTGTTTTCGGCAGGGTTAGCCCCATAGTAAGCAGTATTTGGGAACAAATCAACGCTAAATGCCCCGTTTGTCTATTTGCTTCCCCTAGTAAGCGTTTTTGTGCCATGATCAGTTCTTCTACAGCAGCATGCCCCTGCAAACCGATACCAGCTACTGCTGTTGCAATTCGTTTCACACCGACTTGTAAGGCAGCTAATGCATTACCGGTAGCCAAGCCATAGGCATTATGTCCATGAAACTCTAAACAAACAGGTATTTTAATCAATAAAGAAGTCAAATTTTTCGAGGCTGTTACCGGGTCCAAAAGACTCTCTTTATCCTCATATATAAAGGAATCAATTCCATCAATGGGAATATCCCGCCAAAGAAAACAAAGTTCTTCTATTGAAAATCGGGAAGCATTGTCGATACAAAAGCTAATATTCATACCTAATTGCCGGGCTGCAAAAAGGGCTGTACAGACTGTACTCGTCAGGCCTTGCCCTAAGTGTGGAGTGCAAGCAATGATAACGTTTTTAAATCCTAACTTATCAGCCAATGCGACTTCCGTTAACGTGCCATTAATTTTCCCGCGTATATGTTTTTGCTGAGACATATTCAATTTTGGCAGACCCTGTTTCTCCCAATCAACCACTTTACAATCAATCACATCCACTGGAAGCTTTTGCAACAGCTCTAGCAAGGGATTTATCTGTCCACTGTCCATTCCTACTCGCAGACCTTCTTGTAACGTTTGATCTACCCAAATCATTTTTCACAAACTCTTTTACTAATATAAACGCGAGTTTCAGCAGGTGCTATCTTTTCTACTTCACCAACTAAATTACCACCTGTCAACTCTGCTTCCAGCCAGGGAGGAATATGATTACAAAGGACCTCTAGACGATAGAATTTCCCTTGGCGCAAGAATGGCAGCAGCACTTGTTTGGAACTAATTCCACCAGTATTTTCCTGAATTTCTTTAATGGATAAATAATAATCGCCTTTTTCTCTTTCTATGGGCAAAGGAATTACATTGTTGCTCTGGGATTGCTCTTCCTCTTCCTTGTCTTCTTCTTGCTCTGACACATAATCTAGAAACGATAACGGCTTTTGCTTTCCTTCAAATTCCCAAATACTGCACTGATTTTTTTCCAATTCAAAGTAAGGTACACCAACAACAGCGCAGCCTACAAAAATTTTACATTGGTCTAAAAACAAAATGATCTCAGCCATCTGTCGACGCAAGCCAACCAATCCAGCTTCCTTGTTTAATGAAAATTTTCGTTCTCTGATAACCTTCCAAGACCCTTGTACTTTTTGATAAATGACAATGGCATGCGCCTCATCTAAAGAACTGGTTACGCCATTATCATTTATACAGACTGCGATTTCTGGATACACAGCAACTCCTCCCCCTTTCCATACGCCTAAGATCCTACATTCTATTAAAGTGCTAAACGTTCCACTACATTACCGCCTTCAATATGCTCTTCCATAATGGTTTCTACATCATCAGGAGTAACTCCCTTATACCAGGTACCACCAGGATATATAACAACGACAGGTCCTTGCTCACAGATCCCAAAACAGCCTGTATTATTCACAAATACCTCACCACCCAAATCACGGTCCTCAATTTCCTCCATGAATTTTGCCACCAATTCCACGCCGCCTTTTGTATGGCAGTAACCTTTCTGCTGACCATTTGCTCTTGAACTGGTACAAACGAAAATATGAAACTTTGGTTTATTCATCATGATTATACCCTTCCTTTCAAATCGCTTTTTTCATCGTTAACTGTTCTACTGCATAAGACAATCCCTCTTCCACCGTATAACAATACTCTACACTCACAATACCATGTTCCAACAGCCTTTGTTGTCCATGATAACCAATACGCATGGTCAAAACGGCATCACAATCCTCAATCGCTTGAATTGCTGCGTTCTTTTGTCCCTCTTTAGAATCTGAATCATCACATTCTGAAGCACCAGAGCAGTACTGCTCTACTTTGCGTCTTTCCACAAGGGTAGAAGATTCATCATCTACTTGATAAATTAAAAATTCTGTCGCATGACCAAAATGTTGATCTACTAATTTGCCGTGCTTAGAGGTAACTGCAATCTTATACTCTTTACTAATCTGCTTAGTTGGCAAAACGGCTTTTTCTGGTTCTGGCTTCATCATACGAAACTCATTAGACCTGTCATTGCCTAAGAGCCCAACTGCATCAGCCCGGCACTGCTTACAGTGTCTCATTTGCTGCATTTCGAGCTGGCAGATATCTCTCATTTCATTAATTTCTTTCATGCTGGTTTGCGGAAATTTTTCAAACGCACTTCCGGGAGCAGGAATCAGCGGCATGATGTTCGTGATAAAAACTCCTAATTCTTTCATTTTCTTTACGACTTCCGGAATATGATGATCATTGATTCCTTTTACCATGACAATATTGATTTTAACCAGTACGCCATGCTCTACCAGGTAGGCAATGCCTTTCAATTGATTTTGAATCATCAATTCAGCGCCAGCCACTCCGGTATAGCTTTTGCCCTCATAATTCACAACTTTATAGAGCCGCGCCCCAATGTTAGGATCAAGGCAATTCACCGTAACGGTAATATGCTTTATGCCCAGTTCTACAAGCTCTGCTCCATAGTGAGGCAGCATTAAACCATTGGTTGACAAGCAAAATATAATATCCTCACCTTTGGCTTTAATTAATTCAATGGATTTTCTTGTAACATCCCAATTTGCCAAAGCGTCTCCAGGACCGGCAATCCCTACTACACTTAAATTTTCAATATTTTCTTTGACCCAGGAAAATTTTTGGCTGGCAAGTTCTGGTGTCAGCACCTCACTCGTTACTCCTGGCCGGCTTTCATTTACACAGTCAAATTTACGATTGCAATAATTACAGCTGATATTGCACTGGGGTGCCACTGGCAAATGCATCCGTGCATATTTATGATGGGCATCCGCATTATAACAAGGATGTTTGCTCTCTTCCATATCCTTCACCTCAAATTTCCCTAGCATTGCAGGGTATTTTTTTACTTACTACAGCTAGCTACCCTTGCTGATAGAATTTTTCATACATAGAGCTTCGATATGATTTATATTTGTTTTCCAGCAGGGTATTGGTGATGCGATCTAACAACATCATTGTACCCGTATAACCTACAGATAAAAGTCGCTGTCCTCCTACCCGATCATGGATGGGAAAACCCAGCCTCACGAGAGGAATATCACCTTTTTCTGTAAGATATCGACCATCGGAAGGACCAATTCCAATATTGACTTTTCCTTCCTTACTGGCAGCTAAGATATGAGAGAAATCTGTTTCAATTAATATCTTACTTTGCTCTGGACAATCAGCTACTGCTGCTGTCACTAATTGATTGAACCTCCCGATTTGACTGCCTGTAGCCACAACTGCTGGGAAAACGCCATTTTCTACACAAATTTTGGTTACCCCATAGACCATTTCCGGCTCACCAAAAATAACACTTCTTCCTTGAAAATTATATTTATGAGAATCAATCATCCCATCTAACAAACGACCACGTTCTTGTTTCATACTTTCCGGAACCTTCTTACCAGTAATTTCTGCTATAGTATTGATAAATACATCTGTACTTTCCACACCCATAGGTATGGCTATATTGTATAAAGGAATACCAAATTGCTCTTCTAAATATTTCCCTGGAGAAATCCCATCCTCTATGGTGATTCCCATTTGGATAGTCGCTACAGCACCACCCATCGATCGTATATCTGCTATTTTCGTCCCGCCATTGCTCATCTTGGTATAAGGTTTTGCAAAAGGACGATCCAGGGTATCGGAAAAATCAGGATATAATACATATTCAATTTCCATGAGAGCTAACATACGCTTGATTTCACGAATATCAGCAGGACTGATATTGGGAATAATAATATTTATTTTGTTGTTCTTTTCTGCAGCTTCCGTTAACTGCATCAATATTCTTTTTAGAGTAAAAAAATAACCTTCAAAGTGACTTCCGCCATAGCCAGGCGTGGAAGCCGTAACAATTGGAAACTCTTCCATCTCTTTATCAATGAGATATTGACCTGTAATTCTCTCAATATCTTCACCAATGGTTTCTGCTAAGCAAGTCGTTACAATACCAATCAAAGCAGGATGATATACCTTCCTAATATTATCCAAAGCTTGCCTGAGATTCTTTTCCCCGCCGTATATGGTGCCTTTTTCATTTAAAGAAGAAGATCCTACATCAACAGGCTCGTTAAAATGTTCGGCAATATGCCTGCGCATGTAGGTACTACAGCCTTGGGACCCATGAACAATAACCATAGACTGTTCGATTCCCTTCAATGCTAATATGCCGCCCATTGGCATGCACATATTACAGGGATTCTCATTCACATTTCGAAAAGACACATTCTCTTTATTTTTTTCAGCCATGGTTCGTCACCCCACTTTCCATTCCCAATGCAGTAAGACTCTTCCATACAGGAGAACAGACGGTAGAATATACTTCTTCAGCAAAATTAACGGCACCCTCAAAACCGCTTAATGGATGTTTGCGATCATGATTATGATCAATAAAGGCAATCCCCAATTTATAGGCCAAAGGCCGTTCTTTTACTCCGCCTACCAGTAGATTAGCACCCTTTTCCATCATGAATTTTTCCAGTTCAGCAGGATTCGCATCGTCTAGAATCACCGTACCGTCATCCACTAACTCATTCATGATTTCATATTCCTCTTTTCTGCCGGTTTGCGTACCAATCATCACGACATCAATACCAATTTCCCTAAATTGCTTAATCAGAGAAATGGCCTTAAATCCTCCACCAACAAAAATGGCAGCCTTCTTACCTTCCAGCTTAGTCCGATAGCCTTTAATAATATCTTCCACTCTAGCCGTTTCCTTAGCAATCAACTCTTCTGCCTTAAGAATCATAGACTCTTCTCCTAAAGCAGCCGCAATATTGCGCAATGAGGCAGCTGTATCCTCAATACCTAAAAAGGATATTTGAATATAAGGAATCTGGTAGAGTTCTTCCATTTTCCCCGCAAGATAGAGCATCGATCCAGCGCACTGTATGATGTTCAGCTTAGCCTTAGGGGCTGATTTCAAGGCTGTATAATGGGAATCCCCTGTAAATGTAACGTTTAATTCTACCCCCATCTGCTGTAAATAATTATGAATAATCCAAGCTTCACCAGCCAGATTAAAATCACCTAAATAGTTAATACTGTTGTTCTTTTTAAATACTGCAGACTCAGAGGGTTTTATCAAACGAAGTAACGCATCTCCTGCTGCCCTGTAGCCTGCGGATTTATTACCAATAAATCCACTAGACTCTACTGGTATCACTTCAATATTATGTCTTCGAGAGGCGGCGCTGCAAATGGCTTCCAAATCATCACCAATTACGCCGACAATACAGGTTGAATATACAAATACTAGTTTTGCCTGGTATTTTTCTACCAGTCCATCAATTGCTGCTGCTAATTTTTTTGCGCCGCCAAAAATAATGTCCTGCTCTTTTAAATCTGTAGAAAAGCTATTGCGATATAATTCCGCACCACTGCTCAGGCTGCCGCGAATATCCCAGGTATAAGTGGCACAGCCAATGGGTCCATGTACCAAATGTATGGCATCCGTAATTGGATTGAGCACGACTCTGGCTCCACAATACACACAAGCCCTTTGGCTTACACAGCCGGCAGAACTGTCCGTATCACATTTAAGCTGTTTCTTATTCTTACCTTTTGTAACAATAAACTCATCTCGTTCTGTAATGCTTTCTGCAAGCTCTCCAGCCATAGTACATCTCACTCCTCTCCTAAAAACACCATAAAAAACAAAATTCTTTTTTAAAATATGGGGAAAAAACGTTTGAACCGCGAAGACGCGAAGATTTGAAGGATAAGGAATATCTATACTATCGTCTTCGTGTACTTTGCATTTCTTCGCGACCTTCGCGTTTCAACATTTTTTTAAACCTTACTATTAAAAAATGTCTATCTACATTACCAATTCAAAATCTTCATCTTTGGCATCTCGGTCTGCTCTGTCTAACAGGGCGTTACTAATCATCTCAATCAGTCTCATGGCACCATGATACCCAACAATTGGCAAGTAAGAATGAACACTTCTGTCTAAAATGGGGAATCCAACTCGCATAAAAGGAACATCTTCCGCCCGGGCAATATATTTTCCATAGGTATTGCCAATCAATAGATCTACAGGCTGATTCTTAATCCATTGGTGCAAGGTAAATAAATCTCCTGCACTTTTCACATTGGCCTCAACCCCAGCACCTTTTAACATATCGTTAATATCATCTTCAAAGCTTCCTGCTGCAGAATTGGATGAACCACCTGGTGTACCTGTCAATACATGAATCGGTTTCATTCCTAAACTTAATACAAACTCAGTTAGACCAGTAACAATATCAGGATCGCCAAAGATTGCTACAGTTTTCCCATGAAAATGGAAATGAGTGTCGGTCATAATGTCAACCAGCTGACCTCGTTCTATTTCTAGTTCTTTGGGAATTTCCCGGGCAAAACTATTACGCAAAGTCATTAATAATGCATCCGTAGCTTTGATTCCAATAGGAGTTTTAAGAGTAGCTACAGGAACTTTATATTCTTTGTTTAAAAGCTCAGCGGGATCACTAGAGGCAAAGCGACCAAGGGCCAAGGTGATCTGAGAATTTGCTGTATCCTTTAACTGTTCCACAGTTGTGCCACCCTCAGGATACATCTCAAATTCTCCCGTCATCGGTGAATCTACAACTCCAGATGTATCAGGGAACATAATATATTCAATGCCCATACTTTCTACCAGACGTTTTATTTCCCGCATATCTCCAGGATTGACGAAGCCAGGAATAATATTGGCTTGTTCTTTTTTCTCTGGCGACGTACTTTCTGCTAAATAGCTAACCATTGCTTTTGTCATATTGGAGAATCCTGTGATATGGGAGCCTACATAACTGGGAGTATTCGCATGAATCACCAGTTTCCCCTCAGCTACTTCCGCTGTCTTAATAATACTGGAAACATCATCGCCAATAGTCTCCGTTAAACAAGTGGTGTGTATCGCCATAACATCCGGCTTATAGATGTGAAACACATTTTGTATGGATGCTTTTAAGTTAGCGCCGCCGCCAAAAACCGATGACCCTTCTGTAAAGCAACTAGTGGAAGCCATAACCGGATCACGGAAATGACGGGTTAAATGCATCCGATGATAAGAGCAGCATCCTTGTGATCCATGACTATGGGGCAAGCATTTGTGAATCCCCAGAGCAGCATACATGGCGCCAATTGGCTGACAAGTTTTCGCTGGGTTAATAATACCGCCGCTTTTGCGTTCAGTTATATCTTTTGGTGTACAATCTAACATACTATGCCACTCCTTCCTCAGTTACTGTTCCTTCTAGTAAAGGTTGATTTTTCCATGGTGGAGTTATGAAATTCCAAGTTGGTGAGGCAAATCCCATGCTGATATCTTCAGCAAATTTAACAGCACCATTAAAACCAGCATAAGGTCCGCTGTAATCGTAGGAATGTAATTGCTTCGAGTTAATACCCATTTTTTGAATAACATATTTATCCTTGATTCCGGAAGTGAAAATGTCTGGTTTCAGTACTTTTATAAATTCTTCTGTTTCAAAATGATTTAAGTCATCAACAATGATACTGCCATCTTTCATGTCAAAACGCATGCCTTTATATTCACCTAAAGGTATTTTAGCCTTTAGTTCTTCCAGTTTTTCTGGTGAAACTTTTAAGCGGAAGCGTTTTTCATCAACTTCTGCTGTATAGTGAGGAATGTTTTTACTATCTGCATCTGTTTTGATGGTAGGAATCACTTCACGACCTTCATAATCATCACGGTGAGCAAACTCATATCCCGCTAATAAGGTCTCAATGCCTAATTCAGTAAATAAATTCTGGAAATGATGACCCCGGGATCCGCCAACAAAACAAAAGGCTGTTTTTCCTTCACAAATCTTTTTATATTGGTCAAATATCGGCTCAATTCTTGCCAATTCGCTAGCAATAACCGCCTCTGTCTTCAAGGTCAGCTCTTTGTCATCAAAATAAAGAGCCATGTTGCGCAAAGATTCAATGGTCCCTTGGATTCCGATAAAGTTAACCTTAAGCCAAGGTGTACCATATTTAGTTTCTAACATCTCAGCAATATAGTTAATCGAACGGTGACATTGCACCAAATTAAGTTCGGCGGTATGAGCATTTTTAATTGCTTCATAAGAGCCATCGCCTGTCATAACCGATACTACATGGTAGCCGATTTCTTTTAAGATACGCTCTACTTCCCAGCCATCGCCGCCAATGTTATATTCCCCGAGAAGATTAATCGGGAACTTCGCAGGAGCTTCTTCTTGGTCTCCGGTACCAATTACCTTTTCCATTAAAATGTTATTGGCAATATGATGACCTGCAGATTGACTAACCCCTTTATAGCCTTCACAGCTAAAAGACAGTACCTGTACGCCATGCTTCGCTTCTGCCGCTTTAGCAACAGCGCCCATATCATCACCAATCAATCCTACGGGGCAGGTAGCAGAAAGGGTAATTGCCTTAGGGTGAAAAATTTCCATAACTTCATCAATTACCTTGCTGAGCTTCTTTTCACCGCCAAAAACAATATCACTTTCTTGCATATCCGTAGATATGCAATAATTGATAAAATTCTGTTTTGGATCGTCGGATTTTGCTTTATTTCGTCTTGTATTCCACGCATAATAGCCGCAGCCGATCGGTCCGTGAACAATATGCACCATATCTTTAATCGGACCTAGAACAACGCCTTTACAACCAGCATACGCACAGCCTCGATTGGTAATAATACCAGGAATGGTCCGGGTATTGGCTTCGATTTGTTGACTTTCTACATCCGATCTTTTAATGAATATATGTTTTTTACGATTTTTCTGCACTTTAGCTGGATATTGATCTAATATTTCCTGAAGTTTTGCTTCATTCATTCCCATGTTCCCTTACCCCCTTATACTGCACTTTCTCCTGTTTCGCCAGTACGAACCCGAATGGCATCCATCACTGGTAAAACAAAAATCTTACCGTCACCAACGTTATTACAAGTCTTATTCGCCTGAATGATTGCCTCTACAATCTTCGCCACATCCTCATCATGAGCAAGAATGGTAAATAATCTTCGAGGGAACAAACTAGTACCCACTAAAAAATCAGTAATGAGTTTCTCTGCTTCCCCTGTTTGATCCTCTCCAGCCATAAGAAGGAGTTCTTTTTTTCTTTCCAAAATTAATGTTGGATTGCTTACTATTTTACCCCGGCCTTCTACTTTAAAAGCAGTAAAACCAGCTACGCCAGCTTCCACTAAAGCTTTTTTAGTAGCGCTTGTTTTATTCATACGCACTATGGCGAGAATTTCTTTCATCCTGATCCCTCCTTCTTATAGACTTGGGATTCCACTAGAGATGGTATACGCTTCTTCAATGGAACTTATGAAAATTTTACCGTCACCATAAGCACCTTGCTCGCTGGTTTTTGCATATTTTAAGATCAACCGAACCATCTCTTCTTTATCTTCATCACGGATCGCCATCATTAACAGCGCTTTAGGAATTTCATCATAGATAATTCCTGATATTTTAATACCTTTTTGCTTGCCGCGACCGACTACATCCACAACTGTTGCTGCATGGAAACCAGCTCTTGATAATTCTGCCAATACTTCATCCTTTTTCTCTGGTCTGATAATGGCTCTAACTAATAACATATTGTTTTTTCCCTCCAATATTTTGCTTCTATCCCAGGTTAGAATTATAGATCCATAAAGCCATATTGCATCATGATTTCTTCTAGTCTGTCTTGCGTCATTGGTTTAGGAATAACAAACATTTTATTACCGTCGATGGCTTTAGCCAGCTCACGATATTCGTTAGCCTGTCCTGATTCTGGATCAAAATCAACAACCGTCTTTTTGTTAATTTCAGCACGTTGAACCAGATTATCACGAGGGACGAAATAGATCAGCTGAGAGCCAATTTCTTCTGCAAAAGCTTTTAATAACTCATATTCTTTATCAACTTTACGGCTGTTGCAAATAATGCCGCCAAGTCTTACTTTACCGTTTACCGCGTATTTTTGAATACCTTTGGCAATGTTATTCGCTGCATAAAGGGCCATCAATTCACCCGAAGCAACGATATAAATTTCTTCTGCTTTACCTTCGCGGATCGGCATTGCAAAACCACCGCATACAACGTCACCCAGTACATCATAAAATACATAATCAAGATCCGGTGTATAAGCACCTAGAGATTCCAGCATATTAATCGAGGTGATGATACCACGACCGGCGCAGCCTACACCTGGCTCTGGACCACCTGATTCTACGCACATCGTACCGCCGAAACCTGGTTTTAAGATATCTTCTAAATCAATATCGTCGCCTTCATCACGTAAGGTATCCAATACTGTTTTTTGGCACAATCCATGAAGCAATAAGCGAGTGGAGTCAGCCTTAGGATCACAGCCTACTACCATAATGTGCTTACCAGCCTCCGCTAAGGCACCCACTGTATTTTGAGTAGTAGTGGATTTACCAATACCACCTTTACCATATATAGCAATCTGTCTCATAATAAAAACCTCCCTAAATTTGTAAATATTCTTTCCATAAATAGAGAACGACTTGAATTTAAACTATTAACCATCATTTCCTAATCTTTATAGTTGAAAAGTGTATTTTTTTCACTTATAATAAAGATTAGGTACATCGAATAAGCCCTGGTGTCTGTTGGGGAATGTAAAGATTACCGCGCTTTATGGATACCGCAAATATCCATAAAGCATTTTTTATTTTGGGCAGCTGCGCATATACTATAGAATCACCTCCTTAAAAAACACAGATGGGCTTATAAACGAAAGTGCGTTTATAAGCCCCATTGCTCATGTACTTATTTTTTTCTGATAAAAGGCAAAAAGCTCACAAGGGTTTTTAAAAACCACTTGTAAGCTTCATTGCTTCCTGCTATTAACTTGAGCTGAGTATAGCACATATTATTTAGCTGTGCAATACCCTTTTAAAATAGTCGAAATATTAAATTTAAACCTTCCGCGTCCACTATACTAGGTTAAAAATAATACTGAAAAATCAACATATATACTGGAATTACCACAATGGATGCGATCGTTGTTACCGTCGTCATGATCGCAGCATACTCTGCATCTCCCTGATAAGATTTAGCCACAATAGAAGTCTGAGTCATAACCGGAAGCATGGCTTGAATAATAAATACTTTCTTCATTAAGAGAGGAAGCGGCATTGCATACGTAATTACCATGACAATCAATGGTGAAATCACAAACCGTCCCAAAAGGATGGCAATCATATCTCTGCTGACCTTTATATTACTCAATTTTACACCGTAGATAGCAATACCAATAAAAAGCATGGATAAAGGTGTTGTCATGCTCCCAAGATATTTACAGGTATCGAGAATAAATTGAGGCAAACTGATGTCACATAAGATAAGGACCATAGCCAGCAAGAACCCTAACAGAGGGGGAGAAAATACTTTTTTTATTACCTCGACAGCAGAAACCTTCTCTTTACCTGATGCGCCATCGTTGCGAATACCGCTTGCTCCAATAGTCCAAAATAAAGAAGTATTAGCAATATAATATAACAAAACATAAGGAACACTTTGTTCTCCAAACAATGCCAAATTCACTGGCAGACCAATAAAAATAGTATTTGAAACAAAGAACATGGATCTGAATGTTCCCTGTCGATTAGACTTTACTCGCAAAAACTTAGAAACTGCATATCCAACTGCATAACAGACCAACATGGAAGAATAAGGTACAATTAACCCAGTCGCCAAATGCAGCAGCCCGTCCTTATTAAAAGTATTCATTAAATTCCATATCATATAAGTAGGCAATGCTACATTGGTAATAATACGGGAAAATAATTGAGAAGCCTCTTCATTAAACCAGCCTTTACCTGTAAGAACATATCCTGTAATAATCATTAAAACAATGCTAAAGATGCTTTCAATTGTGTGAAAAATAATCATAACTATAAACTCCTAATCATCCTTGAATACACTAGTAAGAAAAGCGCTGCGCGTTCTTTAAAACATATAAAACAGAATCGAACCACAGAGGCGTAGAGAACACTGAGAAAAGATCGGTAGGGTCAAAAACCTCTGTGCTCTCTGCGATCTCTGTATCCTCTGTGTTTAACGTTCTCTTTAAGAAACTTATCTTTCTAGATTATGCTAAAGCTGCTAAAGCCGCTTTTACTATGGCCTCTGCTTCTGAAGACTGACCGATTGGGGCAGCAGCATCGCTGCCGTCTTTTACAAATCTGCCGTAATATTGACTCCGTTCCTGCTCGAGTTTTGTTTCAGAAAGATATGTATATCCTAAACTCTTCATATGCTCTACTACCTGCTGGGCAGCGTCTATTTCCGTAGAATAGTTCGGAACAGCTTCATCAAAATTCTCTCGTAATTTCAAGCTCACCATTTCGCTTTCTTTTACTAATGGAATATATACGCCACCAGATTGTTCCACATCAGATGTTGTCCCTAACCATTTCACAGCAAGCTCTGCACTAAATTGCAGCAGGTGCTTTAACCAGATAAACCCCATCACCTTCACTGCTACTTCAATATCTAAATCCCTTCCTGGATTCATGCCAATACCATTATCCTTCATTGTGATTCCTCCATTAAATTAATTGCAGTGCGGCCTTCGCTAGTTGATCCGCCTGTTCATTATATTTGTCACCGGAATGAGCTTTTACCTTTACGAATACGACCTCCAACTGCTTTGCGACCTGATCATAATATTGTTTATATTTCTTAGTTCCTTCCTGCTTGGCCTCCCATGCATTGGTACACCATTTTTCAATTCCCTCATAATCATGATAAATGACAACAGTGCGTACCCCTTGCTCTAACGCATAAGTCATAGCGATTTTGGCCCCCATGGTTTCTCCCGCTACATTGCGCATACCAGCAAGTTCCGGATCATTGTCTTTCTGACTAAATGTAATCTCTGCTCCCTTCCACAATATTACAACCCCAGCAGAATACTCTTTGGTTGCAGTATTGTAACTGCCATCAACATAGGCAAGCATCATATCATCAGGAAGCTGCTCGATCACCAAGGTCGGTACTGTGACCTTTACTCCTCCTGCTAAGTATGCTCTTGCCTCTTCCTCTGTTTTAAAACTCTTATATTCAGCTCCCGAAAACCCTTTGATTTGTTCCTGGCACTGGGGCCAGGAATAGAATAAACCAACTGTGCGTCCTTTCCTTACAGCATATACTTTTTTTTGTTTATCTGACATATTCTCTCTTTAACCATCCTTACATTTATTAACAAAAATATACTTTGGTCAGCAATCTTGTCCCAAAACACAATACAGTGCCACCAGAGCTATAAACCATACATTATCTTTCTATTTTATGCCTTTCTATTTAGAAAAAGCAAGCAATAATCACAAAATAGATTGCGCCCAGATACTATATAGCAACATTGTTATATAGTATCTGGGCACTCTATTATGAATAACTATCCCAAGCATTCTCTTACTCAGTACGAGTCGAGCACATGGGAGCAGTTAGCTGGGTGAATACATTCAGATTGGGCTGCCCTAAGCTGATTCCATTCGTTAGGCGATTGGAATGAAACGAAATGATGACACTTGTGATTTTTGCCAAGCCGCTAGGTGTTGGAATCCCTCGCAGAGGATTATAATCCAGTGGAGCAACATAATAACTCAGCGTTCCATTACTATTTACAATTAAGCGATTGGGATCAAAACCATCGGAAGTATACACCACTCCTAAAGGAGCCGCAGGCCAAACACCTCGATCCGTTACAAAGAACACCGTATATACGCCAAGGGGGATTAAACCTTGGGCCGCTATTTGAATATGCCCTTCATTTCCTCTGCCACAAATTTCACCTGTAGCGGTGGCCTGCAGCCAAAATGACAAAGCAATCGCAGGCGGTCGATTGGCTGACAATGTTTCAAATATAAGATCACAGCAGCCATCGCAATATTTTGATTTTCTATCCTCTTCCACACTATCCCTCCTTATGAAAATACTATATAAAGTTTAATCGATTAAACTTCTTGCTTTTATCTCTTTTATATATGGTATGCCTCTAATAGAAGAAATGTGAAAAAAAGCAGAATTATTTTCGAAAGCGAAGAGCACGAAGAGATAGTATGCCTCTTCGTGCTCTTTGCTTTTCTTCGTAACCTTTGCGCTTCATTTTTACAAAATGCTATATATTCTATATTGGAAAATACAACGCTTAGATAATATCTTAGTGATAGATGATGCGATAGGAACATCATCTTACTAAGGTTTAACAGTTGCTTTAAACACTTGTTTGCCATCTTTCATTTCAATAATTACAACACTTTTTACTGCATCATGAGTAGCATTTAATGTTGTGCTCCCTGTTATTGCAGGATAGTCTTTTGTCCCAGCCAAGGCTTCACGAATTTTTTCTGGATCAAGGCTATTGGCGCGTTTAATGGCATCAATAATGATATTTGCAGCATCATAGCCCAGTACAGCCATCGCATCCGGCACTTGGCCATATTCTTTTTTATATGCTTCTACAAAAGCTTGGGAAGTGGCACTGGTATCATCCACGGAGTAATGGTTGGTAAAATAGGTATTATTTAGTGCTGCACTAGTTCCAACCTCCACTAGTTTTGGTGAGTCCCAGCCGTCTCCTCCTAGAATTGGCACCGTAATACCAATTTCTCGAGCTTGTTTCACAATTTTTCCTACTTCTTCATAATAGCCAGGAATATAAATAATTTCAGCATTTAGCGCTTTTATTTTGGTTAAGATGGTCTTGAAATCCTGATCTTTTTGCAAATATGCTTCTTCCGCTAAAATACTACCGCCGCCTTTGGTATAGGCCTCTTTAAAGAAGGTAGACAAGCCTTTGCTATAATCACTGCTGTTATCTACCAACATAACAGCCTTATTCAAATGCAGCGTATTCAGCGCAAAATTTGCACCCACTGTGCCTTGAAAAGGATCGATAAAACACACGCGGAAAGTATAATTTTTAACTTTACCACTTGCTTCATCCACTGTTACCTTAGGGTTTGTCGCGCCTACAGCAACAAAAGGAACTTTAGTCGCCTCTGCCACACTAGAGGTGGCAATTGCATTCGAACTCGCAAAAATACCTGTCACTGCCACAACTTTATCCTGAGATGCAAGCTTGGTCATCGCGTTGGCTGACTCAGAAGGTTCACTTTTATTATCAGCAATCACAGCCTGAATTTGCTTTCCAAGAATACCGCCTTTCGCATTGGCCTCTTTAATTGCCATTTTGGCACCATTGGCAGATGAGGTACCCATGGTTGCATTACCGCCAGTCATTTCATTCAAAACACCAATTTTAATATCCTTGGAAGTAGAATCACCGCATCCCGTCAGCATTCCCGCTATTACTAAAACCATTAAAGATACCACCACAAGTTTAAAACCCGATTTGCACATATCATCGTCTCCCTTTTTAATCATGTAATTGCACAAAATACATCTTTAATGCACTCTGGATTCTTCTTAAGGCAACGACAAGCCAGACTAAGAGAGAGTGTTTTTTTACTGCTTATTTCCAATGAAATTAAGCAGCAAAAAACAAAGAGTCAAATCACTTAGTGATTTGACTCTGGATAAACAAATGAATCCGCTAAAAGCGCTTTCAGCATCACAATATAAAGAGATCTAAATCATCCCCGTATATTGCGAATTTGTCTCTGTCCTTTTGCCTGAGAGATTTGTCAGCAATACGATTGCTGTGTTTCACCTTCGGCGCCCTGTATAAGAGTCTCTCCAGAGTCCCGTCCATTTACGGTTCTACTCGGTGGTCCGAGTGCCTGAGAGTTTTACTCCTTCGGCGGGCTATTAAGCCACTCTCCCGCAAAATTCATCCGGAAAACATATGTAGTTGTAGCAAGTACATTTGCTGTAAGTATTATTATAAAACAACACATCAAATAATTCAATAGTAAATAAGTAAGTTTTTTCAGCATCTTTGTCTTTTTATTCTATTCCGGCTGAACATATAAAACAGAATGGAACCACACCCAAGAGTAGAGAACACAGAAATAGACGGGAAAAATAAAGCATTTTTGAAACGCGAAGATGCGAAGAGAAAGAAGAACACGAAGTAAAGATGCCGAACCGCAGAGGACACAGAGAAAAGATAGATAAGGTTAAAAATCCCCCTCAGCGTCCTCTGCGTCTCTGCGGTTAAATCATTCTTCCCGTCCTTTGTCATTGCGAGTGTCAGCGAAGCAATCCCCTTCTTGCTAAGAGATTGCTTCGCTATGACAGATTGATGTTCCTTTCTACATCTGCTGAAAATTACAAATTCTAGTATATTACCGAAAAGAGGCCTCCCCAATCCTATATTGAGGCGACCTCTTTCATCGGCTAGCGTTTTACTTCAACTTTAGCCATCTTTTCGTAATATTTTACTAAACTGCCATGATCTCCATCGCCCATGCCATCTACTTTAAGAGCCTGCATCATTTCCATCACAGCTGCAGTCAGAGGCAATGGAACCCCCATATCATGAGATGTTTCCAATACATTCGCTAAATCCTTAATATGAAGGCTGATACGAAATCCCGGATCAAATTTACGATCCATCATAAGAGGTGCTTTGGCATCCAGAACCGTACTTCCAGCTAAACCGCCGCGGATTGCCTGGTACACCAAATCCGGTTCTACCCCTGCTTTGCTGGCTAATACCAATGCCTCTGAAACTGCTGCAATATTTAGAGCAACAATGACCTGGTTAGCAAGTTTGGTCACGTTTCCCGCACCTACTTCACCGGTCCGTACAACAGATCCAGCCATGGCCTTCATTACAGGATAGCATGTGTCAAATACTTCTTGCTTGCCGCCAACCATTACAGACATGGTGCCATCAATGGCTTTTGGTTCGCCACCGCTTACGGGAGCATCTAACATTTCCACGCCTTTTTCAGCAAGTTTTGCTGCTAATTCGCGACTTACCAAAGGAGCAATGGAACTCATATCGATGAAAACAGTACCTTTTTTTGCCCCATCAAGTACACCATTTTCTCCTAAAACTACTTCTTTTACATGAGGTGAGTTAGGCAGCATGGTAATAATAATGTCAGCCTGCTGAGCTGCCTCTTTAGCCGTAGCTGCACTCTTTGCTCCTGCTGCTACCACTTCATCAACTGCCTTTTGATTTCTATCCACGACAATAAGTTCATAGCCTGCTTTAAGTAAGTTTTTACTCATAGGTTTCCCCATAATTCCTAGTCCAATAAATCCAATTTTCATTTTCTTTACTCCTTTATTTTTCAATTTACGAGTTACCAATAACCTATCTTTTTCTCTGCCTTTAGCGAACCAAGCAAGGCCGTTTGTTATCAAATTTCCAATCGGGAATCAGGTACTGCATCGCCATAGCATCATTCCGTGCACCTAAGCAATTTCCTACATAGAGTTTGTGTGCTTTTTCAATCTGCACCATATCTACTTCGACTCCCAAACCTGGCTTATCAGGAACAGCTACCATTCCACCAATTATTTTAAATGGCTCTTTAGTCAAACGTTCTTGACCTTCCTGCCAAATCCAGTGTGTATCTAGAGCTGCGATTTTTCCAGGCGCAGCAGCTCCCACATGGGTAAACATTGCCAGAGAAATGTCAAAGTGATTATTAGAATGAGATCCCCAGGTTAATCCCCATTCATGACACATCTGGGCAACTCGCACTGAACCTTGCATGGTCCAGAAGTGAGGATCAGCTAAAGGAATATCCACGGAATGTAACTGAATGGTATGCCCCATCTGACGCCAATCAGTAGCGATCATATTGGTAGCCGTCGGCAGTCCTGTCGCCCGCCGAAACTCAGCCATTACTTCACGCCCAGAATATCCATTCTCAGCTCCGCAAGGATCTTCAGCGTAAGCTAATACATGATGCTTATTGCTGCATAACCGAATTGCTTCGTCCAAAGACCATGCACCATTCGGATCAATGGTAATACGCGCTCTTGGGAAACGCTCAGCCAACGCCGTAACCGCTTCAATCTCTTGATCGCCGCTTAGCACACCGCCCTTTAGCTTAAAGTCATAAAAACCGTAAAGCTCATGAGTAGCTTCAGCCAGCCGGACAACAGCCTCCGGAGTTAACGCCTCCTCATGGCGCAGTCGGTACCAATCATTTTTTGCATCCTGATTACTCAGATACGGCAGATCGGTCTTGGTGCGGTCGCCAACGTAGAACAGATACCCCAGCATTTCCACTTCCTTGCGCTGCTGACCTTGACCAAGCAATGCGGCAACGGGCACGCCTAGAAATTTGCCCACCAAATCCAGTAGTGCAGCTTCCAAGGCCGTGACAACATGAATGGCAATGCGCAAATCGAAAGTTTGCAACCCTCGTCCGGCAGAATCTCGATCTGCAAAACTCTGTCTTACGATATTAAGAATATTGTTGTAAACACCAATTGATTTGCCAATGACCAAATCTTTCGCATCTTCCAAGGTCTGGCGAATGCGTTCCCCTCCAGGAACCTCTCCTACGCCTGTGTTACCTGCATTGTCTTTTAGAATCACGATATTACGAGTAAAAAAGGGACTATGGGCACCACTGAGATTTAAGAGCATACTATCGTGACCTGCAACAGGAATCACCTGCATTTCAGTAATAATGGGCGCAGACGAACTGCTTTGTTTTGTGCTTTTCTCCATCTTGCATCACCCCTAATTATAATATTTTTTTATCCTTAGACTATATATGCTGAAATAAACAGTCTACGTGAAATCGTTAGGGATGAAATTATTTCAATAACCCCATCTCAATTAGCACCTTAGAAAGTTGCTCTCTCTCACTATGAGTCATCGATCCTGCCGGCTCCATACATGGTCCAGCTTCGATCCCCAATAAGATCAGCGATTCTTTAATTACTGCCGGAAACGTACCAATGGAAAAGGCAATCCGAAGAGGTGCCAGAGCAAACTGGGCTTTTAAGGCTCCTGCTAAATCACCTGCCATATATTTTTCGTAAATGTCAGCACACAGCCTTGGTGCTACATTGGCACAAGATGCAATGGAACCAGTGGCACCATATAAAAGGGCTCCATAGATAAGAGTGTCCCTTCCCATAAGCACAGAGAAATCCTCTCTGCCTTGGGTCAAACGGATATATTCAGCAGTCAAGGTCAAATCACCGCTGGAATCCTTGATGCTCACGATATTTGGTATTTCAGCCAGCTTCGCTACGGTTGCAGGCGCAAGATTCACACCTGTTTTGGGTGGATTGTTGTAGAGTATGACAGGAAGAGATGTGCTTGCAGCAATGTCTTTATAGTGTTTATAGAGCTGATCTTGATTAGGAGTAACAAACATCGGTGTTAAAACCGACACTGCATCCACTTTACATTCTTCCGCTAATTGAGTCAGCATGATACTCTCCCGAGTCGTGATCCCATTGGTGCCTGCATAAACGGGAACTCTGCCTTTTACTTCATCCATGGTAATCTGAATGATTTCTCGCTTTTCTTCAGGTGTTAGACCGTAAAATTCCCCAGTTGTCCCAGTTATAAATAATCCATGGACACCACCGTCAATTAGATAATTAACCAGCTTGCGCATAGCTTTCTCGTTAAATTTTTCTTCTGCTGTAAGAGGTGTTATCACCGCCGGAATGATTCCTCTTGGTGTAAATCCTGATTTAGTTTCAGTTACTTTCATTACTTCCCCACCCTTAATTTATTTAGCGTACCATACTAGGCCGTTTTGGATCATACTTCCAGCCAGGAATCAGGTATTGCATCGCCATAGCATCATCCCGAGCACCCTGACCAATTTTATTGTACAGTTGATTTGCTTTCTCGATTTGCCCCATATCCACTTCTACGCCAAGACCTGGTCTTTTCGGCACTTGGATCAATCCATCTGCAATTTGAAAGGGTTCTTTTGTTAAATGTTCCTGGCCTTCCTGCCAGATCCAATGGGTATCAATAGCGGTAATATTACCAGGTGCAGCAGCTGCTACATGGGTAAACATTGCCAAAGAAATATCAAAATGATTATTGGAGTGAGATCCCCATGTCAATCCCCATTCATTGCACAGCTGTGCAACACGCACTGATCCCTGCATCGTCCAGAAATGAGGGTCGGCCAGGATGATATCCACTGCATGAAGATTCGATGAATGTCCTAATTGCCGCCAATCAGTAGCGATCATGTTTGTCGCAGTCGGCATACCAGTAGCACGCCTGAATTCAGCCATAATTTCCCTGCCGGAATAGCCATTTTCAGGACCGCAGGGATCTTCTGCATATGCCATTATATGGTGTTTATTCTTACATAAACGGATGGATTCATCTAGTGACCAGGCACCATTGGGATCAAGAGTGATGCGTGCCTCAGGGAAGCGTTTGGCAAGAGCAGCCACAGCTTCCATTTCCTCGTCACCGCTCATCACGCCCCCTTTTAGTTTAAAATCTTTAACCCCATAGCGTGCAGTTGTCGCCTCGGCAAGCCTGACAATGGCTTCAGGCGTTAACGCTGCTTCATGACGCAAGCGCAACCAATCATCTTTCTCATTACGATTACTAAGGTAAGGTAAATCTGTTTTTGTACAGTCACCAACGTAAAACAAGTACGCCAGGGTTCTCACAGCATCCCGCTGCTGCCCACTTCCCAGCAGTGATGCTACTGGCACATTTAGAAACTGCCCCAGCAAATCAAGCAATGGTGCTTCAATTCCCGTAAGAACATTATCGGCACGCAAATTAATTTCATGGGGCTGTTTTAGCACAGCCTCTTCAGCAGCAGACGTTACTTTGTGCACTGTAGCTTTTGGTCCTGCTGTACTCTTTCCTAATAGCTGCTGACGTATCGTGTTGAGGATATTGTTATATAAGCCAATGGATTGCCCAACTACAAGCGGCTCCGCTTTTTCCAGTGTCCGAAGAATGCTTTCTCCTCCTGGAACCTCACCTACACCTGTATGTCCTAAGCTGTCTTTGAGTATCACTATTGTTCGGGTAAAAAAAGGACCGTGTGCACCGCAAAGATTCAACAGCATGCTGTCATAACCGGCTACGGGTATGACTTTCATTTCGGTAATAATCGGTGTACCTGAATAAGTACCGCCGCTTACTTTATTATTCATAGCATTAAAAGCCTCCTTTTATTTAAGTTCAACCCGCTTAATTTCTCCAACAACAAACAGATAACTGACAATGGCGATAAATGCATGGAGTACAACATAGATAAGGGCACCATTAAAGGATCCTGTTGATTGAATAATATAGCCAATTGCAATCGGAGTGGTAATACTAGAAAGATTACCGCAAGTGTTTAACAACCCGCCACTCAAACCAGCAATTTGTTTTGGCGCTGTATCGGAGTTAACCGCCCAGCCAAGCGCACCAAGTCCTTTACCAAAGAAGGCTAAGGCCATGATCGCAATAATCATCCAATGGATATCTACGTAGTTACAAGCAAGCATACTCATGGATAATAACATACCAAGTACGATTGGCACTTTTCTAGCTACAGTAAGGGAATAACCCTTTTTAAGCAAGAAGTCGGATATAATACCACCCAAAATACCACCTAAGAAACCGAATATAGCTGGTACCGATGCAGCAAAACCGGCTTTGAGGATCGTCATGCCCCGGGCCTGTACCAGGTAAACCGGAAACCAAGTAATAAAGAAATAGGTAATGGCGTTAATGCAATATTGAGCGACATAAATGCCTGCCATCATGCGATTCTGTAGCAGCTCTTTAATATATTGGAGCTTAGGGCCTTCGCCTTGACTGCTATCCTTTTTAGATTGACCTGTTTCACACTGCATATCAGATCCTTGCTGTGTACAAACCTCTTTTTTTGATTGATCGATATCGACTAGACCGCCACCTTGGGCAATATAATCAACCTCAGCTTTATTAATCATGGGATGGTCCTTAGGATTATGAATCAGCTTGTTCCATACCAATGTGAAGAGCATTCCTATTACGCCCATGACCGTAAAAACATAGTGCCAGCCAAAATTATGAATAAGCCATCCCATCAGCGGCGCGAAAAATACGGTAGCAGCATATTGGGCTGAATTAAAAATAGCTGACGCAGTACCACGCTCAGACGCTGGAAACCAGGCCGCAACAATCCGGCTGTTTGCTGGAAAAGAGGGTGCCTCAGCAACTCCAACCATGAACCGTAAAGCAAAAAGCGTCATAATTGCAGTGGCTCCAGCAAGAAAACCAACGAATCCTTGAAATAATGTAAATAAAGACCAGAAGAAAATACTATAGGCATATACCTTTTTTGAACCAAATCGATCTAAAAAATACCCTCCAGGCAATTGAAAAATAACATATGCCCAACCAAAGGCAGAAAAGATATAACCCATTGCTATGGAATCCATTTTCAATTCCTTTGCGATGGCTGGACCAGCAAGTGAAATAGTGGCACGATCCGCATAATTGATTACGGTAATAAAAAACAAGACGGCTACGACTAACCAGCGAACATTGGTCTTTTTAGTAGAATTGTTCATAATATCCTCCTCTAATATGGTTTATTCATTTAAAAACTAAGTTTCACCCTGCTATTTGTTGTTGCGATAATCATCCCCCCTATTGTTACTATTCATTTTATCGATTTGATAATAGTCACCTTGTCTATATTTCATTTTTATATATTTAATTTCATATATTGAAATATAATTTCTTTTTTAATGATATTCTATTCAATATATAAATATTCCTTCTATTTTTTAAAATAATTTAATTTTTCTAAATATAAGTAATATTGTCGACAAATTAAATTCCATACACTGTGTATGTAAGATAATACAAAGCGCTTG
>DJJR01000052.1:104454-133572 GCA_002434245.1 Pelosinus fermentans
CAAGCGCTTTGTATTATCTTATCTTATTCAATATCACACTAAGGATGTTGCATTCTTTAGCTTTACCAGCCGCCTCTTGATCCCATCCTAGCCGAGAGCCGATTCGAATATTCAATCAAAATAGGTACATACTCCATTAGTTTCTCTAACGGCTGCACACTTGTCGGCCCTGAAATACTAATACCTGCAATGACTTGTCCCGCAGCATCATACAAGGGAGCCGCAATACAGTTGATTCCATTGTTCCACTCCTCTAAATCTACTGCATATCCCTGTAAACGTACTTTTTCAATTTCTTTAACAAAAATCTCCTCATCAGTGATGGTATGTAGCGTATATCGATTCACTTCCCGTTTAAACACCTCTCTGACGATTTCAGGCGATTTACAAACTAGAACTTTCCCTAATGCAGTACAATAAATAGGCCGCCGCATTCCAATATGAAAGTAACCGTACATACAGTAAGGAGTTTCTGCTCTGGCAACATAGATCACTTCATTTCCATCAAGTACTGCAAGATTTACATTTAGCTTTAGATTATTTGATAATTCCTCAAGATAAGGAAGACAAATACGTCTTATTTCCATAGAATTAAGAACGATGCCCTCATACTTTAGAAATCCCCGGCCTAATAAGTAATTGCCATCATGCTGTTCTATGAGATTAAACTCTTTTAGTGTATTTAGCAAACGATAGGCAGTCGGCTGATTGATTCCCGTTATATCGCTAATGTCCTTTAAACGCAATCTAGGTTTTTCATAAGAAAAGCAGTTTAATATGGTGATAGCTTTCGTAATACTATTATTTAACAATCCTTTGTTGACAGTCATTGCACCCTCACTCCATATTTCGTATATTAAGAAATTCATTCAATACTTGACTATAATTCATTATTATATGAAATAATCCTGCTTTTCATGAAGCCATTCAACTTATAATCCATTTTTTATTAGGTAAAAAAGGCAGAGAAAACCCGTTCCTCTTTATGAAAAGGAACGGGTAAAGAAGTCTTGAGGTCTTATTGAAAACAAGGTCTCTACAATTGAATAGCCAAGCGATCCACTCGTGCCATAGCATCTATGACCATTTGTGCAGAAACCGGGAAAGGCATACAAGCCATCGCGGCAGCTTTAGCCGAGGCTTCGGCAGCCTTTTCCAGATCTTCCTTGGATAAATTTGCAATTTGCTTTAACATTGTTGGTATCTCACAGCGCTTAGCCAATTCAATTTCTGTGAGAATTTCTAAATCCGATCGCCCCTCTAATGCAAGAAGGCATAAATTTCCATACCCTACGATTAACCCATGGGCAACTTTATGAGATTCAGGAATCTTCGTTAATCCATTGTAAATTGCATGAGCGGCAGCATTACGTAACTTTGCCCCGCCAAAAATAGACGACATGCCCGCAAATAATATAATCGCATCCACTACAGAGTCTAATTCCTTACTATTTTTTTTATTTGCGATGGATTGCAGCGCTTCACTGCCAAAACGTTTAAGAATATCATAACAAATCTCCCCGTTGGTGACAGCACCAATTGTAAAGCTCGTTGGCTTTATGCCTGATGCGGCGGCGCGTAACTCGTACATTTTAGCCAGAGTATCTCCAATACCTGCAGCTAACCAAAAACGCGGTGCATGAAGTATGATCTTTGTATCTACAATGGTTGCCACTGGACACTCTGTCAGAAATAGATTGTCTGCAAATTCACCTTTTTCATTGTATAGTACCGTCAAAGGCGTTACCGCTGCGCAAGTAGCAGCAATGGTAGGAACCGTAACTATGGGCAAATGGCATTTCGCGGCTACTGCCTTTCCGGTATCTAAAGCCTTGCCTCCACCAACCGCCAATATGAACTCAGCCTTATTCACAAGGGCTGCATCAGCAAGCTTTTGAATATTAACCTGGGAACATTCACCACCGTACCAATCAATCGCAGCGATCTCGATTCCCGCTTCTTCCATTTGTTTCGTTATTACTTCCTGTGTTTTCTCCAGTGCTGTCTTGCCACCTAAAATATGTACTTTACGCCCTACTGTTTTACAATACTCTCCTATACAATACAAGGCATCTGCACCACGAAATAGTTTCCCGGGAAAAGGTAATTGCTCACTCATCGCTTCATTCTCCTTCGTTTTTAATGGTCTGGAAATATAGAGGTCTTCAGATTTCCATTCTCATCAAACTCCATGTATTGTGGCTCATCCTCCGCTTCTAATCCCCCATATCCTCCACGAATAACATCTTCATAATAGCCTTCTGACAACATAATATTTCCAATATGAAGGCTGTTAGGAATACGAATGATCCTTGCTATTTCCTTGTCTACATGATTCAAAGTCCGTATACATAATTGAATGGCTTCTTTATCTGTCGCTACAACGATCGGAATCCCTGCTGACTTTAATACGGTACTTGTCAAACAATTAGGATACATTTTTTCAGGATCTAACTTATCAAATAATCGCTTTGTAATTACACTGGCTAAACCAGTGCCTAGTCCATTTCCATGAGAACAGTCTGTGATATCTAACATACATGTTCTTTGAACCTGTACGCCGCCTGTTGCATAATCCGTAGAAAATGTGCCTGTAATATTCGGGTCTACCCCAGTGCCACTATAATTTTTGCCAATTTCATCTACAATGAGCACATCGGTCTCTCCCACAATGAGCCGCGGCATATTCTTATGAGCCCATTCTAATAATTCTGGTTCTCTGTCCATAATATCATCTTTGTGAATCGCTTCTATTTTGCAGGTCTCATCATATGCATTTTCCATACAAGGAATCGCTAACAAAACAGGGGCTTTATCAAGAATTACTCTTGCATTGGCAGGTAGATTCTCTGCCATCTTCCCCATACCATCACTATGAACACTCTCTGCACCTTCTTGTTTCCCTAAGCCAACCACCATCATTTTGCAAGGACCGCTTTCGTATTTACCTCGAAATGCATTATGAAGCTTTAATCGGCAAGAGACAATAATCCCGTCTGATTCATAAGCTATTTTATCTAAATACACAGGCTTCCCTAATTCAGAATATCCTAGCATGACCGTGTCCATGCAGGATTTTATGGGACATCCCATTGTTTCTTCTGTAATATTATATCCTGTTAAAACTTCTATCTGCCCCTCCGCTGTTGCTCCACCGTGACTCCCCATGGCTGGAACAATGAAAGGATTTGCATTTTTTGATTTTACAAAATCTACAATTCCCTTCGTAATTATATCTACATTTGCAATACCCCTGCTGCCTGCAGTAATTGCTATATTCATTCCCGGTTTGATTAAATTTTTAATTTTTTCTTTCGATAATTCTGCGAAAATAACACCCGGTATTTCTTCTGCTGTGATAATTGGCCTTGGGAATATTTGTTTTGCACGAAACATTTTAGGAATCGATACATCCGCTAATAGTTTTGATACAACTCCACCTTTTTTAATTTTCATTGTTTACCTCTCATTCACTTTTTATGTTGAAACAAGAAAACCTATGCGTTCTAAAAACAAAATATTTTGAACCGCGAAGAAACGAAGGCTATCCTTTGCGGCTCATAAATTCCGCTACTATCCAAAAAAAGGGCAGCCTAAATCCTGTATTGAGGCTGCCTCATTGATTAGCGTTTTACTTCAACCTTAGCCATCTTTTCGTAATATTTTACTAAACTGCCATGATCCCCGTCGCCCATGTCATCCACTTTAAGAGCCTGCATCATTTCCATAACCGCTGCGGTAAGAGGCAACGGAACGCCCATATCATGGGATGTTTCCAATACATTTGCCAAATCCTTAATATGAAGGTTGATACGGAAGCCTGGATCAAATTTACGATCCATCATAAGAGGTGCCTTGGCATCAAGAACCGTACTTCCAGCTAAACCACCGCGGATTGCCTGGTACACTAAGTCTGGTTCTACCCCTGCTTTGCTGGCTAACACCAATGCTTCTGAAACCGCTGCAATATTAAGAGCAACAATGACCTGATTGGCAAGCTTGGTTACATTTCCAGCGCCAATCTCGCCAGTCCGTACAACAGAACCAGCCATAGCCTTCATTATAGGATAGCAGGTATCAAATATTTCTTGCTTGCCGCCAACCATCACAGACATGGTACCGTCAATGGCTTTCGGTTCACCGCCGCTCACAGGAGCATCTAACATTTCTACGCCTTTTTCAGCAAGCTTCGCTGCCAATTCCCGGCTCACTAAAGGAGCGATGGAACTCATATCGATGAAGATAGTCCCCTTTTTGGCTCCTTCCAATATACCATTTTCACCTAGAACCACTTCTTTTACATGAGGTGAGTTTGGTAGCATGGTGATGATAACCTCCACCTGCTGGGCTACCTCTTTTGCATTGGCAGCACTCTTGGCCCCTGCTGCTGCCACCTCATCTACTGTAGCTTGATTTCGATCCACAACAACAAGTTCATAACCAGCCTTTAGTAAATTTTTGCTCATAGGTTTTCCCATAATTCCAAGTCCAATAAATCCAATTTTCATTTTCTTTTGCTCCTTTATTTTTAAATTAACGCAATCTACTCTTAGACTCATCTGCCCTCAAAAGATTACGAATTACTTCAACAATCCCATCTCAATTAATACTTTACTGAGTTGTGCTCGTTCTTCAGGTGTCATAGGGCCTGCGGGGTCCATGCACGGCCCTGCCTCGATACCTAATAAAATAAGCGATTCCTTAATCACAGCAGGGAATGTTCCAATGGAAAAAGCTATTCGAAGAGGCGCCAGAGCAAACTGGGCTTTTAAAGCTCCCTTTAAATCACCTGCAATATATTTTTCATAAATGTCAGCACACAGCCTTGGTGCTACATTGGCGCAGGATGCAATGGAACCGGTAGCACCATACAAAAGGGCTCCATAGATCAATGTATCCCGTCCCATAAGTACAGAGAAATCCTCCCTGTCTTGGGTCAAACGGATATATTCAGCGGTCAAAGTCAAATCACCGCTGGAATCCTTGATACTCACGATATTTGATATTTCAGCCAGCTTCGCTACGGTTGCAGGTGCAAGATTCACACCTGTTTTAGGAGGATTGTTGTAGAGTATGACAGGAAGAGATGTGCTTGCCGCAATATCTTTATAGTGTTTATAGAGTTGCTCCTGGTTAGGAGTAACAAATAGAGGAGTCAGAACTGATACAGCATCCACTTTGCATTCTTCTGCCAACTGAGTCAGCATCACACTCTCACGGGTGGTGATCCCATTGGTACCTGCATAAACAGGCACTCTCCCCTTTACTTCATCCATGGTAACCTGAATGATTTCCTTTTTTTCTTCAGGAGACAGGCCATAGAATTCCCCGGTTGTCCCAGTTATAAATAGCCCATGTATACCACCGCTAATCAGATAATTGATCAGTTTGCGCATGGCCTTTTCATTAAATTTCTCCTCTGCCGTAAGAGGTGTTATCACTGCCGGGATAATCCCTCTCGGCGTAAATCCTGCTTTATTTTCAGTTACTTTCATCGTTTCTCCACCTTTGTTTTTTAAATTTATTATTTATAGTACGCCATTTAATCTCTTAAATTAGATCAGGTGACCGGCGCAGGGTTAAACAGGCATAATGCATTGTGTAATCCCCAGTGCTCAGCCCATGTTTTTCTGCGACCACTGGCAACTTCGATAATCATGCGAAATATTTCCCAGCCAACTTCTTCAATGGTTGCTTCACCCGTTGCAATTTGCCCCGCATTTACGTCAATGAGATCATGCCACTGCTGCGCCAGCGCATTTCGAGTCCCCACTTTAATAACCGGCGCCATGGCTAATCCATAAGGTGTTCCCCGTCCGGTGGTGAATACTTGTACATGAATTCCAGAAGCTAACTGTAAAGTGCCACATACAAAATCACTTGCTGGTGTTGCCGCATAAATTAACCCTTTTTCCTTTGCTTTTTCACCTGGAGACAATACCCCTACAATGGCACTGCTGCCCGATTTAGCAATCGAACCGAGAGCTTTTTCCACAATGTTAGCCAGGCCGCCTCTTTTATTACCCGGCGTTGTGTTAGCGCTTCGATCTACCTCACCAAGATCCAAATAATGATCATACCATTTCATTTCCTGAATGAGTTTACGACCAATCTCTTCATTCGCTGCGCGGGGTGTTAATAAGTGAATCCCATCTCTCACCTCTGTAACTTCCGAGAATAAAACCGTCGCCCCAGCACGCACCAGCAAATCTGCGGCATATCCCACCGCTGGATTGGCCGTCACACCAGAGAAAGCATCACTTCCGCCACACTGCATACCTACTACCAGATCGGAAATGGGACAGGTAACTCGCTTTCGGGAATTTAATCTTTTTAGTTGTTCCTCTGCCTCATTCATAATCTTCTCAGTCATTTGACGAAACCCATGCTGTTCCTGCAATACAACAATTGTGGCAGCATCACCATCTGGTATCAGTTTTTCAGGAGCAAGTTTCTCACAGCCTAAGCCAACTACCAGTATTTCTCCGCCAAAGTTGGGATGGGTTGCAAGATTTTGCAGCGTACGAATGGGAATAATCGCTTCCGGCGCATTAATTGCCACACCACAGCCGTAATTATGATTCAATGCCACTACATCTTCTACATTAGGATATTGAGGAAGAATTTCTTCTTTAATCCGTTTTACCGCATAATCTAAGACACCTGCAACACATTGAACGCTTGTACTAATACCAAGAATGTTTTTCGTTGCGGCACTGCCATCTGTATTGCGGAAGCCTTCAAAGGTATATCCCTCAAGAGGCGGCAGTGGTTTTGGAACCTTATTCCCAATTGATAATTCATCTAAATCAGGAGGCGTCGGCATGCGTACTAAGGATTCATCAATCCAACTGCCTTTGGCTATAGGATGAGCTGCATACCCAATGACTTCCCCATAGCGCAGGATTTCTCCATCTTCTTCTAGATCAGCCAAAGCTACTTTATGACCTTGAGGAACATGTTCCTTGAGTTCAAGACCGCAGGCAAAAATTGTCCCTTCAGGCAATCCTCCTGAATTGACCACAATTGCAACATTATCAATTGGATTGATTTTTATATAAAGAGGTACTTCTTTTCGACCTTCAATCAAAGCCATGTATCATCTCTCCTTTGCTTTCTATATTTATTTCTATATTTCAGAGTTGTTTTTTACGATTTATCTTTATCAATTTTTAATTCCACTCTATGAATATCACCAACAATAAACAGATACGACATTGCTCCTAGTAAACCCATAATACCAACAAACACTAAAGCACCATTAAAGGACTGGGTTACTTTTAAGATATAACCAATCGCAAGAGGAGTCACAATACTTGCCAGGTTTCCTACCATATTAAAAATTCCACCACTGACTCCCACCATTTCTTTTGGCGATGTATCACCAACAACACACCATCCTAAAGCACCAATACCTTTAGAGAAAAAGGCCAGTGACATTACTGCAACAATCAGTACTGTGGAGTCTACATAATTTGCCAATATAATACTGCTAGAGAAAACCAGACCAATAATAATTGGTGTCTTGCGGGCAACGGTTAAACTTTTACCTCGGCGTAAAAGCCAATCAGACCAGTATCCACCAAGCACACCACCGGCAAACCCTGCGATAGCAGGAATTGAGGCAACAATGCCTACCTTTAGCATCGACATGCCTTTTGCTTCAACAAGGTACGTTGGAAACCAGGTAAGAAAAAACCAGGTGATGGTATTCAAACAAAATTGTCCAAGATATACACCGATCATTTGTCTATTTTGTACCAACGCCCGAACATAGTTCCATTTGATGGGAGTCTTTTTATCACCAAGACTTGCCAATCCACCTCCAGCTTCAATGTAATCCATTTCAGCCTGATTAACACCTGAATGGCTTTTAGGATCACGAATCACCTTAAACCAGAAGATCGAAATAACAATCCCCGCGGCGCCAGTCCAAAAGAAAATATAGTGCCAACTAAATGCATGCAATGTCCAAGCCATCAATGGCGTGAAAACAGCCAGAGCAAAATATTGAGCCGAATTAAAAATTGCGGATGCAAATCCACGCTCATGAGTCGGGAACCACATAGCAGTAATTCTGGCATTGGCCGGAAAAGCAGGAGCTTCCGCAATCCCCATTAAGAATCGCAGTCCAAAAAGCATAGCAAAAGCACTGCCTGCAAAAAAACCAACCGTCCCTTGTAAAACTGTAAACAAAGACCAAAGGAATAATCCTGAACCATAAACAACACGGGCACCATACTTATCCAAGACCCAACCACCTGGAATTTGCATAGCAGTATAAGACCAGCCAAAAGCCGAAAAAGCCATCCCCATGGTCACTGCATCAAAGCCAAGTTCTTTCCGCATGGCAGATGCAGCAATCGAAAGAGTCGCACGATCCACATAATTGAATGTGGTAACAATAAACAACATGGCAAGAATAAAATATCGGATATTAGTCTTTTTTTGAATTACTTGTTTATCATTCATTAACAAATTCCCCTCCCCTTATTGTGCGATATTGCCATCATTCTGATTATTTCTTATTTTGGCAATATTTTCGCTATTACTCTTTTACTAATGCATTAACCATGCCAACTATAAAACGTTGAATTATCTGACTCTTATAATAATCCATCTGCCACAATTGCAATATTATATACAACAATTGCAGCGTTAATTACTACAATTGTTGTTGTGTTTTTCTTTTTAAAGCATGTATAATAGATAAGACATTTACTATAAAGGACTGAGAGCATTGTCAAAAATCGCCTTTATTGCTCCGGATAAACAATTATTTTTGCAAGGCAAGAAAATCATTCATGAACTGGGCTTGCATCACAAATTTGATATCTATTTAGCGAGACTAAATAGAGGAATTAGACTTGCCAAAAAACTGCAAAATGAAGACGTTGATGTGATTGTCTGCCGAGGCGGCACCGCCCGATTAATCATTGAGTCTCGAGTGAATATACCCGTTGTTGAAATTCCCATTACAGGTCAAGACCTGGCCCAAGTTTTTCATGAGTCCAAAAAGCTGACAGGGCTGCCTCACCCCAAGGTTGCCATATTGGCATTCAGCAATATGGTCCACGATATCGAAATACTATCAACCATTCTCGACATTGAGTTGACCATTTATCCTCTTAAAACCGTTGAGGATCTCCCTTCCAAAATAGCAGAAGTAGCAGTAACAGATGCAGACATCGTGGTAGGCGGTATAAAAACCATTCTTCTGGCTGCCAAAAAAGGATTAATGACTCACCTCATACGCTCCGGAGATTTTTCCATCCGAACGGCATTTCTTGAAGCCCAAAAAATTATGCTGGGTCGAAAAATCGAAAAAGAAAAAGCCCAAGAAATTAAAGCCTTAGTAGACTATTCATTAGACGGCATTATCAGCATTAATAAGGACAAAGTCATCAAAGTTTTTAACCCGACGGCAGAACGATTGCTAACTCTCTCTGCTAAGGATATACTGGGGCAAAAAATAGACTCTGTGCTTACCTTTATCAATTTTGATGCTTGTTTACTAAAAGGCCAGCAATCCATCGGTCAAGTAGTTCAGCATGGTGCCATATGGATTAGCTTTAACATTGCACCTATCATCGTTGATCAATTGATCATTGGTGCAATCATCGCGTTCCAGGATGTCACCCGCATTCAGGAAATGGAAGCGAGAATCCGCAACGAGCTAACCACCAGGAAATTTATTGCTAAATATCACTTCACCGATATATTAGGAATTTCGTCTCAGATGGTTGAAACCAAGCGAATTGCACAAGAAATGTCTTTAATTGATGCCACCGTATTAATTTCAGGAGAATCCGGCACAGGAAAAGAGTTGTTTGCCCAAAGCATACACAACGAAAGCCAACGAAAGCATGGACCATTTGTTGCTGTCAACTGTGCGGCCTTGCCGCAAAACTTACTTGAAAGCGAATTATTCGGTTATGTAGAAGGAGCATTTACGGGCGCAACAAAAAAAGGAAAACCCGGTTTATTTGAAATGGCTCATACGGGCACCATTTTTCTTGATGAAATCTCAGAAATGGATAAATACGCTCAAAGTCGCTTGCTTCGTGTGCTGCAGGAAAAGCAGGTCATGCGTCTCGGGGATGACAAATACATACCCGTTGATATGAGGATTATTGCAGCTACTAATAAAAATTTAACGGGACTTATTAAAGAAGGACAATTTCGGCAAGATCTTTTTTATCGGCTTAAAGTACTAACCATGACGCTGCCTGCATTACGCAACAGAAAAAATGATATACAATATCTTGCACATCATTTCTTGGAATATTATAAAAGACGACATTTTAAACAGTTGGATATTTCTGATTCTGGATATAACTATCTATCCGGATATTCCTGGCCAGGGAATGTTCGGGAATTAAAGTATTTCATAGAAAGATTGGTGGTCATCGCCAGTGAAAAATGGATTACCGAAGATGTGATAAAAAAATATTGGCATGACAGAGAAGATGAAACGGAACTACCTGCCATAGTGAGCGCTGACCTTCCAGTAGACAATGCCCCTCTGCCGTCAGAAGACAAGCGGATTACTGATGCATTAGCACAATGCCATTCCAACATAACCCGCGCGGCTAAATTACTTGGAATGGATAGAAGCACACTGTATCGAAAATTGAAAGCTTATAAAATTGAAATCAAAAAAGCTTATTAAAACAATACGAACTTTTGAACCGCGAAGACGGGAAGAAAAAGGGCAGTGCCAAAACATTCGTTTCAGCACTGCCCTTTTACGAAGGGTTATTCTATTATCTCAGTATGGTTTCGAGAATTACCAATCATACTTTCGTAACGATAAAACGACACACTTTATCCCCGCTCGTCTTGCAAAGAGGCCTATCTAATCGGGCATTAAATCCCTTGTATAGCACATCATCAATCTCGCAGTAAATGGCACCCAATTCTTGATCCCCTAGCTCCGTCCACATATCTTGCATTGGACAATAGGTAATGTCCTCAGGATGATCAGGATTCCTTTCCCAAGAGATTCCCGGCATATCCCTTACCTTTGTATACGTCTCTGGATTTATTTTTAATCCTCTTTCTGCCGCTTCTTCCTTCATAGAGACAAGCCTGGCTTCACCAAAATTATGTATGGCAGCTCGTATCGATTCTTTTCCTAATTCTGATCCCATTCTTTCGACCATTTCTTTAGCCATAAAATAATATAACTCTGCCATTAGCTTAGCCATTCTTTCCACAGGTTCACCATCACTGCGAACTTTGCTCATCTGCTAACCCCCTCGGTTATCAAAGCTTTTATTCTGTAAGCTCAACTTTATTTATTGTTTTTAAGGTACTCTGCCACTTTAGCAAAAGCATAACCGCTTGCTGCAATCGTAGCAGCAATATCTTCTTCCGAATGAGCAGCAGACATAAATCCTGCTTCAAATTGAGACGGTGCCATATATACGCCTTGCTTTAACATCTCATGAAAGAAGGTATTGAAGGCACCAATATCCGATTGTTTCGCACTCTCATAATCATATACAGGTTGGTCTGTGAAGAAAATGCCAAACATGGCACCAAGCTGATGGTACTGCAATATAAAACCATGCTTCTCGCCTTGAGCGCGAATTCCGGCACATAAAGTTTTGGTTTTCTCAGCTAACTTCTCATACAGTCCAGGTGTTTGCGATAAGAGGGAAAGAGTGGTAATCCCTGCTGTCATTGCCAACGGATTACCGCTTAGTGTACCTGCCTGATATACAGGGCCAGCAGGAGAAATGAGCTCCATAATATCCTGCCTGCCGCCATAGGCACCTACGGGCAAACCGCCGCCGATAATCTTTCCTAAGCAAGTCAAATCAGGTTTTATACCGAACACTGACTGTGCTCCGCTGTAAGCCACACGAAAACCAGTCATAACCTCATCAAATATCAGCAAAGAACCATATCGCTGCGTAATTTCACGTACGGCTGCCAGGTATCCTTCTTGCGGCAGCACCATTCCCATGTTGCCGGCAACAGGTTCAATAATGACGGCAGCAATTTCTTCGCCATATTGAGAAAAGACCTCTGTCAGAGCTATTATATCATTATAATTTACGGAAATCGTTCCACCGGCAACAGCGTCAGATACGCCAGGACTGTCAGGTATACCTAAGGTAGCCGCCCCTGACCCTGCCTTTACCAGCAGACTATCATGATGTCCATGATAGCAGCCAATAAATTTAACAATTTTGCTGCGTTTCGTATACGCTCTTGCTAAACGCAATACACTCATGGTAGCCTCTGTTCCTGAATTCACCATGCGTATCAATTCCATAGAAGGGACGGCCTGCTGCACTAATTTAGCCAAGGTAGTCTCTAAAAGAGTAGGTGCTCCATAACTTGTTCCATTAGACACAGCTTGAACTAAGGCTTCTACTACTGCAGGATGAGCATGACCTAAAATCATCGGACCCCATGATCCAACATAATCAATATATTGATTCGAATCAATATCATATAAATGGCTGCCTGCAGCCCTCGCAATAAAAGGCGGCGTTCCGCCAACACCTCGAAAGGAACGTACAGGACTATTAACGCCCCCTGGTATATACTGCTTTGCTTCATTAAATGCTTCAGTCGATTTATTTAAATGAAATGCCATGAGTAGACCTCCTAAAATAATAAGGTGGTTTATTGCCTCTATTCTTATTCCTCTTTTAACCAGCGGGCAACATCCATCGCATGATAGGTAATAATAATATCCGCTCCAGCCCGTTTCATGCTAATCAGTGTTTCCATCACTGTACGCTTTTCATCAATCCATCCTTGGGCTGCTGCAGCTTTAACCATAGAATATTCACCACTTACGTTATATACTGCCAAAGGATAGTCAAAGCGATCCCTAACTTGACGAACAATGTCCAAATACACCAAGGCTGGTTTCACCATAATAATATCTGCACCTTCTGCAATATCTAACTCGACCTCGCGCATAGCTTCCCGACTATTAGACGGGTCCATTTGGTAGCTTTTGCGATCACCAAATTGGGGCGCTGAATCAGCAGCGTCACGGAATGGTCCATAATAAGCAGATGCATATTTTACGGCATAGGACATAATGGATATATTGCTATAGCCACTCTCATTTAACGCATTACGAATAGCTAATATACGTCCATCCATCATATCAGAAGGCGCTATGATATCAGCGCCTGCCTGAGCCTGACTCACAGCGGTTTTTGCCAGTAATTCCAAGGTACTGTCATTATCAACCTCTTGACCTTTCAGCAAGCCGCAATGACCATGGCTGGTATATTCACACAGACAAACATCACCAATGACTACGATTTCAGGTAACGCCGCCTTAATCAGACTCATTGCTTTTTGCACAGGACTATTCATATCCCAGGCACTTGATCCTTCTGCATCTTTATATTCAGGAAGACCAAAAATGATAACTGCCGGTATACCTAAGGAAAATGCCTCAGCGGCTTCCTTGACTGCCATATCGGGAGACAAATGAAAAACACCTGGCATAGAAGAAATTTCCCTCCGTATTTGATTTCCGGGAACCACAAACAAAGGATATACTAGATTACCAACCTCAAGAGTTGTTTCCCGAACTAACTGCCTTATACCGGCAGAGACTCTAAGACGTCGGGGACGAAGCAAAGAACTCATTTTTAATCCTCCTCATATAGCGTTTTAATGACTTCCATCATACCGTGAATCGTATACTCCTCACCAATCACATCCGGATTAATGCCATGTTCCAAGCACGTTCCGGCAGTGATCGGACCTATGCACGCAATCTTGGCATTTTTTAAGAGTTCTGCTCCCTGGTCTCCTAATAAATTTAGTAAATTGGTTACTGTAGAAGAGCTGGTGAATGTAACAAGATCGATTTCTCCTGCTTTTAACTTTTTTGATAGAATCCTACCATCCGTATCCCCAGTAAGAGTGCGATAGACAGGAACTACGTTTACCTTTGCTCCCATTTCTCCTAATTTTTCCGGTAAAAGATCTCTTGCTACCAACGCTCTCGGAATAAGCACTGACATACCTGGCTGAATCCTGCCAGTCATTGCAACAACAATACCTTCGGCTCTAAATTCCAACGGCACAATATCTGCTAAAATTCCATACTCTTTTAGCCTTGCTGCTGTTTGCGCACCAATAGCAGCAACCTGAACGCTGCCTAAAGCCCGACTATCTTTCCTCATGCTATGTAAACGTTTAAAGAAATATTCAACACCATTAACGCTGGTAAAAATCAGCCAATCATACGTAGTTAATTTTTCAATTGCTTCATCCAGTTCAGTATAGCTCTCTGGCGGAACCAGCTTGATGGCTGGTGCTTCTATACATTGAGCTCCCAACGCTTCTAATTGACCTGTTAAAACACTGGCCTGCTCTCTGGCACGAGTGACCAATGCCGTTTTCCCAAACAGCAAACGTTGATCAAACCAGCCCAACTGTTCACGCAATTTTACAACTTCGCCGACAATAAAAATAGCTGGCGGCTTGATCCCTGCTTTTGCCACATCCTCAGCAGCGTTCCCTACCGTCGTAACTAAAACCTTCTGTTCAGGTTTCGTTCCCCAGCGAATCACTGCAGCAGGTGTATCTGCAGAGCGACCATGCTCAATTAATTTCGATGTAATATGAGGAAGATTTTCTACTCCCATTAAAAATACCAAGGTATCTACCCCAGTAGATATATGTGACCATTTAATCGTTGATTCCGGCTTCGCGGGATCTTCATGTCCAGTGATTACCGCAAATGAAGTCGCAATCCCTCGATGGGTCACAGGAATGCCAGCATATGCAGGCACTGAAATGGCTGAAGTTATTCCAGGTACAATTTCAAAAGAAATATGATTTTCTACTAAGGTTAGTGCTTCTTCACCACCCCGCCCAAAGACAAAAGGATCTCCGCCTTTTAAGCGCACTACATTTTTTCCCTCTTTTGCTTTATCCACCAGCAGCTGGTTAATATCTTCCTGACGCATCGTATGATCACTGGAAGCCTTGCCTACATAAATAAGCTCTGCATCTTCTCTAGCTGTCGACAACAATCGATCATCTGCTAATCGATCATATACAATCGTATCTGCCTGCTGTATATATTCGAGGGCTTTCACACTGATAAGCTTATAGTCCCCCGGACCTGCTCCTACTAAATAAACAATTCCTTGCCTCATTATTTTCTCCTCCTGATAGAACGTAATTTATATTCTAGATGATAGCAAAGAACATATTGCGTTCTTTTTGAACCATTAATGATTTACTTCCAGTTCTTGCAGAATCTCTCGTCCACCCTCGCCGAGCATCCGTTGTGCTAAATCACGACCAAGCTTCTTGCCATCCTGTGGACTCCCACTAATGGTTTGTCGAATCTGACGCGCTCCATCCACTGACAAGATAGCCGCTTCTAACGTTAATACCTCTTGTTCTATTCTCCCGAACACACCAATAGGAATCTGGCAGCCGCCTTCTACTTCAGCCAAATACATCCGTTCTGCTTCTACAGCCCAGCGAGTCTCCTGATGATTTAAAAAAGCAAGCATCTTTAATACTTCTGCATCATCACTGCGCGCCTCAATAGCCAAAGCCCCTTGTCCCACTGCTGGCAAACAAATATCCTGGGGCAATACTTGCGTAATTTTCTCTTGCCAGCCCAAACGTTTTAAACCAGCGACGGCTAAGATAATTCCATCGAACTCGCCATTCTCTAATTTTTTTAGCCTGGTATCCAGATTGCCCCGCAGGTCACCAATCTTAAGATCTGGCCGATATTTAAGCAGCTGTGCCTTTCGCCTTAAACTTGAAGTCCCTACCCTAGCGCCTTGTGGTAAATTGTCCACAGTACCATAGTTAGGGCTGATAAAGGCATCTCCAGCATCGACGCGCTCAGTAATAGCAGCCAGCAGCAATCCCTCTGGCAGTTCGGTTGGCATATCCTTTAAGCTGTGCACGGCCAAATCGATTTGCCCATTTAGCATTGCCGTTTCTAATTCTTTGGTAAATAAACCCTTACCGCCAATTCTAGCCAAAGGTACATCTAAAATTTTATCACCAGTAGTTACAATATGAAGCAGCTCTACATCCACATCAGGATACTGAGCTCTTATACAGTCAGCAATATGATTTGCCTGCCATAGAGCCAGCTTACTGCCCCGCGTACCGATAGTAATTTTTTTTCTTTTCACGATGTCTGCCCTCTCCTATTGTATCAAGTTTAAACAAATCCAGTATTGCATCTAAATAGAACTGTTCTTTATGCGTACAGGCTCCCTCATTAATGCAAACCATAGGATCTCTTAACATTTTACGTATAATCATCTTTGACATATTTTCCACGGCCTTACGTTCATCTGCTGTAATATCAGGCAATTTCGTCAGCGCTCGCTTCAACTCCCGCTGACGAATTTTTTCTGCCTTGTCTGTCAAACGTGCCATAACAGGACGAAGTGACAAATAACGGAATTTAATCATCAATTCCTCTAATTCTCTTTTTATAATTTCTTCAGCCAATTCAGCTTCCTGTTCCCTTAAACGAACATTAGACTCCACAACCGCTTCCAAATCATCAATGTTATATAAACGTACTCCCGCAATAGCAGATACCTCAGGTTCCACATCCCGGGGTACAGCAATGTCAATAATAATAATAGGACGTCCTTGACGCTTGGGCATTAAATGAGCCACATCCCAGGCACGTATCACGTAATGAGGAGCACCAGTAGAAGTAATAATAATATCAGCATCCACAGCACTTTTCATAAAACTTTCAAAGGGTACGGCGACTCCGCGAAATTGTTCCGCCAACTCTACCGCTCTTTCGTATTTACGATTGGAAACGATTACCGTTTTGACACCATTTCCTACTAAATGCTTTGCTGTAAGTTCACCCATTTGTCCCGCCCCCAGCAATAACACATTGGAAGCAGATAAATTACCAAATACGTTCTTAGCTAGCTCTACAGCGGCATAGCTGACAGACACTGCACTATGGGCGATTCGGGTTTCACTGCGAACCTTCTTCCCCACAGCAATGGCTCTGTTAAATAACGTATTGAGTACTGTACTTGTAGTGCCAACATCCCTAGCTACTGAATAAGCCTTTTTCACCTGACTTAAAATTTGACCTTCCCCTATAATAAGAGAATCAAGACTTGCCGATACCCGAAATAAATGTTCAATACAATCTTCTTCCACATAAAAAAAGAAGTCTTCCATATCAAGAGTGCTTTCGGATATTCGTTGCAAAAACTGCTGCATTACCGGAAATCCATCTTCCGCATCATCTACTACAGCATACATCTCTGTACGATTACAGGTAGACAGTAATACACATTCGCTAATTTCTTCATATTCATGAAGATGATTCAATGCCGTTTTGATCTTATCCTCAGAAAAAGTAAAACATTCCCGCACATCCACCGATGCCGTCTTATGATTGAGTCCTAGTACAACCAATTGCATTTTTAATCTTAGCCTCCGCCTCTTTTATCCTGCCTTCCTTAAGCAAGATAATTACTTCCTGGTCCAAGGTCCTTCGCCAAAAGGATTCTCTTTCTTTTGCTGTCGAAAGCTGCTCTTTTATCTGCTCTCGTGCCTTAGCCACTAACTCAAGATAGATTCCATATTCCGCTCCATAACGCTCTTCTAATTCCTCACGTAATTTTTTTGCCAACGCCGGGCTTTTACCACCAGTAGAGATCGTAAGCAGCAAATCTCCATGAGAAATTTGGGATGGCACACTAAAATTGCCAAGCTCCGGTGCATCCGTCACATTTACAAGAGCACCTGCACCCATACCTTCCTCAGCAGCCCATTTATTTACTGCGTTACTATCGGTAGCGCAAATTACAATAAAAAAACCATTAACATCACCCTGTTGGTAAGACCGAGCAATATGAATAATACTCTTGTCCTCTACTAAGGAAGCCAACTGCTTCGTAAGGGCAGGGCTTACTACCGTAACCATTCCGCCAGCAGCCAAAAGTGCTCCAACTTTACGCTGGGCCACACTCCCGCCGCCAACAACCATACAGGGGCGACCACTAATTTGTAAGTTTATCGGATAACAGGGCACATTTTTCACATCCTTCATATTTTAGCATATTTCGCACTAAAAATGTAATATTCCTCTATTAGAATGTACAAAGATTCACTTTTAATTTTTAACTCCATGCCGGTCCTTTAAATTCAATAAAAAATAACCGAACCACAGAGGCACAGAGAGCACAGAGAGCACAGAGAAAAAATTATAGAAAAACAACGCTTTGCGTCTTAAATCATAGCTATTTTTGAATAAATACTTCTCTGTGTCCTTTGTGTATCTCTGTGCCCTCTGTGTTTAACGTTCTCCTTTTAAGCGCCACCTGAATCCGATTTTTCTTGCGCACCAAAATATGCCTCTACTATCTTTCGCACAACAGGTGCTGCAGCCGTAGAACCTTCACCGCCCTCCTCTACTAGTACTGCAATTGCAATTTCAGGATTTTCGGCCGGTGCATAGCATGCAAACCAAGAATGAACGGTACCAGTACCTGTTTCAGCTGAGCCGCTTTTTCCAGCCACCGTTGGAGTAACTCCCTGAAAGACTCCTGCTCCTGTCCCCTTGGTTGTGACAGCGACTAAGCCACTCTTAATGATGTCCCATGTTTCCGTCTTTAAATAAATCCGATGAGCCACTTCCGACTGGTAGCTTCTAACCATCGCTCCATTATCATCTACAATTTTTTCCACTAACATCGGTCGATAGATTACTCCATCATTGGCCACTGCCATCAGTAATAGCGCCTGCTGCAGAGGCGTTGTTAGATAATAACCCTGCCCAATCGCAGCAATGATCGTCTCTCCAGGATACCATGGCTGCTCATAATTTTTTTGTTTCCATCCTTCCGTGGGCACCAATCCTTCTTCTTCCCCTTGCAGCAAAATACCACTTTTTTTTCCTAAACCAAAGGTTAATGCATAACTAGCTAAATTATCAATCCCCATACGGCGGCCTAGTTCATAAAAAACAGGATCACTTGACCATGCTATAGCATCAACAATCGTAAGCTTTCCCAGGCCCTCCGTCTTCCAGCCATAAAATTTCCATCCCCCTAGGATATAGAATCCTTTATCCTCAAATACTTCCTCTTTCGTTACATACCCCATATCCAAGGCTGCAGCTGTTGTAATAATTTTAAAAACAGAACCTGGTGGATAGGTACTTTGTATTCCTTTATTCGTAAGAGGATGATCAGGGTGATTGATCAAGTCCCCCCAGTTTTTACTGCTAATGCCACTGGCAAATAGATTAGGATCAAAGGCTGGAGAGCTAACCATTGCCAAAACACCTCCTGTATGAACATCTAAAACGATGGCGCTTCCTCCTTTAGCTGGCTGTCCTGTATTACGGCTTATTTCAATCTGCTGCATTAGAGCTTCTTGTGCAGCTTTCTGTAAATTTCCATCCAGGGTCAAAATTAATCCCTTCCCTGATACAGCCTTCTTTTCACCAATCCTTTGCACTTCTTCTCCAAAGGCATTCACTTCTACTTGTAACCCACCATCGATCCCCCGTAATACATCCTCCCATTCCAGCTCCAAACCATCCTTTCCTATAAAATCCGTGGGTCTATATCCTTGTGCCTTGCGCTTAGCATATTGTTCCTCGTTTATGCTGCCCAGAAATCCCAGTACATGAGCTGCTAAATCCTTGTATATGTAATGCCTTACAGGCACGGCGCTAATGACAACCCCAGCTAAAGTATCCTTTCTTTCTAAAATCTTGGCTTGCAATACAGGATCAATATCTCGCTTCACGATGATCGGAATATAAGGTGATTCTTCCCCATCCTTTAGCATTTTTTCAATAGTCTCAGGTAAAATACCAATCATATCGGCTAATGCCGCCGTCTTGGCAGACTCATAGCTATATTCTGCTGGAATAATAGCAACAGCAAAACTAGGACGATTGGTAACAAGTAAAGCCCCATTACGATCATACATATTCCCTCGCGGGGCTTGCTCTGTAATTTGGTGTATGCGATTTTCTTCTGCTACTTTCTTATATTGTGGACCACGTACTAATTGCATCCAGGCCAAACGTAATATTAAAAGACCAACCACTGCCACAATGATCCATACCATAGTATTCATTCTGCGAGACTTTTCTGTAATCCACATAGGTTAACTCCTTCTTGAATCTTGATTTTCATATACATAGTATCCCGCAAAATAAGAAAAAACACTGACGCTTTTCTAAAAATATATAGAAGAATTGAAAGCAACCGCAGAAGCGCAGAGAACACGGAGAAAAAATAGATAGGGTAAAAAATCTGTGCTCTGTGTTCAACGTTTTCCTAAACATATAAATTCTACAAAAAAAATAGCCCTAATGGGCTATTTTGAAGTCATCACTTACCTGTATAATCTTTACCAACCACAACCACTGCATCAATCGCCTTACCTTCGTCTTTTGTAATCTGCAATGAGTATTTAAAAGGCAGCGAACTTAATTTATTAACAACTCTACTATCTGTAGTGTTAGAAATAACCACTGTATTCTTATACGCATTTGCTGTATTCGTCACACCTGCTACATCAAATCCGCGGTTACGAAGTATCTCGGCGATTCTATCACCTGCATCCGCCATACCACTGGCATTGACCACTTCCACGCTTACTTTATCAGAATTGGCTTTCTTATTGACGGACTTTCCTTTATCTGATGAAGTATCAGTTTTGTCACTTTTATCAGCTTTATCATCTTTTTTTGATTTATCCGAAGTCATTTTTTTCTCTGGATCTGCATTTTTAGTTACCTTCGGTGTTTCAACTACTTTCATTTCTTTTGGAATGGAAGTCTCATATTCACTTACATCTTTTTGGGTCGCAGCAACATATTTCTCTTCCATCGCTACACCAAGAGTTTGAGCTACGTGCTTACGAAGAGCCATTACGTCAGGCAGCCAATAACTTATCTCATCAATAAACGCTGGCTTCCCTGGTACCATGTCTGTTTTTAGCCCATTTTTGGATGCATCATTCAAGGTTTTAGCAAGATTAAGCATTTCCGTGGTAGACATATCACTATTTACTACACTATTTACCTCTCGGACAATAGCAGGTATCTTAGTAATAACAGATGGACTGGCGACTTCCTTCATCAATGCTTTCAAAAACTTTTGCTGACGCTCAACTCGGCCAATATCGCCATCTTCATCACGATAACGTACATATTGAATGGCCATATCACCATCCATACGTTGGACACCTGGTCGCAAATCAATTACGAAAGGACCATGATCCTCCCCATTGTCATCATAAGGATCGGAATAATACATCCTTTTTTCCACATCAATGGTTACACCGCCGACAGCATCAATAATCTTTTTAAACCCTGCAATATTAATTGTAATATAATGATCTAATTTTATTCCTAACAAACCTTCGACAGCCTGCTGCGTTAATTTATGGCCGCCATAGGCATAAGCATGGTTAATCTTATCCCAACCATGCCCTGGAATTTTCACCCTCGTATCTCGGGGGATAGAGAGCATTGCAACATCTTTCGTATTTGTGTCAATGGTAACAACAAATAACGTATCAGAACGCCCGGTATCATCACTACGTTCATCAACGCCCATAACCATTATGTTAATTTTATTTTGAGGAGTTACAATGCTCCCCTTTTCTTTACTTTGTTCAATGCCTCCGCTAAACCAAACATAGGACGCGCCAGCTACTGCTAATACTGCTAATAAAATACCTAGGACAGCTATAACGGATCTTCCCTTTCCACGCCTCTGTTCAGCCAATCTTTTTTCCAGTCCTGCCATAGTGCGCAACTCCCTTCTATTACCTGGAAATATTCTCATATACCAAGTATTAAATTCAAAAACTGCAGATAAAAAATCAATAAACAAGCCTCCGCATGGGAGGCTTGCTTTTAAGTATAACAAAATGTAACATAAAAGGTCAAGATTTTTATGTTTCACACCTCATGGATATAACATAAAAATCCCAATATAAAGAAGGAAGCTTAGACAATCTCATCAGTTTAAATGCAGTCTGGAAGCCCCTTCAGCGGGATTTTTTCAAGTAGATACAGCCAATAATCCAAACTCCGCTGGAAAAAGATTCATGGGAGATCATTTTTTAGATCAATTGATCTTTTTCTGTTAAAGCTATGATTTTATATGGCTTATCTCTATATTTCAAAATGTCCCTTGCAACCAGTTTTCTAAGACCCATCTTATCCTCATCCTGAAAAGGAATGTGATAAATCACAACTGTTTCTGGTTTCAGATGATCTAATACATTCTGCCCTTTTGCATTGGTAAAGAATAGTGGATTAATGAAAACAGCTGCTAAATTAGAAATCTCTTTACTATCTTGAAAGTTTTTCATCATATAATCGGCATCAGCTGCAAATATATAGTTTTTTTCTTCAATGGTAATCATGATTGTATAATGTCTAGTATCTTGATATTCTCTACCACCCATATGTACGCTTCTGAAGTAAGTAAGGGTACAGTTTTGAGTGAGTTCTTCTTTATGACATTCCCCAAAAGGAATATAGTATTCTTCCACTTTCTTTATTGAAGTTAGGCTTAATAACGCTCTCTTATCTTCTAGGGAATTTGTTATTTGCCCTAACCTTGGTATATATACCTTTTTAACTTCATTATTGGAAATATACTCATCCAAATACATAGAAGAAAAATGATCGATATGTCTATGAGTAAATACCAGATAATCAATATCTTTATATTTACTTGCCATACCAAAAACAGCTTTTTGCATCTCACCCACAGGTTGGCTAAAAAATGAATTTTCCCCAAATATACCATCAAGCAGTATCGTACTATCACCGACTGTAATAAATATACCTGAATTGGCAACCAACTCCATTTTAACCTTCATTATATTCTCTCCATAATCCACCCGAATACATCTTTATTGTCTAATAAAAATAGTAAAGATTCTTATTTACTATAGTATTCTTTTTACGATATCCTTGCAACTACTTCGGTTTAATACGCAGAAAAAAAATATCTGTCGAGTTATGCTCGACAGATATTTTTTATTTCTTAGGAAATTTACTATCAATTAGTGACCAAACCTCTGGCTGCTCTTGACCCAGTCGCCATAGTGCAATGCCAGCGGGATTGTATTTTGCGATAATATCCAATTTAGCTGCGATACTTTTGTCATTTTCAAACCAAACTTCATGATCTTTGTAAGTAAAGTGAGGTGCCTGCACTGTCTCATCATACATGATTTTAGCATCATGCTGTTCGGCCCGTACGATCGCGTCTACATAGGTTATGGTCTCCCCTTCCTTACCAACCCAATCATAACCGTATAAACCAACACCAATGATTACTTTGTGTGGTCCACCACAATTATCAATCGCATATTTAATATTTTTCTCATACCAATCAATTGGTGCAATAGGACCTGCATTAGAGGTGGACCAATGATTGTCATAGGTCATAATCTGCAGAAAATCAGCATTCTTTGCCAGTTCAGGATAATTATAAGCTCCTGATACATCCTCCGCTACGTCAACTTGCGGAAATACGGATATGATTACTGTTTTATTTAAGCCCTGCATTTTTGGATATAACTCTGCCATAAAACTAGTTAAATTATCCCGCTGAGCCGGCGGTAATAATTCAAAGTCAATATTAATACCATCATACTGCTTTTCCTGGACTAGTTTTACAATATTATCGATGGCTTTACTGCGAACCTCTGGATTACCTAGTAATTCTTCGGTAGAACCAGTTTTATTAGTAATCAAAGGGTACATTTTCAGTTTTAGATCTCTGGCAGTATCATATACCAGCTGGCTGTCTTTTGCTTCAACAGTGCCATCCTTAGTTGCCTTATACCAAAACGGACCAACACCAGTCATACTTTTAGCAAAGCTTTTCATACTTGGGAAAGAACCTGTTTTATCCGGTGTTCCTGGCCAAGGATTTTCATAATAGCCAATGATCATTCTCGGTGGCATCATCATATTTCCTGTTCCATTAACCCCAGGATTGTCTGTAGAATCCGGCATACCTGGCAGTGGTTTAGGTGCTGGACTATTACTACACCCACCTGCAAGTCCGATTACCATTATCACAAAACATAGCAGTACAATACTAGTTAAAATCTTTGAATAACGCAATATTGTCACCCTTTCCTAATGCTATACTAAGTACAGTTTTAAAAAACAGCTTATATAAATTTCATTCTGCTTTTTTCCTGCCTTACTCATAGTATTGGCAAGAGCAATTTTCTTATTCAAAAAATATTAACACCAACTCTTAATCATAAAAAAAGGAGACAGTGCCAAGTAGGCACCATCTCATTTCTGCTTTTTAGAATGAGTTAATCATCATAATTTTTAGTATAAGCGACTTGCAACACTTCATCTGGCAATTCATTTTCCCAGCGTGCTACTACTACAGCAGCTACACAGTTACCAATCAAATTACAGGCTGTACGAGCCATATCCAAGATACGATCAACGCCCAGGATGATGCCAATGCCTTCTACCGGTAGACCAAAAGCCGCTGCAGTACCCGCAATAACGATGAGGGATGCACCTGGAACTGCTGCAATTCCTTTGGTTGACATCATTAATGTAACTAACATCAGCATTTGTGTAGAAAGAGGAAAATCAATCTGATAAACTTGCGCAATAAAGATAACTGCTAATGCACTATATAATGTGGAACCATCCAGATTAAAGGTATAGCCTGTTGGCAATACAAAGGTAACAATGTGCTTTGGTACTCCAAATTTTTCTAATTTTTCCATTGCAATTGGCAGCGCTGCCTCGCTGGATGCAGTGGAAAACGCAATGAGAATCGGTTCTTTAATGGCTCGTAATAATTGAAAGAAATTCATCCGAATAATTACAGAAGCACAAGCTAACAATAGCGTAATAAATAACACTAAGGCAAAATACAACGACCCAATTAACTTAGCCAATGGAATCAGCATTCCAAGACCAAATTTTCCTACAGTAAAAGCAATCAAAGCAAAAACACCGATAGGAGCTAATTTCATTACATACCAAGTAAACTTGAACATAATTTCAGCCACGCTGATAGCTAATGTAACCGCTGGTTTACCTTTTTCTCCCATAGAAGCCGCTGCTACGCCGAAGAAAGTGGAGAACAAGATTATTTGCAGCATATCACCGCGCCCCATAGCATCTATCACATTGGTAGGTACAATATTAACCAGCATTTGAGTCATATCAATCGTCTTCGTCGCTGCTGCTGCGGCAGAAGTCACATCTGCGCCTGTTGCGATCACAACGCCTGCACCTGGCTGGAAAATATTCGCCACTGCCAGCCCGACAAAAAGAGCTAACGTTGTAGCAACTTCAAACCAAATAATTGCCTTTGCACCTAAACGACCTAGCTTTTTAAAGTCACCAGTACCTGCAATACCCATAATTAATGAACTGAAAATCAAAGGTACTACAATCATTTTAATCATGCGAATAAAGGTGTCACCAACGGGCTTTAATGCTTGTCCATAGGTAGGGAAAATATAGCCAAAAACAACACCAAGTATAAGAGCAATAAAAATTTGAGTTGTAAGTCCTATTCCTTTTTTATTTTTCTCCACGAATGTATCCTCCTCCAAAGTAAAATTGCCTAAAGGTCTCTTCCAGATATACATATTTTAAAACTATTTTAGTATATCAGCTACGCTTATAAAAAGATACCCTAATTGCCATATATTCAGTCTTTTCTGCACAATATAAGCCAAACAAATTCTGTCAAATTTTTTAACACGATATAATTTTTATTCTTAAGAGTTGTCCTAATAAAAACTCAGAATTTTGCAAATAAGATAGACACGGTGAGATCATTGCACTATAAAGCCAAAGAACCTTGTTTTCTAGGGAAAAATCCATTATACATTTTCTATACTGAAATGATATAATACTTGCAACTACATTTTATTCAAGTAGTAAAGGGAGTGTGTTGATAATTGAAAAAAGATCTTATTCAAGCCATGCCTCCACTTGACGGTCATGCTGTAAAAACGCTGGAAGATGCTCTTAGTAAGTCCCCTAGCAAAATCATTCGTTTGGAGATTAATAACACGATTTATCAGCTTTCCCGGGAAGGTCATTGGTTTAAAATTTCACTGCTTACCAAGAAACTTACAGTAAAGCGATCAACCATTTTCCAAACTCTGACTGAAATCTATAATCAAATTATCCACGGTCAGAATTGGCGCATTGCTACCAATCACTAAAACGATGCGAGTACAACTTGTTATAGGCAGAATAAACTACTATTTACTTAATTTAAAAATAATCCCTCTTTATAGAGGGATTTTTATTATTTATCATCAATTCTCTTATAAATCTCTAGAAAAGACTGCAAAACTTGAGCAGTCAAACCCCAAACAACATAATTTTTATACTTATAAAATGAAACCTGGTATGTTTTACGTGCCCGCCATTCTTCAGAGTATCCAGTAACTAAAGAAAAAGGGAAATCCGCTAAAGGTCTCGTTCCCATTTCCATATGGGCGACAATCGGTTCATGAGCAAGTAAAAACCGTAAAGGTATGGTAAATACTTCCGCAACTTCATCCTGGCTGGGTACAATCGGCTGAAGAGGCGAGAGATAGCCTACGTAAGGATGCAATTTTACTCCTATAGGGCTTATGATTTCGTCTAATGCTCCTAGAATTTTAATTTCCTCTGCTGCTAAAGAAAGTTCTTCCTGGGTTTCCCGTACAGCAGCAGCTAAAGCTGATCCATCTTCCTTTTCAATACGACCTCCTGGAAAGCAAATCTCTCCAGGCTGCCAGGATAATTGTGTAGATCGTACTTCAAATAATACAGCCAATTCACCATCCTGGACGATAAGAGGCACCAGCACCGCTGCAGAAAAGAACTCATTATAACCAGCTTTACTTTCTCCATTAACAGCTAACGCTTTTGACAATTCTCTACATAAATCATCCATTACTAGTCCTCTCCCATCCAATCAGCATTTTTTCACATTACTCAGCAACCTATCTCTTTATTCCGGCAAAAAAGTAACCATTCGTTATTTTTTATCTGCATCGGAAGTTATCTCTATCTTTCCCTCCAGACCGGGAGTAATAATAATATTACCATCTAAAGTAACAATCACAGCTTCATTGCCGGGAAACTGTTTTAGCAGTTCTAACCCTTTTTCTACTCCTAGAACAAAAATGGGTTTACTCAAAACATCTCCATAGGTAGAACTAGAATTGACCATCGTCACACTTGATACTTCTCTTGGCTGCCATCCTGTTCGCGGATCTAAAATATGTGAATATCGTATGCCATTTTTCATCATAAACCGCTGATAATCTCCGGATGTCTCCATTGTATCCCATTCTGTCAAAGCCAGCTTAGCACTGATGCCATCTGGATCGCGAGGATGCTGTATACCAATCCTCCATGGTTTACCATCAGGCTTATTACCAATAACTCGTACATCCCCGCCAGCATTTACTAGTGCAGATGTTATTCCTTTTGTTTTCAGTAGTTCAACAGCCTGATCCGTAGCATATCCCTTGGCAATGGCACCTAAATCAAGCATCATGCCTGCTTTTGGCAAATATATCGTATTAGCAGCCGTATCTACCTCAACCAAATGATAATTGACCAATGGCAAAACCTCATCAATTTCAGCCTGACTTGGTACGTACTCGCCCTTATGGCCAATTCCCCATAATTTCGTAAGGGGACCAACGGTAATATCAAAAGAACCGCCAAGCTTATCCGATACATCCTGGGAAAACTTAATAATTTTTACCAATTCAGGATCAACAACAACTTTTTCCTTACCTGCCATTTGATTAATTCTCGAGACTTGACTATTATCATCAAAATTATTCGTTAAAGCATGCAAATGCTGGAACTCAGCGAAAGCGGCCTTCACTGCCTCTTCTGCTCCTGGACCATAAGCAGTAATTTCAACAATTGTGTCCATAAGAAATTGTGTTTCCTTATAGACATTAGACGAGTTTGTCTTGCCAAAGCATCCTGAAATAAATAACGCTGTAATAACAATAATAACCATAATTAATGATAATCTTTTATTCATTAATTCACCTTCCTGTCATTCACATTTATCCTTATATTCTATAATCAAATAGTTAAGCTATTACCTGTGTCCTAATGATTCATTACTATGTATCTATAAATATGATTAACCCGTAATCTATATTATAATACATTCTTTATGTTCTTATGGAAAACCTTCATTACTCTTCAAAAGAACACGAAGGTGTACCGCAGCAGCGGCATTGTGCCTTTGTGATTCATCATTACTTATTGAACCACAATATCTCTTCACGTCCTTTGCTATTATCAAGAAAAGCCCCTTAAAAAGGGTATAGAAAAATGCGTGGAAAAAAATAATCGAACCGCAGAGACGCAGAGGACGCTGAGGAGATTTTTAACCCTATCTATCTGCTCTCTGCGTCTCTGCGGTTAAATCGTTCTATTTGCTTTGTTTGTCATTATCAAAAAGCATCGGATGTCTTTTCTGACACTCCTGTGATTTATTTCATGGTCATTGCGAGCACAGCGAAGCAATCTCGTAACAAGCAGGGGATTGCTTCGCTGTGCTCGCAATGACAAATTAATGATACTTCATCATGTAAGACTTGTACACTCTAATATAGTAAAAAGCACCCATTTTCATGAGTGCTTTTTACTTTCCTTTAACCAGCAACTATCTATCCTCCCAGGTCGTTTCCAACCAAGTACTTTCGACGTATGGGCTTAACTACTGTGTTCGGTACTTCGACTGGCGATAATACCTCATCTGCGTCGTTACTCCTGCGCGCGCTCACTTCACGTACTGATGTACTGCTCAGTTCGCGTGCTCGTCGTGCCTAGCATCTGAAGCATTCTCACCAATCTCAGGAACGAAAAAACTCTCACTCAAGATCAATATGATAAAAAGCACTCACGTAAATGAGTGCTTTTTACTTAACCAGCAACTATCTATCCTCCCAGGCCGTTTCCAACCAAGTACTTTCGACGTATAAGGGCTTAACTACTGTGTTCGGTATGGGAACAGGTGGATCCCCTTAGCTATCGCCACTGGATTTTAGAAGTACATAATATAAATATGTTCCTTCAAA
>DJJR01000023.1 GCA_002434245.1 Pelosinus fermentans
GTTCGGGCCCACGGAAACAACGATTTGGTCCACGGTTCAACACGTAGAAGAGGATAAACCTATTACCATTGGCAAACCGATAGCAAATACACAGATTTATATTCTTGATAATAACGGTAAGTCCACTCCTATCGGTATCTCAGGCGAACTCTACATAGCAGGTGATGGTTTAGCCAAAGGTTATTTAAATAAGCCTGAGCTCACGGCAGAAAAATTCATTGTTAACCCTTTTAAGCTTGGGGAAAATATGTATAAGACAGGAGATTTAGCCCGGTGGCTTGCAGATGGCAGCATTGAGTTTTTAGGGCGTATTGATCATCAAGTTAAGATTCGTGGATTTCGTATTGAATTGGGGGAAATTGAGAGTCAACTTAAAAACCATCCAGAGATCCAAGAAAGTGTTGTGATAGTGAATGAGCAGGATGGGATGAAACAACTTATTGCATATTATATGAGATTAAATCAAGGAAAAGGTAAAGAACTTCTTAGCTCCCAAAAATTACGTGAATATTTAAAAGTAAACTTACCTGATTATATGATTCCTGTATTGTTTGTCGAAGTTGAATCCATTCCCTTAACGCCTAATGGAAAAATAGATAGAAAGGATTTGATGAATCGCAAAATTGTATTAGCAGGAGCAAAAAAAACATTTTCCCCACCATCGGAAATTGAAGAGAAGATTTTAGAAATATGGAAAGCTGTTCTTCATAATGATGACATAAACATCGAAGACGGCTTTTTTGAAGTGGGAGGGGATTCCCTTTTAGCAGTTACTGTAGCAGAAAGAATCAAGAGAAGGTTAAATTGCGATTTTAATGTGACAACATTGTTTAAATATACCAGCATTAAAGATATTAGTAAATATATTGCAGAAAATACAATTACCATCTCTTGTGACAGGAAAAATAGAAATTCAGGAAACGATAATCTGAACAACAATGAAATAGGTCATAATAAAAAACCTCGAAAGCCATCTTATCCTGAATATTACCAAGATAGTTTAGCGATTATAGGGATATCGTGTCATTTTCCAGGAGCTAAAGACCATTTTGAATTCTGGCATAATTTACGCGAAGGTAAAGAAAGTGTCAAGTTTTTTTCTCAAGAAGAACTTAGGAACTTAAATATACCGGAAGAAATTATTCAAGACCCAAACTATATTCCTGCTCAGTCAACTATAGAAGGTAAAGATTTGTTTGATCCTGGTTTTTTTAATATTTCTCCTAAAGATGCAGCGGCTATGGATCCCCAGTTTAGGTTGTTATTACTTCATTCATGGAAAGCCATAGAGGATGCCGGCTATATTCCTGGGAAAATTCCTGAAACTAGTGTATTTATGACAGCAAGTAGTAGTATTTATCAAGCATTATTGCTTAATTACAAATCAAAAGTAAATAACATCTTGATGAGCTCTGACGAATATGTATCTTGGATTTTGGCTCAAGGAGGAACAATCCCTACAATGATATCTTACAAACTAGGGTTAAAAGGACCTAGTTTCTTTGTACAATCAAATTGTTCTTCTTCTTTAGTAGCATTATCTTCGGCTTATCAAAGTTTGCAATCCGGTGAAGCGAGGTATGCTTTAGTAGGAGGAGCCAATATATTTCCTTCGTTAAATTTAGGGTATTTTTATCAGCCTGGATTAAATTTTTCAAGTGACGGACATATTAAGGCGTTTGATGCTTCGGCAGACGGGATGATAAGTGGTGAAGGGGTTGCAGTTATTGTACTTAAGAAAGCTGAAGATGCTATAGAGGATGGAGATCATATTTACGCCCTCCTTAGAGGGATTCATGTAAACAATGATGGTTCAGATAAAGTAGGCTTTTATGCTCCAAGCATCAAGGGGCAAGCTGAGGTAATTCGGAAAGTTTTACATTCAACCCAAATACATCCTGAGTCCATTAGCTATATGGAAGCTCACGGAACTGGAACAAAATTAGGAGACCCGATTGAACATACCGCGCTGAGTGATATTTATAAACAATACACCACAAAAAAGCAGTTTTGTGGAATTGGTTCAGTAAAAACCAATATAGGGCATCTAGATGCTGCTGCAGGATTAGCAGGGTGCATTAAAGTTGCATTAAGCTTATACCACAATGAAATACCCCCAACAATTAACTTTAAAAAACCAAATCCCAACATTGAATTTGCTGACTCTCCATTTTATGTTGTTAATAAAATCAAGAAGTTAGAGAAAAATTCAGCCCCATATAGAGCCGCGCTGAGTTCGTTTGGGATCGGAGGAACAAATACCCATGCAATCTTTGAACAGTATTCAAGTGTTGAAATTCCCAAATATTTAAATCAAGAATTATACAATGATAATATCTCCTATGTAATCCCTATATCTGCTAAAAATAATGATCGTCTTAAAGACTATGCACAAAACCTTCTTAGTTTTCTAAAAGAGCATCGAGATCATAATGACGATAAATTTGTTGAAGATGACGCCTATCATGATATTAAATTAGCTGATCTAGCCTATACCTTCCAAGTGGGAAGAGAAGCGATGGAAAGCAGATTAATCTTTATTATTAGCAATAAAAATGAACTAATTCAAAAGTTAGAAGAGTTTATTGATGGAAGAGAAAATATTGAAGGTTGTTTTAGAGGAGAAGCAAAACAAGCAAAAGATTCTATTCAATTGTTTAAAAAAGATGATGAATTCGAAGAGCTAATTCGCACATGGATTACAAAAGGAAAGGTAAGAAAGATAGCAGAACTATGGAGTAAGGGACTTCATATAGATTGGGAATTGCTGTATATGGATGCCAAGCCGCATCGTATCAGTGTAACTACCTATCCCTTTGCCAAGGAACGATATTGGATACCGAAGATCGAGGCTGAGTCTATCAGCGGAATCTCAGCCGAAGCTCCAACTATTATAGATTGTCTTCATCCTTTGCTGCATCAAAATACATCCAATTTATCTGAGCAGCGGTTCAGTTCTACCTTTACAGGTCAGGAGCTTTTCTGGGAAAATCATGTCGTTAAGGGGCAGAGGGTCTTACCTGAGGTGGCCTATCTTGAGATGGCACGAGCAGCTCTGGGACAAGTGACAGAAACCTTAGAAGAAGTTAAAACTGGAATTCGACTGAAAAACGTGGTTTGGGCTCAGCCTATTGTTTTAAGAGATAATCCGGTTCAGATACACATCGGACTTTTCCCAGAAGAAAATGGAGAAATTGCCTATGAAATATATAGTCAGTTTGAAGAAAGCAGTAGGGAAAATGTAGTATACAGTCAAGGGAGTGCTGCATTATTCAGTTTGACTAAGGAAGCGGAGACATTAGATATTAAGGCATTGCAGGGTAAGTGCAGCCAAAACGTTTTATCATCGATTCAATGCTATGAGGCCTATAGACGGATGGGGATTAGCTATGGTCCTGAATATCAGGGAATTGAAAAAGTATATGTGGGATCGGGTCAAGTATTTGCAAAGCTGACCTTACCATCCTCAATGTCAGCTACGCAAGAGCAATTTGTACTGCATCCAAGTTTAATGGATTCAGCGGTACAGGCATCATTGGGTTTGATGATGGGCTTTGATGAGCCTAATTTTGCTCATCCCCTTACTCTCCAGGAAATTGAAATTCTGGGCAATTGCACTTCCAACATGTGGGCTCTGGTTCGATTCAGCGATGGTAGCAAAGCAGTGAATAAAAAAACGAAATTTGATATCGATTTATGTGATGAGCAAGGTAAGATTTGTGTTCGGATAAAGGAAATGGAATTACAAGAAAATACAGAGAAAGTGATTACGCATTCTGTAGAACCAAGACCTCAAAGCTTAATGACTCCAAAGATACAAGAAGATTCTGAGATGATGACGTTTGAAGAAATCTGGCATGAGAAAGCCTTATCAAATAGTGTATCAGTCCAAATTAAAACTATGGTTTGTTTTCTATCGAACCCCAAAAACCAACAAGTAATTATGGAAGCAATGCAAATGTTAGATCAGCAATCTAAAGTGATTTTTATCTCACAAAGTGCAACCTATCAAGAACATTCCCAAGCAACATATACTATTTCCAGAAGTGATCAAAAAACATATGAGCAGGTTTTTCAAAACATACGTGAAGATTATGGTGAAGTTGACACTGTGCTTTATCTATGGCCGCTTGAGGATTCAACTTGTATTCAGGATTATTCCGTCATTGTATATATGCTGCAGAGTATTGCTGCCGTAAGATTAAAAGCCAAGCGAGTTTTATTAGGAGCTCAATTTGAAACTGGACTGGAGCGCTGTTACCTGGATTCCTGGATCGGTTTCGAACGCTCTATAGGACTTGTTCTGCCGCATACTCAAGTGGCTGTGATCTATCAGGAGAGTGACGGGCAAAACCAGGAATGTATGATGAAAGCGTGGATGAAAAAACTCTGGGCAGAACTGCGAAATAAGAAATTCCAAAGTGTTTTCTACCAAAAAGGAAAACGGCATGTATACCATATTCAGGCAACTACTCTGCAGGCAGGCAGCAGTCTATTGCAAGCAGGAGGTACCTATCTCATAACAGGAGGCTGTGGTGGACTTGGGTTTTTGTTTGCCAAGCATTTTGCAAAAACACAGTCTGTGAATCTGATACTAACGGGAAGATCGCCAATGGATGAAAAGAAACAAAATAATATCAAAGAAATAGAAGAGTTAGGCAGCCAGGTATTATACCTGCAAGCGGATACTTGCAATGTAAGCGACATGAAAGCTGTTTTGATCCAGGCAAAAGAAAAATTTGGGGAGATTCATGGAGTCCTACATGCAGCAGGGCTGGCAGATCGTCAAAACATCTTCGAAAAAGACATGGAAGATTTTAAAAAGATAGTGGAGCCCAAAATCAAAGGAACTCTTGTGCTTGATGAAGTGCTTCAGACAGAGGTACTTCATTTTATATGCTATTTTTCCTCCTCCTCAGCGATTTTAGGGGACTTTGGTTCTTGTGATTATGCTATCGGCAATCGCTTTCAAACGGCATATGCTCTTTATCGGAATGAAGAGCAGCGGCAAGGAAATCGGCAGGGTAAGACTATTGTGATTAACTGGCCTCTATGGAAGGATGGGGGAATGGGAGTTGGTGAGGAAGAGAATAGTAAAATGTATTTGAAATCCAGCGGGCAACGTTACTTAGGAGCCGAAGAAGGGGTTTTACTATTTCATCAATTACTGGCTCAAACCAATACACAGCATTTAATCTTGGTTGGAAATCGCAGCAGGATTTACCGATTTTTAGGGTTAACGCAGCAATCTTCTGCCCCCGCTATAACCCTTTTAGGTATTTCGGGCAAGGGAAGACGAGCCGAAATGAAGGGATTGACTTTGGAACAATGTATTGAGTGGGATTTAAAGGAACAAGTCAGTCAACTGCTTAAAATTCCACGAGACAAGTTAGATCGAGAAGAAAATCTGGTGGATTTTGGTTTTGATTCGATTGGTTTAGCTCAACTTTCAAGCTTATTAACCCGCCATTACGGGATAGAAGTTACTCCCGCCTTGTTTTTCGGGTATTCAACCCTGAAAAAATTAGCGCAATATTTCTCAAGGGAATATCAAGAAACGCTGCAGCTCTTCTATCAAGAAGCTCTTGTAGAGCCAGAAATAACGCAACAAGAAGTTCCAGTTGTCACACTGACATCCAAACGACAGTCAACGAATAAAACTAGATTTACAAGGACTCCTGCTTCTCCAAAGCTGCAG
>DJJR01000078.1 GCA_002434245.1 Pelosinus fermentans
ACCCAGATAAAACGAAAATCATTTACTGTAAGGATAAAAATCGCACAGATGAATATCAGGATATACAATTCGATTTCTTAGGATACACTTTTCGTCCAAGGAGCGCTCAAAATAAGCAAGGAGAGCGATTCCTCAGCTTTCTGCCAGCAGTAAGCAAGAAAGCAGTAAAAGCAATGGGTCAAACCATGAGACAATGAAAAATCCAACGGATGACAGATAAAGAACTGGTGGATCTAGCCAACATGGTTAATCCTGTAGTGCGAGGGTGGATAAACTACTATAGCCGTTTTTACAAAACCGCAATGTATCCAATACTACGCCGATTAAATTGGAGGTTAAGAAGATGGGTTGCCAATAAATATAAGAGAGTAAACTCTAGTCAAAGACGTGCCCAAAACTGGCTAGAGAAAATGGCACAGCGTAAGCCCAAACTATTTGTCCATTGGCAACTTGGAATTATTCCAACGGTTAGATAATGGGAGCCGTATGAATTGAGAGGTTCACGTGCGGTTCTGAGAGAGCCTGGGGGTGAAATTCCCGCGGGCTACTTGCCCCTTTGTTTCCACTACTTTTGCTTGCAATCCCTGTAAAAAGTAATATAATTAGAAATAGGTGGAAATTAAAAAGTCGCCGTGTCCTAAGAGTGTTGGACCACTCCTAGGCACGAGCAGGTGGTATGATCACCTACACGTAACAGCTAGCTGTCTACGACGACAATTTATTATACCGTGATCTTTCCTTGAAGACAAGGGATGGTATGTTCGGGATAATAGGATTGTGGTCTATTGGCAGAGGCTCTGCGTCTGCATGCAATTAAGATGAAGCAAAGCGCATGTGTAGGTTGAATAGACCTCGCATGCGCTTTTTAATTTCCCCAAAAACAGCTGTTTGCTGGTTTCTTCTATCCGCAATACAGATAGAAGAAACCTCATACAGTATGAAGTTGGGGGGATATATAGTGTTGTCAGAAGGTAAGAGATCGTAATGCTTATCAAAAGAAGATTACACAGAGTACTCGGATAGGGACAATCGATTAAAGGCATGGCAAGAGTTCATTTTAATATGAAGGAGAGGATGATCGTGAAAAAACAAAGCCTTTTTGAATGTGCAATGGATTCGATGGAGGAGATTAGTCTGAATATACCGCTGCAGCAAGTATCAAATGACTATTATTATTCGGATATAGCGGCTAAACAATGTGAAGATGAACTGCGTGCAGCGTTGCCGCCACATTTACATTGCACACTAAGCAGGCTAGCGGATAAAAGCATTGAAAGGGAAGCAGCCAGTATGACGATCAGCTATCGGCAAGGGTTCTCTGACTCCATACAGTTTATGATGCAGGTATTGTCCTGGGCTCCGTCAAGGCGGTAAGAAACATTAAATCCCATGACTAGGCAAATAGTCATGGGATTTAACTTTTGAATTTGTGGGGCTCATCAGATGTACTTGGTATTTGGTGAGCGTTAGGGAATCTAATGCTGTATTCTTTGGGAATATCTAAAACTGCATTTTTTTGTACTCTATGGGTGTACAACCTTTTAGCTTCTTAAAAGTTCTGTTAAAGGTAGCAATGCTATTAAAGCCAGAGGAAAGGGCAATTTCGGTAATAGACATGTTATGAGCAATTAATAATCTAATTGCTTTTTTTATACGGCGTTCATTTAAATAGCTCAAAAAATGATTACCGGTCATTTCCTTAAAGATTCTTGAAAAATGGTATTCGCTAAAGCCTGCGGCAGAAGAAACATCTTTAAGGGAGATGTCATTTTGATATTGTTCTTCTATATATTGAAATGCTAAATTTAATTTTTCTAGAATATGAAATTTTTTATTGCTGCTGCTGGATATTTCAGCACTGATATTGTTACAAACACTGCGGGATAACAACACCAGAATGTCAAAAAGAGTCAGGGGACGGTTCGTTGACTCTTGCGAATTGGACATCTGTTTCAAGATCAATTTAAAAGCGAAAGCATTGAAATTGATGCATACCTATTGTCGGCAGTAAGATACGTACATAATAATCCAATAAGCAGGAATGGTTAAGAATATAGAAGAATACAAATGGAGTAGCTATAGTATTCATACAAATATGGTATTTATACAAAGATAAATACTCAGAGTAGTAGTATAGATAGACGTTTTATTCTTAAAATGTTTTCAGATCAAGCAATCGAGATGTTTATAGACTATTCGAAAATACAGAATGGTGGACATCAGTTCATAGATTTACAAGAAGAGAATGCAGTGGAGAAAGCAATTCAAACTGAAAATCAAGCAAAAGAATTAATTATACATTACCTAGTCAATCATCATATCAATATCAGTGATCTAAAAGATCGCCAGCAAGAAGATCTTCAGCGCGATCTTATAAGTACTATAAAAAGAGAATCAAACTTATCAATTCGTCAAATTGCTAAGTTATTGGACATAGATAGAAATATAATTCAGAGAATTAAATGAGTCACTGAACCGTCCCTTGACTCGCACGAGTGAAACCAAGTAGTTAAGGTAAAGGTCTGGTTTATAAGGGGCAAATCTTTGGTGATTATAGATAGATTGTGATGAAATCGATAAAAAGGGTACTACCTTAAACGGTGCGTATCCTCTTTCTCATGTCGCTGGTCTTTGTTTCAGAATTCTGTAGCAAGAAGGCAATAAGAATTAAAAATACTTTAGGAAAAGGGGGCAGATTGAATGTTCCCAAGTAGTAGAAGGGCTCCAAAAACAGTCATTTCATGATGCTTGCCGACTTATCGGTAGCATCATGAAATGACTGTCTCTTTTTGGCATCGTTATTTCTGCCCTTTAATTTCTTCTGCCAGTGCCTTAAAAGCAGGAATAGAATTTTTAATACTATTGAAATAAACGTATCCTAACTCAAGGGGACGGTTCCATTGAGTTTGAAAGAAGTGATAGAATATCAATGAGGTGGTAAAATGTCCATAAAAGCGCTTCAAAGGAGCGAAAGTGGTATCTATCACATTAATATAAGAGATCAATAAACAGTCATATTTGAGGATGATGAAGTTCGAGAAACGTTTATAGGATATTTACAATCTTATAAAAAAATTGCTAGCTATATTGTATGTGGGGGATGTTTGGCTACTCGATCTTCGATATGCTAGAAGAAGCATAACTAATATTTTATATCTGCCAGTCATGCCTTTTTCATCAAAACTTAGCAAAAATGTATTTATATGGTAGGTTTTTTATTTTTTATAGAGAAATATATATAATATGGAAAGGGGTGTGTTATGCTAAAAAAATGTGTGCGTTTGGTCTTATGCTTAACTTTATGCTCAATTTTACAAATTGGGTTTGCCAAGGAATATTTACCTGAGGTCTTTGAGTATGTACAAAATGATGGGACTGTTATTCTTTATGCGGGGAGAGTTAGCGAAGATCCTGCAGTTGAATTCCATCGGATTTTTAAAGCCGATGGAGAGCAATATATTGCTCTGCGTATAGCTACCAGACGAACAAATAGTGAAAATATGAATGTAGATTTAATTTTGGATGGAATCAGTTATCCATTATCAATCATGGAGGATGCGAGAAAAGATCCATTACCTCCGAAGTTGCAGCAAAAATGGTACAAGGTGTCAAAGGAATTGGAAGAACAGTTGCAAAAGGTGCAAAAGATCTCTGTTCGTATGCATTTGAGCAATGGAAAAAGCGATGACAAAGAGATTAAACGTACTGCATTACAGTCATTAAAATTTATTGCTTCTGTACATACAATAGATGATGCCAAGGCATATGTAAAAAGTATCGATAAAGTGACAGAATTTAGAATTTTTATACCGAATAAAAAGCCGGCAGATATTGCACCAGCTTTAATTTATCAAGCAAATTATTACCCTTTAGAAAAATTCAACAATAGCGATTATTATCAAGCAAAGTTTTCAAATGATTGGACAACGGGATCGTTTGAAGATACAGATTATATCTATGAGAACTATATGTTTCCGTATATATGGTCTGAATTAAAAGAAGAAAAAGATGGTACGCGTGTAAGTTTGAATTTGTTTAAAAAAATATACCATTATAGTACAGTAACGGATAAGTTTACTGGTGTAAGTTTCACAAGACTCAGTTCTATTAATTATGAATCGATGAAACCTTCGGATAAATTACATAGTCAGGGTCAATATGAACTAAATATGTGGGCGTATTATTTAAGAAATATATATACCGATTTATATGGAACGTATTCTTACGGATTAAAATGGGATATGATACCTAAAAAAAATTCAACGGAGCAAGAAAGACGGGATAATTGGAGTATAGCTCCTTACTTTATTACATCTGTTGATGGAGATAATTTTAAAGAATTGCATGATATATCTGCGGGCGATCAGCTTGTTGCAATAAATGGGAAAGCAACTGATGCGATGTATTTTTATCAAACCTTGATGGAAACAGAGTATGCTGGAAATCCGGTTGTGTTTACTTTACGTAACAAAGATGGTATTGAAAAAGAGGTCACCATCACACCTACATTTACGCCGACAGCAGAACAGATAAATTATCTGGAAATCCTTAATAAAGATAAACGCCAATTAAAACATGTAGATTTGTATGAAGGATATCCATATGATGATTTCAGAACCTATGACCCACTGGGACAAGGGGATATATAAGGACCAAAAAACAGTCATTTCATGATGCTTGCCGATTTATTGGTATCATCATGAAATGACTGTTTCTTTTTGACATTGTTATTTCTGCCCTTTAAATTCTTCTGCCAGTGCTTTAAAAGCAGGAATAGAATTCTTAATACTATTGAAATCAACGCAATAAGCCAATCTAAAGTATCCAGGGCAACCAAATCCGCTGCCAGGTACAATGAGGAGATTGTATTTTAGTGCGCGTTTTGCAAATTCGATATCGTCGGGAATAAGGGATTGAGGAAAAAGATAAAATGCTCCCTGGGGTTTTACGCAGGAATATCCAAACTCAATCAGATTATTGTATAGGAAATCACGTCTTCTTTTATATTCATCAGTATTTACAACCGTGTCTAACGAATCGGCGATTACTTTCTGGAAGAGGGATGGGGCATTTACGAAACCTAGCGTTCGATTGCAAAAAATCATGCCGTTGATTAATAAATCCACATCAGCAATACTTGGATTTACTGCAATATAGCCAACGCGCTCGCCTGGGATGGCTAAAGATTTACTGTAGGAGTTTACAATGGCTGAATGCTTGAATATCTTCAGAATGTTAGGTACTTCCACTTGATCATAGACTATTTTGCTGTAAGGTTCATCAGATATTACAAGTATTTTGGAGTTGAACTCTGTTTCTTTAGTGACTAATAGCGCAGCAATCTTTTTTAATGTTTCTTCGCTGTATACTACGCCTGTGGGATTATTGGGTGAATTGATGATGATTGCTTTACATTTAGGCGTGATACTTTTGGCGAGAAGATCTAAAGAAGGTTCAAATGTTTGGGTATCTGCCGGGACAACTACAGGTTTCCCATTACAGTTTTCAATATAAAATAGATATTCAACAAAATACGGAGAAAAAACGATTACTTCATCTTCGGGATTTAAGATGCTTTTTAAGACAACATTCAATCCTCCAGCAGCTCCGCAGGTCATGATGATATGATTTTGTGTTACAGGCAAGCCGCTTTCCTCAGAAGTTTTTTGGGCAATTTTCTCCCGGACTTCTGGGTGTCCAGCGTTGCTCATATAACGATGAAGACCGGCACTGTTGTCTGACGTATATTTCTTAATGGCATTTTTTACTTCTAGTGGCGGTTCATAGTCAGGATTGCCCAAACTAAAATCGTATACATTTTCCGCACCATGAATCTTTCGAAGTTTCGCTCCTTCCTCAAACATAGCGCGTATCCACGAAGATTTATTAATCTTATTGTAAATGTTTTGTGAAATCATACTAACTCCTCCTGAATTTTGTAAATAGAATATTTTAGGGTGGTTCTTTTATTCTTTCTGGATGCATTAGTCAAAATCCTTTAAAACAAGAGAACAGGAATGGCGTTTCAAAAAAATGTGGAAGGTGTTAAGAAAATCAAGAGAAAAAGCAACAGTGAATTTTAAGTCATCAAAAATGTTCCTTTGGTATTTGCATAGGCATATGATATTACGGATAGCCGTGTCTGCCAGAATATACACATTTCAGTTAAAATAATTTTTGATTTTTGGGCGACTTTATCAAGCGTTCTTGAAGACACGCTAATGCAAAGGAAGGATGATAGTATGTCGCAAAAGATTATGACGGTTTGCGGTCCGATCGCACCAGAACAGCTTGGTTTTACCTCTATGCATGAGCATGTCCTTTCGGACTGTTCCATGTTTCGCAACAGAATTCGCAAATCCTGCTTTATCCCGAGTCGCCGCAGCCTGAAGCTGGAAGATAAGCTAATGTTGGAGAATCGTTCAGCTCTGCGTCATAACATAGCTTTATCGTTGGACAATATGAGGTTAGATGACAAGCAGATGATGACTGCCGAAGTCGGCGAATTTAAAGAGCATGGCGGTGATTCAATTGTTGAAGTTAGCGCACCTGGCATTCGCAGTTCACCAGATGACCTTCTTGCCATTCGGCAGATAGCCAAACGTACAGGCGTTCATATTGTGGCTTCTACAGGTTTGTATGCAGAATATACATGGCCAGATTATTACCGTAATATGTCATTTGAACAGTTTTGTGCGTTCCTGCGCCGCGAAATTGCTCAAGGAGTTGGCGAAACTGGTATTTTTCCCGGTCATATTAAGGCGGCTTATGAGGTGTATACTAAACCGTTAGAAGACTATTTGCGCGCGGCAGCTTTCGTCTCTGGTGAAACGGGCTTGTCCCTGCAGGTTCACCTAGGACCTTATCTCACACGGGACGAGGTGAGGCAGAATGTACTGCAGCCTCTATTTCGAGGTGGGTGTATTCCTGAAAGGACAATCTTGTGTCATGTCCAGCTGTTGATGGGCGTTCTTTCTATTGAACAACTTGTAAACAATCCTGGACATGTACCTTTTGATATCAGCCTGCACAGGGAATTGCTTGATATGGGCTTTATACTTTCTTTCACACCTTTTGGTTTTGAAGCCGATGATGAGCCTCTGGGGATTGCTCATTATCCTGACTGGTATATCTTATCGGGGTTAGTGTCGTTGATCCGAGAGGGCTATGGAGGACAAATCGTTATCGGGAATGATGTATTTACGAAACTGGCTACACGCCGAGGTGGCGGTGAAGGTTATACGCGTCTCGCAGATTCTGTTGTGCCATCATTGAAGAAATGTGGTGTGTCTGACAGCGATATCAAGAAGATCGTGATAGAAAATCCAGCTCGTATTTTAGCCTTCTAAGAGCATACTTGTAAAAACAAGAACCAGCACTTTTGGAATGGATCATTATCCATTGGCGGTTAAATAGGTAAGGGACAACTAAATAAAAAGAGGATACTGCCTTAATCGGTGTGTATCCTCTTTCTCATGTTACTGGCAGTTTTGATAATTGCCAGCTTCCCAGTCCGTCTAGTTCCAGTTTTAATGTATGAAATTTCTTTAACGCATCTTGGTGTCCGACACTGATGAGCACGGTTTTAGGCAGCATCCTTTTTAAGAGAGCATACATGTATAATTCCGTTTCTGTATCGAGGGATGATGTTGCTTCGTCAAGCAGCAGCCAGTCCGGCTGATGCAGTATAGCCCTGGCAATCGCCAATTTTTGCTGTTCACCTAAGGATAAAATTTGTCCCCAATTATTTTCTTGATCTAATTGTCCAGTGAGGAAGGATAGCTGGCACAGTTTTAACGTTTCCTGCATAGCGAGTCTGGTGATCGGGGTATGGAGGTTAGGATAGAGGAGTACGTTGTACAATGTATGAATCGGAATATACGATTTTTGCGGCACTAGAATTACTTTTTCCTTAGGTGGATGTGCAAGCGTCCCCTGGGAGAAAGGCCAAATACCGGTCAAGGTTTTTAGCAGCGTACTTTTTCCGCAGCCAGATGGACCTGTAATGAGGATATTATCTTTGGCAGTTACCCGCAGAGACAAATTTTTTAATAAAAACTCTTTGCGAGGACATTGTATAGTAAGGTCTTTTGCCATAAAGGAGTCGTTTATAGGAGAGTGTATTGTAAGATCTTGTGTTGCTTTTAGTAATAGTTGGGCTCTGCGCATGTTTTGCGTAAATTGCGTAAGGCGAACCAGGATGGATTTCCATTCCGCAATTTTGCTAAAACTATCAATTATGTACGAGAGAGCTGAGTGGACATACCAATAAGCTCCTGATATTTCAAAAAGTTGACCCAGTTGAATTTCATTGCTGAAATAGCGGGGAGAAGCCATGAGAAAAGCAAAAATAATAGATACTTGAGAATAAATAACAGTAAGCCAAGTTATATTTTTACTGGTGATTGTAATTTTGCCATAATTGGCATAAATATTATGAAAAATACGCATGAATTTATTCTTTTCGGCTGCTTCTCCATTATACAGTGCGATACTTTCGTCATTTTCCCGGAAACGGACAAGAGCGTAGCGAAAATCAGCCTCATAGCTCTGTTGCAAGACATTTAGCTTTACCAATGGCCGGCCTATCCGTGTGATCAGGCAGGTGCCTATGATGGAATATCCTAATGCTGCCCAGACTAGGTAGCCATAAATAGTTATGGAAGTTTGGTTGACAGTAAGGCTAATATTTCCTGATAACTGCCACAGTACGATTATGAAAGTAATGAGAGTTGCAAATTGTTTTAATAGTCCTAAAAAAAGGCTGAGTGTGTTAGTGGCAAGTAAATGAATATCTTCACTAATACGCTGATCTGGATTGTCTGCATTATGGAGTAAATGATTCATATAATAATAAGTTTTATCATGAAGCCAGAGCTGCAGATAATGATGAGTCATCCATTGCCGCCAGTGCATTTGCAGCATCATCTGAAAAAAGACATGGAATCCGGAAATAATAATATAAACACTACCTATAAGGCTAAAATCAAGTAAAGCACTAATAAACCCTGCATAATTGTAATACTGGAGTTGATAATAAAAGTTTCCCTGCCAGTGATTTAAATACAAATTGATCAAAACAATTCCTATATTTAATGCGATAGTCGTAAGGAGCAATCCCCAGGCCAGCGGTGCTTTTCTTGAAAACCAGTAAGAAATGATTAATTGCCAGGAAGTAGTATGTAGACTGGGTTTTCGTTGTTGCACGATTGTCCTCCTTGCCAGATAACTCTATGATAGTTTATTATATAGACACGATAAATATATGAAGGCAGTTAGTAGAATATGATGAGGCGTGCTTTAATAAAAAGGTAAGGTAGCTATGTAAATAAGAATCAATTAATTGAAAAATAATTGACAGTAGGACTTGAGTGTGGTATTTTAAACAGGTAAGTTACAAAAGGTACAATCTAATAAGAAGAGATAGGTGCCCGCAAGGGCTTAATAGGGAAGTTCGGTTGAATGCCGGCGCGGTCCCGCCACTGTATTGGTGAGCGACTTCAAGTATATGCCACTGGGATGTAAATTTTGGGAAGGTTTGAAGGAGCGATGATCCAGAGCCAGGAGAACTGCCTATTTGACAATCACCATTTGACCTGCGAGGAAACAGGGAGGAGATTATTCGAGGCATCTACTTGACAGGTTAATTTCAAGTTGTCATTCAACTGAAACTAATGAAAAATAGATTTCTCAAATAGTCAATTCTTCCAGAGAAGAGTTAGGTTTGACTAGTTGAGAAATCTATTTTTTTATTTGTCCAAAAATCATACAAAAAAATGTACGGTTTTTAAAAGGTGGTGTAATCTAGGGATTTGCTTCTTTAAGAGTCAAATTAAAATGTACCTAATGGTCTCTATTTAAAAATAGAATAGAAAGAGATAGGTGCCCGCAAGGGCTTAATAGGGAAGTCCGGTTAAAAGCCGGCGCGGTCCCGCCACTGTATTGGTGAGTAACCTCAAGATATGCCACTGGGATGATTTCCTGGGAAGGTTTGAGCACGCGATGATCCAGAGCCAGGAGAACTGCCTATTTGACAATCACCGTTTGACCTACGAGCGATGGGAAGGAGATTATTTGAGGCGTCTACTTTATAGACTATTTTGGGTTGTCTTTTACTTAAAATGGTTACGCATAATGGATTTCTCTTATAATCATTTTTTCATGGCCAAAGATGATTATAAGAGAAATCCATTTTTACATTGAAAAAATAAAAAAATCATAAATCCTTTGGAGGTATATAAAATGGAATTAACAAGTGAAATGGCAAGAGAAATTATGGGGATACAGCAACAATACAAGAGTGGCTTCGCAATTAAACAAGACAATCAGAAGACTAAAAAAGAAATACTAACAAAGGATATTACAAAGACACAATGGTTCTGGGATATTGCTGTTTTGTCTTAAGAGTAAATGAGGTGGCAGCATATAGTACTAGCCTGGCTAAGGCAGTGAGGAAATGTTTGGTGAATCCTCCGGCTCTTGTTGCTGGAGGATTTTCATTTAAGGACACTAGGTCTTTGGATTTAAAGTAGAGCTATGAATGCCAAATTAAATTTATTTTAGGAGGAAATGATGAGTATAACAAAAAAACGATATCTGTTTTTGGTGATGATCGTATTGGTATCATTCTTATTTACCGGCTGTATAAATAAACAAGTTACAAATGATGGTTCTAAAGAACAACAAGGGAGAGTTATGATAAATAATCATAAGCGTGTGATTGAATTTGTAACTGTTCCTCAGCGAGTAGTTACTTTGAACCAGCATGCCACTGAGATTATGCTGGCTCTGGGTCTTTCGGACAAAATAGTAGGAGCAGCCCATATGGACGGTGAAATTCAGGCTGAATACAAGGAACAATATAACAAAATTCTAGTCCTATCGGATACGTATCCTTCAAAGGATACCTTATTAGCAGTAAAACCGGATTTTATTTATGGCTATAACGATGCTTTTGAGGATAAGTGGATCGGTACTGCAGATATTCTAGAAAAGCAAAATATTAAGTCCTATATCACCCAAGGGGGACTTAAGGAGCATGCAACGGTTCAGGAAGTGTATAATGATATTAACAATATCGGAAAAATTTTTCATGTTGAAGCAAAAGCACAGGATCTCATTAAAGATATAAAAAATGAGATTCAGCAAGTTAAAGAAAAAACTGATATTATCGATAAACGGGTCAAATTTATGGTAATTGATGCAGCGGCAGGGAATCAAGTTTTAATTGCAGGAAGATCGTTGGAAAGTGATTTAATACGTTTGGCGGGCGGTGATAATGTTTTTGGGCATTTAGAAAAAAGCTGGGAAAAAACAGACTGGCAGGAGATCATAAGACGCAATCCAGAGGTGATCGTGATTAATGAACATGCTGCGTCATCAACCCAAGAGACAATACAAATGCTTGTAAAGAATCCGGCATTATCGGAGGTAGAAGCAATCAAGAAACGACGATTTATTATTTTTTCTTCCAATGATATGAATGGAGGAATCAGAAGCGGTAAAACGGTTCAATGGTTAGCCAAAGCTTTTTATCCACAGTTATTTCAGTAATGAATCTCCTGCATTGACAAATCATACCGCTTGTTATACGATACAAGCGGTATGATAAAAAGTACATATGGATGGTATAGGTGCCCGTTAGGGCTTAATAGGGAAGTTCGGTTTATATGCCGACGCGGTCCCGCCACTGTAATGAGGAGCATTCCCCTAGGTTTACCACTGAGATAAAATCTTGGGAAGGTTTGAGGAAGCGATGATTCTAAGTCAGGAGAACTGCCTATATAACAATCACCAATTGACCTGCGAGTGATGGGGAGGGGATTAAGTACAGATGTTAGTTGTATTTTTTCTGGCACATAAAAGCTGGAATTTTATAGAATGAGTCAGATTACTTAATGATAAGCTTCAATCTCTTAACTAATTGGTTAGGAGATTTTTTATATGTATTCACTAGCAGAGAAGAAGAAATAAGTCCAGCGGTAATAT
>DJJR01000077.1:0-40798 GCA_002434245.1 Pelosinus fermentans
CTAGGGGGCTAAAAAGTAACCACAAAGACGCAAAGGACACAAAGGGTTTTATTTATTTTTTTGTGCACTCCTTTGTGTGCCGCCTCAGCGGCATTGTGCCTTTGTGGTTCATAAAAAACTCAGACACGTTCTTTTGTCAATTGCCAACAGAGTGGAGCAATCCTGTCTTGTTAAGAATTGCTTCGCACTTGACGAGATAGTAATAATGCTTTATTCAAAGGGATATCGTATTCCCCATCGAGATCGAACTTCATCCATGATTTCCATAACATCTATGGATAATTCCATGGTATCCATTTTAGCTTTGTTCAAGATGCATTGATTCATATCTTCCACTTCATATACCAATGCTTTTTCTGTTTCACCCGCTTTTGTCACTTCTACTTTTCCGTCTAGATAATGTATCTCAGCCTCTGATGCTCTTGGAAAATTATCAATTGTAATAAATCCTAATTCTCCTGCTATAATACCTCGTTTTGGCATTTTTGCCCTCATCGTTAGAGAAACCACTGCCATTTCATCCTTAGCGTTTTTAAGCAGGATACCTGACTGTTCATCTACACCCGTTTCAAATTTTTTCGCAGTGGTCAGAACTTCGTAGGGTTGGCTGGAAAGGAAGTATCTGGCAAAAGACAAAGCATACGTCCCAATATCAAGAAGTGCGCCCCCTGCCAATTCTTTACTAAAGAATCGATTGGTAACATCGTATTCTTTGCAGCTCCCAAAAGATACCTGAATCATTTTAAGTGTGCCAATTTGCCCTGAGGTAACAATATGACGCAGCTTTTTAAATAATGGCATGTGATATACAGTCATAGCTTCTGCAACGACTAAATTCTTTTGCTCTGCTGCTGCAGCAATTTCTCTTAATTGTCTGCTATTCACTGTAATAGCCTTTTCACAAAATACATGCTTATTGTTATTGAGGCTCTTCATTATAAATTCATAATGATTACTATGAGGCGTTGCAATATAAACTACATCAATTCCAGGATCACTCAGCATTTCTTCGTAATTGCCATAGACTTTTTCAATCTGATAAATACTTGCAAAGGCCTTTGCTTTTTCAAAATTTCTTGCGCCTACTGCATAGATACTGCCATTTACTTCCCTGATTGCTTTTGCAAAATCCAAGGCGATCGCCCCGGGACCTAAAATTCCCCATTTTAATGTAGTCATATGCTCACCTCAATAAAGATTTTTCTAACGAAATTCTTATCACATTGCTGCTCTTTTCACGCATAATCAATTTAAATGACCACTTTAATATTCTTCCAATTTATACTATTTTCACAATACAATGCAAAACTCCTGCAAAGTGAATAACTTTACAGGAGTTTTTATAAGAAAGCGCATCTGAAAGGACTACTCCTAACTATTTTGGCATAAAATGAGTCATCTACTACTATGCAGGGAGTGATTTGCTGTGAAAAATCAAATGAATCATGAGCAACATCCAAAACAACTTTATTCCTTGCCTGATCCTTATCCGACTCCCAGAGTTATGGGTAAAAACCCCTACTATGCATCTATTTTATTAGAAGACTATGCTGGTATTTCTGGAGAATTAACAGCAATTCACCAGTATATATATCATTACCTTACATTGGAAGAATGTCATGCCAAGATCGCAGCACTTGCACACCAAATCGCCATCGTTGAGATGCATCATTTAGCCTTATTGGGTAAAACCATTCTCTTGCTTGGTAAATATCCAGTCATGCATAGCAATGATCATGGATTTATGCGATTTTGGAATGCTGATTTTGTATACTATGGGGATACCGTTTATGATAAATTATCGTCAAATATGAAGCACGAAATGGATGCAATCCAAAATTACAGAAGACACCAGCATCTCATTGATGATCCTTTTATTCAAGAATTACTGGAACGTATTATTCTTGATGAAGAGCATCATTTCCAATTATTCAAAACATGCAGAGATGAATACTGCACTACTTTTTCTGACTAGCTGTATATGTCTTCTGTACATACTTCAATGCCTTTTTCTTTAAGCATTTTAGCAAAGATACCATCACCAGAAATTAAATTTCCCGAAAATGTACCATCATAGATCCACCCTGCGCCGCAGGTAGGTGATTTGGATTTCAGTATCGCTTTTAGGCACCCGCTTACTACTGCGATTTCTAAGCCCATTTTGGCACCCGCCCTATATAGAGCTGTTTGATCATCACCATTTAAAGAGATGATCTTTCCTTCATATTGCTCTACTGGAGGTCGAGGAGTCGGCAGCCCAGCAAGTATTTCAGGACAGATTGGTATAGCCCTGCCTTGTATTACCATTTCTATAATTTGCGGAACTGCGTATGACGAACCATTGTATCTACATTCGACACCTGCTAAACATGCACTTACGATTATCATTCCTATCATGATCCCTTTCATCTAGATTCCTACCTAAGTGTACTATTTCCTATTATAATACAAAACTCCTGCATGGTCTAAACCGTGCAGGAGTTGCTAGAAAGTAAACCGAACCGCAGAGACGCAGAGAACACTGAGAAAAAATAGATAAGGTTAAAAACCTCTGTGCTCTCTGTCAACTCTGTGTCCTCTGCGTTCAACGTTCCCCTAAACTTATAAATTCTTCTCTTAATAAGAAAAATACTAACCCATCCTTTAAAAAATAAAACCCTTGAACCGCGAAGACGCAAAGATTACGAAGAACACGAAGTTTAAAAACCCATAATACTCCTTCGTTTCTTTGCATTTCTTCGTGTCTTCGCGGTTCATTACTATTTTTTATTTTTCTTTATAGGGCAGCTCATACTTTTTCTGATTGGCGGGAGAAGGGGCAGTCTCTGCGTTAGGCTGCTGGGGAGAATAGGAAAGAAGCCGTGTGGAGTTCATTACAACTGCCAGGGTACTTGCATTGTGCAGAACAGCTGCGATAAATGGTGAAATTAATTTTGCGGAACCAAGCCCTAAACCAATGATATTTGCCCCAATAGCAAAAAGAAAGTTCTGTCTGATAATCTGTAACGATTTCTTACCAAGGCGAATGATTTCCACAATTTTTTCTGGATTATCCTCTCTCAGAACAATACCAGCTGTTTCAATCGCTGCATCCGCCCCACCTACCCCCATAGCAATGCCAACATTGGCAAGAGCTAAGGATGGAGAGTCATTAATTCCATCTCCGACCATCCCCACTACATATCCCTCTTCCTGCAAGGATTTTATGATATTAAATTTATCCTGTGGAAGCATATCGGACCAAAACTTCTCCAGTCTTAAAAGATTAGCAATCTCTTTTACCCCTGTATCCGCATCCCCAGAGACAATTCCAATGTTCGTAATCCCCTCTTCTCTAACACTGTAAATCGCTTTCTCTGCATTTGGACGAAGAGAGTCCACGATCACAATGACTCCAATAAGAGCCATTTCACTGGCTACGTATACTAACGTTGCACTTTCAGCCTTGTTTTGCATGGCAAAAGGAATACGCGGAGGAATTTTTATACCGATCTGACTTAAGTATGAGAAATTTCCAACGTGAACAACCGTGCCATCAATCGTGGCCCTCACACCCCGACCAATTGCCATTTCACTGTCAGGAATACAGGGTAAATCAATTCCTTGCTCTTTTGCAGCGTCTTTAATTGCATTCGCCAGTGGATGATTCGCATTCGCCTCTGCCCCGGCAGCTAAAGCTAAAATAGATTTAGTATCATATCCTTTATGGATCGGAACGACGTTAGCAACGGCAGGTTTTCCTTCTGTCAGCGTACCGGTTTTATCAAATAGCAAAAAATTTATTTTTCCTGCCTCCTCTAGATAACGGCCGCCTTTCACTAAGATTCCCCGGCTGGCAGCATTTCCAATTGCTGCGCTAAGAGCAGTAGGCGTAGCTAATCCTGCGGCACAGGGACAAGCAACAATCAAAATAGTCATCGTTCTTCTGATATCCCCTGTTAGCAGAAATACCAGTAATGCCAAAAAAAATGAACTTGGGATGAGACGAGTAGAATAGGTATCTGCCATTTTTTGTATGGGAGCTTTAGAATGGGTCGCTTCTTCAACAAGATGTATCACACGGGCAACGGATGTTTGATCCCCCACTTGTTCTGCCTTAACATACAAGGTCCCCTGTTCAATTGTGGAACCAGCCAATACCTTATCGCCAACTTGCTTGTGCACAGGCACAGGCTCTCCTGTTAATGCTGCTTGATTGACTACCGCCTCACCATTTATAACGATTCCGTCTACCGGAATTTTGCTGCCAAGTTTTATGGATACGATGTCTTCTTGCTTTAATTGAGAAATAGGTATGATGACTTCCTGCCCATTTACAACAATCCAGGCGTCTTTTTGATTGCCTTCCAGCATACTCCGAATGGTACGGCGTGATCGATCCAATGTAAGGGTTTCGATTAAGGTGCTGAGGTTCACCAGCCATACAACCACTAAGCCGGTAGCCCCTTCTCTTAACAATACCGACAAAATAATGGCCGTTCCGATCAAAATCTCATTATTTAAAACCCGGCGCAGAACAAGATTCTCGATACCACTGCGTAATATGGGAAAAGCCGTAATTAATGTTACCAAACTGGTTAGACCAAGCAAATTAACGGAAAAGAATCCTGGACGAAACAGATAACGAAACAGATGATAAAGCAATGTTAAACCGCCAATAGCCACTAAAGCAATTTGGTTAGGAATGGACACATCCTCTACTTCAAAAGGTTTTACCTTCTGCCTTTTTAAAATCTGGGGCTTAGAATTCTGTATGATGTACTGTTGCAAAAAGGACCATAAAACGCCTTCAGACGTCGTAGCCCGATTGTATTGAATCAAGATCTTACCCGACTTAGGATTTGCGCTACATTCTTGAATCCCTTTTTGCTTTCTCAAAAGTACTTCAAGCTGTGACGCAAACTTAGGATTCTGTTTTATTCCAGGATGAAAAACACGAATGCGTCCAGGTATTTTGTGGACAATTTGTAGATATGGTGCAGCCAAACAACGTTTCCCCCTTTTAGGTATTTATCCGATGACCAAGTTGCTCTAAAAATAAGACATTTTGAACCGCGAAGATGCTAAGAATAGGAAGAACACGAAGTAAACATACCCGACCTATTAACTTCGCCTCTTCGTGCCTTCGCGGTTCCGTATTTTTGCTCCAAGAAAAGAACGATCCTCTAATAAACGCAAAAAAATCCCAGACACTGGGATTTTAGAGTGTCTAGCAGGATCATCGCCCACTAGAATGTATTATATGGAATACAACTTTGTATTATACTGCTGCTTCTGTAATCGACAAATAGGAATTTTGCTTAAAGGTTAACAGCTGCTCACGAACCTGCTTCATGATTAAGTTCTCCCAATCATAGAGGAAATTCAAAATACATCCCTTAATCCGTCCAGAGAGGTCAAGCAATGCTGATTTCATTTGCTGTTTGCTGGAGCACCCTAAAGTTTCCATGGCTAACGTTGCTACATCGACCTGAAAAGGGAATATACCTTTCGTGACCGATCTCAAAGAATAACTGCAAGCTTTATTGCCCAAAAATTCAACACAGCGGGTAGCTCGTAATGTAGAGCGATGTTCCTGAACTGCAGGCAGTAATGACCTGAGAGAAAGGGCGGGAAAAGGTCCTTTTAATGCTAAATTTCTCTCGTATGAAAAACCATGGGCTTTCACTTTTCCATTTAGCTTATTAAGGAGCCGATCTAAAATTTTTCCTTTCTGCAACTCTAACAAAACTGCAGGCCATGCAAGAGAATTTTGGCAAAACAAAGAATCCGCCAATTTATGAATTTCTAAAGAAGAAATTCGTGAACGTATCTGGCAAAATTCCCCCCGTATATCGTTTGCACATTCAAGCTGTAATGCTTCAATTGGTTTTATATATATTGACATAGGCATAATCCGCCTCCTGATGATAGCAATTATCATTATCACTATTATTGATTATACTACAGAAAATTATACCCAGTCAATATAATATATCAAAAAAATCTTATGAAAAACCGTATATAACATGGATAAACATGGGAACAATACTAATGATTACATCGCATAATTTTAGAAAGGTAGGGTTATAATGTCCGATATAGAAACAGGATCATATAACGAATATGAAATAAAGTCGAAAGTAAAACAAAGCAAAGGGCAGCTCCTGCGTGCGCGAGCTATGGAAACTTGCTGTGAGGACACGACCTTAGGGCTTGAACAAGTCTTTGAGGCGAAATTAGCCGCCATACGTATATATGAACAGAAATTAAACACAGTGACCGATCCCTATGCACGTAAGGCATTGATACAGATGATCCGCAAGGAACGTAAAGAACTGCTGGAATTGGCAGAATTAACAGACTTAGTAGAAACAGGACCGGGAATGAATGGCTTAGCTAGAAGAAAACGCTGCTTTAATCATGAAATTAAAATGCGTACTGGGCATAATGTAACCTTTTGGATTGGAGCTGTTGTTGTAGCAGCCGCTTTGATGCCGAGTGTTAGAGAAAAGCTTCGTCCCTTAGCTGTGAAAGCAGTGCAAGGTGTAATCGGATTAACAGAGCAGGCACAGGGCGTTTTCAGCGGTGTACGGGAAGACATTGAAGATCTGGTAAGCGAAGCTCAATTTGAACGTTTTAAGGACTCGCTTGATGAAGTCGATGAAGATCTAGAAGAAGCTAGTGAAGAAACACTCGATACCACCAAAGCTGATCCTAACTAATCCGTATATCAGGAGGAACAAGTGGCTATTACGATTGAAATGTTACGCCAGAAAATCACAAATGCAAATCGTGAACTGCATGAAGCAATTGATATGAGTATTGAACTAAGACGGCACTCACCAGAAATAAAGGGAGAAGTAGTTACCATTTGGGAAGAGTTCCTGGGTCAGTTTTTCGGTTATATCAAGAAAAGAAGTAAAGAGTCAAAAGACAATCTGCTTGCTGGTATCTCCTGGACACGTTTAAAACTTTTTTAGCCAGCGGCACATTTACATGAACAGCAGGGAATCATTCCTTGCTGTTGATTCTTTCACGCTGCATCATCCTTTGTCTGTTTATGGCTATAACTGGTTGTTTTCCCAAAAGAGAATTTTAATCCAAAAAGGAGGACGCTTTTCATTGGCAGCAGCTAGTCTTACAACAAGTCAATACAATTTATTGCCAGGACGGTTACGAATATCCATTAAATCACTTCTGCAAAACCCCAATTTTGCTCATTATATAGCAACAAGATTAGTAAAAGAAAAATACATTTATTCCGTAACAGCAAATCCATTAACAGGCCGGGCGCTTATTTATTTTCATCCAACTTATATTTGCCTAGCCGAAATTCAGTTATTGATTTCGGCAATAGAGCAAAGATATTCGAAACAAAAGCCCCCTGTTCATGAGAGCGTAAAAATGAGCTGTAAGCATTCTCCAGAACTGATCAAATCACCAGGGACCTACGCCTTACTAACCGGTCTCATTCTAGCAGGACTCATCACTAAACGCTCCTTTGCAGGCAAATCTCTCCTGTCTTCTTCCCCACAAATTTTCAGTTTTGCTGCTCTTGCAACTGTAATCGCTGGCTACCCAATCTTACGTAACCGTTTTGAAACAGTGTCAAAAAAGCACAATATGAACTATGAATTGCTCTTGTTTCTGCCTACCTTACTACTGCTAACCCTACGAGAAAGTATTACTGGATTGTCCGCGCTCTGGCTAGTCCAGTTAACTTATTGGCTTGGCACGGCAGCGCAGGAAAATTCCCATAAAAGCATATCGAATCTTCTTATGAGTAAACAGCTGCAGGCACAAAACAGCCCGTCTGAAGAAAAAGAGAACCTCAATCCCAAAGATACAGAAGTGAAAAATAACATCTCCACTCCTAAAAATGAAGAAAAAAAATCTTCATCCTCTTTATTGACTGAAAAAATCATATGGTATTCCTTGGCGATTTCAGGAATTAACTTTCTTCTCACAAGAAACTTTATGCGCAGCCTCGCCATATTACTTGCTGGGTGCCCTGCTGCGATTTCCCTATCCAAAGACGCAGCAATGCATTCTGCCATCAGACAAGCAGCGGAGAAAGGAGTTCTTATAAAGCAGATTGGTGTTCTAGAACGTCTTGGAGACGTTGATACAGTATTATTTGAACATGAATGCTCTACAGGAATAGACCAGCTGCATTCTTTAGGTATCAAGGATATTCGTGTAATAAAGAGCGATCGTACTGCTAACCGGCATGCTATGCTTGACGATATCGTAAAAATGATTAGCGATTTGCAAGCACGAGGAAAGAAGGTTCTAATGATCGGAGACGGAAAAAATGACTCTCTCTCTTTTGCTGCCAGTGATGCTGCCATCGCTATGGGCAGAAAAGGAACAGTTCAGGCCATTGAAGCTGCTGATATCGTAATTGCCAATGATGATCCGCAAAAAATAGCTGAGATCATCTATCTTAGCAGATATATGAACAAAGTCATTCGTCAGAATGTATCCTTCGCTACGTTCTTCAATATAACTGGTGTGGCACTAGCTGCTACCTCGCTCATCACGCCCATAACTGCGGGATTACTGCTGAATATCAGTACATTGGCAATCATTATGAACTCAAAATGCTCGTTGTCTGGTAAGAAGCCATTTTGAGTCGCTATGATTATAAAAACAGAATAAAAAAGCAGAAGCACAGAATACTGAGAATAATCAATAAAAATCTCTCAGCATATTCTGTGCTTCTGCAGTTACATCATTATTTCGCGGCCCTCAAGAACATATAAGATCTGCCTTCAGCGAATGGCACGACGTCTTTTCGCCTCATCAACAATACTTTTAAATTCAGCTTCTGCCGCTTCTTTCAATGTCAATATCTTGGCAGTTGTAGCAACGGCCATCCGGTGCCCTTTTTCTCTAGCTGCGGCACCACGACAATGCGAAACACCTCGAACTTGACGTGCTTCTTCTACAAAATCAGAAGCTCTGGCACTCACTTTTGCTGCTGCATTTTTCACTTCGTCCTTGGCAATTAAAGCCCCTTTCGTCACCTTCACTGCACCAGACCGTAGACTGCGGCGATCCGACAGTAAAGCTAAAGCAATACCACCGGCTAACAATAACAAAAGAGAATTTTTGCTGAACAAATTGGCACCAAATTTCAACAAATTCATATACATTACACCTCCTCACACTTATTCTAATTTTCCCGTAGTATGAAAGCTTTATGTATTTTTAATTTAAGGATTCATTCCATAATAAATTATCATCAATTATCACTACTTTTGTCATCACTTCTAACCAATATTGAATAAAAATAGTAGGTACATATTGCTAATAGTAACGCTGTCGTTGAAAATAAAACGAAATATCCCAGATGCTCAGCTACACCGCCCAATATGGCGGCAGAAAGAGCCGTTCCAATATCACCAGCTGCAATCATAATACCTAAAGCGGTTCCTCGATTCGTTTGCTGGATTCGTTCTACTAAAAGTAAAACCAAGGTGGGATAGACAACACCAAATCCTAGCCCAAACAGAAGCCCTGAAAAAACCAATATCATAGGCGAAATCGTAATCAATAGCAGTACGATACCGAGCAACATTGTAATACTCGCATATAGTGTCGCATTTAAGAGCCCTAAGATATGACCTATCTTTTGTACAAAAACACGGGAAAAAATCACGGATATGGCAAAAGCAATAAAGAAAAGAGAGTAAAAATCAACACCCTTATCAATGGCAGCAAGTGGGATAAAGGTTAGAGCTGCACTAAAAGCAAAACTTGCTGCAAACTGAGAAAGAGTCGTCGCACAAACAACATTGGATTTCAGGACATCCATAAATGGTGCTCGAACAACATTTCTCGCAGCTAGCTGAATTGGCTGAGAACGCCACTTCATCACATTAAAAGCAATCCCAATTAAAATAACACTAATACCAACAAGTGCATAGAATCCAAAATTATCAAAAGCTACCTGAGCCATGCTCATACTAAGACCAAGACCACACATGGTAGTTAACGTATACATGGCAATCGAGTTGGAATTACTTTCCCCCGATCCGATACTGCTGGCAAAGGTAACTGCTCCTGTGCCATAAAAGGCCTGCCCAATACCATAAAGGAATCGTAAAACAAAAAAGCCCAAAAAACTTGTCGCCCACCAATAACCAACAGTTGATAAAATAAGTACAATTTGTCCAAGGAGAATCACTGGACGACTGCCTTTAGTATCCACTTGAAAGCCAATCCACGGCCTTATAATGAGAGAACTCATTGCCGTAGCGCCCATAATAATCCCAATTTGCGTCTCACTTAATCCGCTATTGTGTAAAAAAACCGGTAATACAGGAACCAATAAGGAAGTGCCAAGAATGGTATTGAAATGAGAAATTGCAATACTTTGAAATTGTTGGTTCTTAAAAATCTGAAATGAATTCGCCATGGATAACCCCTTTTAGTCAACGTGATATCTTATATGAAATATTCAATCCCGCAAAGTAAAGTACTTTGCAGGATTCTTTCTTGCCTCGCTTCCTATTATACACCAAACTTACCTCTTATTACGTACTAATTTTAAACGTTAAGGCTTTGATTCCATCTGAAGACGATCAAACTTACTAATGGTATTAACCAGATGATTATTAAAAATTTGGCGTGCAATCACCAGCAGCTCTCGAATCATGGGATCTTGCAGTGAATACGATACTCTTGTTCCATCTTTACGGGTTTTAACAATGTTTTTATTGCGAAGAATCGCTAATTGCTGAGAAATAACGGCTCCTCCAACACCACATAGTGACTGCAGCTCATTGACGTTCTTATCGCCATCACATAAGATCTCTAAAATATTAATTCGCAATGGGTGAGATAAGGCTTTAAAAAAATCAGCCTTAAACTCTTGGATTTCTCTATTCATACTGTCTACTCCTTCTGCACCAAAACCTCTTTTGTCCACACTTCAACATAATAACTTTATAATTCATATTCAAAGATAACTATATAGTATTAATTGAATATATGATACTATGTATCTATCTATATTTCAATATAATAATGTTTCACATTTTTTGCATAGAGGTGTATAATAATGAGCATATTGTTTTTCGGACTGAAAGGGGATTTACATGACACGCGCTATTAGAGTACCACTAAAACGTTATTTTACTAGATTCTTTAAGAAAGACTTATTAGCAGGTCTGACAGTAGGTGTGATTTCTCTGCCCTTAGCCATGGCCTTCGCAATTGCTTCTGGCGCAAATCCTGAAAATGGTATTTATACCACAATTATTGCAGCTTGCCTAGTCGCTCTATTTGGTGGAAGCAGATATCAAGTTGCTGGTCCAACCGGTGCTTTCATTCCCATCTTGCTCTCCATTGTGCTCACCTATGGATTTGAGAACCTTCTGATTGCTGGATTCTTATCCGGGATCATACTGGTTGTCATGGGACTTTTAGATATGGGATCTCTGATTAAATTTATTCCCCGCTCTGTTACCATTGGTTTTACAGCCGGTATTGCTGTCAACATCTTTGCCGGCCAGATTTCTAACTTCTTTGGTTTAACTGGCCTTGAACGTCATGAAAGCTTTTTATCTAATATGCAGGAAATCATAACCCACTTCCATACGATTAATCCTTATAGTACATTAACTGCAGTTATTTGCTTAGCAGTGATTCTCATAACACCTCGTTTTTTACCAAAAGTGCCTGGTTCTCTCGTTGGACTCATCCTGTCAACAATGACCGCAACCTTATTCTTTCCAAACGATGTAATTACTATCGCTTCTGCTTTTGGCGGAATCCCCAGCGATTTACCTCATATGCAATTTCCTGACATTACACTCGAAAAAGTACAGCTGCTGCTTCAGCCAGCTCTTACAATAGCTATATTAGGTGCCATTGAGTCTTTACTATCTGCCGTTGTAGCCGATGGCCTGACAGGTACACATCATAACAGCAATCGTGAATTACTAGGACAAGGTATCGCCAATATAGTAATTCCCTTATTTGGCGGAATCCCTGCTACAGGTGCCATTGCCCGTACAGCAACCAATATTAAATCTGGCGCGGCAACACGATACTCTGTTATCATTTCCGCCGTCTTCGTACTCCTTACGATGCTTGCTCTTGCTCCCTATGCAGGACTTATTCCACTAGCAAGCATGGCCCCTGTCTTAATGGTTGTTTCTTATAATATGAGTCAGCATCAAGCCTTCATTGGTATTGCAAAAGTCAAATCCTTAAGTACAGGAGTCTTACTGATTACCTTCTTCCTTACCGTATTTGCAAACTTAACGGTAGCTGTGGAAATTGGTTTATTACTTACCATCATGCTGTTCGTCAAACGAATGAGTGAAATCATGGTCGTAACAGAAGTTGTACCCGATCACGAGAACCATTTAATCGATATTGCAGACCAAAATACACTTCATACCTATGATTGTTCCCAAATTAGCATTTTTAGCATTGAAGGCCCTTTATTCTTTGGTGCAGCCCAAATGTTTTCGGAAAGCATCATGAGTACGATCCATTATGACCCTAAAATTATTATATTACGCATGAGCCGAGTTCCAATTATGGACATTACGGGAGAAAATCATTTACGCATGATCGTAGAAAATATCCAGAAAAAGGGCATCACCGTCTTAATTTCGGGTTTAAATGAACAACCGGAGAAAAAAATGAAAAAAACTGGTCTTTATGAGCAGATCGGACAAGACCACTTCTTTCCTCACACCAATCATGCAATCGCCTATGCACTAGAACATATTAATAAAACTCATTGCAACACCTGCCAAAAAATAAATGGAAATGAATGCGTGTTAGATAGAAAATAATAAATAAGACATTAAGAGAATCCATATAAAATTAAGACCATCTATAAACTAGATGATCTCATTTTTATATGGATTTTTACTCTTACTACCCATATGTATCCTTATATCATTCATGCTGTAAAAAAACTATTCTGCAATCGGCTGGGCATCACCATTTACCTGTTCTTCCGGTATAACTTTTTCTACCTTAACATGCAAGGGAAGAATAATAGAAGACGAAATTGCCGTAGTATCACTATAGGCAGGACTGAACACTGACTTTTGGATGGATTCAATCACTGCATTATCAAAGGCAGCATCTCCAGAGCTAGTAATGATCTTCACCTCGCCATCTACCGTTCCATTCACAGATATCGTTGCCTTAACCTTCACAGGCACGGTTTGCTCTGCGTATTTTTCCTTCATATCCTGAGGCAAAGAAATCGCCGCCAACGTAATAATCTGGGGAGGTGTCACTTGAGATTTGTCTTTAGCGAAAGCAGTTACTGACATTCCTGTTGTCAATAATAACATGAGTACTACAATAAATTGCATTTTTTTCACACGAATACACCCTCTTTACTTTTTTTATCTATTTTAAAATCAAAACAATCGTCCTGCACCATGCCAGTCCAAAAGCTTATCAGCCCGCCCTAGTTAAAACCGTCTCTATTTAGCCTTCTTTATCATTATAGAGACAATGAAAATCATTGTCAATTAAAGTCTTCGAATATCTTGGTATTTTTTTCAAAGCCAATAGTCGCTCTCTTACAAACAAATAAAAAATGCAGTTAGAACCGGTTAAATCGATTCTAACTGCATTTTTGCAACAGCGCATTTTATAAACCGTAATATGTCAGCATTTCCTTTATTTTGGGAATTGTTTCCGCCTTTGGTTCTCTAACTGGAAGCCGGCATAAGCCAACAGGTATATTGGATAATACCAAAGATTTTTTCAGTACAGAGGGAACCGTCGCCAATTTCAAGACACTGCGCAGCATTTCAATCTGCTGCTGTGCTTGTTCTGCTTCTTCCAGCCGGCTATTCATAAAGTTTTCATAGATGGCAACATCATTCTTCGTCAAAAGATTGGCTGTTGCTGCAATAGCCCCTTTGGCACCAATTTTAAGTGCTTTTAAAATCAAGGAATCCGAACCGGAAAGCACAGCAAATTTTTGATTTTTTGTTGCCTTTATATAGCCTTCTATGTTGTCAATATTACCACTGCTGTCTTTAATACCGATAATGTTGCCAACTTTTGCTAATTCGGCAACGGTTTCAACGGCAATATTAATTCCTGTATTTTTAGGAATGTTGTATAAAAGAATCGGAATCCTTACGGCTGCAGCAACTGCTTTATAATGATAAAGCAGTTCTTCCTGGGATGGCACTAAAAAATATGGGGTGATGACTGACAATGCATCGGCACCAATTTGTTCCATACTTTTAGATAAAGCAATCACCTCCGCAGTGCTATTCCCGCCGGTGCCAACATAAACCGGAACTCTTTTACCCACTTCTTTAATAACACATTTGGCAAAGTCTACTTTTTCTTGCTTGTTTAGCAAATGAAATTCACCATTTGTCCCAAGAATAAAGATCCCATAAGCACCATCAGCAATTAATTTGTTAACCAATTGTCTTGTCGCCTGAAAATCAATTGCCTGGTTTTCATCAAAAGGGGTGACCATCGCCACAATAATCCCTTTAACATCCATTAAAATCCCTCCAATTTTTACAAGTGCCGAGATACTATTTGCTCAGTTCGTCACTTATCCCTTTCCCCAGAGATCCACCCGGATGCCACTTCACATACTGTTCTATTGTCAAACCTTTTTCTGTCTGCAATACTACACTCAGCCCCTGTAAAACAATCATTTCTGCCATTATAGAGGCACGAGGCGGTTTATTCAGCACATCGCCCTCTGCATGTACACCGGCAAAAAGAAATACATCGCTTTTATTTGCCAACCAAGAATCTGCATTGCCGCTGACAGAAATAATCTTCGCTCCATTTCTCTTTAACGTTTCTACGGTAGCCTTTAATTCATTGGTTTCACCGCTATTGGAAATGGCGATCACCACATCACCTGGCAGAACTTGGCCAGCAGAGCCGTGAATCGCTTCTGTGCCATGTAATTCATAGGTTGGCGTACCTGTAGAAGACAGTAACGATGCAATATATCCTGCAATATGCCCTGGCTTGCCAATACCCGTCACATGAACTCTGTTCTTATTTTTTTCTGCAGTCAAAATCAGATCTTTTGCAGCATCAATGCTTTTGCTATCCAACTGTTCAACAAAATCATCCACTTCCGCCATAAAAGCTCCCACATACCTTTGCAGAACTTCTTTATTGCTTATACTCATCATAACATCTCCTTAACTATGTTCAACCTACTGCTACGCCATGGATCTACACTAAAAGCAGGTTTGCAAATTCATGATATTAATTGAAAATACGTAATACATTATTGAGAATCATCCCAACAATATTATAATCAACATTTGGGAACGTTGAGCCAAGTACGCCCATTTCCCCATACAGTGGATACAATACACATGGCAAGAAAGCTAATAATAAACCGACGATAAAAGAACCTGCCACAGCGCCCCGCCAACCTCCAAAGGAATTTCCAAATACCCCTGCAGTACCGCCCGAGAAGAAGCAGATATGTGCCGCCGGAATAATTACAACTGAGAACTTAAAAACAACCATAATTACAATAGCAATTAAGCCTGCTGCATAAGAGCAAAGGAACCCAACTATAACCGCAGTCGGTGCATATGGGAATACGGTTGGTACATCCAATGCCGGGCGGGACCCAGGGATGAACTTTTCAGAAATAGCAACAAATGCTGCCGTGATTTCCCCTAAGAACATACGTACACCTGTCATTAGTACGGACATACCAGCTGTGAACTGGAATGCCTGTAAAATAGGGAATACCAGCCAATGGGTCGAACCAGCCAATTTCGCAACCGATTCCTGCCCTGCAGCCAAAGCTGAAATATAGAATAATAATGTCATAACGAATGCGCAGCCCATTAAGAAGTCACGAAAGAAGGATAGCCAAGCCGGGAAGCTAATATCTTCTGTTGTTTTATCCCCCCACTTGGAAAAGAATAGCTTGCCGATATAACCAGATAAAGCATAACCAAGCATGTTAAAATGACCAATGGCCTGATCATCATTACCTGTCAATTTACGCATAAACGGCTGGCAAAGCTGTGGCAGAAATGCCGAAAAGAACCCTAGGATAATCCCCCCCGTAAGAATTGCCATGCCATCAGTGAATCCATGGAATTTCAAAATCAACCCCAGTACACAAGCAAAAAACAAGCTATGCCCTCCTGTGAAGAACACGTTTTTAAATCTCGTAACACGTGCAAATACAAGGTTCATAATAAAGCCTATAATTAAAATAGATGAAGTTACAAATCCATACTTGCTCTGTGCCAGGGCAGTAGCAGCTTCCGGCGATGTAATGACCCCCGAAATATGGAACCCGGATTGAAACATCGTATTGAAATTCTTCAATGCTCCTGTCATCGTTCCCGCCCCAATACCAAATACTAAGAAGCCAATTGCCGTCTTTGATGCCCCAGTAATGATTTCTGTTCCTGTCTTTTTCTGCGCCAACAATCCGACAAAAGCAACTAGACCCAGCAGCACAGCCGGATTACTCAATAAACTAACTATAAAATCCATAATTTAGTGCCTCCTGTATGTATGAAATATTTTGTCATGCTTCCTTCTTCTGCAATATTTTCTACTGTTGCCTACCTAATTCTCGTATTATAAATCCCTTTTATTTGTTCACTAACTTCTAGAAGTTACTCATATTGCATCAGTGCATTTTATATTTAAAATTATTCTAAAATTCTGATATTATTGATTTTGACGAAAATACTCATATATTATCTTTCTTGTGTTTTAGGAATAAGAATTGTGTAATACTGGTGTTTTTATTGGGTTATGCTGGACTTAAACTCCTATGTCACACTAACATCACGTTGTAAAAACTAATGCTTAATACCGTTTTAACATAGGAGTATCCAATCCTAAATTGACATCTATTAGGTCCTGTTCTTTTTATTTGGCTTCAGCAAGAAAAGCATTTAATTTCGTTAGAATTTCGACCTTGTTCATAATATTGTCAATACCAATGATTTTCTGCGGCAATTTCTTTGCTTCCAATTCTTTGGCAACATCGCTCAAGGTAACAATTAAAGCTCCATTAAAACCTGCAACTGCATCCAACGAGCCATGTTCAATCTTGATGGGAAGCTTATTCTCACTAATCACCTGTTTGAGTTTGATATTTAGCATCAAACTTGATCCTACACCTGCACGGCAAGCAACTAACCCTTTGAATTCCATTTTTGCATACCCCTTTATTATAAATTTTTAATATACTGCATTACCTCTGACGCATCTTTTGCTTGATCCAAGAACTCGTAAAATTTTTTGCGTTCCAACAATCCCGTCAAATCTGCCAAAGCATTGATGTGACTTTCATTATCCAGAGCACTCAAACAAAATAAATATTTCACCGGATCATTTTCTTTATTTCCAAATACAACCGGTTCCTTTAATGTTGCAATACCGATAGCACTTTCAATTGCCCCGGCCTCCGGCCTGGCATGAGGTAAGGCAACATGCTTCGTTAGAACGAAATAAGGCCCCCCCTCTTTAGCCGTCTTTATAATCGCCTCAATGTACGATGACTTTATCTTGCCATTTTGCAACAAGGCATCTGCTGCCTGACGGACTGCATCTTCCCAATCTTTCGCATCGATATTCAAACGAATCAGCTTCTCACTGGTCAAATCCTTTAACATCTACCCTAGCCCCTTTTCCTGCTATTCTCCAAGTTTTTCTATCAACACTTCAAATTTGGCATTTTTAATCAATGTATTCACGCCGAAGTCACTAATAAAATAACGATATAATCTTTCAAAAACAGGTTCCCATACCCGACATTTACTTTTCGGGATACTTAACAAAAATACAACCTGCACTTTTTCCTTATCCCAAAGAATCGGTTTCTCCAAAACTGCTACAGCAATGGCCGCTTCTTTACTATGATTTTCCAAAGCATGGGGAATAGCAATTAAGCTGCCTAATTCCGTTGATGCCATCTGTTCTCTGGCAAATACCGATTTTTTCCCTGCTTGATCGATGTATCCTTTTTTTAACATCAGATCCGTCATTTTTTCTAAAACATCCATTTTAGAATTCGCCTTTAATCCCGGAAAGAACAACTCTTCCCTAAAAAAATGCTCCTGGGATTCTGCTGCATTTCCATGGATAATCCTTTCTACTTTTCCTAGATCCTCTTCGGTCAAAATCGGCTCTACATGAATAATTTTTTCGGAATGAATTCCTTGAATCGGTACGGTGGTAAAGATGAAGTCAACACTTTTTAACGTTTCTTCTGTTATCTCATAAAGGGGACTTACCTTCAAAATCTGCAGCTGCCTGCCAAACTTTCTTTGTAGCTTGCTTTTCACAAACATTGCCGTTGAAAGCCCTGTTCCACATGCAATAATAGCTGTCAACGCCGTCTTTGCATTGCATTTTCGCCGCTCCAATGCCGCTCCAAAATGAATGGCCAGAAAACCCATTTCATTTTCATTGGTTCGCAATCTTTCCTGATTTGTCAACACCTTGCTGGCGATAACCGCCATTTCAAATGCCAACGGGTAATTTTTTTTAATTGGAGCTAAAATTTCATTTCGAATATTCATATTAAATTTTAACCGGTTGACGGCTGCTCCTAAATGAATCATCAACCCAGAAATCAATTCTTCATCGACAGATAAATCAATTCCAATATCCATTTGGATTTTTGACAAAATACTATCAATCAACGTCCTGTATTCCCGTTTAACCTGAGTATTTTCTCTACTCCCCATCAGTTTTTTACTGGATATAAAATGTTGCGTTAAATAATACACTTCATTTGTAATATCAATATCAAGCTGATGTAAGATAATATCGATAATTTCCTGTGCTACAGAAAAATCGATGGATTCTTCCAAAATGATCATTTGTTCTTTACTATATTCCGTCGTATTTTTCCCATCGGCTCGTTTCAGTGTAATAATGATATGCACCAATAAATTCTTAAAAGCAATATCAGTTAGATGAATATTGTATTTTAGGATGACCTTTAGAATGATCTGCTTTACTTTTTCAATTTCTTCCAGTGAGAAAAGCTTCCGGTAAAATTCATTCTGGGCCAAATCTACTAAATCATTGCTATTAAAAATATATTCTGAAATACAATAACGGATTTGTGCCTCATCCCCCTTAATAGAGATGCCACTCCTTCGATTAGCAATAATCTCAACGCCGAAGCGATGCAAACTTTTCTTTATGTCTTTCATGTATTTTTTCAAAGTGGAAAGACTAATAAAAAGTTCATCGGCCAGTTCTGACTCTGTAACGGCTCTTTCATGTAAGGATTTCAGCAGAAGCTCTGCAATAATGAAGGAAATTCTATCATTGTGGTCTGACGGAATAATATGGTTCTTCAGCCAGCCTTTCCGGCCTTCATTACTTTGTGCATCTTTAAATGCTTCATAACGGTTCCCATCATAAATTCTCAGCATATACCCAACACCGGTTTCTGCCTGAATCTGAGCGCCATGTTTCTGAATCAAGACATTACATTCTTTGATATCATTGCGAATCGTCCTTGAGCTTACACCAATTAAAGCAGCCATACTCGCACTATCAAGTACTTTTTTTTCAATATCAAACAGTTCCAGTATTTTTAAAATCCTTTTGCTCTGAATATCCAATACCTTACACCTCGCTTGCTACAATTTGATTATAACAGCACCTTACCGCTCCACCTAGACATTAAACTTCCACAGCTTGTGGAAGTTTAACCTATAAAACCGTTTGAACCGCGAAGACACAAAGACTATGAAGAACACGAAGACTAAAAATATCTATAACATCCCTTCGTGTCCTTCGCATTTCTTCGCCGCTTCGCGGTTCATTATTTTTTTTATGTAACGAATACGGTACAGAAGATATCAAAGTGACTGCAATTAAGTAGACTATGAAAGAAAGTTTTTTTCCTAACTGATTGTATATTTTTATTTCAATGGGTATAATATAAGAAAAGGACTGACGTGCTCGAAACACGCCAGCCCCACAGGATGTCTAACCGGAAACGGTTAGCCCAAAAGAGTTAGTTAATAAGTAACCGCTTACCTTTGGCTAGGAGCGGTTACTTGCCTTTTATGACTAAAACTACTAAAGTAGCAAACATAATCATCACAACTAAGGACTCATATGTAGTCATTAAGCATCACCCCCTTATTACGGGAGTGCCAACCGCTCCGTACACAACCTGCACAATTATTATAGCATAATCTACCAGATGAAAAGATCAGAAATTTTGTCTAAAGACTTTTTGTATCGACACTGTACCGCCTTCAAATGAAGGTGGTATTTTGTTATTTTTAAGTGCCCTGCTATATCCCCAGGGATTTTCTAAAGTGGCTGGGAGTGACGCTGTGAATTCTTTGAAAAGCAGCAGTAAATTGACTGGCGCTTTTATAGCCCAGGGTTGTTGCAATATTGTTAATGCTCATATCATCATTGCCTAATAACTGCAGAGCATATTTCATTTTTTCCCGCCGTATATATTCAGCAATGGTCACTTGATATAAGCCCTTAAACCGCTGACGCAGCCTGGTAGTACCCATTTCAGCAATGATCGCCAGTTGCTCAATCGTCGGCGGATTTAAAATATTCTCATCTAAAGCTGCCTTAACCTGCCAAATATACTTTTTATTTTGATAGGTCAATCTGGTTTGCATTTTCTTCTCGGTATGTTTTTTGCAATATCCTTCATGCTTGACGTTGCACCTGATCAGGCCTAGAATTTCCAGTACCTTGCCCTCAAAATACATTGGCGGTGCAATCGCCCGTCTAATTGCATATTTCATTTGCTCAAAAGCCATCGCCAGCTCAGGGGTATTATACTGCTGACTTTCCCAGTTCAAAGCATCCATTAAGACAAATGGCTCGTCCTCTGCCCTCTCCTGAAAATACCTGACAATACGATCATTGGTGATCAGAATGCTAGTGTACAGAATCCGATCGGTATTGTTAATTATCATTTTAAACGGACGCCCTTGACTAACTAAGGCATAAATTACGCCCCCTTGCAGCCGCCTAGCCTTTTTTCCTTTTTCGACAATGGTGACATCACCACTCTCAAAGAAACACAGCCACAAAAAATGCTGCTGCGTATTATACTGAAAAGTAACAGGATAGGGCAGTGTAAAATAAGCATTGCTAACCACTAAATCTGATCCAGGATGCAAATCGATAATCCAGCTGTTTCCATTACCAGGGGGCTGAATGATATAACAGACGCCAGTATAATGATCCCTTTTTTCTCCTCCTGCTTCGAATGCCAGCTCACCATGCCCCACCTTAAAGGATTTCATCTCCATACCTTCATCCCCTCGTACCCATTAACAAGTCTTTTTCATAATCCTATATACTATTATCATACCACAATGCTCTTCCTATTAATTATCCTTTAATGGCAGAATCCTACCGATTTTCATCACGAAAATGAATCGATTTACAGCCAGCGAAATGATAAATATTCTCATTAAATTTGATTAATGACAAATTACAAACATCATCCTATCGAATTTTCACCCGCTTGTCCAGCCTAATTCTCCTTGTTATAATAGCTACAAGTTAACATCAGTGGCCACTGGTGACAGCTAACCGACACTTACAGTTTTATTTTCCAGGAATAATGAATATCATTCTTACCGGTTAGCTGCTAACGATCATACCGAACTACATATATCTTGAACTAAGACAAGGGAGTCGATGGCTTGTATGAAGATAAAGACCTCTCGTACCAGAAAAAAACTGCTTTATGCCTTGATCGGCAGCAGCCTGTTCTGGCACGCACCACTAATTTCCCAAGCAGCAGAACAAACGGAAGAACCGGCGGCCACTGTAGAAGCCCCCTCTGCTGGACAGCAGGAATTTTCCCTTGAAGGAGTTGAGGTAACCAGTAACAGGATAAAAGACAACTCACTAGATCGAGGCTATGTTGCCAAACACAGCAGCTTCGGTACCAAAACCGATACACCCCTCAGCGAGACAGCCCAGTCCATCAGCGTAATCACCAGGGAGCAGCTGGATGCCCGCGGCGTGACTGACCTGTTCGACGCCCTGGGATATACGCCAGGCATCAGCGATGTGGCTTATCAACGGGACAGCCGATACTTTACCACCAATATACGTGGTTTTGCCATTAGCAATACTACGTATACCGATGGCTTAAATATGCTGACCACAGGCTGGGCAAGTCCCAATACCGACCTGTACAGCTTTGACCGCATTGAAATACTCCGTGGTCCCGCCTCCATTCTTTACGGCGCCGCCAATCCTGGCGGCCTGATTAATCAGGTCTCCAAACGACCAACCAGCACTGAACTGCAGGAAATCCAGCTGCAGGCCGGCAATAGCAATCAGCTTAGCGCGGCTGTGGATATTGGCGGACCAGCGCGGAAAGATGGCAAATTACTGTTCAGGCTGACAGGCCGCACCACCGGAGAAGATTTGTATGTTAACAGCAGCAGTAGTAAACAGTATTTCATCGCACCAGCACTAACCTGGCGTCCCAATGAGAACACCAGCCTTACCTTGCTGACTCATTTCCAGAAAGATGATGTCAAAGGGAATTATGAGTATACCCGCAAGGTTTATCTTCCAGGACATCCCTTATACGGCTTTTCTGACAAATTGTTTATCGGTGATTCTAACTATGACCATTATACCCGTGACGCGTCCCAGATTGGCTATCTTCTTGAACACCGCTTCAATGATACTTGGTCCATGACCCAAACCGCCCGTCATCTAGACCTATCCTATCGCTTTAAAACAACAGATGCCGTTGAGCTGGCAGCAGACGGCCGCACCCTTACCCGATCAGGCCGCTATGGCACCGGCGACTTTGCCGCAGATGCCATTGATACTCACTTTCAGGCGAATTGGTCTGCAGGAGCAGTTGCCCATGTTACGCTGCTGGGTCTTGATTTCAGGCATAGTGATTATAAATACCGCTGGGGAAGGGGCTCTTTGCCTTCCCTCGATCTGCTCAGTCCTAACTATGGGCAAACTATTACTCTTTCGTCATTTTCACAAATGACAAATGCCACTACCAGACAGACAGGCTGGTATGTACAGGACCAGATGAAATTCGGTGACCGCTGGACAGCCCTGGCTGGCGGACGTTATGATCAATATAAAAGCGATTCACTCAATCTCAAAAACGGCCTCCATACACGACTTAATCAAGATGCCTTTACTGGCCGCCTGGGCTTAGTCTACGATGCTGGCGGCGGTGTGATGCCTTACATCAGCTATAACGAATCCTTCCAAGCCCAATCGGGTACCGATCGGATCGGTAACTCCTTCAATCCTACTACCGGTCGTCAATATGAGCTAGGCATTCAATACCAGCCAGCCAATAGCAACGCCCGTTTTACTGCCGCCATTTTTGATTTGCGCAAACAAAATGTGCTGGTTACCGATCCCGTAGACGATACTTTTAGCATTCAAACCGGTGAAGTGACTTCCAAAGGACTGGAACTGGAAGCTAATATCGCCGCTTTCAAAGGCACGAATCTAACCACCTCTTATACCTTACTCAATAACAAAGTAACCAAAGACACCGATCCAAATCGAATCGGTCTGCGCACTGAAGGTGTCCCCCGCCACAGTGCCTCTATTTGGCTGGATACCACCTCCCCGACTGAAGAGAAAAAGCAAGGCTGGAGCTTTGGTGCCGGACTGCGCTATATCGGCTCCCGCTATGATTATGATAATCTCCATAAAGTAGGCGGAGTATGGCTGACCGATGCGCTTGTCCGCTATGACACCGGCAATTGGCGTTACTCTCTCAATATCCATAACGTCTTTGACAAGCATTATACCATTGGTGACTTCGCCTCTTCCGACTACTACTATACAGTCGACGAAGGCCGCACCATCCAACTCACAGCCACCTGCCGCTGGTAGGCAATTCACCCATAAGAAAAAAGGTACACGTCTAAAAAATAAAGTATTTTGAACCGCGAAGACGCGAAGAAAATGAAGAACACGAAGACTAGAACTATCTATAATACCCCTTCGCGTCCTTCGCATTTCATCGCCTCTTCGCGGTTCATCACTGTTTTTGGCATTCTCTATGTCCTCTGTGCCTCTCTGCGCCCTCTGTGTTTAACATTCTCCAACTCATAGTTTATACGTTAGAAAGAACCATTACCGCCTCTTTTATCTTAAGGTGCAGTAATGGTTCTTCTTCTTTTTCATGCTGTAATTAACTGCGCAGCCAGTAGTATCCGGTAAGCACAAGGGGGATTGCCAGAGCAACAGCCGATATGGTATTCCATCCCTCGCCAGCCAGAGGTGCGATAAATCCGAATAACGTAATCACGATAATAACCACCGGCAGCAGCCAAATTTGCCTGGACGACTGCCGAACCGGAGGAATCACTTTTGCCTGCTTCTTATTCACCGCATTGCTTGGATTGGGCTTGGATTTGACAAACCAAGCGTAAATGCCAGTAATAATCATGATGCACGTCAATGCATCCGTTATAAACCATAAAATTTTCAGCGGCAGGGTATCATGGTTGCTGAAATGAACTGGATTAGCCATAGAAAGAGTCTGGATATACCAAGGCTGCTGAATGACGGCGGTAACCTTTCCGGTAGACGCATCAACCCAGACAGGCTTATTGAAATGTGCAGCAAAGCCTACCCCCTGTGTGCGAACTGTATAATGCCAACGCATTTTCCCGTCTTCCTGGGGCAGTTCGATCCCCGTTATTCTACCATCAGGCACAGCAGCTTGTGTCACTTCCATTGCCTCATCAATAGAAATACGCTGGGCAGGAAAAGGCTTGCCTTGATACTCAACCAAAAATTCTTTGCGTATACTCTCATTCCAAGCATTATGAATCGGACCTGCAAATATAAAAATAAAGCCGCTTAGACTTAATAATATGGCCCAGGAAAGTGTGACAATCCCTAATAATTTATGCCAGTCCATCCAATAGATACGCCGATGGGAAGAACGAATCGTCCCAAAGGAGATGTTTTTCATGAAGGGTGCATACAGCCAGATTCCTGAGATCAAAGCTACAACGCTCAATCCGCACATTGCTCCGAACAAGTTCCTGCCAAATGACCCGAGGTACATATCGACATGCATCCTGTAGGCAAATTCGAGAAACTTTGGAATTACCTCATACCGCACTTGTTTATTAGACCGATCAATGAATTGACCTGTGTTCAAATCTAGACGAGCATACTCATATCCCTTGTCTTGAGACCGTATGGAAAAGCCGTTTGTATGCCTTTCATGATCCAGATAGACAGAACGCACATTGTAACCGGGGTAACGCTCCAGAACGGTTTCCGCCTGCTTCCCCACAGACACTTTTGTCAAATCTACCAAGGATGCTTCTGAAGCCATAGGTATGCTAACCTGATTAAATGCCGTTATTTCCCTGCCAAAGATCAGGGGCAAGGCACTTGCACACATTATCAGCAGAAAAATTGCACAAATCAAACTTGTCCATTTGTGGATTTTATACCAGTATTTCATTGTTTCGAAGAACTCCTCCTGCCTGCATTACCAGAACGACCTTATGCAATGGTTCAGGGTATTGCGGCGTAAATTTTGCATCAAATAGATACGATTTTTTCTCAATCAATCGTGCAGAAAGCATTTAATAATAATTATCATTATCATTAAATGCTTAAGAATTTTTCCCATCCACAACCCTTTTCAATTATGCAGCATGCTAAAACAGCTGAAAGTTGGTGACTTTTATTAGTATAGCAACCCATTCTTTCATTCGTCAAGTATTCTAGCTCGGTATAAACGACTCCAACCAAACCTGTCCCCCCTTTACAAAGGCAAGATAATCAGCATTATTACTATGGCAGCACAAACAATGCCGTGATACAAAAGAGCATAAATATATCATTTCGGAGTATTTATACTACCTTTACAAGATCAAAATAAGGATTTTTTAAACTCACGGGGCGTCATTCCATAGGTTTTCTTGAACGCCGTCGCAAACTTTCCGGCACTTTCATAGCCCACCGCGGCGGCAATCTCCTGCATCGTCATGCCGTGTGACATTAAGCGTGCCGCCTGCTTCATCTTTTCCTGATGCACATAGCTGCCAATAGAAACCCCGAAACAAGCCTTAAAACATTTACGCAGCTTGGTAACCCCCATTTTCGCAACAATAGCAAGCTGCTCAATCGAAGGCGGGTGCTGAAAGTTTTCATCCAATACTTCCTTTACCTGCCAAACGTTTCCCCTTTCCCGCCAGGCTGCAAAACGATTCCAGATCCCCTCTGCAGAAAATTTTTTCTGATACTGCACATTGCGCAGGATAATCGCCAATATCTCCAGCATCTTCCCCTCATAATACAGGTGGGGTATCCGTGCCTCACCGCGCAGGGCGTATTTTAACTGCTCAAATACCACCACTAGATCCGGTGTATTATAATGCTGACTTTGCCACTGCAAAGCCTCGGCAAGCTGAAAAGGTCCGTCCATAAAATTGCCCCGTACATGAGCTGCAATAAATTCATCACAGACCAATACACTTGTCCACCAAACCGGCTCGTCTGCGCCAATTATCAGCTTCACCGTCTGTCCCCGGTGAACCAGTACATAGATGCCCCGCCTCAGCCGCCTGGCTCTTTTCCCTGGCTCAATCACAGTAATATTGCCCCGTTCCACGGAACAAACCCACACGCCCATTGGCTCAACCTTGTAGCTGTACGTTACTGCTTCCTTCACCATAAAACGGGCATAGCTGGCCACCAAGCCCGGTGACGGGTGAGTATCCAAAAGGTAACCTCCGCTGCGGTCACTTGTATAATAGTCGTTATATTCCGGCGGCAGGCAATAAATATGTGCATCGCCGTCACGGGTCTCTTTGCATCCCAAATGCTTCGCCAGTCCACTACTGCCTAAACTGTACTCATTGGTTTCCACAATCATCATCCTTCCACAAAAGGCGCAGACTGCCTATATCCTATATCGATCTGCCAATTACCTCTTTATTATAACATGATAAAATCTTCAATTGTCCCAATAACTTGCCCAAAACAACTCGTTTTTTTCCCTTAACGACAAGGGAAAGCCTATATTGATGTCCCAAAATCCAGGGATTGCCTCAAGATCCCCGATCTACACCTGCTTGTCACCTATACCCCGCCAGGTTTTCCGGCAGTTGACGCCGTCAAAATTGCCTTGTTATACTGAGACAATCCGGATTGAGAACAATTATTACTACTAACAGGGAGACATCACTTTTTTGTATTATAGAGAGTTCTCACCATAATCACAATAGATGTCTTCGATGCAAACATAAAGGAGTCGATAACAACTATGCAAAGAAAATTTTCCCGTACAGGGAAAAGCCTTCTCTATGCTCTGATTGGAAGCAGCCTGCTCTATCATATGCCACTTGCCTATGGTGCAGAAGAAACAGCAGATTCAACTATCGCAGCAAAAGCTCAGGAACAAAATGAATTCACCTTGGAAGGAGTGGAAGTAACAGCAGCAAAGGACAAGCTGGACAAGGGCTATGTGGCCAAACGCAGTAGTGCCGCCACCAAAACTGACACACCGCTGGAAGAAACCGCCCGTTCCATCAGCATCATTACCAGAGAGCAAATGGATGCCCGAGGCGTCACCGACATGTTTGATATTCTAAGTTATACTCCAGGCTTTAGCGATATGGGATATAATAACCGCGGCAACCGTTATGGCTATTACACCCTGCGCGGCTTTGGGGGCACTTCCTTTACCGATGGGCTGCGCAGTACCAGCGGCGGTTTTGCAGTTTCGAACTATGACCCCTACAGCTTCGAGCGAGTGGAGGTTCTGCGTGGTCCGGCGGGAATTCTTTATGGCACCACAAACCCCGGCGGTGTTGTGAATCAAGTGTCCAAACGTCCTACTGCCGAACCCCTGCGGGAAATCCGGCTGCAAACAGGTATTGATCATGAATTAAGCGGTGCGGTAGATATCAGCGGGCCAATCAATGATGACGGCAGACTGCTGTTTCGCCTGACTGCTCTTGCCAGTGAAGAAGACCTGCCAGTCGACTATAGCAGCGCTGAACGTCAAATGATTGCTCCTGCCCTCACCTGGCGGCCGAATGAAAATACAAGTTTAACCTTATTAGCACATTATCAGAAAGATGACATCAAAGGCGACTCTTACAGTTCGATTTCACAATATCAACCTGGAAATGTGCTATACGGATATAAATCCGGAACGAGATTTTTCGGCGAATCCGATTATGATCGTTTTATACGGGAAGATAAGCAAATCGGTTACATTCTGGAACACCAGTTTAACGATACCTGGTCCGTTACTCAGAGCGCACGCCATTCCAACATTTTTACGGGTATGAAAGCACTGAGTGTAACGAGTATAACAGATGGAATTGCCAGCCGTTCAAACGATTATTATAAAAGCGATCTGAGCGCTAATCTCATGGATACACATTTCACCGCCAAATGGTCCGGCGGTGCAGTTGATCATACTACATTACTGGGCTTTGATTATTATAATTATAACTATGACTACTACTGGTTCAGTGGTCCAGCCCCTTCATTAAATCTTAATACGTTAAATTATGGTCAGACAGTTACCACACCAACAACGATTTCGTATCTGACAGATACCGATATCAAGCAGACTGGTTGGTATCTGCAGGACCAACTCAAATTTGGCAAACGTTGGACGGCAATTGCCGGCGGACGCTATGACCGCTACAACAGCAACACAACGAACCGTTTGAGCGGAGCACATACTATCATCGATCAGAGTGCCTTCACCGGTCGTCTTGGGTTAGTCTATGACGCCGGCAACGGGTTATTCCCCTATGTGTCCTATGACGAATCCTTCGAGGGCCTAGCCGGGTCAGACCGCTACGGCAATTCCTTTGACCCAACCACAGGACGGCAATACGAGCTGGGGATACAATACGTTCCGGAGAACAGCACTGCCCGCTTTACAGCTGCAATCTTTGATCTTCGTCAGCAGAATATCCTGACTACTGACCCTTTAAATGAAAGCTTAGGCGGCAGCTTTAGCGTACAAACTGGCGAGATTGCCGCTAAAGGCTTGGAACTGGAAGCCACGGTAGCAGCCTTTAAGAATCTGAATGTTACCGCTGCCTATACTTATATGCCAGACCATAAGGTTACCAAAGACAATAATCCCGCCAAAATTGGCCGCCGCACATCGAATATCCCACGCCACAGTGCTTCCTTATGGATCGACACTGCAGCTCCTGGCAAGGAGCAAAAGGGCTGGGGATTCGGCGGTGGACTGCGCTATATTGGGTCACGTTATAACAGCGCCAATACGAGAAAAGCTAGTGACGTGATCGTGGCCGATGCCATGATTCGTTATGACCAAGGCGAATGGCGCTACGCCTTAAATGCCCACAATTTGTTTGATAAACACTACAACATGTCACCCGGCAATACTGCAGATGGCCTCGACCCAGGCAGAATCATCCGCCTCACGGCCACTCGCCACTGGTAACAACAATGAAAAGAGCTGCCTCATTAAAAATAGTGTGGCAGCCTTTTCATTCCCTTTCTTATCATCAGCATCCTAACGATTGATCCTAAATGGTTTAATTATACTCTAATTTAACATAAAAAAACTGTATAAATGGCTGATCAGACAGGAGAAACACTCATTTGGCCGGTCCCTAACCTGTTCTTTAGCCTACTGCAATTCTTTTCGCTAACAGTTGACGTCTATAAAACTGGCTTGCTATAATAACTTGTTATTGGTAATCATCTGGAAATCTCATTGCAGAAGATTCGACCTTGCCTCTTCCTGTGTTTATCAGATCCCAATAAACAGCTCGTTATCCGATTCGACAGGAAGAACCTTCCTGTATTATAATGATAATGATTATTAGCATCTTACAAAAAGATCATTGCTAAATTAAAAAAAGAACGGCGCTGCCGCCTCCATCCCCATAGTTGTAACCAGTGGATGGAGGCTGCGCTGCGGTAATTTTTAATCAGGGAGGCACTTCGTTGAGGAAAAAATGTATTTTTATTGTTTTGCTTATGCTCTGCCAGACACTTTTGCCTGGTGAAGCATTGGCGCTTACCCTTCAGGAATGTGTAGCTACTGCTTTGCAGAGCCATCCTGATCTTCTTGCGGAACAAAGTAAGGTAGCAGCTAAGCAGGCTGAGATCAAGCAGTCTCATGCTGATACAAAGCCGCAATTTAGTGCAGGGACATCGTATACGCGTACAGGCTCTGGCAATACAGACGGTAATGGAGCCTATAATACCAACATTCAGGCAGAGCAGCTAGTATATGACTTTGGCAAGACAAGTCTGAAGATCAAATCCGCCCAGATAAGCAAAGAGGCCGCTGATGCAGATTACCTGGCTGCTCGAGAAAAGGTTATCGCCAATGTCCGAGCAGCTTACTATAATTTAAATCAGTATGTACGGCAAAATCATGTTGCCAAGACCCGTTATGATAACTATGCAAAGCGCCTTCAATGGGCTGAGTCTTACTACGAGGCTGGTACAAAAGCAAAAATCGAGGTAACCAAGGCGAGAGTCGATTTGGCTAATGCCAAGCTGGCGCTGGTCAAGACAGAATCAGCAATTGCGCAATCCACAGCGGAACTGGCGTCTGCCATGGGGCAGCCCTTGCGTCCAATCGATACCGTTGACGACAATTTGGCCTATCAGTCCTATGATATTACTATCGAAGAGGCCATTGACCATGCTATTGTCCATCGTCCGGAACTGATTGCCCGAAAGAAAGAGGATCAATACGCCCAATTAAATCTGGATTATCAAAGAAAAGGATGGGCAGCCAGCGTAAAGGCGTCTGGCGGATATGGATTTTCGGGTTCAACCCCCTTTGACGATACGGGATGGAATGCAGGCCTTTCCCTTTCCCTGCCGCTATGGGACGGCGGCCTTACTCGCAGCAAAATAGAAGCAGCAGAGGCCCAGCGAAATGTTTCTGCGGCAGAACTTACTAGTCTGAGAAATTCCGTTATGCTCGAAGTACGCAAAGCATGGCAGGCTTTATATGAAGCAAAAGAAGCCTTGGCTGCATCGCGTGAATCAGAGACGCAAGCGACGGAGACCCTGAATCTGGCCGAAGAACGATATACGGCTGGCGTTGGCAATAGTCTGGAAATATCCGATGCAGTCGAGAGTTATGCAACTGCGCAAGCGGAAACCGTTTCCGCTTTATATCGATATAAAAATTCACAGCTTGAACTGGAAAAGGCAATGGGAGGCTTGATGAATGAATTTTAATCTTAGAAGAATATTGCAATATAAAAAAATGATATTTGGATTGGCAGTAGTCTTACTGGGCGGCGGATATTTTATAACAACTAAAACCAGTGGGGAGGAAATACAGTATAAAACGCTGGCCGCTTCCCGGGGCAGCATCCGTTCTGTCATACAGGCAACAGGATTGCTTGACGCTGTTGAAACCATTGATGTGGGAACGCAAATCTCCGGTACAGTTACCAAAATATACATTGATTATAATAGCAGAGTAAAACAGGGGCAGTTGATTGCGGAGATCGACTCTTCCACACAAGAAACCGAGGTTGCCCAGGCAGAGGCCAATTTGCTTGCCGCTAAAGCGGACTTAATGAGCTATACGGCGCTTCTCACCAAAGCCAGGAAAGATCTTACAAGGACGACAACGCTGGCAGATAAGGATCTCATTGCCAAGACAGAAGTCGATTCTGACGAGAGCTCCTATTTCACCGCGGCAGCGCAAGTGGCGTCTGCTGAAGCGCGAATAAAACAATCTGAGGCTGCCCTTATGAGAGCAAAAATAAATCTGGGGTATACCAAGATTTACTCACCTGTAGACGGTGTCGTTGTCGCTAAGACGGTCGAGCAGGGACAGACGGTTGCAGCAAGCTATGCAACTCCCAGCATTGCGAAAATTGCAAGAGATTTAAAGCAGATGCGGGTCGAAGTCAATGTGGATGAAGCTGATATCGGCGGGATTAAACAGGGGCAGAAAGCTGAATTTATCGTCGATGCCTATGGAGATAAAAAATTCTTCGGCGAGGTTACGCAAATCCGTCTTTCACCCAAAACCACCAATAATGTGGTCACCTATGCGGTAATGGTTGGCGTGTCCAACGATGACGGGATCTTGCTTCCCGGCATGACCGCCAATGTATCTCTGATTGTTCAGCAGAAAGCAGATATCCTGCTGGTGCCAAATTCAGCGTTCCGCTTTAAGCCCGTTGATCTTGGTGCGGATTTAGTTGACCAAAGCTCCTTCAGTCAGCCGACGGTAGCCGCAGTATCTATTCCTACCCTCTATACACTGGAAAAGAAGACAATTATTAAGAAGGAAGTGGAAAAAGGGATTACCGACGGACAGAATACGGAAATCCTGTCAGGTCTGAACGAAGGCGAGACAGTGATTACGGGAATCATTGTGGAAAAAGAAGGTAAGTGATATGTCATTAGTTATGCTTAAAGACATTCGGAAGAGTTTTAAGTTGGATGAGGAGGAACTGGAAATCCTTCACGGTATCAACCTGTCGGTTAACAAAGGTGAGTTCCTGGCGATGATGGGTCCGTCAGGATCAGGCAAGTCTACCACTATGAATGTATTGGGGTGTCTTGATAAACCGAATTCGGGAGAGTACTGGCTTGATGGGCAAAATACAAGCAGTCTTGACCCTGATGCACTTGCTGTCATCCGTAATCAAAAAATCGGTTTTGTATTTCAGGGATTTAATCTGCTGCCAAAAACCAGTGCACTGGAAAACGTGGAACTGCCGCTTTTATATGCGGGCATACCGCAAAATGAGCGACGCCAAAGAGCGATAGAAGCTCTTGAACTGATGGGATTATCGGAACGTCTGTATCATGAGCCTGCGCAGTTGTCAGGCGGTCAGCAGCAACGAGTCGCAATTGCACGCGGCATCGTAAATAAAGCACCGATACTGATGGCAGACGAACCCACGGGAAATCTGGATTCCAAGACCAGTGATGAAATCATGACTCTGTTTGTAAAATTAAACAGAGAAATGGACATTACTATCATTCTGGTTACCCATGAGATGGATGTGGCGGCCTATGCAGATCGAATTATTCATTTCAAGGATGGTAGAATTATTAACGATGAAAGGTTGCACAAGTCATGATTTCCACACTGGATATAATCAGAATCGCGATACGGGCTCTCTATAGAAACAAGATGCGGTCTATGCTGACGGCGCTGGGTATCATCATAGGTGTAGCGGCTGTGATCGCAGCATTTGCTGTCGGTCAGGGCGCTAATAAAAGCATTGATGATCAGATTGCTTCCTTTGGCAGTAATTTTATCATTGTGTTTCCTGATCGCTCTGCCATGTCTTCTACCGGAAAAACACGTTACCTCACGATGGATGACGCGGAAGCAATCAAACGTGAAGTATCGGGAATTGATGCAGTTGCCCCTGTTATAGACACTTCTGTAAGACTAATTTATGGAAATACCAATTGGAGTACGGATGTGATAGGCAGCAATGCCTCCTATGCAACTGTTCAGGACTGGACAATTGCCAAAGGTCGGGACTTAAATGACAGTGATATAAAGCAGGCTACCAAAGTGGTAATTATTGGTCAGACGATTGTCGACAAGCTCTTTTTTAATGAGGAGCCGCTGGACAAGTCGATACGAATTAATAACGTCCCCTTCACGATTGTTGGAGTGTTTGCCTCCAAAGGGCAAAATACCAAGGGCAATAACCAGGATGATTTTGTACTGGTTCCTGTAACTGCAGCCCAAAGCAGACTGGTTCGCTGGAATACCCCGGGGCGTATCGACATGATTTTCATTAAAGGCGTTTCGATGAACTCCCTGCAGTTTATTCAGCATGAGACAGAGTCATTGCTGCGTGAACGGCATAAGATAAAAGCCGGAGAAGCTGATGACTTTGCGGTAAGAAATATAAGCCAGTTCCTGGAGGCGCGGCGCAAGACAACAACTATTATGTCCATGCTGCTTGGCTCTATCGCGTTTATATCCCTTGTGGTAGGTGGGATTGGTATTATGAATATCATGCTGGTATCTGTATCAGAGCGTACCCGGGAGATCGGAATCCGGATGGCTGTCGGAGCCAAAGCAAAAGACATTCGATTGCAGTTTTTGCTGGAGGCATTTGTCTTATCCATGCTTGGCGGTATCTTAGGAATTCTGCTGGGAGTATTAGCAGGATATTTGCTGGCTTCCTTTACCGAAGCCCCGCCCATCTTTACTGCCACATCCATTATTCTGGCATTTTTCTTCTCGGCAAGTGTCGGAATCGGCTTTGGCTATTATCCTGCGTATAAGGCTTCTTGTTTACATCCGATTGATGCGTTGAAATATGAGTAAGTATTTTTGATAAAAAGGCAGCACCTTCCAGAAAGGGTGCTGCCTTTTAGCGTCGCTATCTTTTCTCTTAACATACAGAGAAATGGCTTTCTTCTTGCATGAACACTTTATGAATCATTCTACATAAATATCGTTTTTACGTTGGACTTTCTCTAAGGATTTTGTTGCAAGAACAGTCTTTTCATCATCACTTCTGAAGATCCTTTTGCCTTTTTCGATCATTGCCGGTCCTTTGTGTCCAAGGGAATACAATATCTTTCCATAATGTTCCCCGCCGTTATCATCCAAATAGCCGAATTCAAGATTCAGCCTCGGAGTGACTTGCAATTGTGTATAGATCTTAAAATCAACATCATCAATAGAATTAGTATAATCCCACGAATACCCCTTTATGTACACTTGTGCCCATGGTGCATAGGCAAACGTAGTTCCAACAGAATAATCATATCCACTCAGGGCACGTTCGTAAATTGCATTGGAAGGGTCAACCATTTTTTCACCGGAAACAGTATAATACATATTGGCCTGGTATTTGTTACGTCCGTTAGCATATTCAAGACCTCCTCCAACCCGGCCATGTCCATATTTGAATCCATGATCATAAAAAGTATTCACAGTATACATTGACGTCTTATCAGCTGAAAGGATACGCCGACCAAGGACAAGATTAGCCACTGTACCTGCACTTAAATCATTGCCCAATCTAAGCTGCGTGAAATTGGTAATCTGGTCTGAAGGAACCCCAATTGGCTGAATGGTTTCGATTGAATAGATTGGTGCGCCGTCTGTTTGAAAACGAAACCCAATATCCGTAAGCTGCAGCCATGTCGGAAGATCATTTCGTTTAAACTCTTGAATCCCCTGGACAATATACGAATTTCCCACCCTGGTCAATCCGTCTTCTACGCTAACCTCCTCCGCAGAACCAATAGGCTGCAGCAGTATGCTGAAAAGCATCAAAATGAATATTATTTTTCTCATCTGCATCCTCTCTTTCGACTAAAGTTATGCTAATAACCCTATTTGCATTTAGAATGATTGCTACAAACCGAATAATTTCCTAAACTCATTAGGCGTAAAACCGTGCACTTTTTTGAAGTTGGCGATCAATTGACTGCTGTTTTTATAGCCCACTGCCGCCGCAATATTTTTAATGTTCAGGTCATCATTTGACAACAGCCGCATGGCTTCTTTCATCTTCTCCTGGCGCACATATTCATCCATGGTAACTCCAAAAATTTTCTTAAAACACTGACGCAGTTTGGTTGCACCCATGCCGGCAACGGCTGTAAGCTGTTTAATTGAGGGCGGATTTAGAATGTTTTTTTCCAGTTCTTCCTTGACCAGAAACACATATTTCTTGTTTTGATACGTGACATAACGGCGCCGTTCTTCTTGCAGCTGCCTTTTCCAAAACCATTCATAACGGACATTACGTATAATCAATGCCAGCAACTCGCCGATTTTATTCTCATAGTAGATTAATGGTACACCGGCGATTCTTATTGCATACCTTAGCTGCTCAAATAGCAGCAGAATGTCCGGAGTATTATACTGGGCAAATTGCCAAGCACCATAATCAGTGAAATTGTAAGACGGCTCTACTGGTTTATCTTGTAAATGAGCATGAATATAGTGATCGAACAGCCAAATGCTGGTAAACCCAATTAGTGCATCAGCGCCGAATACCATTTTAAACGGCTGCCTTCCTGTCTGCACTAAATGAATACCGGGTTGCAGCTGCCGTGCTTTCTTTCCGGGTTCTAGAACCGTAATCACACCATTAGTCACCGAGCATAGCCACCGCCCATTCTGCCTGATATCATATTCCCTGACAACGGGCTTCAGCAAAGTAACGTAGGCGTTAGTAACAAATAATCCGGCAGCAGGATGTGCTTCCATGAGCCAGCTGTCACCATGTTCTGGCGGTAATTGATATTCAACAACATTATTATGATTGATTTTGGTGCAGCCTAACTGGGCGGCCAATTCTGCACTGCCCGTTACGTATTCATTCGTTCCCACGGCGACCTTCCTTTCCAATAATACTCGAGACGTTAGAGTTACATTCACGCAATCTGTTTCTTTATCATAACATGAAATCCTTTAAAAAAAATAACCCGTATCCTAATTTCATGCTGCCAAATACCACCAGGATACGATTTTAAATCGCAAAACGATCTCAATCAGCATCCTATGACATGATAATTATTCTCATATCATAGGATGCTAATTGATTTTCTACACCCCAAGAAATCGACTCCTCCTTCAATTGACTCCATAAAAAAAGCCTTGCTATAATAGATCCAGGTTAGTCCACTATTTACTAATCCTAGTAGGGCTAGCTGTCACTAGTGAATGTAATAAGCAATTTTATTGATATTGATTATTTCTATCATATGATTTTTGCTGTTAGGCCAGCAGCAAAATCACCCTGATGAACCAAGGAGTCGATACTATGGAAAAAACAACATCTCATGCCAGAAAAAAACTGCTGTATGCCTTGCTAGGCAGCCTGCTCTGGCAGTGGCCTAATGCTGCCTCTGCCGAAGAGACAGTTGAACCCCAAGCAGTAGCCGATACCACTGCGTCCCAGTCCGAATTCACGTTGGAAGGCGTTGAAGTAACGGCAGACAAAGATAACGTGGCCAAACGCAGCACAATCGGTACCAAGACCGATGCAGCGCTCCGTGATATACCACAGTCCATCAGTGTAGTAACACGGGATCAGCTAAGCACCCGTGGTGTTATTAACCTAGCACAGGCTCTGGAATATAGTGCTGGTATCACTGCCCAACCGTATGGTAACGATTCACGCTGGAACTGGAGCTATGTGCGAGGATTTAGTGTCGGTTATGAGGGTACTCGTGTGGACGGCTTGAGTTTGTTTGGCAACGATTTCGCAATATGGGATTTTGAGCCTTACGGCATGGACCGCCTAGAAATTCTGCGTGGCCCTGCTTCTACCCTCTACGGCGGCGGTTCGCCTGGTGGTATGTTTAACTGGGTAAGCAAACGACCAACAGCCGAACCATTGCGGGAAATACAACTACAAAGCGGCAGCGACCACTTTCGCAGTGCCGCCCTTGATCTTGGAGGGCAGGTAGATGGACAGGAAAACCTAACCTTCCGTTTGACTGCGCTGGCTCGTGACCAGGATTTATCAGATGACTATAGTAGTACCAAACGTACCTTCATCGCCCCCTCTCTTGCCTGGAAAATCAGCAAGAACACCAACGTGACCTTCCAGGCTCATTACCTTAAAGATCAACACGATGGAAATACTGGAAATAGTATTTATCATCCTGGTGATAATCTTTATGGGGTTTCTAAAAAATATTTTTTAGGCATACCAGGCTGGACTGGTTATGACCGGGAGCAATACTATTACGGCTATCTCCTAGATCACAAGGTGAATGATGTCTGGTCTCTTCATCAAAATTTTCGCTATGGTCACGTGGGAATGGTCTATAATATGAACTCAGCGAATCTACAGCCCGATGGACACACCATGGCACTGAGTCCATTGTATATTTACGATGAAACCGCAGATTCCTATACCTTCGATACCTATGGAGAGGCTAAATGGAAGAGCGGCGTTTTAAACCATCAATCTATTGTGGGAATTGACTATCGGAAGGGTGATTTAGAAAGACGTTACGGCGAAGGTGGCAGTACCGCGGATATCGACCTTGACAACTTGAAGTATGGTCAATCTTTGATTAAGCCAGAAACTTCGTTGATTTATAAGGCTACCGTTAAACAGACCGGACTTTATGCCCAGGACCAGATTAAGTTTGGCGATAAATGGACAGCGCTGCTCGGCGGGCGCCACGATCATTATGATCGTGACGCCATTAACCCTCAGACTGGCGTAAGAACACGTCAGACAGCTGATGCTTTTACGGGGCGCATGGGAATGGTATATCATGCCGGGCGTGGGCTGTCACCCTACATCAGCTACTCTGAATCATTTGAGCCAGTGGAAGGTCAAGATCGCCATGGTAAAAATTTCGACCCAACAACAGGCAAACAATATGAACTAGGCATTCAATATGAACCTGAGAAAATGAATGCACGTTTTACAGCCTCCATTTTCGACCTACGCAAACAAAATGTGTTGACCTCTGACCCGCTGAACACTCCCAGTGAGTGGTTTAACGTACAAGTTGGCGAAATCACCTCCAAAGGCCTGGAATTGGAAGCAAAAATGCCTGTCTTTAAAGGCTTGAATCTTACAGCTTCCTATACATTGCTGGATTCAAAAAAGACTAAGAGCAGCGATCCTACGGAAATCGGTCTTCGAACCCAGAGCGTTTCACGGCATAATGCTGCCCTATGGCTGGATACTGCCTCACCGGACAAGATTTCTAAAGGCCTAAGCTACGGCGCAGGAGTGCGTTATATCGGTTCTCGGTACAATGCTGCGAATACGGTTAAACTCGGCGACGTGGTAGTAGCCGATGCCTTAATCCGCTATGACTTGGCTGATTGGCATTACGCCCTCAATGTCCGAAACGTATTTGACAGGAAGTACGAGGCCTCCTATGGATACGCGGGTGAGGAACGGACAATATTGCTGACTGCAACCCGTCACTGGTAGATAGTTCGTAAAAATAGAATCAACCGCCGGATATCGGCGGTTGATTTATTATCCTCTATTAGGCCACTAAATCCCAGCATCCTTTTCCTTTGATCGTCAGGATTTTCTGATGATAGACAATTAAGTCCTTACGATGACCAACGCTCATCACTCCCGTACCCTTTAACTCGCTGCGGATCAGACTATATAGCTTTTTCTCCGTAGCTTCATCCAATCCAGAAGTAGCCTCATCCAAAAACAGCCATTGCGGCCGTTGTAAAATGACCCGGGCAAAGGCAATGCGCTGCTGCTCTCCCAGGGAAAGAACATGGGACCAGTTCTCCTGATCATCCAAGCGTTCCAGTAAATGCTCCAAACAACATTTCTTCAAAATCCCCTGAATCGCTTCCTCTGCATATTCCTGACTGGAGTGTGGATAAAGCAGCGCTTCCCGTAACGTCCCGACAGGTAAATAGGGCGACTGGGGCAGAAACAAGCACTGCTGGTTCTGGGGAATGTGAATATGCCCCTCACCAAAAGGCCAAATCCCGGCAATTGCCTTGATCAATGTACTTTTGCCGCAGCCAGATGATCCGGTAATCAGCAACGATTCACCAGGCTGCAGCCTCATGGCAAAATTGTCCAGCAATAGCTCCCCATTTGGCAGCTTGAGATTCAAATTCTCTACGGAAAAAGCCGAGTCAGGAGCGTCAATAATCCGAATTGACTGTTTCTGGTCCAATTGCTTAAACTCTTCCATGGTATCCATTAAAATAATCAATCGTTTTACAATGGCTTTTAGCTCCGTAATCTCTTTATACCAACTAGAAAAAAACAGGAGCGATCGCTGCACCTTTTCAAAAGCTCCCGTGACCTGCATCAGTCCCCCTAATTGCAGCTCGCCGCTAAAAAAACGCGGAACCGCAACAATATAGGGAAGAGGCTCTGTTCCTCTATATAAGAAAAAAATCAAACTGTCTAAGAACTTTTGGCGTTTTATGGATTTATGAAGATTATCATACACTTTTTTAAAATAATTCCTGAGCAAATGACGTTCCCGATGTTCTCCCGAATACAAGGCAATCTCTTCTGCATATTCACGCAGGCGCACTAAGGCAAAACGAAAATCTGCTTCATAACGCTGCTGCAGAAAATTGAGCTGTACCAGAGGATGGCCCATTTTCCCCATAACACAATCCACCATCAAAGCATATCCTACGGCAATCCATACCATATCACCAGGAATTGTGATGCTCGACTCCCCCCAGGACAAAGAAAAATTACCTGATAACTCCCACAGAATCAATGTAAAACTGCATAAGATTCCAAGATTGTACAAGAACCACAAAAAAATCGTTAAGAGGGAATCAATAAATAATTTTACATCTTCACAAATCATCTGATCCGGATTATCAATACCATTATCCTGAAGCTGCAGACAATAATACTTTTTTGACTGCAAATACTCCCCCAATAGCCGATCGGTCAGCCAGCTGCGCCAACTCACCGCCAGCAGCTGGCGCAGATAATTCTGGTAGACACTTACCGCCCAAGCCGCCAGGATCAACCCACCCCAAAGATATAAGGAATCCAGGAATGCCGCCATATCCCTGTCCTGTAATGTATTGAAAAATACATTGCGCCATTGATTCAACCACACCTGAATGTAAACACTGGTAATATTCAGCCCAATAATGACCAGCAATAGCAATATCCCATAGTTTTTTGCTTTCGACCGCCAGTAATGATTACCAACCTTCCAGATCCCTTGTAATAGGCTAAAATGCTCCACCTTGCTTCACCCTTCAAACGTATCATTTGATACTGCCAATTATGATCATAATTATATGCGATAACGATAATCACTGTCAATTACACGTTAGCGTTATTTCTATGTAAATTAGCGATTCATGATTGTAAAAGAT
>DJJR01000077.1:41034-83964 GCA_002434245.1 Pelosinus fermentans
ATCTTTTACAATCATGAATCGGACAGCTTCGTCCGGCAATAATCAAATAAGTCTTCTGGCTTTTGCATGAGCAGGAATTGAGCAATTTCTTCTTTAAGATGTTGCAAACGCAATTGTTCCCCTTCGGCTATTGTCTTATCATGAGTCTTATAAGCAAGGCGAATAAATTCATCCGGCAGCAATCCCGGCTTTAGGGTAATATTCAGTTTATCCTCGTCATAAGCAATTTCAAAATAATACTTGCCCCCTTGCCCGTCAGCTGCATCAGGTGCCAATTTATCAGCAGCCAGCTGCGGTTTAACCAGTAACGCATTTCTTCTCATGGCTCTGGTAACCATTTCAATACCGTCGATAATACCCGGGCCATATACTCCCAGCGTTACCGTAATCCGGTCGCGCACCGGAACTTCATCTGGTACTAGCTCATGCAAAGCCAATTCCAGCAGTTTATATGCCAATGCTACACCGCCAATAAACTGCCGCCCATGGTATTTAAGCATATCCTCATAGGTTATCACCAATACATCATTGCCATCTTTAATCCTTAGAGCCTCTTGCACTAAATCCTCCCCCTGTCTTTTCCATCAGTGTCATAGCGTTTTATCTCCGGCCAAATAAAATCAGCTATAGTAAGCGTGCGGTAAAAAAAATCAAAGGCTGCTGCAGCCTCCTGCTGCAAGTCAGCATTATCAAACGCTGACTTCGGCTGGACAAACCCCGGCAGCATTTCACCAGTACCGGTACCGCTATCACAGCCTGCCGTACAATTATATATTTCCAGCAAATCAGGCAGCTGCTCACCAGCTTTAAGAGCAGCTTCATATTCTGCCAAATAAGGATATACTCCGCTGCCGCTGATTTTTCTAAACAGCCTGTCCGGAAGTTGCTCTCTAAGACTTGCGCACACGCTGCCCCTTGCTCCTAACGTGACTCCCTGCCCTTCATTGCTATCAGCGAAATCCACAGCCTCATACCGACTCAGATCAATTCCCCGCTCCACTATATATTGCTTTAGCTTGCCGATCGTAACGCTATATCGAACCTTATTGCCGCTTTGCCGCAATTCCCCACGTTTGGCAATACAGGGTGACAGGAATGCCAGATCATCATCAAGCTGCCGATATTTTTTCAAAAACACAGCGCTGCACACCAGCGGACTATACACAGGCATCAAATGAGGGCGCAACGCCGGCACATGGTTCATAATATAATCCGTTACAGCCGCACAAGGCGATGAGATAAAGGGTTTGCCGTAATTACTTTCCAAGATCCGGCCATAGGCCCACAGGGTAATATCCGCCCGCAATACGACATTATAAAATTTTCTTACACCTAAGGATTGCAAAAAACCAAATACCTGGCGATAGTCGCTGAAGTGACGCTGAACGGCCGGGGCAACCAATAAAGAGATTTGCCTTCCCCTTGCCAAATCCTGCAGAAACAATTCCATATCGTCCTGGTATTCAATGGCTTTTTGCGGGCAATTTCCCAGGCAAAGACCACAATTAATACACCCCTGGGTCAGAGCCATTTTCATTGTCACTCCCGCCCCCTTCCCTTTATGTAAGGGACATTGCTGTAGACAGATATGGCACTCTCGACAGCCGGACAAAAGCAGCATTTCCCTGCTGCCGATCTTATTATATGCGTTGGTCGCTATGACCTGGCTCCCTCCAGTCGTTTCATGATCATATAGCATAGTACTCCTCCAATTGCTCCAGTGATCAACTGAGGGTAACCAAACATCATTTTCAGACCAGCCCCTAGTTTGTCCGATACATTCATCAGTTCCAGCAGAATTGAAATTGCCATATACATGCCCACCATCTTTAAACTGGCAGCTGCACCAACCGCCAGCCAGCGGTTGACAGTTAACAGCATCTGATAGCTGGCAACATACATTACATTGGCAGCAGCGATGGGAAAAATAAATAACGGACTTGGTAAAAATTGCTGTAGAGCGGCAACCGTCGGTGCAGCTACAGCCAGCACGATTGCAGCCTTCCAGCCGCTTTTCTCCACTGCCAGCAGCAGGCAGGCATTTACCCCACTGCCAATAACAAACATCGAGATAAAAAATGGAATGGGTACGAGCAGTCTGATAGATTGCAGTGCAATCATCAGTGCCAGTAAAAGCGCGGCTCTAGTCAGTTTATGATACATTGGTTACGCCTCCGTTTTTGAGTATAGCTGCCTATACCGTCAGTTCACTACAAAGTTACATTTTAACTTTATAGCTCGTGTGGATATAAGCGCCTTGGATCGATAAATCGTCATCCTGCTTATTTAATAAGTTATCTACTCCTACAATGATTGCACGGTTGCTGCTGATTGCTTTCTCCAGATTTAGGTTCCATAAGGTATAGGACTTGTTCCTGCCGACGCCCGCCGAAGCTTCATATAGATAATTGCTGTAGGTCTCAGCCCATAGATTGGCCCGTAAACCTACTGACGGCTCCACATAAGATAAGCGGGAGGCAATTTTATGCCTGGCCCGGTTAAACAGCCGACTGTGATCGGTGTCATTTACTGCATCCAAATAAGTATAGCTGGCTGTCCAGGACATTTTGGCAGACAGTGGATGCACTATTTCAGCTTCCACCCCCTGGATAACGGCTTTATCAATATTTTTATATTGAATGGTTTTGTTATCAGCCAGCATGTCTTCTTCGATCATATTGCTGACCTTATTGGTAAAATAGGTAATTTTGCCGGTAGTCCTGCCCCAGTCCTGCTCCAGAGAAAGTTCATAGGAATTGGAGTCTTCTGAAACTAAATTGGGATTTCCAATCAAAGTCATACCATTCCCGTTGCGTACTACCTGGGAATTAATATACAACTGATTGGGAGTGGGGCTGCGAAATCCCTTACTGACATTCAGCTTAACCCTAAGATCATCAGCCGCCTGATAGGTAAGTCCCAGCTTGGGGCTTACATTGCTGCCAAATTTATTGCTGTCATCATACCGCAGCGACGTAACTGCAAGCAGCTTAGGAGACGCCTGCCATTCATCCTGGACATACAGGGCTGAATAATCAATATCAACTTTGGAGCCGGGCAGGGTTTTTATTTCCCCGGAAATCGGGTCTTTGTAGGTTTCTGTATAAATCCCCTTGCCGGTTCTTACCCCCGTTCCGCGAAATTTTTCCGGCCGGTATTCACCGCCAAAGGTGAGCAGATGATCGGCTCCATAGTTCTTACTTAGGCGTGCTTCAAAACCGGGAACCGTACGATGGGATTTACCAAAATTCATAAATTTATTGTTGGCAAGATTATGTACATCTACATTCTTATAATAATCTGATACATAGGCCCGGAGAAATACGGATGCATCATCCTGCTGCTTGCTGTAGCTCAATGCATATTCAGTTCGCTCATTGTCATCATGAACCTCCGTTTTGATTTTTCCAGCCGGAGTCTCTTTAAATACCTGCTCCCGCGTATCTTCATCCATGTAAGCGGCTGTAAATGTAAAAATTTCATTTTCACTGATATGATAATCCATCTTGGTGTTGAAGTTATTTATTTTGCCAAAGGGAGCATAGGTTGTCCCATCATCCTTAAAGGAGGCATCATTCTTCAATTGGGCTCCTGAGATGGTGATACCGTATTTGCCGATTCTGCCGGAGTCATAGGCAAAATGATAATTATCCCTTGCTCCCTCATTGCCCCCATAGGCTCCATGATCAAACCGCAAGGTAAAGGCTTGGTCCACAGGGCTTTTGGTAATAATATTTACCACACCACCCAAAGCATCCGTGCCATAAAGTGAATTGGCAGGTCCGCTGACGATCTCAATCCGTTCGACATTGTCCAGATCAATGCGCTCCAGTTCATAGTTTTGGTCAATTTCCGAAGCAATCCGCTTACCATCAATTAAAATCATTGAAAATCTGGAATCGAAACCGCGAATAGAAATTGCATTTTTACCGTCTGATCGCATCACACTGACGCCTGTGGCTGTACTAATGATATCTTTTAACGTCTGTGCCCCCCTCGCTTCAATATCGGCTTTGGTTATGACCTGAACGGCCGTAGGAACACTTTTCACATCCCTGCTGGTTTTAGTAGCGGTTACAACTACCTCGGACAGAGGGAATACCTCCTCTTCGCTTTCCTGAGCCTGAACAACAGGAACAGTAAGCAGCAGTGACAAAAACGCACATACGGTTTTCTTCTTCATCTTCATCCTCCCCTAGCTTTACATCCTTACCAACGATTTTACTGATAATGAAATTCTTTATCATTTACATCTATTTATTATTATAATAGAATGAATGTATAATTTTCGTAGCCCATGTTACATTATTTTAACAAGCTGGTGATAACGATGTCTGCTATTCTTGAAATTATTGCTCACTGCCCGTTGTTTAAAAATTACTCGCCCCTGCAAATTAGGGAGTTTTTAGCCGGTACAAACTACAGTATAAACCGCTATAAGAAAAACCAACTTATTTTTCGAATGGATCAGCCGATTACTCACGTCGGCATTGTTCTCACTGGCAGTGTAGAGGTCCAAAAAGTCATTCAATCTGGTCGAATGATCAATCTGGTTTATAAGGAAAGAGGCGAAATTATTGCTGAGGGTACTGTCTTCTCTACCATACCGACCTATCCCTGCCAGGTAACCTCACGGGAAACAACCGATATCTTGCTGCTGCCCAAGCAATACATGTTCCAGGCATTGGGCTGCAATCCCAGTCTTTTGACCAACCTTCTGCAGCTTATGTCTGATAAGCTCATCATGTTGAATACTAAAATAGAATTGTTATCCTATTGCTCGATCCAAAGTAAAATTGCTTTTTCGTTATTGCATTGTATAAACCCAAATCCAATGGCACAGGAAATTGAACTGCCCTATTCCCAAAAAGCCTGGGCCGAGCATCTCAATGTACCGCGTCCCTCACTGTGCCGGGAATTGAGAAATCTATGCAAAACCAATATTATTGCATTAAATAAGCGAAGAATTACCATTGTGAACAGGACGCAGCTGGAAGCTATGCTGAATGAATAAGCTGCTTTTTTTGCCTTTTGAACGTAGGTATGGCTTTGATGTGGCAATAAGATCTACCCCTCTTGGTTGCTGCCCCTAAGCAACCCGAAGTAAATGGGAACCCCTCGAAATTCAATATATCGAATGTGTTAATTACTCCATTCATGTATATTTTCACTTCCAAATGAGAAGGCAAAAAGCATCACCACACCCTTTCGCAGGGAAATGTGGTAATGCTTTTATTAATAGTCCGAGCGGTGTATAATGATCCTCAATATTATTTAGTTATTCCATCTTAGATAGAATAGAAATAAGGAGTCTAATACATTCAATTTTTGTTCACGCCATTCAATATATTCAAACTTATATCCACTATTATCTAATATTTTTTGTATTTGATCTAATGTATTCGAAATATCTACACGGCGTGGCTGTATTTCATTCACTGCTAGTATGGAGGAAATCCGAACTTCAATTTGGTCCATGTTGATTGCTATACTAGGTGGGTCCTTTGCCAATGCTTGCAATACAACATAATAGATATCATGCTTGCTTCCATCTTTTACTATATATTGTTTTCGTTTTTCTCTGCCATGTGAAGGGCCTACTATAATTTTTTCAATTATAGTATCATACTGTAAGTCCTCCGTAATATCCTTGAAAATGTTGCAAATAAATTGTTTATCCGCTACCTCTTGCAGCTCCCTATCATCATGATCAAATACAAAAGCAATGTTCAAGCAAATCTGTTGCATAAGTTGTGGTGACGCTATGCTCTCTTCTACTAATAAATCGATTAGCTCAGGTTTCATTTTTAACCCTAACAATGCAAATCCTTTTTGCGGTATTTGCAATAATTCATCTTTTGACCACTGTTCAATCGTAATAAACCGGACTCGACCATTCAAATCTGGATTTAAACGAATGGCGTCGTCCGAACGATGGGGCAAGGATATAATGACTACCTTTAATCCATAAAAAATTTCATTTTTTAATATTCTAGCAATTGATAATTGCACTGTTTTTTCAATGTAATGATAATCATCTATAACAAGAACTTTATTAGCTGTTATCATATATTCAATAATCTGCTTTATGCTTCTTTGTTGCTTTTCTTTCGTAGAACTAATATTTGCATCTTTAAAACGAGTACCGCCTTTTACATTACCATCTGCAATAAATGGAATTCCTGCCCTTGCACCTAGCTCTGCATGTATTGCAAACTCTCTGTTTTCTCCACTCGTCACTTCTACTTCTAGGGGTAGGAGTAGAGCCTCTGCAATCTGTATCCAAAAATCTTCTATATTGTTCATGTGAGAACCACTGACTTCGATCAAATTGTCCTTTTCAATAACTTTATGGCATAATACTGTTTTTCCAGATTTAGATGCTCCAGTAACAAAGGAAAGCATACCTTTGGTTTGTAGTGCTCTTCTTAGCTTTGCTTCATAGGTTTCACGTTCACTTACCTGTCTAGTAACATATGTATATTCTGGGAATGACGCAGGTTGAAAGATATCCGTAGCATTATACTTTTTAACCATAGATGCAATCACCTCCTAGCAAATTATTCACATCTTTATCTGCTTTTACCAGCAATATAAAACATTCGCACAAATTGAGCAAAACACCTGCTAAAGCAAACTTTTTTTCACCTTATGATGCTGGTACCCAATTATGTTAATTTTTCCATTACCTCTAAATTCATACATTCATTTTACCACATTGGTTAATGGCCAGCATGCCTTTTCGGCAAAATCCAAGCACGAAGAACTTAGAGTGGCGATCTTTGCCATTCAAGAATCAATGAAAAATAGAAAGAAGCAAAGGAATCATCCCTTGCTTCTTTTGCATTCTACCTTCGAACCGGCTCCCATACGAACGACTGCATGATCAGCCTTATCGCATCACAAAATCCTTGATTATAATAGATTTCTCCTGCAAGTGTCTCTTTCTCCTTAAAGTTCTCCTGCATTTTGTCCACAATTTCAATGTCCTCTTTCGGTAAGATCTCCAATAACCTTTTTTTCAATTGATCATTTGCCCGCTCTGCCTGATAATACCCTTCTGAAACATTCTCTAAGCACCTTAGCTCCTCTGCATCATGCATGTGCCTTAGCCCTCCCGTGGCCATTTCAAAAATCCTCATCGCAATAGCCCCCTAGTAAGGTACAACTTGCAATCATTGGATATCATTCTATATTCCCCCATTTTAGCTGTGTGAGGATGCAATCTCTCCCTTGCGGGAGGAACATCCAGCAAACAGTTTTTTTTAATGGGGAAATTAAAAAGCGCATGCCAGGTTTTATAACCTACACATGCGCTATTGTTTCGTCGTTTGTATCCATATCCGATAACAGAAAGTCCCCCCTTTATAAATAAAGGTTCCTGCCGAAATTACAGCCTGTTACTGGATAGGACAAATCGATGACTCAATGCAGCCGCTAGCCTCTGCCAAAACTACATTCTCTATGATACCCCGAACATACCTTTGCTTGTAATCAAGAAACGTTCAAGGTATAATAAATCTGTCGTCGTGGACAGTTTAGCTGTTACGTGTAGGTGCTACCACACCTGCTCGTGCCTAAGAGTGCTCTAACACTCTTAGGACACGGCGACTTTTTAATTTCCACCTATTACTAATTATAGTACTTTTTGTTGGGATTGCAAGCAAAAAAGTGAGATAGGCTTGTGATTGTCTCTGCTCATAAGTGTATACTGATTGGCACTAGATTTCAAAGGCTTCATACGATATTCATTTCGTTTCTCCGGCTTTCTATCAATTGACAGAGAGGTAAAGAAAAAGTTGAAACGCGAAGATGCAAAGACGCTTACGCGTACACGAAGGACACAATCTACTGCTACCTAGCTTGCTATTTTGAGATTGCCGCGCTCCGCTCGCAACGATAAAACGTCAAGCGTACTTTCTGATGAAGACCCAAAATATCCTCATTGTACAAGCATAATTACCTATGATACAACAAATTAACGATATGAACGGGAGGTACAGCTATGGAAAAGATCTTGCAGCAATTACTAGAAGGGCAAAATAAACTATTTGAAGAGCAAGCCAAGCTATCTGAGAATCAGGATAAGATGAGTAAAAAACTTGATTTGATCGAACAAGCGGTACTAACTAACAATGATCGTTTAGATAACATTGATAATAAACTCGCGGAAAACACAAGGTTTATCTCTGCCCTCTCTTAAGATGTTGCAAGAACGGCAACAAAGGATTCGATAACTAGGCTTGACACTAAAATTGATTTGATAAACAATAAACTTTTTCAAACTGAAACAGATATCGCACTATTGAAAATCGTAAAATAATTACTAAAGAGACTTCAACCTGCTGAGAATATCAGCAGGTTTTATTTATATCCTAAAAACTTAGCTGCACCATGAACGCCCTATCCTTTCTCTGTTTTTTCTGTTGGCAATAGAATCCTTCATGTTGGGTGCTCGCAAGTACTAACAGGAGTAAGCACAGAAGCTACATAGTTTTAATATTCAATACATCTAATGTGTTGGTTATTCAATTTTGATGCATCTCGTGTTGTACCAGTATCCAGATTTCAATACATCTAATGTGTTTGTTACTCCCCTGTAATGCTGGCAGGCAGACGGTCACAACCACATTTCAATACATCTAATGTGTTTGTTACTCTGTACTCTCTTCAAAGGTATCCAAAGGCTTGTCTAAATTTCAATACATCTAATGTGTTTGTTACTCATTACTGGCGGTTCCATTGTATCAATGCTGCTTAAATTTCAATACATCTAATGTGTTTGTTACTCATTGGCGGTGCTTTTTCTTTTCTTGTCGGGGGAGTATTTCAATACATCTAATGTGTTTGTTACTCCTTGCTGGATCATTTCCTCAGTACTTGGAGGACGTCATTTCAATACATCTAATGTGTTTGTTACTCATAAGGTGTAAAATCGGTGCGCCAAGGTCCTGGCTTATTTCAATACATCTAATGTGTTTGTTACTCGGTGGTATAGACAGAGAAGATGACGATCCCTTTCGATTTCAATACATCTAATGTGTTTGTTACTCTGCGAGTATTAATAACAACAGCATTACTCCATACGGATTTCAATACATCTAATGTGTTTGTTACTCGTTCAAGTTCTTCCTTGATATATTTATGTACAAATATTTCAATACATCTAATGTGTTTGTTACTCAGAGAAATGACATCGGAAGTTTTAAAAGCTTTAATGAATTTCAATACATCTAATGTGTTTGTTACTCCCTGCAGCATACCCAATACTTAGGACTGCGTCCCATTTCAATACATCTAATGTGTTTGTTACTCCAAACGGTATTGCATTGTTGAGGTAATAGAACCTAAATTTCAATACATCTAATGTGTTTGTTACTCTTGGACTGTCCTGCATCATCAAAGTCTGAAGCTAATTTCAATACATCTAATGTGTTTGTTACTCTGGTAGGATGGTCGCACAGTGCTGGGAGTCCTGAATTTCAATACATCTAATGTGTTTGTTACTCCAAGGGAAACGCTGCATTTCTCACAACTCTATTTACCTATAAACTCAGAATCTACAAGGATTCTCTCAATATTTTTCCAAGCTAAGCAGACATTTATTACAGATTGTATTAAATGTCTCATGACCTCCCTATTTATATGGTTTTCGCCATCCTTATCCGCAAGACCTGCTTATTCTTTTGGTAATAACACTAATTCCTGTTTAATTCCATCACAGATGAGGTACCAGGGAATAAAAAGAGGCGCTCGATTGGATTCTCGAAAAGTCATACATTTACCGATCAATTAATGGGCTAAAATTATTGAACAATACCACAGCAGGAGAAATTAATAACCTGAGTGGTTGCTATTTTTGTATCCACGAGTTTTTTAGCACTTACTATTAATCCACCAAATACTCCTTAATGATACCTTTTATTTCCTTTATCTCATTAGAGGATAACATACCTGCCTTATTCAAAAACCTTGACTTATCTAAAGCTCTCATTTGATCTAATGCAACATAACCTGAAATATCCTTTAGGATTATTTGATGCCTAGTAGGCAATCCTAGATCCGTATGAGTAATGGGTGCAGAAATAACAGTGAAGAATCGTCTATTAACTTCTGTAGGTGATAAGATAACACAAGGACGTACCTTTGCCATCTCTGCACCTTTAGTTGGATTGAGGTCAACCCAAAAGACACTATATTGCTCTAATTGACTCATTTGCCATCTTTCCAAGCCTCCAGCGTTTCAAGGTCTAAAGAATCCTCATAAATAACAGGATCATCCTCATGGATTCTCGTGGAAGCCTTTGCAAATGCCTCTGCCCATCCTTTACGAGGAGTGACTAAGGGTGTGATACTAATTGTATTCCCATTAATTTTGATGGTTACTTTCTTATCAATGCCACATTGTTTTAGAATACTCGCAGGGAGCCTTATTCCTTTAGAGTTTCCGATTTTAACAATATCTACTTCCATCTATAATTCACCTCTTGTTATTGTTTGAAGTAATTACATTGTATCAACATTTCAATTAAAATTCAAGAGATCTTTTAGCAACTTATTCAATACATCTAATGTGTTGGTTATTCAGATTCTGTTTTCTAATAATATCTGAAGTTTAATATTTCAATACATCTAATGTGTTGGTTATTCAGAATCTCTAAGCGCAATAAGCGGTACTTTTGGCAATTTCAATACATCTAATGTGTTGGTTATTCCTTGGTACACCACCTAATAAGATTTCATCTGTTAAATTTCAATACATCTAATGTGTTGGTTATTCAACCTGCAATATCTTTGCCCATACTGGCTTTCCATGATTTCAATACATCTAATGTGTTGGTTATTCCCGTAGGCGAAGCCATCGATAAATATATGTCGACCTCATTTCAATACATCTAATGTGTTGGTTATTCTATAAAACTATACCAAGGGTTTGTAAATATCTACAATTTCAATACATCTAATGTGTTGGTTATTCTTCTTTTGTCAATTTTGGTATATGCTGCAGATGGAGATTTCAATACATCTAATGTGTTGGTTATTCTTGCTTTTGATTTTTCCTTAGTTTTAGGCTTTTCGGATTTCAATACATCTAATGTGTTGGTTATTCTTGATCGTTTCTGAGAAACGATAATAAGGACAGTCTAATTTCAATACATCTAATGTGTTGGTTATTCGAGAATATCTCTTGTTTTTCTACCTTTACTACTATATTTCAATACATCTAATGTGTTGGTTATTCTCAATTTTTCCGTCGTCAAAGAGACTGGCTATCAAAATTTCAATACATCTAATGTGTTGGTTATTCTAAGGCAATGTCGCTATGTGATCTCGATTCTTCCATATTTCAATACATCTAATGTGTTGGTTATTCTAGGTGAATAGATAATACGCCGATGTAATTCTTCTATTTCAATACATCTAATGTGTTGGTTATTCCTAACAGTCAGCAAAACATGCTCCACTGAAAGCCAATTTCAATACATCTAATGTGTTGGTTATTCAACGTATCCAATTTGGATACAAAGGAGTGAAAACAGATTTCAATACATCTAATGTGTTGGTTATTCAAAAATCCAATGGTACATATGCAATGCTCTAATCCATTTCAATACATCTAATGTGTTGGTTATTCGGCGAGAGTCGCCCCTTTCCTTTGGGGGTGAGGTAAATTTCAATACATCTAATGTGTTGGTTATTCACGTAATCAAAGCCTCTGCCGTAAAAGCCTTGGGTATATTTCAATACATCTAATGTGTTGGTTATTCAGAGTCTTTAAAAAAGCACTAGGAGAAGAATTCCAAAATTTCAATACATCTAATGTGTTGGTTATTCCTTACAGTCAGTAGCTGAACAGTACTGCAAAGGCAGATTTCAATACATCTAATGTGTTGGTTATTCACTTATGAGATTATTTATAGTTTCTTTCTCGCACGAATTTCAATACATCTAATGTGTTGGTTATTCGGGCGAAAAACCAGTTTGACTACTCTTCACTAATCTATTTCAATACATCTAATGTGTTGGTTATTCCAAGGTAAATGCTACATTTATCACAACTCTATTTATGTAAGAATCCAGAATCTATAAGGGTTTTCTCAATATTTTTCCAAGCTAAGCAGACTGACATTACAGATTATAATAAATGTCTCATGACCTCCCTATTTATATGGCTTTCGCCATCCTTGTCCGCAAGACCTGCTTGGAAAATTAAAGGATAAGTGACTCGGTTTGTTTATGATCGGTTCCGAGAACTTCTTCGTTAAAATCAGCCTTGCTCTTTAACTTAATAAGAGTAATAAAATCTTCATCCTTTACAATAATTTTGGCAAGTTCATTTTTTAATGCAATTAAATTAGCAGGAGTGATATGTCCCCGGAATACTGATTTCTGATGATGCTTAAAATACTTTTTGCAGACCTTAAAAACTTTCTGTACCCTTTTTTCACCTATATCATAAAAAATGAAAGCATAATTATAGTTAACATTGCTCATCCTTTGTCCTCCATATTAAAAAAAGCAATCGGCTTTTCTTCCATTAGATATTTGATCAATTTATAGCCATCCAATCTTATGGTTTGTTTATATGAAACCTTCCGCTTAAGCTTACTATGTTCAAACACCCCATTAATCCGTTCCTCAAATTCAGTAATAAACACTTTTCGCCCAACATCATTAAGCAATGCATAATTTAATTTTTTGTCGAAATGCTTTGCTACACTTATTTTTCTGTTGTTTACACAATCAAAAATAGTTTTGTATACCAAAATTGGCTTAAATGCCTCTGATAAGTCTAGACTTAAGGAATAGCGCCGTTCCATTGGCTCATGTAAAAACGAGATTGTTTGATTCAAATGAGTATGATAAAGCTGAGTCATCGTTTTTGTATACAATAGCGTATTACCAAAAGACACCAACGCATTCATTGGATTATCAGGAGGACGCCTTACTCTTTTATTCATCGCAAATTCTTCCGGCAAGATTAGCTTAAAAGTTGCATAAAATCTGGCCCAAATCTCTCCTTCCAAGCTTAGCAAATTCTTGATAGCGTTGATGCGCGGCAGCAAATCAGGAACATCTTTCTTTAACCAATCCAGGAACGGTTTTAGCTCGCTCTTACCATGCCTGTAATAATGATATAGAACAGAATGAATATTTAGTGAAATTGCCTTTACAATAGCTTTCGCAATGGTCAAACGTTTTTCCTGATTATCATAGGCTAATGCTTGTGAAACTGTCAGCCTGCCGCTAAGCAGATAATCTTTGGGATAGAAAGTTCCCACATAGTTTTCATAGTAACCAAAAAAATGCACCACGATTCCAGACTTTGATAATATTTCTAATAATTTTGTACTTAGCGTTATGTCATTAAAGCAATATAATTCTTTTGTATCTTTGATCGGCAGATAAATATTGCCATGCTCACCACGAAAACAAATCGAAAAATCTTTGCGGCTTAAATCTCCCTTAGAAAAAATATAGCGTGTCTCTTCTTTCATCCTATAATCTCCCTATCTATTTCTAAATATAGCAATACTCGTAATACGCACAACGCTTACAGCCCGTTTTTAAATTTGCTGCTGGAGGAACCGGGCTAAGTAAAAACTCTTCCATTTCCGCATATTGTTTATTGAGCTGTTGAACCAATTCTTCATTAAGCTCCGTGTAATGAACTTTCTTACCTTGCTTGTTTTTTTCCCAGACTTCCAGCCGACCTTTGCGGTTAATTCCTTTTTGGGCCAGTCGCAGCAGATAAAACTGGATTTGTGCCATAGCCGCATTAAGATCAGCATCAGATTTCTTTAGCTCCACCACATATTCATCAGTGATCTTGTCCAGTTTGATATTATCAATCGCCAGTTCTCCATCCTTCTCTGAGTTGAGTGCATGCAATACTCTGCCAATCCTCACATCTTCAGAATTATCTTCCAGATTCAACTTGTGATAGAACAGCCAGCATTGCCGGGGACAATGAACATAATAATTAACGAGTGTACCAGTTAGCATCATAGAAACAGTCCTTTCCCTTGATTCATGAAAGCTTTACGATTAAATTTGCCATTTTCGATAAACTGCTCACCGTTTTCGATATAATAATATCCGCCAAATTCCTCATCACACCCCAAGGCTTGTTGATCATAGCTATATACACTATAGGTAAAATACGACATCTGCTCAGCCAACCTGGACAATTCCACTTTTCGGTGACCATACCCCATATCCTTAGTCTGACAAATTTCTTTGTAACGCTGCCAGATATCCCTTCCGGAAATAAGCTGATTTTCGCTTAGAAGGTCATAAGCCAGGAAGATTTGATAGGTTGGCGGAATCAGACGCATATCCCGTTCTATTTCCTGATATTTTAATTCCAGACATTTTGCGTATGTATAACGGATATTCCTGGTAGTTCTTGACTGGCTTATGGCCCTAACATCTTGCAAAATTCCTTCATAGATTCCTTTAAAGTCTTTTTGTCGCAGCAATTCTGCCACTGCTTGCTTGGTTATGGGATAATTAAGCCGCTCATCATTACCATATATTTTTTTCGCATCATCATAATTGAAAAAATAAGCCTTGCCACGCCGCAGGCAGGAACGGTTAATTCGTCCTAAGAACTGTTCTTCGGCATCAGGCAGCGATACATCCTTAAACCCAATATCCATATCGATATCTACACCAGCCTCAATCACCTGGGTTGCAACAACGATAATGCTTGTTCTGGTTTTTATTTCTTCAATGATGGCTTTTCTGTTACGGGAATTATCATCACCCGTTACTTCCACACAATAAACATCCGCCTCTTGACACAGCAGATTGAAAAACTCCCGGGCAGTATTTTTATTAATAAACTCTACGAGTACCTTCCGGTCTTTATACTGCAACACCTTATCCCTTAATACGCTTAAGTCAATCTTTTTGTAAGATAGCAGTGAGAAATCCAGTTCCACTCGATCCCGAAAAAACTTGTTTTGATAGTAGACCTGCGGCTCCTTAATTAAGTCAACAATATCATACTGGTGGTCATCAAGCAGCAAATCCAGTTTCGGCAGCGTAGCCGACATCATAATAATCTTGATATTCAACAGACTGGCGTACTGCAATAAAAATAAGATAATCTGCTGCCAAATAGCATTACGGTAGCTTTGAATTTCATCAATAATTACCACACTATTACATAATTTAAGGAGGGGAAAGCATGGCTCCCGACCTGTACTAAACAAAGCATTGAAAAAATTGACATGAGAAGTAACGACCAGCGGATAATTATTTAAGATTTTGTTAAGCGCGGCTTTTTCATAATCACAATCTTCTTCCTGGCTTCCAGCTGATCGCTTTCTGGCAGCTTGTTCAACATAAATGGGCGTAAGTGAATTAACGACTGCCATATCTTTCCCATACTCAAAATATTCGCCTAGTACTGCTGCCGTCTGTTCCACAAGGGTATTAAAGGGGAAAATGTAAAACACATTGGATAGTTGTCTGTGCTGATCGAGCAATGTTAGGAATAAATTAACCGACATATTGGTTTTTCCTGATCCGGTGGGAGCTTCCAGGTAATACAAGCTGGCTGTCGGGTGCCTCCGCAAGTTTTGCTCGGCTTCTAAAAAGATCTTGCAGCGCTCTTCATTGATGGATTTGGCAAAAATTAGGTTATCTTGCTGATACTGTTTAATACCAGTGTATACTTTACCAGCGTAGTATTTATTCTTCAATTCCTCTAAGTTGTCTATGGTACAAAGAGCAACAGGCACCCCATTCATATACTCCGAAGTGGCGCAATAGTCACAAGCCGTAATTACACTAAATAGCAGCTTATTTAGAATATAAAAAGCGGTTTCATTGGCAACCACCTTTTTAAGCTGATCATATCCCTTATCCGCCGTGAAGATACTATTCTTCGTTAGATCGAGTTCCTTATCATAGCAGCCGTCTTTTTCTAGACACTCTTGTACTCTTTCTTTAAAATCCCCAATATCGTTAAGAAACCCATGATGGCGGGCAATGCAGTAGCTAAAAGAAAATAGAAAATAGGAAAACTTTTTCATATCATTTTTGGAGATGATTTCCAAATGCTCACACAGATAAATATAGGCTGATAATGTGGCATGATTACTACTGTTATAGGTAACAGGAAAGTTAGGGTTTTTTAATATTTTTCGCTGATAGGCCGGATTGATTTTCCCAATGTCATGCTGATAAACTGCATCCACAAAAAATTGATAGATTGCCTCTGTTTCCCGTTCATCACAGCCGCATTGCTTAATGATTTTTTTGCTAATGGCCGCCAAGCCCTTTTTCTCACAATACAGATGATAATAGGCAAGGCATAATTCACTATGTGCAGCCAGGGTTTCCGGTTCTTTTCCCTTGTCGGTATGAGCCCAGTAGCGCGGATCACTCAAGAAACCTTCTATAACGCTCAATATAAATTACCTCCATTCTAAAGCTTACAGCATCTGTATTCTTCAAGAATTTAGCCATAATAAGCAAATAGGACGGAATCAATCCGCCCCTGCTAAAAAAAGCATAGTACCCTGTTACCATCCTGCAATAGCTCACCTTTCACTTGTTTTACTGCACAATTGGTATAAAGCAGTTGCTGAAATATATAAAAGTTATGCTCTGGTTGCAATGCTATCGGTGCACGCTCAGAAAATATATAAGCCGCTTGATCCTCAAATGTCTCCGAATCGTCAATAGCGTCCAAATCACCACCAAACAATGAATTGACGAATACCACTCCATCTTGTTCGACCGAATCCAGATCACAGAGCTCCACATTCTCAATCACGGCAGGAAAGTCATTTTTCCCGAGATAGGGAATATACATGCATTTCTGTTTTGTTAGATATTCTACCAGTTTGTTCCATATCTCCACTTTCACAGTTCCCCTGGTAAGATATACCGTCCAGACCGGTTTTTCCAGCCATTGCTCAAATACCATCAGATTTCCACCAGCCTCTTTTGAAGCATACCCTACACTGTTATTGAAGTATTGAACCTTTTTTGTAAAATAACCGCGCTTGGCTTCCGGTATTAATGCCACCTTAAGCCCTGTCAGCTTTTCATAAAATTCCGGAAATCCTTTTTGTTCTTCACCAAATACACGATGATTTCGATACCCTTTTAAGCCAAGTATTGCCCCCAGTAAACCTAACAAAGCTACCCGATGAATATTATTGTAAGTAAAATATACCTGCTCATTGACATCCGGCTTGCGAAAGCAGGCCGCCTCTCCAGACAAACGAAATTTGACAGCTTGGATTTTCATCATATGCATCTCTCAACCATTTAGCTTATGGCCCGGCCAAATAAATCGTGTGCAGTACAAGCCAGACCGCCAAACTCAACATCCGTATCAATTGGATTATAATAGACTTCAACGCTGTCAATCTCTTGTTCATGTCCTTTGAGCAGTTCGGCTAATTTAGTCAGCGTTATCGTATCACGACCGCTATTCTTACTAAAATCAACATACCGATCCAGATTCGGCAAATACAAGTCGCTGTTTTCCTTGCAATGCACAAATAGGGCAAACTCGTTTTCACTGCCGCTTTTACTGTTGGTATTAAATGCGGTTGCTGCCACCAAACAAGCTTTTTTTAACTTAGCAAAGGCGTCTTGGGTGTAGCCTTCAAACCCTTCAATTCCCAAATCCAGATATTCTAGATAATTACCAGGATTTACGGCAAGCGAGTAAAAATAATGCGCTTCATCTGTTACGATTTTGCTGCCCAGCGTTGAGGCTGTGGCATCCTCTTTTTTTTCACTGGAATTGCGGTACGGCGAAAGGATCTCCTGATTTTCGATCTGCGTTTCTGCATATTTGTTAAAGCCTTGACCAATTTGTACAGCTCCGGTGATGCTGATATTTTGTTTTTTCTCAGCAAATGTGACGCCGAAATTCATGACATCAATCGCTGAAAATAGATTTTTTAGCACTTCCCTGGAAGGAGTTTTTTCATTTATGGACGTTTTAAATAGCTGTTCATAGCGCTCCTGCAGATCCCGGGGCTGCAGCTTTCCGCCTTCTTCGCCGCTACTCTTGCTTTTTTCCTCAATTTTATAGGACTTGATCGCCAGCACTTTTTCTCCAGCCGCCTGCCACATTCTTTTGATTGGATATTTAAAAGCTTTGTCACTGCCAAAAATAGTCCCATTGGAAATGGTTTTTGGCCTGGCGCTAAAGTCAGCATTCCAGTTAGCCATAATGCTGCGAATGGCCACAACTCCATAAACCCGGTTATTCATTTTCATTGATTGTCTCCTCCTTATTTAACATCAATCATATTTTTAGATGCTACCCCAGCTAAAAAGAAATCAAATCTATTCATTCCATCATCTTCACAGTCATAAGCCATTACCACAGCAAACAATTTGTTATATCTTACATAACATTTAATCTTACTATCAAATCCCAATGAGTGATTAAACCGTTTATGTAGTTTGGCAATTTCCTTTTTAAATTTGTCATTATTTCGAGCATCGGTTATATGGTCAATTAGCGCATAAGTTGGATTTTGCGCCTGACTCCTGGAAATTAAATAGCGCACGACTTGTCCGGCGTAGTAATAGAACTCTTGGTCGTTTTCACAGCTAATATTTTCGTCTGTATGATCAGTAGCTTCCATATTTTTTCTGAGATGTTCTGCTAAAATCCTTAATTTATCACCCAATTCTACCTTCTCCTTTATTTTGAAATATGCAAGCAATGATAATCGCAAATTCAACCCCTTGGCAATCTTCGTATCCTCCAGCTTCAGATAGGATTCTCTAAGCAGCATTTCTTTCAGCATGGCTTGAGATAACTGATCAATGCAGCTTACTACATCTTGCTCAACGTCTTTGCGAAAATAATTGCGCAGTGCCTCCTTATAGCGAATCAATAATCCAACCTGAAAGCTAGAAAACCAGCCATTCGGCTTGGGAGATTTATTAAAATAATTTCTGATTAAGTTTTTATTAAATAACCAGTCATCAACAAGGCCTTCCAACTCTGCTTTCTTGTGGATATTTTTCGGTTCAAAATCATCCAGCAGTAGAAAATTCTCTAATTTCAACACTGGCATTAATTCATTCGTCAGCCCCGGCAAGAAATCATATTCATCAATGACCGGCTGTGCCCCCCGCTCTATATGCAAGTAATGGGCATCCCGCGGCTTAGAGTCCGACTTGACCAGCGCAAAAACGTTGGATGCCCCAATTGGCAAATATCCTTCGGTCAGTGCCTTACCTGCGCCATCCTGCTGATTGTCTAACCAGGTAAACATCTTCCTTGTTTCTAAAGCTTCGACGGTACTAATCCGAAAAGGCACTTTAAAAGCTGTCGTTTTATGTTCTAAAAAAGGCTTTTTCCCATTCAGCCCCATGTTGCTGTTGGACAATCCATAGGTCGTTTCATCAATAATTACGTTATAATCATTCTTATTGAAGATTTTCGGAATCAGGTAACGCTTACTTTCCTGAATATACGCAGCAAGTTCAACAGCAAAATAAAGCTTAACATACGAAGTCGCCTTGATTTTATATTCAGTAATCTGCTGCTGTAGATACGCAATAAGACTTAGCACATATTCCTGGTTATGCTTGATTACCTGCTCGTCCAACGACGGAAATTGATAATTCTTTAAAATCTTGGCATCTTCCTTTTTGGGCGAACACAAGGCTTGATAATATCTAGCAATACTGACTTTAAACGTTTCTACTGCATCAGCACCTTCCATCAATGCAGCTGCTTTAAAAGCCACGGCATAGATATTATTGCTGTGAATTTGTTTTTTAGGATCAACAGGCTTATTCATGTCTACCAGCTGACTGTAGAAATCGGCTGCCTTCATAAAATTCCATAGTTCTCCGCTGTTGTAGCCCTTCTTTTCCACATGCAAGATCTCGGGTTCTTTGTGTTGTCCATATACTTTGAAATACAGCCCCTCTTTAAGCTGGTAATTATCAATGACCAAGGCATCCCCATCCGCATTTTTGCGGTAAACTTCCAGCAAATCAAGAATCATCTTTTCACCTCCTCATTCGCATATACAATATCCCATGCCGATTGAATTTTTCTCCAGCAAACCCGCGCCTATGGCAGCAAACGCCAACTGCTGGGATACCGGGTCGCTTTGTACACTGATGAGCAGCTTGTACCCTAAAAAGGAATTAGACTTGTAGGGAATCTTAATCGGTTTTTCATTTATGATCTGAATCCCCTCTATAAAGTTCTGCTCTGGCTCGTCCATTTCGCCGACAAAAACACGATACTTCTTCAACGCGTTAATATGTATTCTTTCCATCAACAGCTTTAGCCCACTGTCCTTGGTCCAAGACCGATTATTGACAGTAGCCACTATCGGAGTAAGACTTTTTAGCTGTGTTATATAGCGATATTCAAAGTTTCTTATTTCAGCAGCCATAATGCCTGTTTTCAGTTGTGGCAAAAGGTATTTCAACTTCAAAAGCATATCTAATTCAAAAGAGCGGATGTGAAAGATATATACACGACCTTTTTTATAAACCTTATCTGCCTCCCGGGGATATAGATTACAGAAAGAATACCCCTTCAAAGACCTTTGCCCGTGTAATTCTTTAAGCTGTGGATCGTGAAGCATTGCATTTGAGATTACTTTCGACAAATATTCGTAACCTCTTGATGCTTCGATATCAGTTTGCAGTAAGATTGTGACTATTAATTCATGGTAAAGCAAAATTATCACTTCTCCCAAATATTTATTATTATTTAGTTTATTTAAGACAAATCCTATGTCCGGCAGATATATTATTCAATATTAGAGATATTATGAATACAATTCCTTTAGAGCACAAAAACTTGAGTATGATTTTTCTATTTGACCACCAGGACCATAAGGGTCGCAAAGGCAATTGCCACGTATAGAGCCTGAAATACTGTCATGGAACCAGCTCCTAAATTATTACTGTAACACAATATGAGAATATTATGTTTTCCAAAAAAACATCATTTTGCCATCTATTTTATTTGAAACTATTTTTTACAGTGGTGTAGCATACATAAATTATTACTGATTATAAACTTATTTGGCATAATCACTTTGGATCATTGACTTTTTTTGTGCTATAATCATAATAATTTAATTTCTAAAACTTGTCAATAATTGTTTTGCTATTTATTTTATTTGAAACTATTTTTTACAGTGTCGTATGCATAGATTATTACTGATTATGAACTTGTTTGGCATCATCACTTTGGGTAATTGATTTTTTTGTGCTATAATTGTAATAAGACTAATACTTTGTGAAGTATTGAAATTATTGTGTTACTGTTTGCTTAATAATTTCACAACCTATACATTAGATGTATTGAATGTGGAGTAACAACACAAGAAGAAGTTCATTATTCCGCATCAGAATATTATATAAGGTGTAAATTCGCTATCATATGGATTGATAAAACAAGGTCGGGTGAACATATGTTATTAAAACTAAAGGATCTATTAGAGCATATTGATCATACACGTCAAAAAATCAATGCCTATCGCCCCTTTGCTGAACCCATGTTAAGCCAGTTAAAGGCCTACTATCGTGTCGGCCTGACCTATAGCAGTAATGCTCTTGAGGGAAATTCTCTCACAGAAACAGAAACCAAAGTCGTGTTGGAAGATGGACTAACCGCTGGTGGGAAACCGCTCCGGGATCATCTGGAAGCTGTAGGGCATAGTGAGGCGTACGATTTTATGTTTTCACTCATGTCCGGCGATTTATTTACCGAGCAGGATATTCTAACCCTGCACCGGATGTTTTATTCCAAAATTGATGAGAAGCAGGCAGGGCGGTATCGCCGGCAGCGGGTGTTTATCAGCGGTTCACAGCATGCCGTTCCTGACTGGCCAGATGTTCCACTGCTAATGGGAAACTGGCTAAAGGAGTTACCTGAGCAAAAGAAAAAGCTGCATCCAGTAGAATTGGCAGCCCAGGTACAGAAAGATTTTGTTTTTATCCATCCTTTCGTGGATGGCAATGGCAGGGTCGCAAGACTCTTGGCTAACCTAGTATTAATTCAAACTGGGCATTTACTTGTCATTATTCCGCCGATTCTTCGTACAGAATATATCAGTAGTCTGGAAAAAGCGCATACAGATGATGCCGATTTCCAGCAATTTATCGCAGAAAGAGTATTAGAAACACAGCGGGATTATCTCAGACTCTTGAAATAAATTAAACTGCCTAAGAAGGATTGATTTGAAAATCTAGAGAGCGTTTTGATTATGCAGAAGATGAGAGAACGTCCCTCTGACACAAAGAATAGTATTTACTGCAAAAGCATCACCAACTTCTCCTGTAAAGGGGTGTGGTGATGCTCTTTCTTTTCAATACATCTAATGTGTTAGTTACTCTGGGGTGAAACGGATCTACCGCTCCAACATTCACATATTTCAATACATCTAATGTGTTAGTTACTCCTGCGCCAATTTCTCTGATCGAAGGTGAATATTGAATTTCAATACATCTAATGTGTTAGTTACTCCTGGTTCAAATTGTTTGCGAAATTTTGTTCGTCAGATTTCAATACATCTAATGTGTTAGTTACTCCTATAACTAAATCCATTGACCTACTGCCTCTCTGATTTCAATACATCTAATGTGTTAGTTACTCGGATACCGATGCTGCTGACGCATTTTTGGAACATCCATTTCAATACATCTAATGTGTTAGTTACTCTTTGGAGCACAGATGGAAAAGGAGATTTAATTTACATTTCAATACATCTAATGTGTTAGTTACTCTAATACTCCTTGATCGTCTGCACCAATGCAAGCGAATTTCAATACATCTAATGTGTTAGTTACTCTGGCGCGGTAATTATAGAATGGTAGGTGATTGAGATTTCAATACATCTAATGTGTTAGTTACTCAGGTGAAGAAATGGGGCAAGTCAGTGAACAAAATCATTTCAATACATCTAATGTGTTAGTTACTCAGTTTCCTGGTAGATCGGCAAGCCTGTCACGTTCACATTTCAATACATCTAATGTGTTAGTTACTCATGGAACAAGTACTGTCATGTCAGCAAAGGATCTAATTTCAATACATCTAATGTGTTAGTTACTCGCTTTCATGCTGGCTTCTAAGGCAGCCATTAAGTCGATTTCAATACATCTAATGTGTTAGTTACTCTGTAACGCAATGGTTTGAAGAGTTGCGGGATACCTAATTTCAATACATCTAATGTGTTAGTTACTCCAAATTGGATGGGCATCTGTAACCAACTTTAGCAAATTTCAATACATCTAATGTGTTAGTTACTCCACGTATTAAGTACAATACAGATTTATTAATTGGTATTTCAATACATCTAATGTGTTAGTTACTCAGTATCAAACCCAGCAAGTTTGTATATGTAGACGATATTTCAATACATCTAATGTGTTAGTTACTCAAAGAATCTTTAGCAATGAGGAACGGATAGAAAGAAATTTCAATACATCTAATGTGTTAGTTACTCCAAGGTAAATACTACATTTCTCACAACTCTATTTACCTATGATGTCGGAATTTACAAGGGTTCCCTCAATATTTTTCCAAGCTAAGCGGACTGGCATTATAGATTATACTAAATGTCTCGTGACCTCCTTATTTATATGACTTTCGCCATTCTTATCCGCAAGACCTGCCTGGAAAAATTTCACCTCACTCTTTTGCTTCATAAATTAATTTGTATTTTTTTCATTTTAACTATTGACATTTAATAAAATAAATAAGATAATACGAATTAAGAGATAATAATTATCGTTTAGTTGATTCATCAACCAAGCATTAATTATTAGTTAAAATTTATATTTGGAGGTAATTTATTATGTCATTAATTGGAACAGAGGTAAAACCGTTTAAAGCGCAGGCCTATCACAATGGAAAGTTTGTTGAAGTTACAGAAGAGGCTTTCAAAGGCAAATGGAGCGTAGTCTTATTCTATCCGGCAGATTTTACATTTGTGTGCCCGACAGAGCTTGAGGATTTGCAAAATCAATACGCTACACTAAAAGAACTGGGTGTGGAAGTATATTCTGTTTCCACAGACACTCATTTTACCCATAAAGCCTGGCATGACAGTTCGGAAACCATCAAAAAAATCACTTACATAATGATTGGTGATCCTTCCCATACGTTGTCAAGAAACTTTGAAGTGCTGATCGAAGAAAACGGCCTTGCTGACCGAGGGACATTCATCATCGACCCGGATGGCATCGTGCAGGCGATTGAAATCAATGCCGGCGGCATCGGTCGTGATGCAAGCACATTGGTTAATAAAATTAAAGCCGCACAATACATTCGGAAAAATCCTGGCGAGGTTTGCCCGGCTAGATGGAAGGAAGGCTCTGCCACACTGAAACCAAGCCTGGATCTTGTAGGGAAGATTTAAGAGGTGGGTTCAATGTTACTAGATCAGGATATAAAAGAACAACTATCTCAATATCTTCAGTTGATGGAAGGCGATGTGCTGATTAAAGTTAGTGCAGGCAGCGATACGATATCTAGTGACATGATCGCTCTGGTAGATGAAATCGCCTCGATGTCTCCCATGATCGCAATCGAGAAAACAAAGCTGCCCAGAACACCGAGTTTCAGTATCCATCGCCCAGGAGAAGATAGTGGAATCACCTTTGCCGGTATTCCTTTGGGACATGAGTTTAACTCTTTGGTTCTGGCTTTGCTGCAGGTGAGCGGCAGAGCGCCAAAGGTTGAGCAAAAAATAATCGATCAGATTAAAGGCATTAAGGGTACGTATCATTTTGAAACCTATATCAACTTGAGCTGCCATAATTGCCCGGAGGTAGTCCAGGCTCTGAATCTTATGAGTGTCCTTCATCCGGACATTACCCATACCATGGTTGATGGTGCTGCTTTTCAGGAAGAAGTGCAGACCAAAGAGATTATGGCGGTGCCCTCGGTTTATCTGAATGGTGAATTTTTCAGCAGCGGCCGCATGGAGCTCGAGGAAATACTTGCCAAACTCAGTGATGAGTCTGCTGTCTCCGAATTGGAAGAAAAGGAGCCCTTCGATATTCTTGTTGTGGGAGGCGGTCCGGCTGGAGCCAGCGCGGCTATTTATGCAGCAAGAAAAGGACTTCGTACCGGGATTGCTGCCGAGCGGTTTGGCGGTCAGGTTAAGGATACCCTTGGAATTGAAAACTTTATCACTGTTCGATATACCGAAGGTCCTAAACTGGCGGCAAATCTTGAGGAGCATGTGAAAGAATACCCGATTGATGTAATGAAGCTGCAGCGCGGCGGACGCTTGGAGAAGAAAGAGCTGATCGAAGTTGAATTGGAAAGCGGTGCTGTCCTAAAGAGCAAAGCAGTCATTATCTCTACAGGAGCCCGCTGGCGCAATATTGGCGTACCGGGAGAAGCCGAGTTTAAAAATAAAGGTGTGGCTTATTGCCCCCATTGCGATGGCCCTGTATTTAAAGGCAAACCCGTGGCCGTTATTGGCGGAGGCAACTCCGGCATTGAAGCTGCAATTGATCTGACCGGTATTGTGGAGCATGTGACTGTGCTGGAATTTCTGCCGGAACTGAAAGCTGATGTTGTGTTGCAGCAGCGTCTTTATAGCTTGCCGAATGTGACAGTTTTGAAAAATGTGCAAACAAAAGAAATCACTGGTACGGATAAGGTCAACGGTCTTTCTTACATTGACCGCAGTACAGGAGATATACATCATCTGAAACTTGATGGAGTATTCATCCTAATCGGTCTTATTCCGAATACCGACTGGCTGGATGGCACGGTAGAACGCAACCAATGTGGTGAGATCATTGTAGACAGCCGCGGTGCGACCAATGTGCCGGGAGTGTTTGCCGCGGGAGATTGCACAACGGCTCCTTATAAGCAGATTATTATTGCTATGGGGTCCGGAGCCAATGCAGCACTGGGCGCATTCGACTACTTAATACGGAATTGATTTTGAAGCCGCAAAGGAAGCTTAAAAAGCCCTTTGCGGCTTTTTTATTGCCTCAAATCACGGCTATAAATTAAATGACTTTCGAACATGCCCTGGCGTCATGCCATGTACTTTTTTAAAGGCTTCCGTAAACTTGTCGGCTCTCATATATCCCATAAGTGAACTGATATTTTGGATACTCATCTCATCATGCCATAACAAGCGCAGAGCATAGCTCATCTTTTCCCGCCGCACATAATCGGCAATACTCAACTTATAGTAAGACTTAAATAGTATGCGCAGCTTGGTGGTGCCCATCCCGGCGATGCCTGCCAGTTGTTTGACCGATGGCGGGTTCAGAATATCCTTGTCAAGTTCTTCCTTGACCTTCCAAATGAATTGTTGATTTTGATAGGTCATATGCTTGGGGCGTTCTTTTTTTTGGAATCCTTCCCCATATATCGGATTTTGCACACTACATAAAATTAAAGATAAAATTGCGATTATTTTGCTTTCAAAATACATCAACGGTGCCACACCACACCGGATTGCAAACCGCAACTGCTGAAAGTGCAACAACAGCTCCGGCGTATTATAAGAATGACTTGACCAAGTTAAAGCATCCTCCACCGACAATGCTTCCTGCCATCCCCGATCCTGCAAATACGTATCGATAAAATCAGAAAATATCCAGGCAGTAGTATAGCGGGTATGTTGTTCACTGCCGAATACCACCTTAAAGGGCTTTCCCCGATTGACAAACAAATGAATGCCCCGCTGCAAGCGCCTGCTTTTTTTACCCCGTTCAATTACAGTGACATTACCACTCTCAAAGGAGCATAGAAACAGTCCCGGTTGCTCAATCTCGTAACTCCTGGCAACCGGCTGATGCAGCGCAAAATAAGCATCGCTGACAAACAAACCGGGCTTAGGATGAATATCCGTCAGCCAGCTGTTGCCATGCTCCGGCGGCAATATATAGGTTGTCCCTTGTGGACGTATCTCAGGTTCACCGCTTGACTTCGTACATCCTAACTGTACCGCCAGCCCGGCATTACCATCAAAATATTCATGTGTACCCATCGATAAGCCTCCAATTCTATCACTAAAAAATGCTCTATAAAACCAATACTGCTGCTTTTTCCTCATTAATTATCATATCATGTTTATCACTCCAACAAAACAGTCATGATCCTAAAAATAACCCCGCAAATTTCACAAGAATACCTCGAAAAAACGCATCCATCTTTTTCCCTCTCTCCCACAACATATGTGTTTATTGCTATCAGAACATTTTGGCTAGTTTTGCTTCCTACCATCAAGACCTTCTCAGACCATTGACTGTACTAAAACGGTCTTGCTATAATTATCCACAAGTTAGCGCAGAGCCGGCTTAGCAAAAACTAACTTAGCATTTCAATCAAAATTTATATTGATAATGATTATTGTTATTATTTTTATACTATCACAGAGGGAGCCGAAAAAAGATGAAGAGAAAAATGTCCCGGGCAGCGCAAAGAAGCTTGCTCTATACCCTGCTTGGCAGCAGTCTGTTATGGCATTTGCCTGCACCCGTTTATGCCGCAGAGGAAACACTAGACACTGCATCGCCAACACCCCAGCCTGCTGATGAGCAGGCTGCTGAGACAACTGACAATCAGCGTGAATTTAGTCTGGAAGGCGTCGAGGTTACGGCTAATAAAAATGCTGCTGACAAGAGCTATGTCGCCAAGCGCAGCAGTATCGGCACGAAAACTGAAACCCCCCTTGAGGAAACCGCCCGCTCCATCAGCGTCGTCACCCAGAAACAAATGGAAGCCCGCGGCGTGACCGACCTGTTTGACGCACTAAGTTATACTCCAGGCTTCGGCGATGTTTCCTATAACCGAGATGCACGATTCTTTGGTGGAAATCTTCGTGGATTCAGCACTAATTTTAAAACCTATACGGATGGATTGGGTGCGCTAAGTTCAGGTTGGGAAGGTCTCAATACTGATCTATACAGCTTTGAACGGATTGAAATACTGCGTGGTCCGACCTCAGTTCTGTATGGTGCCAATAGCCCCGCCGGCATGATCAACCAGATTTCCAAACGCCCAACAGCCGAACCGTTGCATGAGCTTCAACTGCAAGCCGGTAACAATCATCAGTTCAGTGGCGCCTTAGACGTGTCCGGACCGATTAAACAGGATGGCACCTTATCCTTCCGGCTGACAGCCCGTGCTGCCGGGGAAGATTTATATATGGATCACAGTGATAAAGAGCAGTATTTTATCGCCCCTGCCCTTACCTGGCAGCCTAATACGGATACAAAGCTGACAGTATTAACTCATTTTCAGGAAGAAAAGACCAAGGGCGATGTCAATACTAATTACAAGCGGTATCTGCCTGGTCACGTTTTATATGGTTTTTCCGAAAAGTTATTTACCGGTGAACCTGACTATGACGCCTTTACCAGGGATCAGACCCAAGTTGGTTATATCTTTGAACACCGCTTTAACGATATTTGGTCGGTTACTCATAGCGCCCGCCATTTGGACTTATCGTTAACAGACAGAACTCTTCGCCCCGTTAGTCTGCAATCTGATGGGCACACCCTTAACCGCAAAGTAGGGTGGTACATTACAGATGACTTTCAATCAGATTCTGTGGATACCCACTTCCAAGCAAAATGGTCGAGTGGCGTTGTCGCTCATACAACCTTATTGGGCTTCGATTTTCAGCGCGGTGACTCTAACTATCGTTATGTTTATGGTGGAAGTGCCCCGCCACTTGATCTGAGCAATCCCAATTATGGACAGTCTATCAGCGATCCTGCATTTCAAACAATGACGGATACGAAAACAAAGCAGACGGGACTGTATCTCCAGGATCAGCTTAAATTTGGCAATCACTGGACGGTATTAGCCGGTGGACGGTATGATCGCTATAACAGCAATTCCTTAAATCTCAAATCCAACACCCGGACCCTGATTGACCAGAATGCCTTCACCGGACGTCTGGGGATTGTGTATGATACAGGCAGCGGACTGTTTCCCTATATCAGCTATGATGAATCCTTTGAACCGCAAACCGGTCACGACCGCAACGGCAGCGCCTTTGACCCGACCACCGGCCGCCAGTACGAACTAGGCGTACAATATGTTCCGGAAAATGGCAATACCCGCTATAGCGCCGCTATCTTTGACCTGCGCAAACAAAATGTACTGACCACTGATTCGCGCAACGCCGAAGGCGAATATTTCAATGTCCAGACCGGTGAAATTACTGCCCAGGGACTGGAATTGGAGGCCAATATTACCACCCTAAAAGGTCTTAATATCACCGCCGCCTATACCTACATGCCTAAGCATGAAGTGACCAAAGACAATAACCCCGACCGCCTCGGAAAGACCTCAGAAAATGTCTCTAAACACAGTGCCTCCCTCTGGTTTGACACAGAGTCACCAGATGCAGGCAAGGACAAATCAGCCAAAGGCTGGGGCTTTGGTGCCGGGCTGCGCTATATTGGCTCCCGTTATGACTATGATAATACTGTTAAACTGGGCGGCGTAGTCCTGACGGACGCCCTGATCCGCTATGACAGCAGCGGCTGGCGTTACGCCCTCAATGTTCACAATGTATTTGATAAAGAGTATGTCACCGGCTCCTTTACCAGCTCCAACTATGAATATGTCAGCCCCGGACGCACCTTCCGCCTGACCGCCACTCATCGCTGGTAGAAAAGGCAGTACCTCTCTACTCATCCGGTAGAGAGGTACTGCCTTTTCCATATCTATACCTTCATTTGCCAGACCTTTCTCTGTCAAAGTACTCAGATGGCAGGTACTTCCAGCCCCTGATTACTCTATAAAGCAAAGTGCTTACCGGATATTTCAACCCAGTATGATCTTACAAAGGCAATCCTTCTCTCACGCATTGAGAAAGGGTTGCCTTTTTTACATCCATGCCTTTGGGACACAGAAACTGACCCACTGTCAGAAAATCCCTGTCCTGGAGATAGTAAACTTCTTTCTGGCATCCCGGGGTGTAAACCCATGGACAGTTTTAAATGCAGCGGTAAACATGCTGGGACTTGCATAGCCCAAGAGGGTGCTGATCTTTTGGATACTCATGTCTTCCTTGGCTAGCAGATGCAGCGCGTAGTTCATTTTTTCCTGCCGTAGATAGTCAGCAATATTCATTCCATAGCATGATTTAAACAAGATGCGTAATTTTGTTGCCCCCATCCCGGCAATACTGGATAATTCTTTAACTGGCGGCGGGTTCAGAATATCCTTGTCTAACTCCGCCTTAACTTTCCAGACAAATTGTTGATCTTCATACGTTGCATGCTTGGGGCGTTCTTTTTTTTGAAACCATTCTACATGTTGCGGAGTTTGCACCGCACATAAAATCAAAGACAAAATTGCAATCACTTTGCTTTCAAAATACATCAGTGGAGCCATTCCACGTCGGATTGCAATTTGGAGCTGCTGAAAATACAAGAGCAGCTCAGGAGTATTGTAATAATGGCTTGGCCAGGTTAAAGCATCCTTTATTTCCAAGGATTCCTTCCACTCTCTATCCTGCAGGTATGTACTAATAAAATCGGCAAAGACCCAGACCATAGTGTACCGGGTATGTTGTTCACTGCCAAAAACCACTTTAAACGGCTTCCCCTGATTAACCAAAAGATGAATCCCTTGCCTCATCCGCCTGGCTTTCTTGCCCCTTTCGAAAAGGGTAACCTCACCACTTTCAAAGGAACACAAAAACAATCCTGGCTGCTTAATTTCATAAGTCCTGGTAAGTGGCCGCTGCAGTGTAAAATTAACATCACTAACAAAAAGGCCAGGTTTAGGATGAATATCAACAAACCAGCTATCACCATTTTCGGACGGCAATACATAGGTTATCCCTTTAGGACATTTGCTAAGTTCGCCGCTATCGTTAGTACACCCCAACTGCGCAGCCAGTTCCGCATTTCCGTCAAAGTATTCATTCGTAACCATCTTCTTTTCCTTTCTATCTTTTTCTTCCAAATATCCAATACTGTCTTATCTATCTCTACATCATTTATCATACCATACTGCCACACCGTCACCACTAACAATCAACTTAACTATTTATCTAAAATTTTCTCATGACTACCCCTAAAAAACGCAGAAATCTTTTACTTTTCATACTGCAATATGAGAATCTATATCAATAAAGTCTTTCTTGTCTCCTCTTATATACCTACTTCCGCTCCCTTTATACAGCCATTGACTGCCCTTAAATCTCCTTGCTATAATTAGCCACAAGTTAGCCAAAGCCGGCTTAGCAAACTAACTTAACTATTAACAATCCATCGTCATAATTAACACTTATTATCAATGTATTTTTACATTTTTTGATCAATCTTAGTGATTTGCTACTATCATAAAGGGAGTCAAGAAGCATGAATAAACGAATATCCTCGCACCAAAAAAAGCTGCTCTACACTCTAATCAGTGCCAGCCTATTCTGGCACTACCCACCAATTGTCCACGCCGCAACGCAGGCAGACGAACCGCTATCCACAGCAGATAGTTCTGCTGATCAGGGTGAATTTGCACTGGAGGAAATACAAGTAACCGCAAGCCGCGAACATTCAGCCGCCTTGCCTCCCCCTTACAGCGGCGGACAGGTGGCTCGGGGCAGTCGGGCCGGCATCCTTGGCAATAAAGATTTTATGGATACGCCCTTCAATATCAGCAGCTACACCGCTGAATTAATTGAAAACCAGCAGGCGAACACCATCGCCGATGTACTTGTCAATAATCCTTCAGTGCGGGCAACTTCAACTTCAAGCTATAATGAATTTTGGACAATCCGGGGATTTTCGGTAACGGATACTAGCTTTAACGGCTTATACGGCGTTACCCCTAAGTACCTCACCAGCACTGATTTTGTCGAACGGGTTGAAGTTTTGACCGGACCGAGTGCTCTCATCAACGGTATGGCTGGAACCAGCGGCAATATTGGGGGCAGCATCAATCTGGTCCCCAAGCGGGCCGGCGAAGAGCCTTTAACCCGCCTGACGACCACTTACAGCGATGACAGTCAATTGGGAGGTCATATTGATATTGGTCGCCGCTTTGGTGAAAAAAAGCAATTCGGTGTTCGGTTTAATGGCTCTTATAGCAGCGGCAATACAACTTTTGATAATGAATCACAAAAAGTCCGCACTGCCTCTCTCGGCCTTGACTGGCGCACTGATCGAGCTCGTACTTCTCTCGACCTTGGTTACCAGAAACAGCACATTGATGCCCCAACCACGTTTTTATCCCTTGCACCAAGTGTATCCATTCCCAAGTCTCCCGCAAGCGACCTTAACTTTACTCCCGCTTGGGCCTATGCTGACAGTAAAGATACCTTTGGTGTCCTGCACAGTGAATTTGATCTGAATAAAGACTGGATGTTTTTTGCCTCAGCCGGCGGCCGAAGAAACTCCACCGACGATATGGGAGCTACTGCCACTCTGACCAACAATCTAGGGGACTTAACCACCAATATTCTGAATTTCCCCATGGAATACAATTCTCACACCGAAGAACTTGGTATTCGTGGTCGGTTCACGACTGGTTCCATACAGCACCAGTTGACCCTGAGCAACACCCGGTACCACATGGACAATTATTATCTTTATGAAGTGGTAACCTCATTTTCATCCAATTTGTACAAACCTAGTTGGCCCGGTCGCCAGTCCTTTTCTAATTTGGGCAAACTGCCGCGAGACTCCTCCATTACCTTATCCGGCATAGCAGTAACCGATACATTGTCCACTCCGGACGAACGGCTGCAACTGATCTTGGGAGCCCGCCGCCAGCAAGTCCAAGTCGATAATTTTGACAGTACGGGCCTAAAAACTTCCAGTTATGACAAAAGTGCCACCAGCCCAGGCGTGGGACTTGTTTTCAAGATCAAGAATAATTTGTCTTTCTACGGCAACTATATTGAAGCTTTACAGCAAGGACCAACCGCCCCCATTGGGGCCGTAAATGTGGGCGAGGTTTTTGCTCCCTATAAAGCAAAGCAGTCCGAAATTGGTCTTAAACTGGACGGTGGTATTTTCGCCACTACACTCAGTGCGTTCCAGATTAAGCAGCCAAGCGGACTGACCGATCCCGATACGCTCATCTACGACATGGTTGGCGAGCAACGCAACCGCGGTTTAGAACTTAACATCTTCGGTGAGCCAGTTAAAGGCACCCGGCTGCTGGGCGGTATCATGCTGCTGGACGGCAAAATGGTTCATACCACCAACGGCACCTATGACGGCAACACCCCAGTGGGTGTATCACGTTTGACAGCCACGCTTGGCGCTGAATGGGACACGCCCTTCCAACCAAATCTAACCTTGACAGCGCGAGCAGTCTACAATGGCTCCCAATATCTAGATAGCGCCAATACGCTGAAAGTTTCTCCCTGGACCCGCCTGGATGTCGGTGCACGCTATACCTTTAAACATAACGGTACACCGGTTACCCTCCGGGCCACAGTAACCAATGTACTGAATAAACGCTACTGGATGGGCATTACAAGAGGAGCGTTAGTCGTTGGAGCCCCTCGTACCCTGACGCTTTCTGCAACTGTCGATTTCTAAGAAAGAATACTCCGTCACATTGAACAAAGTCTGTCTAGAGCATATGACAGGCTTTGTTTTTAGTATTTCAAGCACGATTTATCCTCTATCACCATTTAAAAACACGTGCAGTGCTTTTAAGAAGTACTACCTCTTAAACAGCCCGCTCCATCAGTATCGTTTCCCGTGAACAAATGGAAGCCCGCGGCGTAACCGCTCTGTTTGATAAAGAATATGTCATTAGCTCCTATGTGAGTGATGGTTATGAAACGGTCAGCCCCGGCCGTACCTTCCGACTGACGGCTACTCGCCGTTGGTAACTAATATGACAAGTACATCCTAACTGAGAAAGACATCACAGTTGCTCTGGCAGCCAGTGATGTCTTTTTTCACCGACAGCCGCCTTCCAGCCTGCTATATTGGAAAGATCACTATAAAGTCAGTGACTTCCGAAACTGCTGGGGTGTGAAACCGTGGATTTTTTTAAAAGCTGCCGTAAATCGGCTAGGGCATCCATACCCCAGAAAAGTACTGATATTTTGTACGCTCATGTCGTCATGGGATAACAGCCGCAATGCATAATTCATTTTCTCTTGCCGTACATAGCCGTCGATGGTCACGCCATAGTAAGACTTGAACAACTGACGCAGCTTGGTTGTCCCCATTTCGGCAATAGCTGCCAACTGTTTAACTGACGGCGACACCAGAATATCTTTATCAATTTCAGTTTTGACCTGCCAGAGAAATTTTTTGTTTTGATACGTCACATACTTAGAACGTTCTTTTTGAAAAAACTTTTCCGAATACCCTAAAAGCTGAACACTGCTCAAGATAGTGGACAGTATCTCCATAATCTTAACTTCAAAATACAGCAGAGGCTTATCAGTATTTCTGATACCATATTTAAGCTGTTCAAACAGCATGACCACTTCAGGGGTATTGTAGTAATGGCTTGGCCAGCTCAAAGCATCGGTTAGTGTAAGAGGCTCTTCCCATTCCCTGTCTTTTAGATATTTGGCAATGAAATCAGAGAAAATCCAGGCGGCGGTGTACCAAATAGGCTCTGAACTACCAAACGTAATTTTAAATGGCTGCCCCTGGTTGACCAGCAAATGAATACCGGGTTGCAGCCGTTTGCTTTTTTTGCCCTTTTCTAAGATGGTAATATCACCTCGGGCAAAAGAGCACATCCAAAAACCGGGCTGCTCAATGTCATACACTCTGGTGACCGGCTGCGGCAGCGTAAAGTAAACGTTGCTAAGAATCAAACCAGGCTTAGGATGGACATCTACCAGCCAATTGTCTCTTATTTCCGGGGGCAGCCGATAGACAATTCCATGGTTCTGGCTGTCCGTCATGCAGCCCAGCTGCACCGCCAGTTCGCGATTACCGCTGAAATATTCATTAGTACCCATGCCCATATCCTTTCCACTGCCACGTTTCATCGGCAAAATATGCTTATTCGCGCTGATCCTTATCTTACAATCTATATGTATCATACCATGTTATCCTTGCAAACTAAATAACTAATACAGTCATTTACCATGCTCAAATTACACAAGATCGTGTCAAAAAAACATAAAAATATTTTATTTGCAGTTCTAAACATAAGAAATCTTCTCGCTTTATTTACATTAGGTAATTTTCTTACATGGCAATTAACCATCTCCCCGACCATTGACTAGTATAAAATCGCCTTGCTATAATTAGCCACAAGTTAGCCAGAGCCGGCTTCTCAAAAACTAACTTAGCATTTCAATCAGGAACTTATTGATAATGATTATTGTTATTATACTATCACAGAGGGAGTCGAAGAAAGCATGAAGAAATACGTATCCCGGGCAGCGCAAAGAAGCTTGCTCTACACCCTGATTGGCAGCAGCTTGTTCTGGCATCTGCCTGCGCCCGTTTACGCAGCAGATGAAACAAAAGAAACCACACCGCCAGCAGCACATTCTGCTGATGAACAAACAGCTGAAGCAACTGCCAGTCAACAGGAATTTAGTCTGGAAGGCGTAGAAGTTACAGCTAATAAAGATGCTGCCGATAAAGGCTATGTTGCTAAACGCAGCCGTGTCGGAACCAAGACTGACACCCCCCTTGAGGAAACCGCCCGCTCTATTAGCGTCATTACTCAAGAACAGATGGAGGCCCGCGGCGTAACTGATCTGTTTGACGCTCTAGGCTACACCCCCGGCTTTAGTGACGCCACCTACAATCGGGATTCTCGGTTCTTCAGGGCCAATAGCCGCGGGTTTACCGACTATTCCATTTATACGGATGGCTTGCGCATGTCAGTTGGAGGCTTTTCTAAGTCTAATTACGACCCCTATAGCTTTGAACGCATCGAGGTGCTGCGCGGCCCGGCTAGTATTCTCTACGGGGGCAATAGCCCTGGGGGGATTATTAATCAGGTCTCCAAACGCCCCACCAGCGAGCAACTGCGAGAAATTCAAATCCAAGCCGGCAACGACAACCAGCTTAGCGGAGCCATTGATCTGGGTGGTGAAGTGAACGAAAAGGGGAATATGCTCTTCCGGCTGACTGCCCGTACTTCCGACGAAGACTTGCCAGAAGACTACAGCAGTGCGCAGCGGCAAATGATCGCCCCTGCTCTGACATGGAAACCTGACGATGATACCAGCCTGACCCTCCTGGTCCATTACCAGAAAGACGATATCAAGGGCAGCTACGATACCAATCCGTACCGCTACTTACCCGGGCACAATCTATACGGCTACCCTGGTACCGGTTTTTACGGTGAGCCGGGCTATGACCGTTTTATCAGAGATGATAAGCAAATCGGCTATATTTTTGAGCACCGTTTTAACGATACCTGGTCGGTAACCCAAAGCGCTCGTCACTCAGATATTTCCGCAGACTTCAAATACTTGTCGATAGACAGCGTAACCGATGGTATCGCTAAACGTACAGCATATTATTCTCAAACGGATCTCAGCTCTAATGTCATTGATACTCACTTTCAGGCGAAATGGTCCAGCGGTGCAGTGGACCATACCACGTTACTAGGCTTTGATTATCAAAACAATGAATATGGCTATATCTGGCGGTCAGGTTTAGCGCCCTCTCTTAACCTTAACAGCCTAAACTACGGACAAGGGGTTACTACCCCCACTGCATTAGCCTCCTGGACTTCGGCAGATATCAAAATGAAGCAAACCGGCTTCTATGTCCAGGATCAGCTAAAATTCGGTCAACGCTGGACAGCAATTGCCGGCGGTCGTTACGACCAATTCGATCAGGACACGCGCAATATCAAAACGAATGAACACACCCAAATTGACCAAAGCGCCTTTACCAGTCGCCTGGGACTGGTTTATGATGCCGGCGGCGGGCTGTTCCCTTATATCAGCTATGATGAATCCTTTGAAGGCCAGGCCGGCACAAACCGCCACGGTAAAGCCTTTAATCCAACCACCGGGCGCCAATACGAACTGGGCGTGCAATATGCACCGGAAAATAGCAGCATCCGCTATAGCGCAGCCATTTTCGACTTGCGCCAGCAAAATGTTTTAACTAGCGATCCACTAAATACACCTAACGAAGGTTTCCAAGTCCAAACTGGCGAAGTCACCGCTCAGGGACTGGAACTAGAAGCTAATATTGCCGCTCTAAAAGGTCTTACTATTACTGCTGCCTACACCTACATGCCTAAACATAAAGTGACCAAGGATAATGATGCTGCTCGTCTTGGCAGGACCACAGCAAACGTCCCAAAGCACAGTGCCTCCCTCTGGTTCGACACCACTAAGCCAGAAGCAATGAAAGATGAGAAAATTAAAGGCTGGAGCTTTGGCGCAGGCCTGCGCTATATTGGCTCCCGGTATGATTATGATAATACCGTTACATTAGGCGGCGTGGTACTGACCGATGCCCTAATCCGCTATGACGCCGGCGGCGGCTGGCACTACGCCCTCAATGTTCACAATGTGTTTGACAAAGAATATGTCATCGGCTCCTGGACCGGTGATAACTATGAAACCGTCAGTCCCGGCCGCACTTTCAGATTGACAGCCACCCGCCGCTGGTAGGCACAGCTTCATCGTATTTCAACTGGTAATAAGCCTCTCTGCTTCCGTTAATAGAAGCCTGAGAGGCTTAAGTCCCTACGGATAGACCGTTACCGATCCAGAAATTAAACAAAGGCCATCACTGAATTCTCCACCAGTGATGGCCTTTTCAAGGTAGCCCTTCAACGATAAGCACTCAAAACAGACACAAGAATCTAATCTTATAGATCGTCTAGAGTTGATGACTTTTCGAGTATCAGCTTGCTGAAAAAGAACGTATGACTCCCTTATCCTGCATACCTTACGAAGGCTTTAAACAAAACAAAGCATATAAAGGAACACTCTTAATACCATTCTCAAAGCCAAAATTTTTAGCGGATACTCGAATGGAATATGGTGGCTGATACAATGAAACATAAGTCTTTAAGCTCTTGGCTCGAACATTGGCAGCGGATTTACCCTCTAAGGGAATGATATTTCCCTGTTTATCCTGAAATACAAAATCCAATTCCGCTTTCCCTGAAGAACTCCAATAGTATGGAGAAAAGCCATTTGTGACAAGAGCTTGCATGATATAGTTCTCTGCCAGGGCACCTTTGAAACCGTTAAAGCTCATCGGGCTGTTTATAACAACATTGGCTGCTATACCAAACTTAGAACACAGCAGCCCTGTATCCATCATATATACTTTGAACGCGCTGTTATCAGCATAAGCGCAAAGCGGCATTTTCCCTTCCGTAACACGAATACACTTATTGATCACCCCGGCTGTTTTAAGCCATTCTAGCGGTGTTTCATATTCATACGCTCTTGCGCCAGACTTAATTACCTTATACTGAAACTTTTGGTTTTCTTTTGCAAGCTGCGCTGGAACACTGGCCCATGCCGCCATGATTTTCGTGGTTTCTTGCGGCGACGCATATTTTGCCATATCAGCAATATAAGCATCATTCAAGGTTTTCTGAGTCGCAACCACAAAGTCAAAATCTTTTGTGTCTACATATTCCGCTACGGCTCTAGGCATTCCGCCGACTACTAAATAGGTTCTATACAAGTCCATTGCACTTTCATGTAATGACAAAGGCACAGAGTCTTCAAATGATACTTTGATTAAGTTACACATTTCTTTATGATCAGTTGCCCACAGGAATTCCTCGAAATCAAGAGGATGTAAGGTCATCATATCCACCTTTCCAACAGGAAAGGAATATTTTTCTCGATTAAGTGCCACCCCCAGCAGACTGCCGGCAGCGATAATATGATATTCTGGTGCACTTTCACAGAAATACTTTAAGGAGATTAACGCTCTTTCGCAGCCTTGAATTTCATCAAAGATTATCAACGTGTCACCCTTAAAAATGGTCTGCCCGCTTTTTGCAGAAAGTTCCCTGATAATCCGCTCAGGATTTAAATCCCGTTCAAAGATTGATGTAATCTCAGTAGAGTCCTCCATATTAAAATACACAGTGTTTTTATAATTAGATTTGCCAAAAGTAAGCGCCGTGTAAGTTTTCCCTACTTGTCGGGCTCCATAAATGAGAAGCGGCATCCTTTTGGGGTTATTTTTCCATATCAACAATCGATTAGCAATTTTTCGTTCCATAAAGTGTGATCACCTCACACTTATTATACCCCATCTTTGAATTAGAAAACAACCCGTCCCTAAGAATCTCACTAAAAAAATACTAAATAAAGATTTCTATTTTTCTTCTATCAATCAGTATTTCTCTAAATTAAAAACGATTTTCTAACCTCACTAGGAGTAACATGATAGACTTTCTTAAAGGCCAGCGCAAACTTGCTGGCACTTTCATAGCCAACGGTTGCAGCAATATTACTGATGCTCAAATCGTCAACGGACAGCAGCCGCAGCGCATGCTTTAGTTTTTCCTGCCTGATATATTCGGCAATGGTGATTCCGTACCAGAGCTTAAAGCTTTGCCGCAGTTTGGTTGCCCCCATTTCGGCAAGGACAATAAGCTGCTCCATGGAGGGTGGCTGGAGGATATTCTTATCTAGCTCTTCTTTAACCTTCCAAATATATTTTCTGTTTTGATACGTCAGATGCTTTTGATTGCGATTTTTCATCAAATAATCTTCCCATAAATGCTGGTATTGCATATTACGCACGATGAGGGATAACAGTTCACCCAGCTTACTTTCATAATACATAAACGGCGGTGGAGCATCTCCATTTCGAATGGCATATTTAAGCTGTTCAAACACCATAACAATATCGGGAGTATTGTATTGTAACGGTTTCCAGCGGCTTGCAGCATTCAGGCAAAAGGGCTGTTCCAAGGGGTGGACCTGCAGATAACGGTCAAGGCAGTCATTAAACACCAACATACTGGTATACCACATCGGCTGCTGGGTCCCATAAATAATTTTGAACGGTTTTCCCCGATTGACCAGTACATGAATGCCTGGTTCCAGTTTGCGTGTTTTTTTACCATTCTCGACAATGGTAATATCGCCACGGGCTACTGACCACAACCATAAGGCAGATTGCTCCATTTGGTATTCCCTAACTACCGGCTCCAGCAGGGTAAAGTAAGCATCAGTAAAAAACAGCCCTGTCGCCGGATGAATATCAACCAGCCAGCTATTGCCGTTTTGCGCCGGCAGCCCATAAAGTACGCCATTGCCAAAGTCTCTTGTGCTGCAGCTCAGCTGCCCGGCCAGCCCGGCATTTCCTGTCAAATACTCATTTGTATCCACTGTCCGCCTCCCTTCTTTCAGTCTTTAGTTATCATCGCTCACAGTATCTTACTGTTATTACTTATGATAGCATGAATTTTGTCTAAACAGAACTAGTCCCAGCTCCATATCCCTGTCCTAAATTGACATAAGGCTGCACATTCCATTCGCAAAAATTCCTCCTTTTACCCTCGGTCGTTTGATAGCAGTTCTCTATTATCTCATGATAACCCACTTCTTAAACCTCTGTAACCCGTCATTATCAGGCGTTGACGCCACTGAAATCACCTTGCTATAATGTGCCCAGGCTAGTCATCAGGAATTCCTTAGAATGGCTAACTTGTTATTTGTAATTGATATTGATTCTTTTTATCAATATCAATTTTGAAATTATTCATTATATAATAAAATAGCAAAGGATTGATGGTATGAAAAAAATCTCCCGTACTCGAAAAAACCTGCTCTATGCCTTACTCAGCAGCAGCCTGCTTTGGCACTTGCCTATGACCGCCCATGCAGCGGATGAAGCGGCCTCAAATCCAGAACAAACTGCTGCAGAGACAGACAGCAGTCAACGTGAATTTATCCTGGAAGGAATCGAAGTGACGGATGAACGGCTAAAGAAGGATGGCTATCTCGCCAAACACAGCACGATTGGTACTAAAACCGACACCCCTTTAAGCGAAACTGCCCAATCCATCAGCATCATCACCCGGGAACAGTTGGATAATCGCGGCGTTACCAACTTTGCCGAAGCCCTGGGCTATACCCCGGGAGTGACGTCTTTATTTCATTCCGGTGAGGGACAAACCTATGGATTAAACATCCGCGGCTTTAGTTATGACGGTGCCTATAACAATGGCTCCAGCCGCCTAGGCAGCTACTACGCCAGTGATTTTGATATGTACAGCCTGGAGCGGGTCGAAGTGCTGCGCGGTCCGGCCTCAATCCTCTATGGCGCAGGCAGCCCTGGGGGCATCATCAACAATGTTTCCAAGCGACCGACAACTGAGCCGCTGCGCGAGGTTCAATTACAGGCCGGCAGCAGTGACAAGTTTAGCGGTGCTTTGGATCTTGGCGGTCCGGTCACCGAGGATGGTAAACTGCTGTTTCGTCTGACGGCTCTGAAATCCAAAGAAGACTTATACACCGATTCCAGCACAAAAGAACATTCTTTTATCGCCCCGGCCCTGACCTGGAAACCTACCGAAAACACCAGCCTGACTTTATTGACCTATTTTAATAAAGATGATTTAAAAGGAACTACGGAAGAATTGTACAAAAGAAACTATTTGCCTGGCAGCTCCTTTTACGGCTCCGGTATTTCCAGCAAAACTTATTTTGGTGAGCGGGATTTTGACCGCGCCATTCGAAACCAAAGCCAAATCGGCTATATCTTAGAACATAAAATCAATGATATCTGGTCTATGACCCAAACCGCCAGTCATTTTCATACCTCGATGACCCAGCGAGGAGTAACAGCAGATTCCCTAGACTCCGCTAACCAAACGATCAGTCGCTCCACCAAAGCAACCGGCAGATACGGCAGTTCCGATTCCATCGACACTAACTTTCAGGCCAAATGGTCCAGCGGCGCAGTCACCCATACCACCCTGCTGGGTTTTGATTATCAGGAAGGTAAATATAACTGGCGCTGGGGCGGCGGATCAGCTCCAGACCTGGATTTATCTACTAAGAATTACGGACAAGCCATCACCACGCCTGATTATTCTTATATTACTACAGGAAAAACCAAACAAAATGGTTATTACCTGCAGGATCAACTGAAATTCGGCGGAAAATGGACCGCTGTGCTGGGTGGACGCTATGACCGCTACGATAATATTTTTAGAAACGTCTCCAACGGCACCACCACCATTACTGATCAGAACGCCTTTACCGGGCGCGCCGGTATCGTCTATGACGCTGGTAATGGCGTAATGCCATATATCAGTTATAACGAATCCTTTGAAGGACAGGGCGGCAGCGACCGGCATGGCAAGGCTTTCAAACCAACTACTGGCCAACAGTATGAACTTGGCGTGCAGTATGAGCCAAAGAAGATGAATGCCCGTTTTACGGCAGCAATCTTTGACCTGCGCAAGCAAAATGTCCTCACCACCGACCCTGCAGATACCTTTTTTCAAATTCAAACCGGTGAAATGGCCTCCAAAGGTCTGGAACTGGAAGCCAACATGCAGGCTTTCAAAGGAGTCAACCTGACGCTGGCCTATACCTTACTGAACAATAAAACCACCAAAGACAGCGATGCAGCCAAAGTCGGCCGCCGCACGGAAAACGTCCCCCGACACAGTGCCTCGCTGTGGCTGGACACGGTAAAACCCGGTGACACAGCAGAGGGCTGGAGCTTCGGCGGCGGTCTGCGTTATATCGGTTCCCGCTACAACTACTATAACACCCGAAAATTCGGCGGTTCCGTCTTAACTGATGCCATGGTTCGCTATGATACCAATGGCTGGCGCTATGCTCTCAATGTTACTAATGTTTTCGACAAGCAGTATGTCGTCTCATCTGCCGACTACTGGGCTTATTATGACTCTGTTGACACTGGACGCAAAGTACTGCTGACTGCCACTTACCGCTGGTAGATGACATATCATTTATACTTTGTCTATTCGTTTGATTACTCACTGAGTTTTGCTGTACTCAAAGCTTAAAAAATAAATCCCAATCTGGT
>DJJR01000077.1:84133-113818 GCA_002434245.1 Pelosinus fermentans
ACCAGATTGGGATTTATTTTTAAGCAATTTTAATCAACTTCTCTTTACAGCCCAAAGGATTTGCGAAAATGCCTCGGGGAAAAGCCGTGAACCCTCTTAAAGGCGGCGGAGAATTTGCTGGCGTTCTCGTAACCTATCTTGGTGGCAATGTTTTTGATACTCATTGCATCATTCCACAACATGCGCATGGCATATTTCATTTTTCCCCGGCGAATATAGTCATTGATCGTTATTTTATATTGTTCTTTAAAGCAGCGATATAGCTTAGTCACACTCATTTCAGCAATAAGCGCCAGTTGGTCAATGGAAGGAGGCTGGAGAATATTTTTGTCAAGTTCAGCTCTGACCAATTCCAGATACTTGTAGTTTTGATACGTAACGTAATATTTTCGTTCACTTTTTTGATGTCTTTTCCAGGAATATTCATCATGGACATTGCGTTGAACAAGGGCCAGGATTTCAACTATTTTACTTTCAAAATACATGGGAGATAGCTTGCCGTTACGCACGGCAGCTTTCAACTGTTCAAAGACCAGTTGAATATCGGGAGCATCATAATGTCGGTTTTCCCAAGCAGAAGCATCGCTTGCTGCAAAGGGCTGCTCCAGCGGGTGGTCCTTTAGATAGGCAGCCAGAAATTCGTTACTGACTGCAATGCTGGTATAAATCAGCCTTTGTACAGGCTGGAGAGTGACCTTGACCGCCTGTCCTTTATGCATAATCAGATGGATTCCCTGCCGCAGGTGACGGACCTTTTTTCCATTTTCGTGAATTGTAATTTCACCACCATCAATGGAAAACAAACACAAACAGTGCTGAGGCAGAGTATAAATCTGAGTAATGGCTTTAGCGATCAGAAGATACGTGGTCGTGACCAGCAAACCAGAGGCAGGATGAATCTCCATCAGCCAGCCATCACTGGGGCATCCGGACGGAAAACGATACCAAATGCCGCAGCCATGGACTGCCCCTTCACCACCCAACCAAGCCATTAGCCCTTCATTACTCAATCGATTCTCATGTATGGTCATTTTATGTCACCTTCCTTTTTTTGAAAGACAGCAAGCAATTACTGCTATTTTTATTTACTTTATGATAACAGGAATTGTAGTCGATCACAAACCAATTTCATAATTAAATACTCCATATTTATATAAAAGCACTCCATTCTGTATAAAATGATTCATATACTAATTGCCAACAAAACATGATAATCATTATCATGTTTTCAGTTATTTTTCTCCTCCTTAACCGTCACAAAATGAACCTGACCGACGATTGACGCTATGAAAACCGCCTTGCTATAATGAGCCACAAGGTACCTGTGATGTAAGAGGAAGGAAGCTATTTGATAATAAGACTCATTTTCATTATTTTCTTAGCAATTATATCTCTATCAGATAAAAAAGGGGAGTCGCTGAATGAAAAAACAATTTCCCCTTACCGGGAAAAAACTGCTCTATGTTTTACTTGGCAGCAGCTTATTTTTACATTGGCCGGCAATGGTCTATGGAGCGGAAGCAACAGCAGAGCAACGCGAGGATGGGCAGGAAACGATTAATGAAGATGCTGGAAAACAGCAAGAATTTAGCCTAGAGGGAGTAGAAGTAACTGCCAATAAAGAGGCTGCCGATGAGCGCTGGGTAGCCAAGCGCAGCAGCGCAGGCACCAAGACGGATACAGCTCTCAGTGATATACCCCAGTCAATCAGTATCGTCACCCGCGAGCAAATGGATGAGCGCGGGGTAATTGATCTGGCCCAGGCCGTGGAATACAGCGCGGGGGTTCATGCCAATATTTATGGCAATGATACCCGCTGGAACTGGAGCTATGTCCGGGGCTTCCGTGTCGGCTACAGCAACACCACGGTCGATGGCTTGCAACTATTTGATAACGGGAATTTCGCGATTTGGGACTTTGAAAACTATGGAATGGAGCAAGTGGGAATTATCAAGGGACCAGCCTCTGTCACCTATGGCGGCAGCTCTCCCGGCGGGATGTTTAATATGACGACCAAGCGGCCAACGGCTCAAGCCATAAGGGAAGTCCGGCTCCAGGGCGGCACCGACAGCTACAAAAGTGCAGCCATCGACGTAGGCGACAAGATTAACGGGCAGGAAAACCTCACCTTCCGTCTGACTGCACTGGCCAGGGAACGGGATTTACCGGTGGATTACAGCTGGTCAAAACGAACGTTTATTGCCCCTTCGCTCAGCTGGAAACCCGATGAGGACACCAACATTACCTTCCAGGCCCACTATTTAAAAGATAAACTGGCCGGTGGCAGCCGGCCCCTTACAGTATATTACCCCAATCACAAGCTTTATGGTTTTTCGGAAAAACTGAATTTGGGCGAGCCTGGCTGGGACGGTTATGAGCGGGAGCAATCCTACTTCGGCTATCTGCTGGATCACAAAGTCAACGATATCTGGATGCTACATCAAAATTTCCGCTACGGCCAGGTGGACATGCGCTACAATATGGCCGGAGGCACGCTGCAGGCTGATGGAAGAACACTGAAACGCGAGGCCTCCATTTCTGATGAGACGCTCGATTCATATACCTTTGACACTTACGGCGAAGCCAAATGGTCGGGCGGCGCAATCGATCATACCTCCCTGGTGGGGATTGATTACCGTCATGCTGACTGGACCAATCGCTATGTCGAGTGGGCAATCACCGATCTGGACATTTACGACTTAAATTACACCGGTTCGGTTACCGAGGTGTATGCGCCGGTTATCTATAAAGCCAAGGCCAAACAAACCGGGGTTTATCTGCAGGATCAGATGAAATTCGGCGACAAGTGGGTGGCGACCGTAAGCGGCCGCCAGGACTGGTATCAGTTGAACGGCATCAATCCTCAGACTGAAGACAAAACAACGATTGACCAGGATGCCTTTACCGGCCGGGCCGGCTTGGTCTATCACGCCACCAGCGAGCTGTCGCCCTACATCAGCTACTCCGAATCCTTCCAGCCACAATCTGGTACCGACCGGAACAACAATCCTTTTAAGCCGACCACCGGGCGGCAATACGAACTAGGCGTACAATATGAACCAAAAAAGACGAACGCCCGCTTTACAGCGGCAATCTTCGATTTGCGCAGGCAGAATGTTTTGACTACAGACCCCTTAAATACAGAAAATGAGTATTATAACGTGCAAACCGGTGAAGTAACCTCTAAAGGCTTAGAACTGGAAGCCAATGTAGCCGTTAAAGATCTCAACCTTACGGCTTCTTATACCTTACTGAATGCCAAAACCACCAGGAGCAATACCGCTTCGGAAGTGGGTCTGCGCACCACCGGCGTGCCCCGCCAGAGCGCAACCTTCTGGGCCGACTATACAGTGCCGGGGAAGAAACTTAAAGGTCTGGGGTTCGGGGCCGGCGTGCGGTATATCGGATCGACCTACTTTTCCTCCAATACCGTCAGACTGGGCGGCGCAGTTGTGGCAGATGCCCAGGTCCGTTATGAAACAGGCAACTGGCGTTATGCTCTCAATATACGCAACCTCTTTGACAAGCAGTATCAAACATACGCCTATAGTACTTATGGAGTTGCCGCTGAAGAACGAACTGTCTTATTAACTGCCACCTATCACTGGTAGAAGAAAGTGCCAGGATTAGACAATAGCAGTAAAACGTCAGGGATTACCGCTTACGGTATCCCTGGCGTTTTACTTTCCATATTAAAGGTTGATTACTGGCGAAGTTTCGGCGAATCCAGCCAAAAACCGGCTACCTTCTCTAAACCATCAGCATCGCTTAGGACCAGCCGAATGGTCACTGCCTCTTCCAATGTACATTTACTCCGGTAGATCATGATATGGTAGTCACCTTGTTGTTCTGTTCCCATAAATTCTTTGCCAATAAAAATTCCAATCTTCCCTTTAATATCCTTGCTCATAGTTTTAAAAACCGGTTCAGTCAGCCTTGCCTTCATCTCCTGGTCAAAGTCCCGTGAAAAAAAGGCATAGTCTTCTTGATTCAGCCCCGACAAAATGCCATCCACCATCCGGGCGGCATTCACTGCTTCTTCACCGACCGGCTCTGCTGCCCAAGCCCCCGCCCCACTCCCCCAGATCAAGCACAACATTAGCAAAACTATACTGATTTGCCTCACTGCGGCACCTCCTAGTCAGACTTCACCAACCTATTCGTTTTATTGGCCGCTTATGCCTGCCATACGCTTCCAATTCTCAGATTAAAGTGTTGTTCGTTTAACAAATATCACGATGTCGCCGTCGGCCTGCAGACTCCTTGCCTTGGCTGCCCCGTCTCCAAAGTCATCCACAAGGACAGGTGTGATAACCAGAATTCTCAAACCCGGTTCCAGCGCCTGTAGTTTCTCGACGACGCCCAGCCGATAGCGGCTATGGAAATCTCCCTGGTAATGGATGATTTTCCTATCAGGATAGCGGCGATAATACTCCATAATGCTTTGGGCCATCGTGTCATCCTTCAGGCACTGGGCACGATAGAAAGCCTCCATTTGCTCTTTAGGCATAGCCTTTACGGACTGCATCTGGGCAAAGAAGCGCCGTTTGTATTCGCTGTCAGGAGTGCGGTGAACCGCAGGCAGGTACTGCTGCATGGTTTCATCAACCCCTTCCAGTGAACCCTGTTTCGCATAGTCCGAGGCCATCCGTCGGGGAATGTTGGCAGCAAGCACTTGCAGTCCTTTCTTTTTCGCGAACTCGACTAAAGGGCGGTAATCCCTTTGGTAGTTTGGCCAGGGACGGGACTGGGCTAAGAAAGTAGTTTCAGTTATGTCACTGGCCAGATAGTCATTCAGCAGTTGCTGCACATCGCGTTCAAACATTTCCAGGGAGACGGCCAGCATGGGGTGTTGGACATAAACGGTTTGCAGCAACTCTTCTTCCAGACGATGGAGAGCTTGATTGTCGTGGTATTCGCCGAATATCACGACATTGTATTCCCTGACTAGCTGACTGACATCCTCTACTGACACAGCCTTCCCTGAAACGGTTTCATAGCACTGGTAAACAACTGAATTCGCCTCTACCACAGCAGAAAAGAAGGTCATCCCTATGGCAATCAGCAGTATAATTGATCTCATCATTAGCTTCATATTGTGACACTCATACCAAATCTCCACAAACGGCCTTCGAGGATCAGGTCATCGATTTTTTTATCGAGGATATTATCAATACCAACATAAGAGTCATATTTATCATTCCATTTTTTGTTGATCACAAAGTTTAATGTATTATAGTTGTAATCAGCTTCAACATAGCGGTAGTCACGCACCCATTCATGCCATAGAATACCACTAATTCCCGTATTTTGAATATCATCATAATGCAGCTGCAATGAATACCTGTTTTTTGCCCTGCTGCTCAGGCGTTCATGGGTTTTAGAGTTTTCAGCGTCCAGATAATTATAAGCAGATTTCAGCGTAAATTTATCGTTCAGATGCCTTCCAGCTTCAAGTTCAATGCCTTTTATCTTAGCTTTATCAATATTGATGTATTTTGAATTAAAAACCATCCCAGTCCCGGGAATGTAGCTCATTGTGTCGTTTGTTCCAATCAGATCGGTAACGTCGTTATAAAAGTAGGTTACTTTTCCAAAATCATTTCCTCTTTCTCCTTCAAAGCTTATATCATAATTAGTTGATTTTTCCGGTTTTAAATCGGGGTTACCAACAACAATAACAGTCATGTTGGGCACAGGTCGATGAGTCATTTTCATATATAGCTCACTGACACTGGGCGCTTTAAATCCTTTTCCAAAATTTGCTTTAAAGCGATAATTACTATCCATTTTGTAAGTCATACCAATTTTAGGACTAAAATTATCGCCAAATTTATTACTGTCGTCATACCGCAGGGATGGAATAATTAACAGTTTGCGATTAACAGCCCATTCATCTTGTACGTAGGCGGCCTGATATTTTATTTCTTTTTCTGATATGGGTTTGCTTATTCCATGCTCAATGATCGTAGAAGCATGATCACCATTGTCTTCCAGCCGGGTCCCACGATATTTAGACGAGCGGTATTCACCGCCGAATGTCAGTACATGCTCATCGTCCAATTTCACCGTATTTCTCCCGTCAACTACCCAGGTTTTATACTTTGCTCTGTCAAAGTCACTATAGGTTCCACTCTCAAGCAATGTATCATTATTTTTTTCCAGCTGATTAAAATAAGCCCGCAATTCATAATTTCCTCGCGAATTGATACCACGATAATTGATGCCGTAAGAATTTCTCGTATTGGTATAATAATCTCTGCTGCCATCAGTAAATCCTGATTTCAAGTGTTCACTCATTCTTTCATAAAAGACATCCAGGTTCTTACCTGGCGACATATCGTAGGTTCCACTGATATTATAGAATTGACGCGGTCCATACATATTCGTACTATCGGTTCGTGACCTCTCTTTAATCTCAGTAAAAAGTGTATCGACTACCCATGCCCATTTCCCTTCTTTACCTAAGTCAAAACGGAAGGAAGCGTTTTGTTGCTTGCTGCTGTTTGACAACCCTACAGTAGTCTGTGGTTTTTCCGATTTACGCATAATAATATTGATGACGCCGCCCAAAGCATCTGATCCATAAAGAGAGCTAACGGGTCCCCGTACGATTTCGATTCGTTCCACATTATTAATATTAATCCGGTTTAATTCGTAATAATTCATGGTTGATCCCGTATCTTCCCCTGCCATACGTCGACCATCAATCAAAATCAGGGACTGGTTCGTATTCATACCACGCAAACTAACCTGATTGCCTGTCATTCCCGCTTCAGAAAGATTTAAATTCATGGCCAGCTTCAATGCCGCTACTACACTGTCAGCACCCATGGTTTCGATATCCTGCCGGGTAATGACCTCAACACTGGCTGGTATATCCTTCACATTCTGCTTGGTCCGGGTGGCAGTAACCACTACCTCACTAAACTGGTAAGGTTCCTCCTCGGCATAAGCAGGCAGACTCAATGCCGCCATAATACCGATACTTAATAACACCACTTTGCTTTTCTTCCGATTTTGTCTCATTTTCATATACGATCTTCCTTTCTTATATTGTAGTAAAGCCGACAACTTTATCACTTTATCTATGAGCTAACTTGAGTTCATAATCGACTCCTTTCAATAACTTAAGTTATTGATAACAGAAAATAGCAAAGCTCCATGCGGTATTAGACCGTCATGGAGCTCACAGGCTCTCTAAAAGGACCCGGCAATTAGCCTTGGGCCGCTATAGGCTGCACTTCCACCGAATGTTCACCATCTAGCAGAGCATGCAAGCATTCTAATACTGACTGGGCGATATTCATATACCAAAACTGACCGGCTACTGTCAGGCGAGCGACTGCCGGACCAAATTCAAGAAGCCCACGCTGTTGCCAAATCTCCAGTAATGATTCTAATTCCAAAACAGCAGGTCCATAGCAGGCTGCTAAGGCACTAAGTTGTAAATAGCCCCGCTCGAGTTGTCCAATAACCATATTGTGCAAACCACTGTCGGCTGGCTGCAGCAGCATGCCAGCAACTGGCTTATGACCTTGCTCAATACTTTTCATATAGTTACCGACATCCCGATTTAAAAACATAGCCACACCGCCAATATTACCGCCGGCACCGGCACCAAAGGGGATCACACTGTGACCTGCTTTTGTGAGGGTATTGTATATACTTCGTTCACGATTGGTCTTCCTCCAGTGGCAAATACTGAGCCGTGAAAATACATGGGCTGACAGTTCCGCTTCGGCCACAGCAAACATTCGAGCTTGCTGGGCCGTTGTTGCTGCCGGAGGCAGCTTACCGGCATTAATGGCCTGCTGCAAGGCACTGTCTTCATATATGTTTAACTGATACAAATCCATTCCATCAATAGCTGCTGTCTTTAATAGATTGACATCATTAGCCCAAACCTGGTTAGTCTGGTTCGGAAGACCATAAATCAAATCAATAATAACGGCAGCCTGATTATAACTTGTCAGCAGTTCCAGCCTCTTAAGAATCGTCTGCGTATCATCCAGCCGGCCAACTCCTCGCCGTACTTCTGGGTTGAAGGATTGAACACCGATGGATACGCGGTTTACCCCATGATCCAGCCAAGCTTCTATTTTAGCTGGAACTAAGTCGTTAACCCTCCCTTCTAGTGTTAATTCATAATCATTGGCTAGGGGCAAACAGTCCCGAATAGCATCCAGCAGCCTGGCAACCTGCTGAGGTGCCAGAGTACTGGGAGTCCCGCCGCCGATAAATACGGCATTAACCGGTCCACTTGACAAATAAGGACTATCTCTGCTCATCTGCAGTTCTTTAATTAAATGATCAATATAAACGGCTTCCAGCTCATCCGCTGAATAGTTTTGAAAAAAGCCGCAGTATAAACAACGATGCCGGCAAAAGGGAATATGGATGTATGCTACACGTTGCTGGGGTTCTGACTTTTGCTTCAGTAAAGACTGCCATGCCGCCTGCCATTCTCCCGGCATGATCGGTTTTCCTCTGACGCCGGCATGAACGACGCGGCGTTTTACAAAGGCTTCTGCCAGCGACTCTTCGGCAGCTGTGCCAACGGTCAAGGCATATTGATCCGGGCTCATATTCGCCAGAATTTGCTTTAGTCTACTTCCCCTCAAAAGCAGTCACCTTACCTTTTTCCTGTCCTGCAGCTAGAGTCAGGCGATTTTTTATATCTGCAAAAATAGTCTGAGCTGCCTTTAGATCGCTGGCATCAGGATGGCTGGCAGCTTTCTTATAGCGTTCCATCCGTTCTGAGGTAGCAGCATGAGGATGATTTCCCGGCATGTTTTTAAATTGTTCAATTAGCTTCGGATCTATTTTCCCCTGGCATATAAAAGTTCCCACCAATTGATTGCTGGCATCCAGGAATGCAGCTCCATTTTTGAGGCTGCTGGCAGCATGCTCTGAATCAGGATAGGCCCCTAATGTAGCAAATAAAGCAACTGGTTTATCTAAAATGGTCTTAAGATACTCCTGGGCCTTCTTATCAGCAGTCCCTTTATCAACCCAAAAGCCGACTATCACAAAATCATAGTCTGCCGGCGGCGGTGCCATTTCAACTGGAAACAAGGCGGCCTTCTCACCAAAGACTTCATGGATCGCTTCTGCTACCTTTTTGGTATTGCCTGTAAGACTGGAATAAACAACTAACGTTTTCATAGAAAAAACCTCCCTATTTTTTTTAATCCTATTTTACCAATGTACTATTTATGGTCAGTGCATAGTCATGCCCTCTGAGTCAGGCAGCTGTCGTGAGGAAAACAGACAAGATGCGAACTCCCTCCTTGCTCAATGGTCATAATCGTTGTTTCGACTCCGTATAAAGCCCGTAAATTTTCTACAGTAAATACTTCTTCCACTGGCCCATCCGCAAATAGCAGACCATCTTTGACCGCAATCATACGCTGGCTAAAGCGAGCTGCATGGTTTAAGTCATGCAGAACCATAATAACGGTAATCTGCATATCCTGATGCAGTTTGCGAACTAACTTCATTAATTCCAGCTGGTGATGAATATCCAGATAGGTTGTCGGTTCATCTAATAACAGCAGGCGAGGCTCCTGGGCCAGGGCCATAGCCAGCCAAGCCCGCTGCCTTTCCCCTCCCGACAAACTGTCCAGCCGCCGGTGCAGCATTTGCCGGATACCGGTGGCTTCCAGTGCCGCTGCCATACACTCTTGATCATCACTGTCCAATTTTTCAAACATTTTTTTATAGGGCATACGCCCATATGCCACCAGATCATAAACTGTCATATCTCCCGGCGCATGTACTGTCTGAGGCAGTATTGCCATGATTTTAGCTACCTGCTGCGGTTGCAATTGATGAATATCCTTGCCATCCAGCAAGACGCAGCCAGACAAAGGAATTACTATTCGGCTTAATGCTTTCAATAAGGTGGATTTTCCTGATCCATTTGGTCCAATAATGGAGATGATTTCCGGTTTATCAATTACAATATCCATCTCTGGAATGATTACCTTGCTGCCATAGCCAAGTTTAATAGAATGGGCTTCAATGGTATGATTCATCGCCGCATCCCCTTTCGCAGTAAATAAATAAAGAAGGGAGCTCCTAAAAAGGCCATAAAAATTCCTACTGGTACTTCTACGGGACTGAATATGGTACGTGCGACGGTATCAGCGGCCACTACAATCGTAGCTCCCAGTACGGCTGCGCAGGGCATCAGATACTCAAAATCCGAACCGACCAGCATGCGGGCAATATGAGGGATGATAAGTCCAACAAAACCTAATAGACCTGCCACGCTGACTGCTGAAGCTGCCAGCAAGGCTGCCAAAACAACCAGGAAAAACCGCGCTTTTTCCACCCTGATTCCCAAACCTTTGGCAACTTCATCACCTAACTGCAATGCATTTAAATGACGGTAAGAAAGCATAGCCCCTAAAACTCCGATCAAGCTGTAAGGCAGAATCATCTGCACATGATTCCAGCTGCGCCCTTGAAATCCCCCAGCCATCCAGTTGACCGTCCCCTGCACTTTATCGGAGTGAAAGACCATAAGAGCACTCATACCGCCGCCAAAAAAGGCAGCCAGGGCCACACCGGCTAAGATCAGGCGAAGGGGCTGTATCCCCCGATCCCAGGACAGTAAAAAAACGATTCCAGCAGACAGCAGTGCTCCAATGAAAGCAGCCGCCGGCACCAATGCCATAAGCCCGGGCCATAAAATCATTACAGACATAGCTGCCAGACCAGCTCCCGCGGATACTCCAATAATCCCAGGATCGGCTAAAGGATTGCGCAGTACCCCTTGCAGGATGCAGCCGGCCAAAGCTAAATTGATTCCGGTTAACGCGCCAACCAATACCCGGGGTACCCTGATATTATAGATAATTTGATAGGCCTCATTGCTGGCCGGAGCAATAAATACATTCCAGATATCATAAGCACTAAAAGGTACAGTTCCCACTCTGATCCCCCAAAATAAGGCGACCCCAAGCGCAACCAGCCCGATTATACTGATCCCGGTTCGCCAAGTCCCACGAGGGTCGATTGCAGCTTCTCTCATTGCTTCGCCACCTCCGGATATAAAAACCCAGCTAAAACAGTCAAGGCTTCACCCACCTGCGTACCAGGATTTACAGCAAATAAACGATAGGGCAGCTGATGAACTTGATTGGATTTGACAGCCTTTAGTCCCCGCCATGCAGGATGATTAGTCAATTCATTGCGAAACTTTTCATTGATTTTTTCATCAGAACTATGGGTAATCAAAAAAACCATTTCCGGATTTTGCTTCGCAACATATTCCATACTTAATGGTACATAGCCCATTTGCCCACCACCGTCATCTCCCTGGTCAGCAATATTAACCGCCCCCAGACGTTTCAGCAAGTCGCCGCTAAAACTACGGGATGTTGCCATATTGAAGCTTTCCGGCGATCCCCATACAATTACCACTTTTGGTGCCACACGATCTTTATTATGATTCATTATCTCTTCGTAACGTGACTGAATCTGGTTGATTTGTGCGTCTGCCTGTTCCGTTTTTCCCGTTAGTTCACCATAAAAACGCAGTGTATCGATAATTTGCTGATAGTTTTCAAGGGATTGCAGAAGAATGGGAATCCCCGCTTTGTCTAACACTGGAATCAAATTATGATGAAAGGGCATATTAACTCCTAAAATTAAATCAGGCTTTAGCGCCATAATCTGTTCAATATTAGGATTAGGCGTAATGCCAACAGTCGGGACCTGCTGGACAGCATCCTTAACAGCCTGTGGCAAAGCCTCTGTAGTGGGGCGTCCAACTACCTTCCCCCCGGCTGCATAAAATAGTTCCAGGTTCGAAGCATTTAAAACAATCACCCGCTGGGGCTGTCGGGGGATTTCCACCTGTCTGCCAGCACTGTCAGTTACACCATACCGGGCTGATAACTGATTTGCCACCGGTTCTGACTGCCCCCTAATCAAGAAAAAACCACTGACAGCCAATAATAAAACGATGATTCCACTTGTCATTCTATTCATATTTCCACCTCAATTCTTCATTTGCACGAGCATGGCTCTTACTTTCCCGGGTCTATTTATGCCATAAGTTATAAATCACTGCATCACCTCATTTAATAAAGCAACTATGCTAGGGCGTGTCTGTAAACTATCAAAACGGCCACTGACGGCGCTTTTTGCGCCATACTTCGTTAAAACTTTTTGAAATAAGAACCATTATTCCTGCGAAGTTTTGCCTCGTCTGGCACAAAAATTACTCGTCATCGACCATTCCGCTAGTTTTCAGACACACCCTAGTATTTTAAAAATAAATGAAAGCTCCGTGCGTATTACTACTGGCACGGAGCTCTTGGCTCTCTAATCGGTTATTTTGCTAACCATTTGTATTGTGTTGTTTCGTACAGAACCACCAAATGCTGTTATTTTTCTATAGTATATTGATAATAGTTCTCAAAGTCAATATCTTTTTTTAAAGAATATGACAATGTTCTCATCAGCTCCAGCTTACCTGCTGCAAACGTTCATTCTGGTTTCTTGCTTACAACCACCTATACACTGAATTGCGCCGCATCGTGAGCACTTAATCTCCATATCTTCAACGATTCCACGAAATAATAGGCGATTACATTGACTACAACGTACTTCCGGCCACTTTGGTTTCGCATATCGCAAGTCTTTATCCTTTATCTCCATGTACATCACTCCAAATTATACGATCTTAAAATCATCTGCCATAGCAGCAGTATAGTCCTTTTCCCCTAAGCAAGAAAAGGAAAGATTTCTCTTTGCTATTCAGTATATTGATAATCATTATCAAAGTCAATTTCTTTTTATTAAAAATATATTGGACATTCATTCTGCTCTTTAACTCTTGCATAAATGATTCTTGACAAAATTACATCCGTTTTCTATAATGAGAATAATAATCATTGTAGAAAAGCATAAACAAAGAGAGCCTAGAGCTCCGTGATGAAATCGTATTTCACACGGAGTTTTTTATTTATATATCAATTTGCTGCTAATGGAGGGATACCATGACAATACATCATAACATGATCGCTACCACTCGTTCTAATGAATGCCGTTGTTCAAAATGCAACAGGCTGCTATTCAAAGGACAGGTAAAGTATATAGAAATTCAGTGTCCAAAATGCAGTTTAATACAAACCATTAAAAAGGGCAGATCGCTGCGGCTTATCGCTCTTAACGCTTCTAATGTTGATTTATATTATGCTGTTGGCGGAGAATTAGTCGGCCGCCCCAGTACGATGGCTCTGTCATCGGATTTGATGGAAAAAATTAAAGATGTGCCATCTGTTGGCGAGACACCAACTCCCAACCTTGATCAAATTATCGCTTTGAAACCTGACTTAGTTTTGACTACTGATATTCATTTGCGTCAGCCAATCCTCACCTCATTAGAAAAAGCAGGTATTTTAGTATACCTTCAAAGATTGAATAATTACCAGCAGATTAGCCAAACCCTGCGCTTTTATGGTGAATTGACAGATCATTCGGGGCAAGCATATCAAGTGATTCATCGTTTGGACAGCAAATTGCAGCAGGTCCAAGAAAAAAGCAAAAATAAACCCTCCCCAAAAGTCCTCGTTGTCTGGGGATCTGCTGAAAGTTTTCACATGGCGCTGCCAAACAGTTTTATCGGCGATCTTCTCTGCCGCCTCAATGCAAAGAATGTTGTCCAGAGCGTAGGCGGTGGCAATCCCCTGGGATATGCTCCCCTCAGTCTCGATATTGCGCTCCAGACCAATCCAGACCTGATCTTGCTCATTACTCACAGCTATGATACTAAGGTCAGCGACCAAATTCGCAATGAATTGGCACTTCACCCTAGCTGGAGAAAGTTAAAAGCTGTACAGGAAAATCGGGTCTACCAATTGCCATATTGCCTGTTTGCTGTTAATCCCGGCAGCCGGGTGGATGAAGCCATTGACTATCTGTCCAATTTATTATATCAATAACTATACAGGGCTCATTAGAATGAACTTATCGCACCCCAGCTGAGTAAAACCACCCGAAACGAATCACTGGAAACTTAAATTTGCAAAATACTTCTATATAAATGGAATAGCATTCCGTCATACCTCTTGGATCACAAAGTGAATACAAATCGAAATACTAAAGTGCACTTGTAACTGATGACTGGAATAATCGAACCGTTATAAGCATAGTATATGGATAATATTTCAAGTTATATACTAACCCAAATTGATTTAAAAATGCTCCTTTTTAACAAAATAATTACTACATAAACACCTTCAAATATGAGATTGCTTCTCACGTTATGGCAATTGCAACTATTTTTTCAACCTCTGATAATTAAGTTCTATAATGATTGACATTTATAAAAACTTCTTGCTATAATGGTTTTCAACACAAGTTAATTATCACTATAAAAATACGGTTTAACTCGTGCTTACGATTTGCCATTTAGATGTATCGAGAATGATTATTTGTATCAAATATCATTTCTGTTACATCTAACAATTTTTTAAAAAACGTAAAGGAGTTGAATGAGACGATTGTGTCGGCGGATACACCGCTGTTCAGTGCAGATACGCTCACTGTGATGAGTCATATACTGTACTTTGAAAAGAACACCAGTTATTTTGTCAGATGTGGAATATCCTTTAAAATTCAATCATAGTTTGGCATATTTGCTCCCCTGCTAGCTATGTCATACCTCCATACTGGTGGCATACTAAAATGTAAGGAGACAGCAATGTATGAACTTTCGTCGGACTTTTTTCTGTGCCGGCATCACTCTTCTTTGCTGGAGCGCACCAAACTGGGGCTATACCGCCCCTCTTGCCCTCACCCTTCCTGAGAGCATACACTTGGCGCTAACCCGCAGTCATGCAGTAAAAATAGCGGAGCTAGATGCGGCCAAAGCCTCCTTGGAAATCAAGAAAAATAAGTCTACTTATTGGCCTACCGTCAGTATGACTCATGAGCAGACCCAAATTGAAAAATCACCTAAGCCGGAATACGGTAACTACTTGACAGCCAAACTTCCTTTGTCTGATGGAGGTAGAACCAAAAGCTTGGTAATGCAGTCGCAAGAGTTTTATGAGGGAACTACTGATAATCTGGAACATACCAAGCAACAGGTAACTGCCAATACAATGTTGGCTTATTACAATGCATTGCAAGCTAAGAGCCGCGAAAATCTAGCGAAATTGGCTGTAGAAAACCTGACCCAGCATTTGATGCAAATCAAACTTCAGGATGAGACGAAAAACGACTTTAAAAGAAATGTAGCGCGAACTGAAGCGAAACTGGCACAAGCCCGGCAACATTACATTCGTATACATAATGAGCGCCAGTTGGTCACTAGCCAGCTAACAAGCCTTCTGCAGCTTAAGCCAGATCAAGAATTGACTTTGTCGGAAATACCGGGACAGTCTGCCCCTGAAACCTTGGATCTTGCCATCCAAGCCGCACTACGTCAGCGCAATGATTTAAAGCAAGCCCGCAAAGAGCAGACCGTAGCCCAATGGGGTATAAAAGTCGCTGCCAGCAATAAGCGTCCTAATGTTTACTTACTCTTTGTCGCCAGTGACCTGTGGCTGCCAGAGCAGTATTGGTACACTACTGTTAGTGTATCCACTAATTTGTTTGATGCTGGTCGAGCTAATATAGAAGTTCGCCAGGCCAGCTTAGAAGAAGCGAAAGCACAAGAGTGCCTGAAACAGAAAATTGAGAAAATCACGCAAGAAACCAGAGATGCGTTCTACTACTTCCAACAAGCTGATACTGCAATGAAGGAAACTGCTCAATTCCTTGGTAAAGCCACAGAGGATTATGAAACCGCTATTGCGGAATTCCAATCTGGTAAAGCCAATCATGAGGATCTTCTAAATTCCTATAGCACACTGGCCGAAGCGAAAGCTAATAATGTGAATGCCCTCTATGATTACCACAAATGCCGGGTAAATCTACTGCGAGCCACTGGTATGCTGCCTGTTTCATGGTAAGCAGTCTGACGTTGCTGCTTTGCTTTTGCAATACATTTTTTTTACTGCTAAAATATACTCACAAAAATTATTTATAAGGAGCTAATATAATTATGGAATTTTTAAATCATTCAATAGAATTGTTTCACAAGGGCGGTCCTGTCATGTATCTTTTAGCGATCTGCTCGCTATTCGTGGTGGCAATTGCCGTCGAGCGCGTTTTGTACTACAGAAATACATTTGCTAACACACAGGCCTTTCATCAGGCACTGCAGCCTTTATTAGAAAAACAGCGTTTGAACGATGCCATTCAATTATGTGAGCAGAAGCCACATACACTCTCACAAGTCACTCTAGCCGGGCTTTTGGCTTCTCAGCGAAACGGTCAGGTAGAAAATGCTTTGGAAAGCAGTGCCACGTTGGCAGCCGATCGTCTGCGGGAACGCCTGGATGATCTGAGCACGATTGTTACTCTAGCCCCACTGCTTGGATTATTAGGAACCGTTATCGGCATGATCAATTCCTTTAGCGTATTTAATGTACAATCTGGACAGCCTATGGCCATTACAGGCGGTGTCGGGGAGGCACTAGTTGCCACTGCAACAGGTCTTAGTGTTGCGACATTGGCTCTTGTTTCCCACAGCTACTTTTCTCGAAGAGTCAACCGTATGATCAGTGATATTGAACAAACAGCCGCATTAGTCATCAGTTATATGCCATTAAAAAAAGCAGCACGGAGAGAAACACATGAGATTGCGTAGTTTACGAGTAGATAGTCAACCACAATTGATGATTATCCCTATGATTGATATTATTTTCTTTTTATTAGTGTTTTTTATGATGAGCACTCTTTATATGGTAGAACAGCACACCATTCCAGTGAATCTGCCCCAGGCAGCATCTGTTCAGCAGGATAAACCCAGCAGTATAAATATTACAGTCCTGGATAATGGCAGTGTAATGTTTAATCAGGAAGAAATACCGCTAAACTTACTGGCTAAACGAGTCAGTCTGGAACTGGGAAAACAACCGGATAATGTTTTTGTCCTAAGAGGCGATAAACAAGTACCATACGGTCAAGTAATCGCTGTTCTGGATGAACTAAAGTTAGCAGGAGCTCACCGAGTATCGGTAGCGGCAGAGAAAGTGAGGTAAATCAGCTATGTCCTATGCATTTCATTGGCGTAAAGCCATGGCTGTATCTTTTTTCCTTCATATTATCCTTTTGGTGACGGCGGGCTATATTGCTTCTGGATTTACCTCCTCCTTGCCAGTACAAGAGGAGGTCATTCTGGAAATGGATTTAATGAGTGACCCGGCAGATCGAGCTGGAAATAGTCCCTCTCTACCGGAACCGCAACGTTCCCAGGATATACCAAAACCAATTCCAACGGAAGCAGCGCCAGTAGAAAAAATTCAAACACCTACTCCAGTTGTCAAATCGGAGGCTGTTGTTACAGCCAGCGATATGACCATGACGGAGGCTGAAGCGCCAAGTTCTTCCTCCTCCTCATCATCGTCCAGCGAAACTAGCAGTTCCAGTAGTACTGCAGCATCTGCCCCAGTAAGCGGCGGTGGTTCCCGCGGCGGTATTGCTGCACCAGGTATCTTATCCAAAGTAGATCCCTCCTACCCATCAGATGCCAGACAGGCCGGTTTGGAAGGTACTGCGGTATTACGAGTACAAATTCTAGCAAATGGTCGTCCTGGTGAAATTTCTGTAAGCCGTTCTACTGGTCATTCCTCCTTAGATGATGCAGCAGTAACTGCAGTGGCAAAATGGAGATTTGTACCGGCCAAAGATCGGGATAGCGGCAAAACAGTAGCATGTTATACATCATTGCCAGTATCCTTTCGCTTGAAGTAGAAAATCATTATAAAAATCATAGGATTTTAGTGCGATACATAAAGCACAGAGGATACAAATGGGTTCAACTCCCTTTCGTGTCCTCTGTGCTTTTCATGTATACTTTCTTCTTTCTCTGCCTTTTTTATTACTTACGTCATACTATATTGTAACAGGAGCTTTACTATTTTTTGTTATAATTTTCAAAATATTCAGCTTAATACCTAGACTATGCTTATGGGGAGTGATATAATCAAAGCAAGGAGATGATAATATGTTTAATAACTATCCATCAGCTTATTTATTACTATTATCCTCAACAATCTTCTTAGGAATTTATCTTATTGCACCAATTGTTGGATCATGGCATCTGTTATGTTCCATCGCAGTGGATGTCCTTAAATTTTCAGGTACTATTGTCTGTATATTTTTCTTACTTTGTGCAGTAATCGAAGCTGCTCATAATCTTTTCTTAAAGAATCGACATCATTAAATGGGTACTGCAGTATGGTTGTTTATTTTATAAAGCCTCGCTAATTCTTGGTTAGAATTTTGCAAGGCTTTTATTTTATGCTTAAAAAATAAAACATTTTGAAATGCGAAGACTATGAAGAATTTGAATTAACCCTAATGCCTCTTCGTGTCCTTTGCATTCCTTCGAGACCTTCGCGGTTCAATGTTTTTAACCCAGAAGCTTGTGTATCATATAGGCTACACCCTTATCGTCATTTGAAAGAGATATATATTTACAGATTTTTTTGACATCGTCTTCCGCATTTTCTACTGCTACGCTGAAACCGACTCTTTGCAGCATGGAGATGTCATTATAGTTATCACCAAATGCCATTACATGATCTAATGAAATATCTAAATGTGCTGTCAAAGCCTCTAATGCATTACCTTTGGATGCAGAAGGATGAATCATTTCAAAAATATCCTTGCCCGCTATGGTCATTGACATTCCTGTATAATTACTAAAATATTCCCTCCCATGACGCAGCTTATCATCATCCAAAGTAATCGCTGAAATATTACCAAAAACAAAATCCTGCTCTAACACTTCATCAAAATTATTGATAAACACTGCACTGTCTAAGGTTAGAAAAACATCAATTCCTTCCTTAAGCTTCTCAGGTGTCATCTTTCTGACATGGTTAATTGCATTTTCATAATCACGGGTTAAGATCCTATGAGCATTAGCTGGCATGTATGCAAAATGATCCGTACATAATGTATAGAAATACTTACGATAATTAAGCCAATCAAGGGCTTCTCTTACGTGATCTTTATCCAAACCAATCGCTTTTATCTGATTTCCATTTTTATCGTACACGAATGCACCATTATTTGATATTACGTGAGGTTTAAGGCCCGCCCGTTGGCATAGCGCCAAAACATTTCCATAATTTCTGCCTGTTGCAATCGCAATTTCCATTCCTTTGCTTTGAGCCGCCTTAAGGGCTGCAACATTTTCTTCAATAATCTCATGATTCGAATCCAGAAAAGTGCCATCTAAATCAGATACGATTAATTTCATAATTTTTCACCTACACTAGAAATGAGTTAGAAGCACATATACTTTAGCTCATCATTTTTTATTTTCAATGCATATCTTCGTATAATATACCCTTGCATCATTATATCGTAATGTATCATACTCCTCAATTGCAATAAGGTAAACTGTATTAGTACAGTTTTATAAAGGATTAGAGCAGTTATTACAAGATTAAAGCATCTTTTTCATCAAAGCTGATCATGGGATTCCAAGCAACTTCCCATAAATGACCATCAGGATCGGCGAAGTAACCGCTATAACCCCCCCAGAAAACATTCTGGGCTTTTTTTATGATCTTTGCACCTGCTTTTTCAGCTTTGGATAAAACCGCATCAACCTCTTCTATACTTTTAGCATTGTGTGCTAACGTAATTCCTGAAAATCCTGTACCTTCTGCACTTACGGTTATATCTTCTGCAAGTAAATTCCTAGGATACAAGGCTAAACCCACACCGCCTAAATCAAAGAAAATAATACTATTCTGACTCGCATTGGAAGGTTCCCAGCCTAAGCCATCCCGATAAAACGCAAGGGATACGGCTAACTCTTTCACTCCTAAGGTAATTAAGTTTAATTTTTGTCGCACAAAAACACCCCCAGTAACATTATTCTAGGGTTTTATTATCCTACACTTTAAACTGCTTGTCTACCAGCGCTCCAACAATAGTATGCGTTCTGCCAAAGATAACTGCTGAATCCGTATAGCAAATAAAGTAATGCGTATATTAATACTGTATCTGCAGATTACTAAATAACCATACATCGTTTCAAGGAGGAAATATGACAAATTTATTTGGCGAATTCTTTGGCACTTTAGTTCTAATTTCTTTTGGTTGTGGCGTGAATGCAAATCTTACTTTAGAGAATTCTTACGCCAAGGGAGCTGGCTGGATTTGTAGTACTGCAAATTTAGTTTAGGTGATGTAAATTGGGTACTCTTGATTTCTCCCTTATTTGGAAAACCTTGCTCACGATACTTTACGGCACACTTATTTTACGTATTGCAGGACGTAAATCCCTAGCCCAAATGACCGTAGCACAAACGGTAGTCATGTTAGCAGTGGGTACCGTTCTAATTGAACCCCTTGTAGGAGCTGAACTAATCGATACCTTTGTGCTAGTTGCAGTAGCTGTGTTTACTCTGATTGCAATTGAGTACTCTGAAATCAGATTTCCATTCTTAAAGAAAATTTTTACCGGACATCCTGTAGTGCTCATTGAAAATGGAGAGATGAAACGAGAAAGGCTCAAACAAGTTCGAATGACAATTCAACAACTAGAAATGGAACTTCGCCAAGCAAGTATTTCTAAAGTATCTGATGTAAAATGGGGAACCATTGAACCCAATGGACGATTTGGATTTATACTCAAGGATGAATTACAACCTGTTGACCGCTGGGAATTTGAACGCTTGCTTGATCGATTGGCAAACATCGAAAGATCTATAACAAATCATTCTAATGAAACTTTCGCTGCTCCTCCTCCAGCACCTATTGAAAATGAAAAAAAAGATCCCCACTCGGAAGAAGATGTTTTCGAAAAATTAGTAGGCAGCGATAAAAGAAACTCTGGGCGTCCTTTAAAAAATAGAAAGTAAACCACAGAAGTACTGGTGTGTCTTCCGTGTTCAACATCCCCCATAAATTCTAATTTTTTAACTTTTAAGAATCAAATAGATCCCATTACTCAATTGTGTTACATCCCCTTTTACTGTCTTTGCTATCTCAAGTGTTAGCTTTTGCTGCTCTTCTTCATCCTTAGCCTCAAGGACGAATGCTTCACCTGCACTTAGTATTCTATGATTTGAGAGAGTAACAGCAGCAATGATTGCTGCTGTCTGCCTTTGTGAACTTTCATTTCCCATATCTAATCCTCCATTGCTTTTGATCGTAATACGGCATGGCTCTTTTTAACAGATTCTAATAATGGTGTATTCTTAACAACGTCAAGCAGTTTCTCAAGATCTCTAACGATAGGTACAAATAATATGATGATTCTCCCCGTTTCATAGTCTTTACGTGTGAAATTATATCGCTTAGCCCCAAGTGTCCGAGTCGCTTCAAAAAGAATTGCCTTTCGCTGCCCAAAATTATGAAGTGCAATAGCAGAATGTTTCTGGTTGGGTTCAATGATAACCGCTACTCCTTCCTTCGCAATCATTTTCTGAGCATTCTGCGTTCCAGCAAGATTCGTAACAAAAGTGCCTTCTACAGAAACTTCACAGCCTTCAACTTTTATTTCGGCAAGACGAACAGCTGCAACATCCCCGACACTTTTTCCTTTGGAAAATCTGCTAATTGCCTGATAAACAATAGATCCGGCAAGAACCCCTGCCATCACTTGAAACATCATACCGATGTGCAGTGCAGCAACGATCTCCATAGAAGCCGCAGACGACAGGGAAACAACCAATGCAAAATAATTTCTTGCTTCAAAAGTCTTGGCGATTCCATCTATGTACGCATTCCCACGAGGAGTATACTCGGTCTCCTCCAAATCTTTCAAGCTCTCTCTTTCCGTTTTTCTAACATCACGAAAATTTTGAACAGCCAATGCAAGAAAAGTGACAGCCGTGTAATTGTTCGACTTAATAGCTGGAATAGCAACGGCTCCAATGGATGCGGCTACAAATGCCAGCACTACATGAATGAGAACTCCATTGGGGTAGGAAGGGTATTGTTTATAATCGACTTTTAGTACAAGCAGCCTTGCCATTGTTCCCATTGCGATCGCGATAATGATTAACCACAAATCTTCAGTAGATATAATCATCGGTCCGCGTCCATCCATTATATCGCCTCACTTTCATATTTCATCTGGTAATTTTCATCGATGAAAACCCGTACTTAAATCAGTCTATCTTTAAGAAATCAAATGCACAGTAATTATTATTTCTTTGATCCAATAAAAAAATCCTCAATTTAATATTACTAATAAAAAATTGACATTTCAGCTGTCATTCGTTACAATGGATTATGTGACTTAAATGGCTCCGTAGCTCAGCTGGATAGAGCACTTGACTTCGAATCAATAGGTCGGGGGTTCGAATCCCTCCGGGGTCACCATGTAAATTAAGCCTTCGCAGGTTTTGCGAAGGCTTTTCTTTATTGTTATCAGAACGCATCAGCGTCCTTCTTATTGATTCCTTATAACTTATAAAATTCTTCAAAAGATGCTGTTACATACTTATGATCTAAGACTCCGCCCAATTCCCTGACAGAATGCATCGCAAGTATAGGAGTTCCCATGTCTACAGAGCGTATCGCTAAATGAGCCGATGTAATAGGACCAATGGTGGAGCCGCCTGCTAAGTCCGAGCGATTAAGAAATTTTTGTACAGGTACACCTGCTTTTTTGCATATTTCTTCGTAAACTGCATCAGAATTACTATCGGTAGTGTAGCTTTGCTTGGCACTAATTTTAATCACAGGTCCTTTATTTAAAATCGGCCGATTTACAGGATCATGCTTTTCCCCCATATTAGGATGTACAGCATGAGCAAGGTCTGCAGAAATCATAAAAGATTTTGCCAGTGATCGAAAAAATTCTTCTCGTCCCTTGCCCTGGGAAATCAATATCCTTTCTAAGACCGTAGAAAGAAATGGTGAATCTCCTCCCTGCTTGGTCCTACTTCCTATTTCTTCATTATCGAAGGCAATCAGTACATTTGTCGCTTGTGCTGCCGGGACTCTTAAGAGTGCCTCCAGACTTGCATGAACCATCGCTAAATCATCTAATCTTCCTGATGATATAAACTCATTAGCAAGGCCAATGATACTGCCCTTTTCGTATTCATAAAGGTATAAATCAAAATCGATAATACTTGCTGCGTCCACCTTCAACTCTTTTGCAATCTCATTGAGCAGATAATTTCCCGCTTCTAACCTTTCATTTACATGAGCCAAAAGCGGCAGCGTATCTTTTTGTGGGTTTAGTTCTATCCCTTTATTAATTTCTCTGTTCATATGGATTGCAAGGTTCGGAATAATAAGGATCGGTTTTTTTATATTTACAAGCTTAGTTGCTGGATACAAGATATTTTCACTTCTTACCGTAATTCTTCCCGCTACACCTAAAGGACGATCCAGCCAGGTGTTTAGGATAGGACCGCCATACACTTCTGTATTGAGTCTGATATAGTTTCCTTCACTAACCATCTCTGGTGCAGGCTTAATTCTAAACGTCGGTGAATCGGTGTGCGCCCCTATTATCTTAAAACCCCGCTCCTCCAGATTTCCAATTCCCAAAACAAAAGCAGCTATTGCAGAATCATTCTTGGTTACAAAATATTTACCACCTTTTTTAAGATTCCATGTTTCATCTTCCCAAACTTCTATAAAACCGCTATGCTGCAGTCGTTTTTTTACTGTATCCACAGCATGAAAAGCCGTTGGACTTTCATAAATAAAGTCAATAAGTTCCTGAGCAAACTCTAGTTCTTCTATCATTTTCATAAACCTCCCATTTCATTTATTGAACCAATTCACAGATAACAGTTTGCTATCTATTCCCTGTATTTACCATTGAGGATAAAAATCCTGCAAATTGCTTTTTAGTTTTGACAACAATCTTAGTATTTAGGGTTTGCGAAAATCTAATTCCCTATTATAATGTTAATCAGTGGCATAGGATTGCTTATCCTATTCATTGAAATGCAGCGAACATACTAGCCTCTAGGAAAATTACATTTTGATATACTTGTTTTTTAAGAGACTACTACTCTATTTTTAGGAGGAATGCTGAATGAATGAGATCATTAACAACATCTTGACCAGAAGAAGCATCAGAGTCTTTAAGGAGGAACAAATCCCCGAATCTGATTTAAACGTAATTCTAGAGGCGGCAACCTTTGCTCCTACAGGTATGAATGCACAATCCTGGCATTTTACTGCAATACATAGTAAAGAAAAATTAGCACAATTCAATTCTCTTGTACAAAAAATATTGCTAAAGCATCCTGGGGAAGATCCCAGCATGCCTTATATCGATTTCTTAAAGAAAGTAGCTGAGGCACCGAACTTTAATTTTTTCTATCACGCTCCTACCCTTGTTATCGCTTCTAACTCCATAAGTTCTGCTTCTGCCGCCCCTCAATCTGATTGTACAGCAGCTCTGCAAAATATCTTTTTAGCAGCCCACTCTTTGGGCATTGGTTCTTGCTGGATACATTTATTAGTACTAATTTCTGATTTACCAGAGATTAGAGAGCATTTAACTGAATTAGGAGTACCTCCTGAACATAGGATTTATGGGTCTGCCGCCTTAGGTTTCCCCGAAAGAAGTACTCCTAAGCCTGCGCCAAGGAAAGCCGGTACGATTACAATTGTAAAATAACGCGCATATAAGAAAAACGCTCGTCCTTTAAAAAATAAAACTTTTGAATCGCGAAGACGCGAAGACTCCAAAGAACACGAAGGCTAATATGAAATATCCCTTCGTGTTCTTTGTATTTCTTTGCGACCTTCGCGGTTCATTGCTTTTTTTACCTCAAAAAATTCCTAGAAGAACAACATTCTTCTAGGAATGCTTTTTATAAAAAAATGTTAGGCCACGATTAATTTGTCTTCTTTCATAATGTGTTCTATAAGCCAAAGGCATACAAAATCTAATATGCTTAGTAAATATTCATTATGTCCGTTATCAATTTTATTTACGTCGATATTTTCCATTTTATCTAAAAAATCAGTATGAGCAACTTTGTGTGAAAGAAACTTTTTATAGCCAATACTTTTCATGTACTCTTCTTCATCTTTAAAGTGATCCACTGTATAGTTTTTTAACTCATCAATGATTTCCATGATATGATCATATTTATCCAGGATCATTTCATTTTTCAAAAGCTCATAAATTCGATTTGCTATTTGAAATAGTTCTTTATGCTGTTCATCAATAGATTCTACTCCCAGGCTATATTTGTCTTCCCATTTTACCATGACTGTAACAGGCCCCTTTACATTTTAATCATTTAATGTAAAACATTATTCTTTCTTTTCATTGGTTTTCCTCTATTCTCCAGCAAATTTATCACTCTTTTTTTAATTTTTTTATCTACTGCCTTGTGTAAAATCCCTTGGTTTATGCATAGAATAACATATAGTGTAAATACTTTATGAAGAGTATCCAATATCAGATTGGAGGACACAATATGATACTACACTCAAATCTTAGAAATTTGGTAGTCGGAGTAGAGGAAAAAGTGCCCTTAATCAATGGCAGCAGCGTTACTTACATTAATTTTGATAATGCAGCAACCACTCCCCCCCTGCATGCAGTCATGAACGAAATAATTAATTTTGCCCCCTGGTATTCATCCATTCACCGCGGTACAGGTTACAAATCCCTGCTTTCATCTGACATCTATGAAGAAGGAAGAGACGTGATTAAAAGCTTCGTCAATGCAGATCATCAGAAAGATGTTGTTATTTATACAAAAAATACCACTGAGTCGATTAATTTGCTGTCTTATGTTTTAGCAGAAAAAGATGATAAGCAGGTCATCCTCGCCTCTGATATGGAGCATTTAGCGAATGATCTGCCATGGAGAGATAAATTTGCCATTGATTATGTAACGATCGATAAAAACGGCATGTTTTCTTTAGAAGATTTAGAAATGAAACTAAAAAATTATAAAGGAAGAGTAAAAACAGTCGCTGTTGCTGGAGCCTCTAATGTAACTGGCTATAAAAATCCAATTCATAAAATCGCCAGATTAGCTCATCAGCATGGTGCAAAAATTCTTGTAGATGGAGCACAATTGGCACCTCATTCCCCTATTGACATGAAAGACCATGCTTCTCCGGAACACATCGATTATCTCGTATTTTCTGCCCATAAAATGTACGCCCCCTTTGGAATCGGAGTTCTCATTGGTCCGCAGGAAACCTTCGAAAGACAAGAGCCTTTCTGTAAAGGCGGTGGTGCAGTAGAATTGGTTTCACATCAATTTATCGAATGGTCTCTTTCCCCTCATAAAGAGGAAGCAGGCACACCTAATGTTATGGGTGTAGTAGCATTAACAGCGGCAATTAGAACCTTAATGTCGATTGGCATGAATGTCATTGATCAATACGAACAAGAACTGATTCACTATACCATAGACAAATTAACATCCATTCCTGACCTAAGATTATATTGCTGCGCTGAAAAGAATGAAGATCGACTAGGCATCATTTCTTTTGCTCTTCCAGGTATCCATCATGAATTGTTAGCAAAGATGCTCTCCTATGAAGGGGGTATCGCTGTAAGAAGCGGTCTATTCTGTGCTCATCCCTATGTTGAAAAGCTTTTAGGTCTAACCCCCAAAAAGTTAACCTATTATCAACAGCAACCTGATATTCCTTTTCCTGGACTCGTACGGCTAAGTCTAGGATTCTATAATAACAGCAATGAAATTGATCTCTTTATTGATTTATTAAGTGAAATTGCCCAAAATAAACAGGTATACAAAGAGAAATATCAATCTGAATGTTAAACTGCTTACTTAAATTAGTAAGTTTTTTTTTGCTTTAGTATTAAAAATAATCATTGTCTCTCATACGTATTCAGAATACATACTATCGTTTTTCTGAAAACCTATTGCCTTTGCCTTGCTAGTTCCAATATAATGAAAGAATGTGAAGGAGAGATGTAAAAATGAGTAAATTGAAAGACATGAGTAATACCACATTACAAGGCTATTATGCCGAATTATCTAAGAGCTATCAAGATTTTCAGGCGCAAAACCTTAAATTAGATATGTCCCGGGGAAAGCCCTGCACCGAGCAATTAGATCTTTCTGCTGATCTTTTAGATTGCCTTACCAAATCCGATTATAAAGCTTCAAATGGAACTGACTGCCGAAACTATGGCGGAATCGACGGCATTCCCGAAGCAAAGAAACTTTTCTCTTGGATTTTAGATGCCAAACCCGAGGAAATTATCATTGGGGGTAATTCCAGCTTAAACATGATGCATGATCTAATTTCACGCGCCATGCTGCATGGTCTGCCAGAAAGTGATGTCCCTTGGAGTAAGCTGCCAAAGGTAAAATTCCTCTGTCCCAGCCCTGGCTATGATCGGCATTTTGCCATTTGCCAGCACTTAGGAATTGAAATGATCAGGGTTAATTACCAAGATGATGGTCCGGATATGAACCAAGTTGAAAGTTTAGTGGCCTCCGATCCAGCAATTAAAGGCATCTGGTGTGTACCAAAGTATAGTAATCCCACTGGTATTATCTATTCGGATATCGTTGTGAAGCGTTTGGCAGCAATGCCTGCCAAAGCACCTGATTTTCGTATTTTTTGGGATAATGCTTATGCAGTCCATCATCTCACAGATACCCCTTGCACATTACTTGATATTCTTAAAACCTGCAGTACCGCAGGTCATCCTGACCGTGTTTTTGAATTTGCCTCAACATCTAAAGTTAGTTTCCCTGGTGCTGGAATTGCTATGCTGGCCAGTAGTGCCAACAACATTAATTGGCTTAAAAAACAGCTTAATATACAAACCATCGGACCTGACAAATTAAATCAACTGCGGCATGTCCGCTTCTTCAAAAATGAAGCCGGCATAAAGGAACATATGATGCGCCATGCAGCCATTATTAAGCCCAAATTTAATTTAGTCCTGGATATTCTAGAATCAGGGCTGGGCGGCGAAAACATTGCTTCATGGAGCAAGCCGCAAGGCGGCTACTTTATCAGCCTCGACACTCTTACAGGATGTGCAAAAAAAATCGTAGCAAAAGCGGAAGCCGCAGGCGTCCTGCTCACTCCTGCTGGTGCTACCTACCCTTATGGCAAAGATCCCGAGGACAAAAATATTCGTCTGTCTCCTACCTTCCCTCCATTGTCAGAATTAAAACAGGCTATGGAATTGGTTGTACTCTGCGTAAAGTTAGTTAGTGCAGAGCAGGAATTAGCTGCTAGAGGATTGTAAATCATTTTTATATGAATATATGTGTAAATACTAGAAAGGCTCCGTATTTGAAATACGGAGCCTTTCTAGTATAATCTTAGTCCTGATCATAGGCATTTAAAGCGATCGGCAAGGATTGGATCACCACGTTTCCTGCCGCTGGCATTCCCACTAGGATAGCACTTATGACTTCTTCTCTGGTCGCTCCTGCTGCTTTCGCTTGTTTTACATGAAAAGGCAGTCCCCCTTCCAATCTTAGTGCTGCTAATACAGATAGATAGGAAAGAGCTTCTGTTTTCTCATCCAGATGACTTGCCTCACCCCACTTTTTTACCGTCTCCATCCAGACCTTTTGATGTTCTGGAGCCTCTGTTAAAAAAGTCTGAAAGGCATTACTTATTAATAATTTGTCACTCATTTTTCATCCCCCTATACAATGTATTTCAATAACTGTTTGTTACACCGCTTGGTACATGCCCTGTTGGCACTACTTTTGATGCATTAATGCAGTAAGTATGCTGATCATCAAAAAAGATATGGGGGTTAAAGCTTTCTAAAATGGGAGCTTTATCCAATCCGCCTAGAAAGAAAGCTTCATCCACTGTAATTCCCCATGACCGCAATGTCTTGATTGCTCTTTTGTGGGCTGGTGCATTTCGTGCTGTCACAAGTGCTGTTCGTATTGTCTTTTTCTCCTTATTTTTATAAGCCTTCTGCACATTATTTAAGGCCGTTAAAAAAGACATGAAAGGACCAGGCGGCAACGGTATTTCACTTTTTTCCGCTTCATGTTTTTTGAATTCTTCTAAACCCATCTGCTGATATATTTTTTCCGCTTCATCACTAAATATAACTGCATCACCATCAAAAGCAATGCGAATTTCCTCCATATCGTCCTCTTGCTTTACATAGGTTCCTGCATAAATGGTAGCGCTGGCATGTCCGTTTGCAAGGGCAAGTGTTACATCCTCGGGATTGGCAGATAAAAATAAATCAGCTTTAAAGGCCTTTAAATACTTATATGGCGATCGTCCCCTGGTAAATGCAGCTCTGGTAATATCCAATTGATGCTGCTCTATGGAATTAAAAACTCTCAGGCCAGTATTGGGATCATTTTTGGATATTAGAATAATTTCTACCATAGGTTCTCCCGTTTCAGGATCTCGCAGCCTCAGCAGCCGTTTTATTAATGGAAAGGCTACTCCATGATTCAGCAGCTCATTTTCATGTTCAATCTGATATTTTGTGTAGGGTTCTTCTCCATCCTCTTCAAAAATCTTATTACTGGCATCTAAGTCAAAAAGAGCACGTGAAGAGATGGCAATTACTAACTTTCCATCTAATGTAACTGGCATGTACAGTCCTCCCATTTGGATAATGACTTTAATACTTCATTCTATTTACCATAAAATAATAAACTCCTGCAA
>DJJR01000077.1:114009-119822 GCA_002434245.1 Pelosinus fermentans
TTGCAGGAGTTTATTATTTTAAAGACTTACAGCATCTACTGCCGGGGTTAAGAGAATTGTGCCGTCTTGCGCTTTTAGTTTCACGGTACCGCCTTCCATGATTTCACCACGGACTATTTTTTTGCTTAACTCTGTTTCGATAGACCTGCTAATCTGGCGGCGCAGTGGTCGAGCACCAAATGCAGAATCATACCCTTTCTTGGATAGTAGTGTTAAAACCGCCTCATCCCAAACCAAGGTAATATTCATCTGCTTTTGCAAACGTTTATTCAAGTTTTCCAATAGGATTCCGGCAATTTTACTAACTTGCTGCTCTGTCAGGGCATTAAAGACAATAATATCGTCAATGCGATTCAAGAATTCAGGTCTGAAATGAGACTTGAGCATGCTAAGAACTTTTTCTTTAGCCCTCTCGAACTCATTTTGTAAAATTTCAGCCGATCCTAAGTTGGAGGTCATTATAACCACTGTATTTTTAAAATTTACGGTTCTGCCTTTTCCATCTGTTAATCGTCCATCGTCTAATATCTGCAGCAGCACATTAAATACGTCACTATGAGCTTTTTCAATCTCATCCAGCAAAATTACGCTGTAAGGGCGACGGCGTACCGCTTCTGTTAATTGTCCTCCTTCATCATGACCAACATAACCTGGAGGAGCACCAATTAGGCGAGCGACGGTATGCTTCTCCATATATTCACTCATGTCTACACGAATCATGCTGCGCTCATCATCAAATAATACTTCTGCCAGGGTTTTTGCCAATTCCGTTTTACCGACCCCTGTTGGACCGAGGAAGATGAAAGAGCCAATTGGACGATTCGGATCTTTCACTCCTGCCCGCGCTCTAATTATGGCTTCGCTGACAGCCTGCACAGCATCTTCCTGACCTACGACTCTCGTATGCAAAATACTTTCTAAATTCGCCAGTTTTTCTCGTTCTCCCGCTAACATGCGACTAACCGGAATACCTGTCCAGCGGCTGACAATCTTAGCGATATCATCTTCACCGACTTCTTCTTTTAACAGAACTTTGTCATTATGTTTTTTATTTAGTAATTCATCTTCATTCTTTAACCGTGCTTCCAGCTCTGGCAGCTTACCATATTTGAGCTCTGCCAAGTGAGTAAGGTCATACGCTCTTTCCGCAGTCTCCATCTCGGCTTTGACAGCTTCAATTTCCTTTTTCAAACCACGCAGGCGCAGTATCGCTTCCTTTTCTCCCTGCCATTGGACTTTCAACACATCTGCTTCTTGACGCAGATTTTTTAGTTCTTCTTGAATCGTATTCAATTTCTCCAAGGAGGAAGCATCACTCTCTTTTTTAAGAGCCTGTTCTTCAATTTCAAGCTGCATCACCCGGCGCAAAATCTCATCCAGTTCACTGGGCATCGAATCAATTTCTGTACGTAATTTCGCACCAGCCTCATCAACCAAATCAATCGCTTTATCAGGCAAGAAGCGATCAGAGATATACCGATCTGACAGTACAGCTGCCGACACGAGAGCACTATCCTTGATTCGAACGCCATGATGAATTTCATAACGCTCCTTTAAGCCTCTTAATATGGAAATCGTATCCTCTACTGTAGGCTGGTCCACAAGAACCGGTTGGAAACGACGCTCCAAAGCAGCATCTTTTTCAATATGTTTACGGTATTCATTCAAAGTGGTAGCACCAATACAACGAAGTTCCCCTCGTGCAAGCATGGGTTTTAAAATATTGCCGGCATCCATAGCTCCTTCCGCCGCACCAGCTCCCACTACTGTATGAAGTTCATCAATAAACAAGAGAATTTTTCCCTCTGATTTAACAATTTCATTTAAAACATTTTTCAGACGTTCCTCAAACTCACCCCGATATTTGGCACCAGCTACTAAAGAACTAAGATCCAGGGAATACAAGCTTTTATTCTTCAACGTTTCCGGTACATCCCCAGCTACAATGCGCCGAGCCAGCCCTTCTACAATCGCTGTCTTTCCAACCCCGGGTTCACCAATCAGCACAGGATTATTCTTGGTACGGCGAGATAGTATTTCTATTGCTCTGCGAATTTCTTCATCCCGGCCAATAACAGGATCTAATTTCCCCTGTTTAGCCATTTCGGTCAAATCCCGCCCATATTTTGATAATGCCTGGTAGCCTTCTTCAGGATTGTCGCTGGTAATCCGCTGCCCTTGACGATATTCCTTTACAATTTGCTGGATACGGCTGCGATGCAGGCCAAATTCCCTGCAGACTTCCACCACATCATTATCACCATCTTCTACAACAGCGAGTAATAAATGTTCTGTACTGATAAATTGATCTTTCATACCGGATGCAATTTTTTCCGCTAAACCCAGCACCCGAATCATTGCCGTATTCATGCGCAGACTGCCCTCTTGACCGCGAACGGAAGGCTGATTCGTGATTAATTTCTCTACCCTGGTCTTTAAGAGTTTAACATCAATTTGTGATTGAGCCAAGATTTGCCCAATCATGCCATCTTCTTCTTTGACTAGTGCTAATAATAAATGCCTGGTACTTACTTCTTGCTGGTAATGCAGCGCAGTTAACTGCTGCGCTTCCGAAAGGGCAGCCAATGCCTTTTGCGTGTATTGTTCTTGATTCATACTATTTACCTCCTCTATATAACGAGCATAACAACCTTAATCATATTTCTTTGTGCCGCAGGGCGAAAATCTGTTTATAAAACTCCAATTCTTCCTTCCTTTGATTTCGCGGAATATCAATCTGAATTTTTATATACAAATCCCCTAACGTCGCATTCTTCTTAAATCCTCTATCTTTTAAACGAAGTTTCTGACCAGAATGAGTTCCTGGCTGAATCTTCACTTCAACTATCCCTGATGGAGTATGCACAGAAACCAGATCTCCTAAAACAGCTTGTTCCGGATAAATCGTCAAATCACCCTCTAAGTCGATCTGGTTGACAACACGCCAATTGGAGTGAGGCTTCATCTCTGCATGAAGATACAAATCACCATTTGCACCATTATTAGAACCTTTGCCCCCCATTCCTTTTAGACGAAGCACAGTGCCAGGATAAGACTTGCCAGGAATTTTGACCTTTAGCTTTTTGGGTTCTTCTATGACTCCTGCCCCTTTACAGGCAGCGCATACGCCTCTGCTGGTAAAACGCTGTCCTTCACAGGCAGCACAAATGACTGGTACATGAATTTGAATTTCTTTTTCTGCTCCCGTCATCAGTTCTTCCACTGTCAGGCTGATGGTCGCTTCCACATCGTCCCCTTCGTATCTAGGCTGCCTTGCCTGATAACTTCTCCCAAAACCATCTGGCTGCCTAGAAAACTCCTGCCCAAAAATGGAGGAGAAAAAATCACTGAAACCAAAGCCATCCATTCCATCCATATGATACGTCTGATACCCTGAAGCATTGGGCGGCGGCTGAAAGTCTTGACCCATCTGCCAGTTTTCTCCTAATGTATCATACTTTTCCCGCTTAGAAGCATCCCCTAATACTTCATATGCCTCATTGATTTGTTTAAACTTTTCTTCTGCCTCTTTCTTTTCCTTCCCTTTTTGCACATCAGGATGATATTGCCTGGCTAGTTTACGATATGCCGTTTTTATTTCTTTATCAGTGGCGGTTTTTGGCACACCTAAAACTTCATAATAGTCAATAAATTTCATACCTCTCACCTACTTTCTTGAATAACTGCAGATTTATTTCTTACAGCTGTTTTATCAAATTTTGCATCAATACTGTGATTTTTATACTTCCTTGTGTTTTGGGGTGATAGAATTTGATCTTAATCCAAAAATCCTGTGTATTTAACATAATATTAACCATTTTCCTTGCTAATATTTTACCAATCTTTCGTATTAAAAGTCAATGTTTTTATTTGACTATTTGACTTTTATTTTTTATAAATTAGTCTTACATTTTTTTATAAGTTTACATTTTATATTGACAGAAAAAGATTTTATTGGTTAAATTAACTATAAACCAACGGACTTAATCAGCAAAAATGGTTATTTTTTTTCAACCAGTTAAATGAGAATTTATCTCATTTAACTGGTTGAAAGACGATTCTGCAAGAAAATAATTTTGTTAGGAGTCAGTATATGGAAAAGAGAAGATGGTCAATTAAGTTTCAACTATTAGGTATTTTTCTAATTTCGGTTGTTTTGTTAATCGCGTTGTCTCTATTTTCTTCTTACAAATTCAGTGATATGGGAAATAGGGTAGAAAAGGTTCAATCCTACAGTATTCCGGAAGCTTTTCAAATTCGAGAAGCCTTTGCCCAGCTGCAGCGGGCTCGCATTGATCGCTTAAAGTATACGCAATACAATGATTCACAGTATGAAAATGCGTATCGCACTGAAATTGCTGAAGTAATTAAATTATTGACAGCCTATCGTAAGGCAGCTGCCAATGATGCCGCCCAAACGGCTGCAGACCAAACTCTTACTAATGTGATCCATTTTCGCGATTACAGCGATAAAATCATTCTTGCACAAAAGGCTGGAGATAGGCCTGAAATGGCAAAACAAATCAAGTTCATGGTAAAGACCTCGGAAGATCTTGATAAAGACTTTGACAATTTATTTGTAGTTCAAGATGGTATTATTAAAGAACAAACAACGTATATTGATGCAAGTGTCAAATTCCAAAATTCCTTTGCAATTATAGCCAATATAGGAGTTTTACTTCTCGTAATCGGATTAATCTATTGGTATAGCAATCATATGAGCCGTCGATTCAATCATTTAAAAGAAGCATTAAGTCATATTGCCCATTTTGATTTAAGTACTGCTGATATTACTTCAACTCTTAATGATGAAATCGGCGACATGAACCAAGAAATTATTCTCATGAAAAACAACCTAAAAAAAATGGTCACTACCCTTCAGTTGAGTACAGATACATTGTCCTCTTCCAGTCAAGAGTTAAACGCGACTGTCGAAGAGTATACCGCTTCTGTCTCTATTGTTGCCTCCACTGTGGATGAGATTGCAGCAGGTGCAAATGAAAATTCTCATAGCATTGATGATATCTCTGGCACCCTTGCACAAATTAATGCCGGGAGTGAAGAGATGAACACGCAAGCTTTGGAAGTAAGCACCAATACAAACAACGCTGTAAATGAAGCCCAAAAAGGAATGGAGTTACTGGGTAACGTGGTCAGCCAGAATAAAAATGTAAGCACTGCTATGGTAGAAATCACTACAACAACAGATAAAATTTCTGATTCATCTGACAAGATCAAAGGTATCGTAGAAGTCATTAGCGGAATTGCTGCACAAACAAATCTTCTTGCCCTTAATGCAGCCATTGAAGCGGCGCGGGCTGGTGAATCAGGCAGAGGATTTGCAGTCGTAGCGGATGAGGTTCGAAAGCTCGCTGAGCAGTCAGCTAGAGCCACTACCGATATTGCAATCATCATAAATTCCATGAGCCAAGAGATTGCAACTGCAGTAAGAGTGGTAGAAAAAGCAAATCAGGAAGTAGCCAAAGGGAAAGAATCTGTTGATCAGACGCAAAAAGAATTTGATTTAATTCATGAGAAACTATCAGTTGTGAAATCAGGTATTGAACAGATCACGCAAGTCATTGCTGAAACAGCCTCAGGAACCCAGAATGTAGCATCTCATATTCAGCGAATCAGCTCGATTGCTCACCAGACCTCTACAGATACCAACGTTGTAGCACAAACCATCAACCAACAGGAAAATAACATAAATGAAATTCGCACAAACGCTGAATCATTAGCCTCCCTTGCTACAGAACTAAACGAAGTAGCTTCTACCTTTAAACTCTAGTAAAAATAATGAAGACGTGCCG
>DJJR01000077.1:119997-161124 GCA_002434245.1 Pelosinus fermentans
CGGCACGTCTTCATTATTTTTTTATTAGCCCTTAGAAAGGATCAGTTTAATTGAAAGATAAAGAGTTATAAAAAAGCAATGAACCACAAAGGCACAATGCCGCTGATGCGGCACACTAAGGAGTACACAAAAAATATAAATAACCCCCTTTGTGTCCTTTGCCTCTTTGCGGTTCGATTCGTTATATGTTTTAAAGAACGCCAAGATTTTACTTAGTAGCTCTTTCTTAAATCATTTACCCTAATGCAGCATTCAGATCGGCAATCAGATCATCTATATTTTCCAATCCGACTGAGAACCGCAGTAAATTATCAGGAGTTTTACTCTGGGGTCCTTCAATAGAAGCCCGATGCTCAATCAGACTTTCTACTCCACCAAGGCTTGTTGCCCTTTGAATGATCTTTAACCGTCCGATAAATGCCAAAGCCTCATCTCTATTGCCTCGCACTTGAAAAGACAGCATTCCACCAAATTGGCTCATCTGCCGCAATACAATATCATGTCCTGGGTGATCGACCAGCCCTGGATAATATACTTTTTCGATTCTGGAATGTTTTTGTAAAAACTTGGCGATCTCTAAGGCATTCTCCGAATGATTTTTCATACGGCAGTTTAAGGTCTGAATGCCCCGCAGAACCAGCCAGCAATCAAAGGGAGCCGGAACTGCTCCGCCGATTTGCTGCAGCATGCGAATTTTATCAAAAAAAGCATCCTTTACTTTACTGATTACAGCACCACCCAAAACATCACTGTGTCCGCCGAAATATTTAGTCGTAGAATGGACAACAATATCAGCTCCCAATTCCAAAGGTCTCTGCAGCATAGGAGTCGGCCAAGTATTATCACAAACACAAAGGGCTCCTGCTTCATGAGCAATGGCTGATAGAGCAGAGATATCGGTTATCTTTAACAAAGGATTCGAAGGAGTTTCCAAATAGATAATCTTAGTATTGCCTTTAATCACTGCCCGAACTTGAGAAAAATCATTTACATCCACATAACTTACTTGTAGTCCCCAGGGTTCTAAAATATCTTGCAATATGCGCGTAGTTCCATGATATAAGTCCTGAGATACGACGACATGATCTCCAGGAAGCAATGCCTGAAATACATTTAAGATCGCTGCTAAACCAGAGGAAAACGCAGCGGCTCCTTCTCCCCCTTCTAAACCACACAAACACTTTTCCAAAGCATCTCGATTCGGATTGCTCAAACGACTGTAAACGTGACCACGAGGATAGCTGCCATCTGCGTCACGTTCAAAGGTTGTCGACAAATGTATCGGAGGTGCTATTGCACCTGTCTCTTTATCTATTTCATGCCCAAGATGAATTGCTTTTGTTTCAATTTTCATTCCCATCCCCCTCGTATATTGTTAAAATCGTTTTTTTAACATCTTATTGAATAAAGAAAAAGGTTAAAGCCGGTTTAATCCGTACTTTAGCCTTCATAGTTCTGATCAGCTATTTCATTTCTCGTCATTGAGATAAAATGTTCCTATGCTGTTATGGAATACTCTACAATCTCATTACCTATATGACAGTAGTTTATCACTTATCAAAAGGACTGTCTACCAATATATAAGCAATTACCTAAGGATTTTGCTGCTCGAATCTCATTTATGTTTTGTTGAAGCTAATTGAATTTGTTACTTACACCCATAATAATTACAACCCCAACGGAAAAAAGCTATAAAAGCTCTTGAACATAAAAATGTAATCATGATCGTATAAAAACTAGTAAACCAGCTCCAATCTAAATATTCGATCAGATCCGTATATAATTCAAGAGGATATTCAATGGCGGTAATGACTGCACTAAATATCACTGCATAATAAATGATGGGCCATAAACCTCGTTTTCTTGTAACTTGATTATATAAAATACACACAGTGGGAAATACCCATAATTCAAATAAAATGCTTGTGTTATAGTAATGGGGCAGCAACCGAATCGGATAGTCCAATAACTTTAAATTCACAACTGGACTTCCCCATGCGAAGTCAATAATGGATTTAAAGAGATAAACCACAATCCAATCCCGAAAATATCGCCAATCAACGGCGAAGATCAACAACAACAATGTAATTACTATCGCGATTATAGTAATTACCGTCTCTGCACTAAACATTTCTTTGTATCCCCCACTGTTCATAGAGTCTTTAAGATTATTATTTTGTACAAATTACCTTATTTTATCCTTCAACTCTCCGGAGCACATTATTTTTTCTTAACGCATTAAGAATTAGTACATGCAGGGGTTACATACACTATTATATAAGTAATATAATAAGGTGGATGCTAAATGATAGAGTTATTTATTTTCAGGCTTTTTTTAGTATGTTCTTTTATCATCGGCGTTTATCGCTTTGGAGATTGGAAAAATCTCCAAAGCTATTATCCGACTATGCTTTTTGTCATGGTTGTGAATTTAAGCTCCTCCCTATTGACCTATCATCATGTTTTATGGGGGTTTGGTCCGGACCTTTTTGTAACAACATCTACTGTCGTTGAATTACTTAACTCTTATATTGCCCTACCAGCTACGGTATTTATTTTCTTATCCCGTTTTCCTTCATCTGGAAGGCTGATTCAATATGCTTACTTTGCCTTATGGATTTTCATTTTTAGTACCATTGAATTGATCGATTACACATTAGGGGGAATCTCCTATCAAAATGGCTGGTCGTGGCGTATATCAACCTTGTTTGATGTTGCTCTTTTTTCTTTTGTAAAAATTCATCATTCAAAACCCTTCTTGGCCTGGTCTATCACCTTCTTGTTAGCAGCCATCATATTATTTCTATTCGATTTTCATACAGCTGAGATGAAATAGCCTATTTTTTCAGCTTCTAACTGATATAGTGAAGGTTTTTCAAGTACAATGGTAAATATATTAAATAAAGATTTTAATTCTGGAGTATATTATGAAGATCATAGATATAACAAATGATACCATACATAAAGAGCATATATGCTGCTGCCTCTCTGATAAACAATCAGAATCCGGTGTACATCTCAAAAAGGACTGGCTCAGGAATCAGTTTTTGGAATGTTTAAAGTTCAAGCGCCTCAATGAGCGAGGTAATTTCTAAAGCTAAAATTCTAAAATTGCTAGCGAATTAAAGAAAAATCATAAATTTTTTGGTAAAATGCTGCATAAGCCGTATCTTTTTCGAAAAAACTTTGACTAATATATAAAGAAGCATTAAACAATTATTTTAGGCGGTTTCTATACAAGCCTGCTTAGAAATATAAAAAATCAAAAATGTAAAGATGAGGTGTCAATCATGTCCAAAGATTTTTATGCCGCTTTAAAAGCAAGACGTTCGATTTATAGTATTAGTAAAGAAGAAATTGTATCCTATGAGAAGATACAGGAAATCATTGAAGCTGCTGTAAAGCATACTCCATCTGCATTTAATTCACAAAGTGCTAGAATACTCTTATTACTAGGAGAGCAGCACGATATATTATGGGATATTACCAAAGAAGCTCTTAGAAAGATTGTTCCTGAAAATGCATTTGCTCCTACGGAAGAAAAGATAAATTCTTTTAAGAGTGGATATGGTACTGTATTGTTTTTCGAAGATGAAACTGTGATTAAAGATCTTCAAACTCAATTTGCTCTTTATAAAGACAACTTCCCTATTTGGTCACATCATGCTTCCGGCATGGTACAATTAGTTGTGTGGACTGGATTAGAAGCAGAAGGACTCGGCGCTTCTCTGCAGCATTATGGTGCTCTGATCGAAGAGCAAGTCATTCAAAAGTGGAATGTTCCAACAACATGGAAATTGATTGCACAGCTTCCTTTTGGAAAACCAACTGCAGATCCCGGTGAGAAAGAATTTAAACCATTAGACGAACGCATTAAAGTGTTCAAATAAGAAAAAAGATAAAAGCAGATCGATTCCCTGCCAGGGGGTCGATCTGCTTTTTTATGGTTTGTGTGGAGGATTAATTCCTTATACAGCGAATTACTGATAATGCTTTGGTGCGCATCATGCTTTCTTAGCGCTTTTGTTTAAGCACCTTTTGGCAGATTCCACTTTTGGAATTGCGTAGAAATGTTATGAAGGACTCCAATTCCTCCGACTTGGGCAGTTCGCGCTCCATTGCCTCTAATGCTTGTTCTATACTAAGTCCCGAATAATATAGCAGTTTATAAGCACGCTTCATCACTTTACGGGTATCTTCCTCAACGCCCTCGCGAACCATTCCAATTTTATTAAGGCCTGCTATCCGGGCGAGATTTCCATCCACCATAATATAAGGAGGCACATCTTGTGCCACTTTAGAAAAACCACCAATCATAGCATTTCGTCCTATTTTTAATGCACCGCCTTATTTAAGATAATGGAGCAACGAAAAACACTAAAACTCTATACTATATATATTACAAATTCATTAAATTAAGCGATTGATTCCATTTTTTCCACGCTGATCGCTGAGTCGTTGTTAACTTGCCAGTTATCAGATTTATAGCATTTACGCGTTTTAATTTTTGCCTTCTCTGTTCCCATGAGAGAGAGGTATCAGAAACAACAGACCATACTCGCTGCTGGGATTTTATCAATGACTTAACAATATAAATGTCTTAGCTATATGCAACATCCCTGCACTCCTTCATCCATTTTATGTCGAATAATCTCATTTTTTATGAAAATATCAAATCTAATTCAAACATTCTTTTTTTAAAATAGAAAAATAATCCAAGGAAGGCTAATTTAGACAAGGAAGTTACCATAAGAGGGTAAGCGATGAAAATTTTACTAATGGAAGACTTTTAGAAATGCTGATGCGCAATTTTGGTCAAGTTATTACCAAGGAACGAATTATGGAAAAGGTTTGGAGCTACAACTCTGAGACCAATATCGCCAATATCGACCTTTATATTCATTATCTGCGTAAGAAATTGAACTCATCTAATATTAAAACAGTGCGAGGAGTCGGATATTTTCTACAAGAAGATACTTGTATATGATCTTTTAATAGCAATACACTATTTCACAAACGCAAAGAAACTAGACCATCTTTTAAGACATGGTCTAGTTTCTTTGTCCTATCGTAAATTGATCTCTGGAGTAACTCCACCTATACTGCAATCTTCTTTATTGACAATACTTAAAAACCGTATAGAATAATTGATATACATAAAATTTGCATACAAATTACAATAATGATTCAGAGGTGAATGCGATATTGCTCCAGATCCTTGATAGTATGTGTATTCTTTTAGCAAAATCAGAACAAAAACATTTTTCCTATACAAAGAAAATGTTAGATCAATCGGGCTTAGAAATCTCACCAGGACAACTGGTCGTGCTTTACTCCTTGTTCACAAAAGACAATATCTCCATATCAGAACTTAGCAAGAATGTTTTGTTAGACAATTCAACACTTACTGGTCTGATTGATCGTTTAGAAAAGGCAGGCTTTGTAATGCGAATTGATACTCCTAACGATCGTCGCTCTTACCAAATCATTTTAACAGAGAAAGCAAAAAACCATAAAGCAACAATATTGCAATTAATGAAACAGATTGAAAGTAAAATGTTAGAAGGCTCCAGTGAAGCAGAAATCTTTATGTTTCGTAGTATTTTGCAACGCATTCTCATTAATTTCAACAGCTAATATGATATGGTAAATAAGGTGACAGAGGCGAAATGCCTCTATCACCTTATTTTTATTACACCAGTATTTTACTTCCCAATAAAGTTTGCTTTGCGCTTTTCAATGAAAGCAGTCATGCCCTCTTTTTGATCCTGTGTCGCAAAACAAAGACCGAAAACTTCTGCTTCATAGGCAATTCCTGAAGTCAGATCCACATCAAGACCTCTATTGACTGCTGTTTTACAAACTTGTACGGCAATTGGTGCTCTTGATAGTATTTTCTGAGCCATTGCTTTTGCTTTACCAATTAGTTCTTCGGGAGCTGCCACCTGATTTGCAAGACCAATTCGATAGGCTTCAGCAGCATCGATCATATCACCAGTAAATAATAATTCCTTGGCTCTGCCTTTGCCCACTAAGCGTGACAGCCGCTGGGTTCCACCGAACCCTGGCGGTATGCCTAAAGACACTTCTGGCTGACCAAACTTGGCTTTTTCCGAAGCAATGCGAATATCGCAAGCCATGGCAAGTTCACAACCTCCACCCAAGGCATAGCCATTGACTGCCGCAATAACAGGTTTGGGAAGATTCTCAATTTTATTAAATACGCCTTGTGCCAATTGCCCCCATTGCCGCCCCTCTACAGCGGTCTTATCCTTCATTTCAAGTATATCCGCCCCGGCAACAAAAGACTTTTCTCCACTGCCAGTAACGATGACCACTTTTACAGCATCATTAGCAGCTAGTTCATCAAACAGTTGATCCAGTTCATGTACAGTTGCAGCATTTAACGCATTCAAAGCCTTTGGACGATTAATGGCGACCGTACAAATACCCTCACTATCGATCTCGACTAATAAATTTGTATACTCTCCCATAACAAACACCTCTCCTTATTATTTAATAGGAATATTGATTTTTTATTTAAAATTGCATTCAAATCAAGCGCTCTTTATTTTTTTAAATTCCTCCGTTAATATCGGCAATACTTCTAATACATCGCCGACGATACCATAGTCAGCCATTTTAAAAATTGGCGCATCAGGATCTTTATTAATCGCAATGACAAGATCAGATGATGACATACCTGCCAAATGCTGAATGGCCCCGGATATACCACAGGCAAAATAAATCTTCGGTCCTACGGTTTTCCCGGTCTGCCCCACTTGATGCAATGCCGGTTTCCATCCCGCATCTACTGCAGCCCGAGATGCCCCTACGGAAGCGCCAAGAACATTGGCCAAATCTTCTACAAGTGAAAAATTTTCAGGTTTGCACATACCGCGTCCGCCAGATACGATTATTTCAGCTTCTTCCAAATTGCAGGATACGGTACAAACGTGAATCATATTGATAAGCTTCGTCCGCATATCTTCTTGCTTAATTTTGCTGGTTACGCGAATCAGCTCGCCTTTTTTACTATAATCTAATACTGGCTTCTTAAATACGGAAGGGCGAACAGTGCCCATCTGAGGACGATGTTCCGGACAGATAATTGTCGCCATGATATTACCGCCAAATGCTGGTCTAGTCCAAGAAACGAATCCAGTAGCCTCATCAATACCAAGACCAGTACAATCTGCCGTTAGTCCAGTTCCCACACGGCATGCAACACGTGCTCCAAAATCCCGACCATCATTCGTCGCACCCATGAGAATAACAGATGGCTTATAATTGCTGATTAAATCAAATAAGGTTGCAGTGTAACTATCTGTATTATATTGGGCTAATTCAGCAGCATCTACCAAATACACTTTATCAGAACCTGCTGCAAAAGCTTCTTGCGCTAACCCTTCAACGTTATGTCCAATCAGAACACTCGCTAAGCTTTGTCCCATACCATCTGCCAATTTACGTCCTTCACCAAGTAGTTCCAGACCAACATTGCGCAGTTTCCCTTCACCCACTTCCAAATATACCCAAACATCTTTATATTGGCTTTTATCCATAGCCACAACTTTATCTTCTTCTTCACGAAGGATTGCCTCTACTGGACAAGTATCAACACAAGCACCGCAAGCAGTGCACGCCTCCGTTATGTACGCTTTTTCATCCTGCATTACAATGGCACCAAAGGGACATACAGATAAACAAGCACCACAGGCAATACATTCTTCTTGGTTTACTTTTATAGCCATTGTCCTGTCACCCTTCTTTTATATAATTTTAGCATCCGATAGTTTTTGAATCAATACAGCAACCGATTCCCATGCTGTATCTTTTTGAATGATCACACCTTCCGTACGCTGAGGAGGTGTAAAAATTCTGCGGACTTGAGTGGGCGATCCTTTTAAACCAAGCTTTTGCTCATCTACATCAAGGTCAGCCATGGTCCATACAGGGATTTCAGCTCGATTGGCTTTCATTGTTCCTTTAATCGTAGGATATCTGGGTTCATTAATGGATTTAACCACTGATATCAGCAAAGGTAATTTCCCTTCGATGACGCCATAGCCTTCCTCGTACTCACGCTCTACAGAAACTGTATCACCATTCACTTCAATTTTAGCTACATAGGTAATCTGTGCAATCCCCAAATGTTCTGCAATCTCTGGTCCGACTTGGGCAGTATCACCATCAATGGCTTGCTTGCCGCAGAATATCAGATCATAGGTACCAATCTTACGGATGGTTGCCGCTAAGGTATAGCTGGTAGCTAATGTATCCGATCCACCAAAAGCCCTGTCACTGACTAATATGGCGTTATCAGCACCCATCGCTAGACATTCCCTCAATGCCTCTTTCGCCTGAGGCGGTCCCATAGAAATCACTGTAACTTTACCGCCATGTTTATCTTTTAATTGCAGGGCAGCCTCCAAGGCATTTTTATCAAAAGGATTTACAATACTGGGTACCCCTTGTCGGATCAACGTATTGGTTACTGGATCGATTTTTACTTCGGCAGTATCAGGAACTTGCTTAATACAAACAAGAATTTCCATCTCTTCGCCTCCTAATATAATTAATGCATTTTTATATAGAACCTTACACAATGCCCTATCTCTTTAAAAACTCATATCTCATTTAGACAGGGCATTGTCCATAGCAGATTGTCTTGGCGAGTAATTCTTATCGTAAAACAGCACCTGAAATAACCATACGCTGAACTTCATTTGTTCCCTCGTATATTTGTGTGATTTTAGCATCACGCATCATGCGTTCTACTGGATACTCACGAGTATAGCCATAACCGCCAAAAATTTGCACAGCATCCGTTGTAACGGACATAGCAGCATCTGATGCAACTAATTTTGCCATAGCTGCTTCTTTTGAATAAGGAAGATGATGGGATTTATGATAGGCAGCACGATACACGAGCAGCCTTGCTCCCTCCACTTTAGCCGCCATATCAGCAATCTTAAATGCAATTGCCTGATTGCTGGAGATCGGTTTGCCAAATTGTACCCGCTCTTTGGAATACTTAATGGCTTGTTCCAAAGCTCCCTGGGCAATACCAAGAGATTGAGCAGCAACACCAATACGTCCGCCATCTAAAGCAGTCATCGCAATCTTAAACCCCTGCCCTTCCTTCCCCAACAAATTAGCAGCTGGAATACGGCAGTCTTTCATAAATACTTCACGTTGTACAGAAGATCGAATACCCATTTTTACTTCTTTTTTACCGAAGCTAAGACCGGGAGTACCCTTCTCAACGATAAAAGCACTCATGCCTTTTAAACCAGCTGCTTTATCAGTAGAGGCAAATATTACTTCAATTTCTGCTTCTCCGCCATTTGTGTTGAAGATTTTAGCACCGTTCAAAATATAATGGTCTCCATCTTTCACTGCTGTCGTAGTAGCAGCGCTTGCATCGGTGCCGGCATTAGGTTCCGTCAAACCAAAAGCCCCTAACTTTGTCCCTTCTGCTAATGGTCTGAGAAACTTCTGTTTTTGTTCTTCGGTTCCATAATGAAAAATGGGCCAGGAACACAATGATACATGCACCGAAAGTCCAATCCCTGTTGATGCGCATACACGAGATATTTCTTCGACTGCCATGGCATAGGATAAAAAGTCGCTTCCTGCACCACCGTACTCTTCTGGATACGGCAGTCCTAAAATTCCCAGCTCACCCATCTGGTCAAAGATTTCACGGGGAAAATATTCTTTTTCGTCTCGCTCTGCCGCAGTCGGTGCCACCGATTTTTCAGCAAAATCTCTTATCATGCTCCGAATGTCTTCCTGCTCTTTGGTCAATTCAAAATTCATAGTTTCTTCCTCCCACATTTTATTGTTATTATGACAAAATCTATGTGATACGCCATTTGGCGTAAGTCACCAATCATTAAAAGTCAAAAAATACTTTATTTTCTATTCTGTCATTTATTTAGTTTGCATCTAAATATCTTGTATGCAAACTAAATAATTAACATAAAACAGTGTAATTTTTAGACTAGAGTGAAAATTTATGCCATGATTTACGTGCAACTAAATATTTTGTATGCAAAATATTTAGTTGCACGTAAATCACACATTGAAGAAAATAGCACTTAAAAATTAACTGTATATTCTAAATACTAATCCATGCTTTGGGGAATTGCAAGACCATAATCGAATAAAAATCATTTTTTTGTATAATGACATCATTTACAGATTTCCCACTTCTGGCGGACGAAAATGTTCTTCTGGCAATGTCAGCAAATGATCAATGGTTTGCAGCATCTCTTCTTTTGCCGCAGGCAATCGCCCATTCACATAGGCGTAATTGGAATGATGATCACTATATAACATACTGGTTGCTTCAAGGCTGGCAATAAACAATCTGGTCTCTCGTAATGCTTCATTGGCACTCAGCAGTCCAAATGCACCTTGGCGATATTCCTCATACAGCTGAGTTCCTGCCATAGGAATGAATGTACGAAGACGGATAAAATCCGGGTTAATTTGGTTGAGTACCTTCGCACTATTTTGCGCATGCTCCATAGAGCGCTCTTTTCCGCCAATCCCCAGCATGACATATTCACTAATTTCAATTCCCGCTTCTTTTACCTTACGCCCTGCCAAAATCGTCTCCTTAGCACTTGCACCTTTGCAAATTCGCTTTAATACAATGTCATCGCCTGATTCCATACCAGAATGAATTCGAGTAAGGCCATTTTTCTGCAATAAAAGCAGTTCCTCTTCTGATTTTCGTAAGATATATTTGGAAGAACCATACATGGTAATACGCTGTAAACCGGGGAAAGTCTTTTTCGCGTAATGAATGATTTCTACCAAATCAGAGGTTTTCATCAGGATGGTATTGCCGTCGGGGAAAAAAAGAGTCTCCACTGTATTCTGATACACTTTTTGTGCTTGGTTCAAATCTTCTTTAATATCAGCAACCGACCGAATGCGAAATTGTTTTTCTTTATACATTCCGCAGAATGTGCATTGGTTATGGGGACAACCAATAGTAGCCTGAATCAGTAAGCTGCCGGCTTCACTAGGTGGGCGATATACAACGCCTTCATAACGCATACTACGGCTCCTTTCTACTACAAATTTATCTTTTCATTTAAACACAATTGGCGTTCAAGAAAAGAGGTCTGCTATCAGCAGCATCATCAAGAAACAAGTGCTGCATCCCCTGAGAATCCATAAGATAGAGCAATAATCCAGTTATATCATACGTTACAAAATATTGCATAGGTAGGGTCACCTCCTTCTTAAAATAGACTGGTCGTCTACAACTCTGTATAATTCACCCCTATCCCACAAATGGAAAGTAATTGTCATGTGGTGAAGGAGTCTAGCTATGATTCTGCCCTGGTATGATTCGATCAAAAGAATGTTCGATAAATTTATCAATTGGCGAAATATCGCGATTCACTTGCATACGAATGAGTGCGCCTTCCCATGAAGTATATAGGAATTCTGCCATGGACTCTGCATCATACTCCGATGATATTTCCCCCATTTTTTGGCCTTCTCTTATACAAGACGCAAATAACGCCGTCCATTTATCAAATTCCCGTTTTAATGCATCTCCCATAGCTGCACTGGGGTTTTCCACTTCAATTGCCAATTTAGCAACCAAACATCCTCTGCCGCAGCCATGTATGGCATAATAATCCCGAATACCTAAAAAATACTTTTGTATTTTTTCTCTGGGAGAACCCTTTTCATTGGCTAATTTTTCTGCAATGGACTTGGCTAATTGTTCTCCATAATATTCAATAATGGCTATACCAAAGGCTTCTTTCGATTCAAAATAATGATAGAACGATCCTTTCGGAACATCTACTGTTGTTAGAATTTCTTGTATCCCTACCGCATGATAGCTTTTTGCTACCATTGCTTTGGCACCTGCTTTAATTAATTTCTCTTTTGTCGTGTTTTTCATACTTAAATAATAGACCAGTCGTCTTGAAAAGTCAAACATTTTTTTTAGGATTCTATTAGACTTTTTCCGCTAAGGTTAGTATGATATATAAGTAAGTTCTGCCATACTAAGAAAAACTTCACCATTTTTATCATTGTGAACAGAGTAAAGCAATCTTTTGACAAGGGGAGGATTGCTTCGCTGTGCTCGCAATGACAGGTTTACACTCCATTAAAACAGATAAAGTGGGACCGAACCGCAGAGGCGCAGAGAACACAGAGAAAAAATAGATAGAATAAAAACGCGCCCTCTGTGGTTAAAAAACCTTCGTGTTCTTTGCATTTCTTCGTGACCTTCGCGGTTCATTACTTTTTTTAACTCTTTGCAACAACTACATAAGGATGTGAAAAAAATGAATTGGGAAAACCTTCCTATTTTGATAATTTTGTGTTTATCCGTTATTGGCAATAACCACTCTGTATCAATTGCTGCACTCATACTGCTTCTAATAAAGCTGTTAGGCTTTCATACATGGTTTCCTTATATCGAAGATCATGGCATTAGCATTGGCATTACCATTTTAACTTTGGCTGTACTAACGCCTATTGCTCAAGGACGTATATCCATCGGCGGGATCTTGGAAGCATTTAAGACCCCCATTGGTTTAGTGGCCATTTTCGTTGGCATTCTTGTCGCCTGGATTGCTGCCCAAGGTGTATTTTTTATGAAAGAATCGCCAGAAGCAGTAACGGCTTTAGTTGTTGGTACCATTGTGGGAGTGTGTTTCTTCCAAGGACTGGCGGTCGGTCCTCTAATAGCAGGTGGAATCGTATCTTTGATTATCAGTGCAATAGGGTTGTTTAAAAATTAAAAGCATAAAAGCCCAGTGCCGCTGCTGCGGTACTGGGCTTTTATAGTCCTTTTTTTTGCATTTGTCTACATATCTTTGGCAGGAACCGGCCCTCTGGAGATTGCAATTCTTCCTGTACGAACAATTTCAAGAATGCCAAAATCAGTTAATACCTCACACAAAGCATCAATTTTAGATTCTTCACCGGATAATTCGACGACTAAGGTCTCTCTATTTACATCTACAATTTTAGCACGAAATATTTCTACAACATCAACAAGGTCTGATCGATTGGCTTTGTTGGCACGAACTTTAATGAGAGCCAGTTCACGCTGAATGGAATCTACATATGTGATATTTGCAATCTTAATCACATTAACGAGTTTTGACAATTGATTAACTACCTGCTCTAATTCAAATTCATCCTCCACCTCAACACCGATGGTGATTCGCGTTGTATCAACTTCCTCAGTAGGCCCTGCGGCTATACTTTCAATATTAAAGGCACGACGGCTGATGAGTCCTGATATATGAGTTAATACCCCCGGCCGATTCTCTACTAAAACAGCTAAGATATATTTCATCCAATTATCCCCCTTAAGACCATTTGATCCAGACGTCCCCCTGGTGCAACCATCGGTAATACATCTTCCGTTTCTGGCAGCAGAACATCAACCAGCACTGGTCCTTCCATCTTCAAAGCTTTTTCCAGTACACTGTTTAACTCTTCTGGCTTGGTTACTCTAAGACCAGCAACTCCCATAGCTTCAGCAAGCTTCACAAAATCGGTACACCCCTTCGTACTGGAATGGGAGTAGCGTTTCCCATAAAACATGCGCTGCCATTGATTGACCATGCCAAGCACCTGATTATTCATGACGATAATTTTCACTGGCAATCCATTATCAGCAAGCGTGGCAAGCTCCTGACAGTTCATCATAATACTGCCATCACCAGTAAATAATACAACATCCTTCTCTGGTAAGGTTATCTGCGCCCCAATTGCAGCTGGCAAGCCATATCCCATGGTTCCTAGTCCACCAGAAGTCAGGAAGGAACGCTGTGTATTAAAACTATAAGATTGTGCAGTCCACATCTGATGCTGACCAACATCTGTTACAATGATGGCTTCACCTTGCGTAAGCTCACTGACCTTCTCAATCACAGTCTGCGGCCGAATTCCTCCTGCAGGCAAACTTGATGCCAAAGGCTTTTCCCGCTTCCATTCCTGTACTAAATCCACCCATTCTGCTTTTGCCCACTGTTTTTTTGTTATACTGTGCTCCACTATTTTTTCGCACAATAGAGGCAAAGACCAGCGCAAATCTCCTATTACTTTTAAATCAGCACGGACATTCTTGTTTACCTCTGCTGGATCAATATCAAAATGTATAATCGTTGCTTTAGGAGCAAAGTTCTGAACCAGACTGGTAACCCGATCATCGAAACGAACTCCAATACCTATGAGAAGATCACAGTCCATTGTCGCCATATTGGCAGCATAGGTTCCATGCATTCCCACCATTCCCAAGTGTTCAGGTACATCACTGGGAATACAGCCTAATCCCATTAAGCTTGATATAACTGGAATGCCAGTTAGGTTGATCACTTTGCGCATTTCTTCTGATGTGCCTGAAATGTTAACACCGCCACCTACAAAAATTACCGGTTTTTCTGCTTTTTCTAAGGCATCAATCACTAAATCAATCTGGTTAGAATTACCGGCAAATAAAGATCGATATCCTCTAAGACAGACAGTCTCAGGATATACAAAATCAAGCGTATCATTGAAAACATCTTTAGAAATATCTATCAGGACTGGTCCTGGCCGTCCGGTGCGTGCAATATAAAATGCTTCTTTCATTACACAAGGCAAATCCTGAATCTTTTTTACTAAATAATTATGTTTGGTAATAGGGGTAGTAATACCACAAATATCCGCTTCTTGAAAAGAATCTTTGCCAATCAAAGACACTCCTACCTGACCAGTAATCGCTACCAAGGGAATCGAATCCATATACGCCGTTGCAATACCAGTAACCAGATTGGTTCCCCCGGGCCCAGAGGTAGCAAAACAGACGCCTGTTTTACCCGTTGCCCGGGCATATCCATCCGCAGCATGCACCGCCCCTTGTTCATGGCGAGTTAAAATATGGGGAAAATCAGTTTTAAATAATGCATCATAAAGAGTTAAAACAGCTCCTCCAGGATAACCAAATACAATATCCACCTCTTCCGCCTTCAAACATTCAATTACAACTTCCGCACCCAGCATCTTCAAAGCAAATACCTCCTTATTTTCTTAATAAGAATTTAAAAATTAGACCGTTTTTGAACCGCAGAGGCGCAGAGTACGCTGAGGGGTAAATTTATAAACCCTATCCATCATTTCTCTGCGGTTACATCATTCTTTTTTCTCTCTTCCGCTAAAATCATATTCATTCTAATATCGTAAGAAAATACTATGAATTTTATAAACCAGAGTAAAATAAAAGACCTCCGTCCCTTATAAAGGGACGGAGGTTAATCCGCGATACCACCCAAATTATTATGGCACAAACCATAATATCTCATAGGTACGGAGCATAAAATCCTCTATACCTCGCCGCAATAACGGGCAGCAATTCCTCTAAAAGAGGCCCGGCGCAGCTTACTAATTCTTCAGCCCGCAACTCGTGGATGATTTTCATTGTATTTCATATTACTGGCTTACACCATCTCCAGCTCGCTGTGAATATTACCAATACAATTACTCTTCCATTCATCGTCATTATAGTCTTCTTTTTGATTATAATACAAAAAATTCTTCACACTGTCAACAACATTCTTTATGAAATGGACATTTAATTACAGAAACCAATAATCACTTCACATTTTTCCTTGTAACTCCATTTGTATTACAGCAGCTTTTCATGTTCAAATACCTTGCGCAAAAAGGCAACAGGCATATTTCCCGCCTTCAGATACATACTGTGAAATACTTTATCTAACTCGAATCCCTCGAGTTTGCCTTGCTGCGCTTTAACCATATCTGTCTTTAATTCCCACACCAATTGATTGCCCGTAAGGTAGCAAAGAGGATAGGCTCTTTCTTGAGAGTACCAGTTTAATTCCGCTTGTACTCTGCCTCCCACAAACCCAGTCACTTTTTGCAGCAGTTTACCAGCATTGATAAAAGGATCATCAGAAGTTACATCCACATCAATACCTACATCTAAATATTTTATATCTCCTGTCATGAAGTATAAATCAATTGCCACACGCGCGCCAATTCTGGAAATATCCCTTTTCGCACAAAAACGGGCTTCATCGGTTAGTTCTCCCATATACCCAATATCCAGCATATAATCTTCCAGCATCGTGGTCCAGCCCTCTGCATGCTCCATTGCATCAAAATGACGCCGCACTACGGATGGATGGTTCGCTGCGGTAGCAAGCTGTAAATGATGCCCAGGAATCCCCTCATGGATCATCATCGAAGGGATGGATAGTTCCGTATGCTCATCTACTAACTCTTGACTCAGTGTAAGGTAAATCACACTGGTCTTTGTTCCAGAGCGAAATGGCGGCGGAGAAACCATAGCCCCAGCTGGAATAGAAGGAGCCATAAAAACAGGTGTCTGCATAATCAGCATATCCTGCCCTTCCCCTATGGGAAACAGCTTTTTTTCCTGGAGATACTTGATAATCTTATCCTTTTCCTCTTTATATCGTAGAAGGATATCGGAGAAGGAATCTTTATGGGTAAGCTTTACCTGATATCGCTGGTTCAAAAAAGTATGTAATTCTTCCAAAGTAGTAGTCGGCGGCAAGCTGTATTTATCAATTAACTTCCCGCTCAAAAGTTCCAGTTCTTTTCCAGTATTCTGTAAAAACTGGACAGCCATTGTATGTAATTCTTCCAGGGATTTATCAATGCCTCGTAATGCAATACATGTTTTAGCCTGTTCTGCCCCAATAAAGAAATTGGTGGTTGTAGGCATTGCTTTGAGTTTTGCTGTATATTCCTCTAAAGCATCATTAGCTTGCTGCTTTGCAGCTTCCAGCCTTTCTAACTGATTATACTGCTCACTCTTCGCCCAACTATAAAGAGTCTCAAAGAATTCTGGCAGTCCATTTACTTTTTCAATATCCATGCTGACCCAGCGCTCTACAGGTGTATCTAACGTCAAAAGCAATTGTTTCAGGTATTGAGGTACTTTTTCCAGGCGGGCCGTAATATGATCCAGTCTTTCGTGAGAAGGACGAGGATCGTTGATGAACAGCAGAAACATTCCATCACTAATATCAGCACCCGCAGTGGGTTTTTGCTGCAGCTGGGTTTTACCATTAAAGCGATACGTGAGACTATATATGGCAAATTCAACAGCCAATGCCGCCAAATCTAAATCCAGGATTTGATCAAATTCCAATACTCCTTTAGGAAAACTTATAATATCTGCTAATAATTTCTTACCTACAGCAATACGTAGTGCAGCGTTCTCCAAGCTAGGATTAGGCAGATCATCCAAATGCTTATTGACTCCCAGACTCACACAAGCGTTCCCATCCTGAGTAAAGAAATCATGAAATTTTTCGATTAAGACATCATATTCTCTCATCCTAATATCCTCCTGCTGTTAAAGCTATACTGTTTTAGAAATTCTTACTATCTATTATAGTATATACTTTTATGTAAAAAACAATTACAATATCCATTTTATCAGCAAAACACTATGTGCCCTAAAAAAATAAAACCGTTTGAACCGCGAAGACACGAAGAATCGGAAGAGTAAAATATTAAGAGTCAAGCAACATCTTAACAAGTAGGGGATTGCTCGCTATGCTCGCAATGACAGATTAATGGTACTTTCATCCTCCAAAACTTAAAAATTCTGATGCTATAAAGAAAACTCCTTCGTGTCCTTCGTATTTCTTCGCGAACTTCGCGGTTCGTTATTTTTTGATATAAAAACACGCACCTCACAAGTGAAGTGCGTGCTGTATAAAGATTCTTATTTTCTAGTTGCCACGGTTTCCAAGTATTCATCATAGGTCATACGTTTGTCAATGATACCATCTTCCGTAATTTCAATAATACGGTTGGCAATGGTTTGCACAAACTCATGGTCATGGGCAACGAATAACATGGTTCCCTCAAAGCTGATTAAACCATTATTCAGTGAAGTGATAGACTCCAAATCCAAGTGATTTGTCGGCTCATCAAAGATCAGTACATTGGCACCGCTGAGCATCATTTTAGACAGCATGCACCGTACTTTTTCACCACCGGATAATACATTGGCAGCTTTTTGACTTTCCTCACCGGAAAATAACATACGACCTAAGAATCCTCGAACGAAAGTTTCGTCCGGGTCCCGAGAAAATTGTCTGAGCCAGTCTACCAGATTTAATGTACTATCAAAATACTCCGCATTATCTCTTGGGAAATAAGCCTGGGAAGTGGTTACACCCCATTTAAATTCACCGCTGTCCGCTTCCATTTCACCCATTAAGATCTTAAACAGTGTCGTCTTCGCCAAGCTGTTCGCACCTACAAAAGCAATCTTATCTGCCTTTGTAACAACGAAGCTAACATTATTCAGTACCTTTTCCCCATCAATGGTTTTGCAAAGATTCTCAACGGTTAATAGTTGATCTCCTGCTTCTCTGTCTGGTTTAAAAGCGATATATGGATATTTACGGGATGATGGCTTGATATCTTCCAGCGTCAACTTATCCAATTGCTTTCTACGTGATGTTGCCTGCTTTGATTTAGAAGCATTCGCACTAAAACGCTGGATAAAACTTTGCAAATCTTTCATTTTTTCTTCAGTCTTCTTATTGGCTTCTTTAGCCATTTTCAATGCCAGTTCACTTGACTGCTGCCAAAAATCATAATTCCCTACATACAGCTGAATTTGACTAAAATCAATATCAGCAATATGAGTGCAAACTTTATTTAAGAAATGACGGTCATGGGATACCACAATAACTGTGTTATCAAAATTATACAGAAACTCTTCCAACCAGCGAATGGATTCTACATCCAAATGATTTGTCGGTTCATCCAGCAGTAAAATGTCCGGAGAGCCAAATAAAGCTTGAGCTAACAAGACCCGAACCTTTTCGTTGCCGCTTAAATCTTTCATTAATTTCGTATGTAGCTCTTCTCCAATTCCTAGGCCAGTCAACATGCGGGCTGCTTCTGTTTCCGCATCCCAGCCGTTAAGCTCAGCAAATTCACCTTCTAATTCGCCAACCTTTATACCATCTTCGTCCGTAAAATCGGCTTTCGCATATAATACTTCTTTTGCTTCCATAATTTCAAAAAGTCTGGCATGTCCCATAATAACCGTTTTCAGCACATCAAATTCATCAAATTCATAATGATCCTGTTTCAAAACGGCTAGGCGCTCTCCAGATGAAATAATAACTTCACCAGAATTGGGCTCAATTTCACCTGATAATATTTTTAAGAACGTCGATTTTCCTGTACCGTTGGCACCAATTAATCCATAACAATTGCCTGGCGTGAATTTTATATTGACATCCTCAAACAATGCCCTTTTTCCATACCGTAACGTCAAACCACTTGTACTAATCATATTTTTACCAGCCTTCCTTTTTTAATGGTACTTAAAATCTGCTTATTTAAAATTGACAGAAATAAAGAGCCTACTAGGCTCTTTATTTACTTATTTACTATATGCAAGAGAAAAATTATATGCTAATTTTTCATAGTCTTCCAAGATATTAACAACTTTAATTTTATCAGCAGCAGTTGCTGCCTCTACATCGCTATTGCCAATTGCAAAGTGTATAATACTTTGTACTTGAAATGGATAATATCCTAGTTTTAACAACTTCTTGTAAAGCTGTTGGATACGCTGTTCTATTCTCATTTGAATCCTCCCTAATAACCTATAAACTATAGCGGTAATGATACAACACACCTTGTAAATTTGCCCACTATGTACTTAATCAACATTACCACCATTCTATAGGATATGCAGAGACAGGATTTATGATTACTCTTTTTTAACGGAGCACAACTCTAATCTACCAATCATTTTTTACAATCGACTTTTTGTATTGCTTTGCTAGAACATACTCGATTACTTTTGCAATTTCTATATAAATATAAGCCGTCAAATATGACGGCTCTTAGCTTTCGATATTGATCTTTGTTATTATAACATTATTTTTTTATCATGTCAATATCATTATTATTTTTTTGTATCAATCGTAAATCGCCTTATTTAATATTATGCTTCTGTAACTTTTGATAAAATCCCGATCGATGGATTCCTAAAATCTTCGCCGCTTTACTCTTATTACCGCCGGCTTCTTCTAATACCTTTAAAATTGCCTGCTTTTCCGTATCATCCAGCATCCCAGCCAAATTATCGGAAACTTCAACGGGTTCGCTTTCTTTATTCACTTTTTTTACTATAGGAGGTAAATGTTCAGGAGCAATTAACACTTCATGATCATCCATCAAATTTAATGCTCTTTCTAACACATTTTCCAGCTCCCGAACATTGCCTGGCCATTTATAAGCCATTAATAGTTTTGATGTTGCTGCTGCGATTCCTTCAACGTCATGCTGCACCCGCTTGTTAATCTTTTTTAGCAGCATGTCACATAGCGCGGGTATATCTTCCGTACGTTCCCGCAACGGAGGAATAGCTAAAGAGATAATATCCAGACGATAATATAAATCTTGACGAAACTCACCTTTTTCAATCATTTTCGTCAAATCTCGGTTGGTAGCAGCAATCACCCGCAGATCCAGCTTTATCGTCTTGGTTCCCCCGACCCGTTCAAACTCTCGCTCCTGAAGCACACGCAGCAATTTAACCTGCATAGAAATTGGCATGTCGCCAATTTCATCCAAGAAGATCGTCCCCCGATTTGCGAGTTCAAACTTACCTGGTTTCCCGCCTTTTTTTGCCCCTGTGAAGGCTCCTTCATCATAGCCAAATAATTCTGTTTCCAGCAGATTTTCCGGGAGGGCTGCACAATTCACTTTAATAAAAGGGCCATTATTGCGGATACCACCATTGTGAATGGACTGGGCGAATACTTCTTTTCCGGTACCACTTTCTCCTAATATTAGTACTGTAGAATTCCCTTTAGCGGCCTTCATCGCAATGGATTTTATCCATTGCATTTTCTCACTTGTCCCAATAATACTGTCAAAGGTGTATTTACCTCCATAGGCTTTGCGCAGCTCTTCCTTATAATACTCTAACTCAAATTCTAGTTTATTAAGCTTGTTTGATAGTATTTTTAAATCTTTCACATCTTTAAATACAACTTTTCCTACTGCCCCAACTGTTTCACCATCTTTTACAATCGGAATACGAGTTACTACACAGTTATGATCGTTTATCCTTTGGATTTCTGTAATTTCTGCTTTGCCATCTTGGGCAACTACATGCATACGTGTATTGGGAATCACGTCAACCACATGCTGACCAATGACCCTTTCCCGTTCGATTCCGAGAAAATCACAATAGGATTGATTAATCATTGTGATTTTACCGCTCCGATCTACAATTACAATGCCTTCAAAGAAGCTTTCAATTGCAGACTCTAAGGTACTCTTCAAATTCTTTACATTCTCTAATTCAACAGCAACGGTCTGCAATTCTGTAATATTTTGAAAAACAGCCACTGCACCAATCACTTTATTACCATTTAAAATCGGCGATCGAGTTGTAATAATCGTGCAATTACCAATGGTTTGCTGTTGATTGACTTCTGTTACCCCTGTTTCTAAGACCCTGCTAAGTCCTGTATTTGATAATACATGATCCACATGATGTCCAATTACGGCATCAGCTGTTAATCCAGTAATAAATTCTGCAGCTGCATTGAATAACGTTACAATTCCTTCCGCATTTACTGCAGTAACACCATTATACAAAGACTGAATGATGGCTTCAGTTTCTTCTACTAATAGCAAGGATCTGTCTGATAAATAGGTAACTACATCGTTTTGATGCAATATACCGATTGGACGATTTTCCCCATCTACCACAGGAAAAAAAGGGCATTGATTTAAGGTAAATTCTTCTTTTAATTCACTAACGCTCTTCGTATATAGCAAAGGAACGACACGATTCGTCATAATATCTTGAACACAAAGATCCTCAATCTTACTAATCGCTACCGCCTTAATAAATCCTCTTTGGCTAATGAATCCAATTAATTTCCCATCATCATCAACTACTAATGCTTTGTCTGTGCCAGCATTATTAAGAATGACTGCGGCTTCCTTCAACATCATAGTAGGCAACACCGTTACTACGTTCATGTTCATTAAATCCCGTATACGCATTTCCCACCTCCAAATGTCTTCTATATAATAAGCCATTAGACATTTCTTTTATTATTCCTGCTAATTAGTGTACTCATTCTTAGACATCACCAATACAATAGGTAATTTACAATATTTTAGTATATTAAGTAAATAAACTACGTGTTCTTAAAAAATAACGAAAACATAACCGAACCGCAGAGACGCAGAGGACGCTGAGAAAAGATTAATAGGGTAAAAACCCTCTGTGCTCTCTGTGGACTCTGTGTCCTCTGCGGTTTACGTTCTTCTTTGTATGCTGTATCGCGGCATTATGCCTTTGTGGTTCAGACAATCTCATTTTTTTCTCTAAAATACTTATACTCCCTCTATAATGTTTAACGTAACTTCAGAAATTGTATCCTTTTGGAATAAAAGGAGAGGTTCTTGGGAAAGCTATTATTTATTATGTTCTAAATATATGTCTCTTTTCTTGTACATACTGTCTATATATCTATACAGATACTCATCTAAAAAACAGTAAACTACTAATTTTCACCCTAATTTGAATTGGCATAAAATTTGCATATATCTAGAGATATAATGAAAGGAGGCTTATCAAGACAATAGCTTGCTTTTAGGTTCACAATTAAACTAAAATAGAGGAGGTCATCATTTTGGAAGTAGTAGGTATTATCTTAAGTTTATTTCTTTTAATGTTTTTTGCGTATAGAGGTTTTTCTGTTATCCTGTTTGCTCCTGTGTTTGCTTTGTTAGCAGCCTCTCTTTCTGGACTGCCATTAATGCCCGCTTATACAGAACTATTTATGGCAAAAGCGGTCACCTATATTAAATCCTTTTTCCCTGTATTCTTATTAGGTGCCGTCTTTGGTAAAATTATGGAAGATACTGGCCTTGCAAAAGGCATCGCTCACACTATTATGAAATCCTTAGGGAAAGAGCGTGCTATTTTAGCAGTTGTTTTAGCTGGTGCAGCACTTACTTATGGCGGCGTAAGCTTGTTCGTAGTTGTGTTCGCAGTATATCCTTTTGCGTCCGCATTATTTAAAGAAGCTGATATTCCTAAAAGATTATTGCCAGCTGCAATTGCCTTAGGAGCTTTTACTGCAACTATGGACTGCCTGCCTGGTACTCCGCAAATTCAAAATTTAATCCCCACTAACTTTTTTGGTACTAACATTTATGCGGCACCGATTTTAGGTCTTATTGGCGGTGTCCTGATCTTTACCTTGGGTACGATCTGGTTAGAACGTCGTCGTAAACAAGCTGCAGACCGCGGCGAAGGCTATGGCGCACACACATTAAACGAACCTGAGCCTTCATCAGCCGCAACTAAGTTACCTTCTTTTAAAATTGCGATACTGCCATTGTTAGCAGTATTAGTTATAAACTATATCATGACACAAGTCTTCACATGGGATCCCAATATGCTTGAACCTTTTAAAGCAATGAAACTTCCTTTAACTGCCGCTTCCATTAAAAATGTTATTAGTATCTGGTCACTCATTATTGCCCTAGTATGTGGTATCTTGCTGGCAATTGCTCTTGGTTTCAACAACCTAGGTAAAGGCATATTAGCCAAATCCTTAAACGCTGGTGCCATTGGTTCCTTGTTAGCAATTATGAACACTGCATCTGAAGTTGGTTATGGTAATGTAATTTCTTCCCTTTCCGGTTTTAAAAATATTTCCAATGCGTTAATGAGTATTAAAGTGGGCGGCTCACCTCTCGTATCCGAAGCAGTAACGGTAAATATTCTTGCTGGTGTTACTGGTTCTGCCTCTGGCGGTATGTCTATTGCCCTGGACTTAATGGCAAAGGATTGGTTAGCCTGGGCAAATTCCATCGGCATGTCTCCTGAAATCCTTCACAGAGTAGCATCTATGGCTTCCGGCGGTATGGATACATTACCTCATAATGGTGCTGTAATCACTCTGCTTGCAGTTTGCGGAATGACTCATAAAGACTCTTATGGCGATATTTTCGTACTGACTGCTATCAAAACCTTGATGGTATTTGTAATTATTTTGATTCATACGACTACTGGAATACTATAATCAGTAGGTCTCTTCAAAAAGTCTCATTTAGGACGGCAAGGGACGAGCATTACTCATCCTTTGCCTGATATAAGTATACTCTATGATTGCTTTTTCAAGAGTATACCAATCAATTAAGGGAGGGTATTATTCATGATACAAGACGTAAAATTTGCAGATATTCAAGTTGGGGACAAAGCCAGCATGTCTAAAACGGTAACAGAATATGATGTATATACATTCGCTGGTCTAACTGGAGATTTCAATCCCGTACATGTGAATGCTGAGTTTGCTAAAACCAGCATGTTTAAAGAACGTATTGCTCACGGCATGCTGTCAGCAGGCTTCATTTCGGCAGTGCTAGGCACTACCTTACCTGGTGCAAATACAATTTATATGGGTCAGGAATTAGCCTTCAAAGCTCCTGTAAAAATTGGTGATACTGTAACGGCTACTGTAGAAGTAATCGAGAAAATTGAAGCAAAAAATCGTTTGATTTTTAGAACCTTCGTTACCAATCAAGAAGGAACAATTGTGATTGATGGTAAAGCCACTGTCATGAAGAAATAAGTTAAGCATAGAAAAACGTTTTTAACCGCTCTTTCTCTACCATTAAAAAGTCTCTTGGCATTCACAATGTGATGCCAAGAGACTTTTTAATATGTACTCTTAAATTTTAAACTTATGTGCTGCTACTTGCAGTTCTTCGGCCATGGTAGTAAGACTACGGCTAGTTGCTGCGATTTCTTCCATAGACGCAGTTTGTTCCTCCGTTGCTGCAGATACGGTCTGGGTTTGGGCTGCAGTGTCTTGGGTGACTTCGTTGATTTCACGAACGATTTCAACAATCTCCTGGCTGCTGGCTAGTACATCTTCCCCTGATTTAGCGATTTCGGTTACTTCAGTGGTAATGACTTTCACAAGCTGTATAATGTTCTGAAAGGCAATTCCAGCATCGGCTACAACTTTACCGCCAATTCGTACCTCTTCCGTGCCACTATGCATAGCTGCAACAGCTTGATCTGTCTCAAGCTGAATCTCTCCAATTAATTGTGCAATTAATTTGGCGGCATCTTCCGATTGCTCTGCCAGCTTTCGTACTTCTTCTGCCACTACGGCGAATCCCCGGCCCTGCTCTCCTGCACGAGCTGCTTCAATGGCAGCATTGAGTGCTAAAAGATTGGTTTGCCCAGCAATTCCCGTAATCGTATCTACGATTTGTCCAATATGTTTAGAGCGTTCGCCCAATTTTTCTACGATTTGCGCTGAACTTCCAACTGTAGTTTCAATACTATTCATTTGACGCTGTGCTGAGGTGATCAGCTTTTCGCCCTCTACAGCAGCTTCAGTAGCTGCATCAGACGTTGAAACCGTATTTTGCGCATTACTAGCTACCATCTTAGAATCCGTTGCCGATTTCTCCACTACAGCTAAAGTGGTATGGATGGATTTTGCCTGTTTATCAGTACCTGCTACTACATTCATGATCGAATCAGCTACCTGACCAGAAGCTTGAGCAGACTGTTCTGCACTAACGTACAATTCTTCAGAATAACTGGCGAGCAGCTCTGTCTTTTCTTGCACATTTACAATAAGGGCTTTCAAATTCATTTTCATTTTGGAAAGAGAATCTGCTACATGTCCAAATTCATCACTTCTGGCTTTTAGTACCGGGTCATCTTTGCCTGTAAAAATCCCACCTGCCATGAGATCGATATCATTGGTAATTTTGCTGATCGGTGAAGTAATCTGCTTCGTTAAATAAATGCTGAGTATGATCCCAAATACGAGTGCAACAAGGCTTAATACAATTGCGGTATAAATACCACTCGATACTTTTTGATTGACCTGATTAACTTCTGCAATTGCATCATTAGAGTTAGCCTCAACGCTGGTATGAAGGGCTTGCTGTATTGCTTGAGCAAAAGGGGTCAATTCCCGGGTAATAATGCCGCTTGTTTGAGATAAGTCATTTGCCCTTAACTGATTTCCAGCAGTTTTTTCTTTATATTGTTCCCGCAATACAGGAATCAGCCTAGTGACGACACCACTTTTATACTTTTCTGTATCATCAATTAGTTTCTCTACCTCTGCTCTCTTTCCTTGGGGCGTTAAACTGAGCAGCTGCTTCTCCAGTTCAATGACTGATCCTAACTTGTCCTCAAAGTTCTTGCTATATTTTTCGTCTCCATCCGCTATATAGCGTCTGATCTCCAATACTGCGCCAGTATATTCATTTTCAGCCTTTGCTGATATAATGGCTCTGGCATTGCTGGATTGTATATCTCCAACTCCATCTTTTATTCTATCAGACGACCATATAGAATAAATCCCCATAATTACGATTAAACCTAGAATAACCGCTAAAGACAATGAAATTTTTTGACCAATCTTCATTTTCAGCCTCCTTTTGCCTTAATTGATTAATTTTACCAGAAAACGCTGATTTTCGCCTCTATCGAAAGTCATAGATCACCATCTATTTTTAAAAAACCTCTTTCAGTAACTACATGTATTTCTACTGCATGCATCTGAAAGAGGTTTACGTTAAATGCCATTTTTCATTTTATCCGATGATCAAGAGTTATTTTCCAGAAAAATTGGCTTTTCTTTTTTCTACAAATGCAGTCATGCCTTCTTTTTGATCTTCTGTAGCAAAACACAAGCCAAAGACTTCTGCCTCATAGGCAATGCCTGATGCAAGATCCATATTTAGACCTTCGTTTACAGCAGCTTTTGACAACTGTACAGCAACAGAAGCTCTCGATAAGATCTTTTCTGCCATAGCCTTGGCTGCATTCATCAATTCATCAGGAGCTGCGACTTTGTTAACCAGTCCAATACGATAGGCTTCCCCTGCGTCAATTATATCACCCGTATAAATTAATTCTTTCCCGCGTCCCTTGCCTACCAGCCGCGGCAGACGCTGCGTACCTCCGAAACCAGGAGTAATTCCTAAAGAAACCTCTGGCTGTCCAAATTTCGCTTTTTCAGAAGCGATACGAATATCACATGCCATTGCCAGTTCACATCCACCGCCTAAGGCAAAGCCGTTAATGGCAGCGATTACTGGCTGAGGCAGATTTTCCAATTTATTAAATACATCTTGACCAATCTTGCCAAAATTACGACCTTCAATCGCAGTTAATTTTTGCATTTCAGCGATATCGGCTCCAGCCACAAAGGCCTTCTCCCCACTGCCTGTAAGAATCACAATTCCAATTGATGTATCTTCTTTTATACGATCTAATAGGTTACTTAGTTCTTGTAATAATTCTGTATTAAGGGCATTCAATGCTTTCGGTCTATGTAACGTAATCATCCCAATGCTGTCTTTAACCTCAAATAAAAGATTGGTATACTGACTCATTTATTAGCACACTCCTATTTTTAAAAATTCTAGTATTTAAAACAAGGACTAAGGCTTATGCCAATCTACGATCCTAGCATAAGCCTGCCTTCTTTTTCACATAACCAAGCTATTTTGAACCGTGCCTCTTCAGACAAGGATTCTACTTAATCATGTATTTTATTTTAACGTATAGTCATAGAAGCCTTTACCAGATTTACGTCCCAGGTAACCTGCCTGTACCATTTTCTTCAATAATGGGCATGGGCGATATTTAGGATCACCATAGCCTTCATGCAGGACTTCCATGATATACAGTACAGTGTCATTCCCAATTAAATCAGACAGCGCCAACGGTCCCATTGGATGATTAAAACCTAATTTTGCTACATTATCAATATCCTCTGCGCTAGCTACTCCTTCCATCAAAGTGAAGACTGCTTCGTTGATCATCGGAATCATAACGCGGTTGCCGATAAAGCCGGGGAAATCTGCAACTTTTACTGGTGTTTTGCCTAATTGTTCTGCAAGAGCTTTTACAGAAGCAAACGTTTCTTCACTCGTTGCCAAACCGTTAATGACTTCTACTAATTTCATTACTGGTGCTGGATTAAAGAAATGCATACCAATTACTCGATCTGCACGTTTGGTTGTTGCGCCCACTGCAGTAATTGGCAAGGAAGAAGTATTGGTTCCCAAAATAGTATGAGCAGGGCATAATCGATCTAATGTTTGAAAGATATCCCGCTTAATATCCATATTTTCTACAGCAGCTTCAATGACAAGATCCACATTGCAAGAAGCAGCATCTAATTCTACCACTCCACATATGCGTTTTAAAATTGCTTCTTTTTCTTCAGCAGTCAATTTATTTTTTTCTACTGCACGAGTTAAGTTTTTTTCAATTCCTTTTATACCTTTTTGTACAAACTCATCTTTGATATCCCGTAATATTACTTCTAATCCACCTTGTGCCATAACTTGAGCAATACCGCTCCCCATCTGTCCAGCCCCAATAACTAATACGCGTTTAATTTCCATCAAAAAATCCTCCTCTAATTTTAAATAAAATATGATACAATGCTGCTTTAATAATAAAAATACGCCAAAAACATAAAAGATTTGAACCGCAGAGGCGCAGAGATCGCAGAGGGGAGTTGCCATTAAGGATCTTCGAATCCCCTCTGCGTGCTCTGCGCCTCTGCGGTTCACTCCACACTCGTTCAAACAGCAGGCTTTATGATAATCTAACCAGCTGTTTTGACTTTTTTAATCTCATCAATTAACGCTGGAATGACTTCCATTACGTCGCCTACAATACCGTAATTGGCGATTTTGAAAATGGGTGCGTCTGGATCTTTGTTAATCGCAATAACAATATCAGAGGACGACATTCCAGCTACATGCTGAATGGCACCGGAAATACCACAGGCAAAATAGACTTTGGGACCAACGGTTTTGCCCGTCTGTCCAACCTGATAGAGTGCCGGTTTCCAGCCTGCATCAACTACTGCCCGGGATGCCCCTACGGCTCCGCCCAGTACATCGGCCAGTTCCTCAATTAAAGCAAAGCTTTCCGGCTTTGTTAAACCACGGCCGCCTGAAACAATAATTTCAGCTTCTTCTAAATTAGCTGATGCAACGCCTTCGCGAATGATTTCCAGCAATTTAGTACGAATGTCCGTCATTTTTACCTTACTGGCTACTTTTACGATTTCGCCAGTTCGTGAATAATCCGGCGCTGATCGTTTAAAAACATTAGGACGTATGGTTCCCATCTGTGGACGATGGTCAGGGCATAAAATGGTTGCCATAATATTGCCGCCAAATGCAGGACGAGTCCAGGCTACTAAGCCTGTGGCTGGGTCAATACCAAGATTCGTGCAATCCGCAGTCAATCCAGTTCCAACTCGACCAGCTACTCTTGGACCTAAATCTCTTCCATCATTGGTTGCCCCCATTAAAATAACAGCAGGTTTATACGTATGGATCAAATCCGTCAACGTAATGGTATAGGCGTCTGTACTGTAATGAGAAAATTCTTTGCCTTCTACCAAATAAATTTTATCAGCACCCCGGGCAAACACTTCTTTGGTCAGCTGATCGACATTGTCGCCAATGAGTATTCCTGCCAATTCCTGCCCCATAGCATCCGCTAGTTTACGGCCTTCATTTAACAATTCATACCCCACATTGCGTGCGTGTCCGTCAACTTGTTCAATATACACCCATACGCCTTTAAACTCGTCTTTATTCATGGAAACATTTTTTTCTTCCACTTCACGATGAATAGCCCCTACCGGGCAAATATCTATACAAGCACCGCAAGCGGTACAGGCGTCTGTTATCAATGCTTTGCCATCTTCCATGACAATTGCTCCAAATGGACAGGCACCGACGCATGCAGTACAGCCAATACATTCCTCCGGGTTCACTTTTACAGCCATTTTTTTCACCCCCTACTTTTAAATAATTTTTACTTCTACTAAACGTTTCACAAGTAGTGCCGCTGCTTCTCTTGCCGTATCCGCCTGCATCATTTCACCCTGTACACGACGCTCAGGAGTAAAAATACGACGTACTTGTGTTGGTGAACCTTTCAGCCCAAGAGCATCCCGATCCACTTCTACATCATCTACTGTCCATACAGGTATTTCTTTGCGGTTTGCTTTCATCGTACCTTTGACGGTAGGATAGCGCGGTTCATTAATGGATTTCACTACCGTCAGCAAAACGGGCATTTGAGCCTCAATCACTTCATAACCTTCTTCATGCTCGCGTTCCACACGAATCACTTGCTCATCTACTGTGTTAATTTTAGAAACATACGTAACCTGAGTGATACCCAAATGTTCCGCAATTTCAGGACCAACCTGCGCCGTATCCCCATCAATCGCTTGTTTACCACAAAGAATAATATCCACTTTACCCATTTTTCGAAGACCGGCTGCCAATGCATGGCTGGTAGCCAAGGTATCCGAACCACCAAAAGCCCGATCACTGAGAAGTACTGCTTCATCGGCTCCCATTGCCAAACATTCTTTTAATGCTTCTTTTGACTGTAAGGGACCCATAGAAAGTATGGTGACTTTACCACCATACTTTTCTCTGAGCTGCAACGCTGCTTCTACTGCATTTTTGTCAAAGGGATTCACAATACTTGGGACCCCTTGACGAATAAGAGTATTGGTTTCCGGATCAATTCTCACTTCCGTAGTATCAGGCACTTGCTTGACACAAACTACTATGTCCATCACATAAGTCCTCCTGTTTTTTTCATAAACCATCATCGCAGTAAATGAATCCTACAAAAATTTTTATTTAGACCTTATTTTAATATGCTTCCGGAAATAACCATTCGCTGAACTTGATTGGTTCCTTCATAGATCTGTGTAATTTTTGCATTGCGCATTAAACGCTCTACTGGATATTCCCGGCTATAACCATAGCCGCCGAAAATCTGTACAGCATCTGTTGTAACTTCCATAGCAATATCAGATGCATATAATTTTGCCATAGCAGCTTCTTTGGAATAAGGCAATCCTTGATCTTTCAAATAGGCTGCGCGATATACCAAAAGGCGGGCAGCATCAATTTTAGTAGCCATATCAGCCATCATAAATGCCAATGCCTGATTATGTGCAATCGGTTTGCCAAATTGTACTCTTTCTTTGGAATACCGAATGGCATGATCAAGAGCTCCCTGAGCAATTCCTAATGCTTGAGCAGCTACGCCGATACGGCCGCCATCTAAGGTACTCATTGCGATCTTAAATCCTTCGCCTACTTTACCTAACATATTTTCTTTTGGCAAGCGAACGTTTTGGAACACTAATTCATTTGTTAAGGAAGTATGAATACCCATTTTATGTTCTTTTTTACCAAAGGTAAAACCAGGCATATCCTTCTCTACGATAAATGCAGTAATCCCTCTTGTTCCTCTTGATTTATCAGTCATAGCAAAGACCACATAGGTTTCAGCCTCACCACCATTGGTGATAAATACTTTGCTGCCGTTTAAAATATAATCATCGCCATCAGCTATTGCCACGGTTTGCTGGGCTGCTGCATCCGTTCCCGCATTGGGTTCGGTCAAACCAAAGGCTCCAAGCTTTTCGCCTTCCACTAACGGCACTAAATATTTTTGCTTTTGTTCTTCCGTGCCATAAGCATAAATCGGCCATGCACATAAAGACACGGTAGCCGATAGAGTAATGCCTATACCATCATCTACTTTTGATAATTCCTCCACTGCCAGGATGTAGCTTAGAACATCACCTGCAGCACCGCCATAAGCCTCTGGAAAACAAATACTAGTTAGGCCCATTTCTCCCATTTCATTGAACAGTTCACGAGAAAACTCTTCTTTTTCATCCCGTTCTGCTACACTTGGTGCCAATCGTTTCTCTGCAAAATCACGTGCCAATTTTTGAACCATTTGCTGATCTTCTGTTAATTGAAATTGCATACTGATAAGCCTCCTCTTTTTTGTGAAAAATGTCACATATCTATTTCAATGTCGTGTCAATAGCTTATCTATTGACACGACATTAGGACTACATTCTTCTATCTTAAACGCGTTCAACAATCGTTGCTACGCCCTGTCCGCCACCGATACACAAGGTTGCCAAGCCTATTTTAGCATCTCTTGCTTCCATCGCATGAAGCAGAGTTACCAAAATACGAGCTCCGCTTGCACCAATTGGATGACCAATGGCAATGGCGCCACCATTTACATTTACTTTCTCCTGATCAAAGCCAAGTTCTTTGCCGACTGCCAAGAATTGAGCGGCAAAAGCCTCATTTGCCTCAATCAGATCAAGATCAGCAACTGACAAACCAGCTTTAGTCAATGCTTTGCGTGCCGCTGGCACTGGGCCAATTCCCATAATACTAGGATCAACCCCTGCTGCAGCAAAGCTGCGGATGCGTGCCATCGGTTTAATTCCTAATTCTTTTGCTTTGTCAGCTGACATTAATACAAGAGCAGCTGCTCCGTCATTGATTCCGGAAGCATTACCTGCAGTTACGGTACCATCCTTTTTGAAGGCAGTACGCAGTGCTTGTATTTTTTCAAGCATTGCATCGCTCTTAGGATATTCATCCGTATCAAAAATAGTATCGCCTTTTTTGCCTTTGATGGTAACTGGCAGTATTTCTTTCTTAAACGCTCCACTTTCAATAGCCTTTATTGCTTTTTGCTGAGAAGAAAAAGCAAGCTGATCTTGGGCTTCACGGGTAATTCCAAATTTTGCTGCAACATTTTCAGCTGTAATGCCCATGTGATAATCATTAAATGCGCACCACAAACCATCCTGGATCATGGTATCCTTTATTTGTGAATGTCCCATGCGTAAACCTTGACGAGCTTTACTATCAAGAACATACGGCGCGTTTGTCATGCTTTCCATACCACCGGCTACAACGATCTCAGCGTCGCCAGACATAATTGCCTGTGCTGCTAAATTTACTGTTTTTAAGCCAGAACCGCATACTTTATTCACGGTATACGATGGCACTTCTACAGGAATACCGGCCTTGATTGAAGCTTGGCGAGCTGGATTTTGTCCTAAACCTGCCTGCAGTACATTACCAAAAATAACCTCATCAACTTTCTCTTTTTCTATGCCAGCTCTTGCAATTGCCTCTTTGATTGCCATACTGCCTAATTCCACAGCAGAAAAAGACCCCAATGATCCATTAAAACTGCCAACAGCCGTTCTTACTGCACTTACAATCACTACTTCTCTCATTATAGACACCATCCTCTTTGAAAAATTATTTTAAACCCATCAATTCGTTATGAAAAATACGTGCATCCATTAGTCTCAGATTTGGCGAGATGATCGGCTTAAAATCCATTAATGCCAAAATATCTTTTTCCAAATCGACGCCAGGTGCAATTTCTGTTAACATCATGCCTTCATTCGTTAATTCAAAAACTGCCCGCTCCGTAATATACATAACCGTTTGCTTTGTTTCCTGAGCATATTTACCGCTAAATGTAATTTGTTCTACATGATCAATGAATTTCTTCGCTCTTCCCTCATTGACAATAGTTAATTTGCCATCCGTTACTGTGACTTTCAAGCCGCCAGCCATAAAAGTACCGCAAAAAATGACTTGCTTTGCATTTTGGGTGATGTTAATAAAACCACCACAACCAGCTACACGGCCTTTAAACTTACTTACATTAATATTACCATATTTATCCGTTTCCGCCAGTCCCAAATATGCTAAATCCAAACCGCCGCCATCATAAAAATCAAACTGATAAGGCTGATCTAAAATAGCCTCGGCATTGGTTGCTGCACCAAAACTTAATCCACCAGCAGGCACGCCGCCAATTGGACCAGCTTCAACGGTTAAGGTCATTTTATTACCGATGCCTTCTTCATTGGCTACCAAAGCCACTCCTTCCGGCACCCCGATTCCAAGATTTACTTTAGAATCAGCAATCAATTCCATTACCGCACGGCGGGCAATTACTTTGCGCTCATCAAGAGGCATTGGAGTGAGAGCTGATAAAGGCACTGCAATTTCACCTGAATAAGCAGGATTATACTGTTCAGCAAAGGTTTGCATATGCTGTTTCATATCTTCCACTACTACAATATAATCTACAACAATACCTGGAATTTTTACATTCATCGGAGATAAACTGCCATTAGCTACTAATCTCTCTACTTGTACAATAACAATACCGCCGGATGCTTTAGCAGCTTGGGCTAAAGACAAAATCTCCAAGGAAACAGCTTCATGCTCAATGGTAATATTGCCTCTTTCATCAGCGCTCGTACCTCTCAGCAAGGCTACATGAATCGGAAAAGGTTTATACCATAACCATTCTTCGCCGCCCAGTTCGATGACTTCAACTAAATCTTCTTTGGTAACGTCATTAATTTTTCCGCCTTCTACTCTAGGATCGACAAAAGTGTGCAAACCAACTTTTGTCATTACCCCAGGTTTTCTGCCTGCAATATTGCGGGCAAGATGCGCAAGCGTACCTTGGGGAAAATTATAAGCTTCAATCTTATTCTCTACAGCCAGCTTACCTAACTTCGGAGCTAGGTTCCAATGACCGCCAACGGCTCTTTTTACCATACCTTCATTACCGAAATGGTTGAGACCAAGCTCCTTACCATCTCCCTGACCAGCACAGTAAAACAGAGTTAAATCACGAGGTCCAGCTTCTTCTAAAAAACGTTTCTCCATGGCAGCACTTAATGCTTCCGGATGTCCATTGCCAACAAATCCACTAACACCAACTGTATCACCGCTTTTTACAAGCTTTGCAGCTTCTGATGCACTTATCACCTTGGCCATTATTATCGACTCTCCTTACCAAGCTATCTTTAGCTAATACTTATGCAATTATTATGCCAATCTTCAGAGCAAAAAAAACGGTGACTGCAGTATTCTTCTTAAAACCTCCTACTTATAGCACCTTTTTGCATTTTTCCTGCTAATTCTTAATATTTCTACTATTGCAATAGACAGTTCATAAGGAAGAGTCCGTCCATATATGTATACATAGTTGTCTAAAATTATGTACATATTTTTTTCATATGTCTATAGATAGCGTTAAACATCCTCCTATCAATTAGGAGGATGTTTAACTCATATCTATCTTATTATTTCTTACTTTCTTACTTCTATCCCCAAAATTGTTCCATCGCTGCTATTAAATCTTTTTTCCACACGGTTCACGCTCTTTTCCATATTGGTGAGTACAATGGGCGTCATTATCGATTTACCTTGCTGAATTATGTAGTCCTTATCAAAGGTAATTAGCGCATCACCTTGTTTTACTATATCTCCCGTATTTACATGAGGAGTAAATCCCTGCCCGTCTAACATTACGGTATCAATGCCGATATGAATTAATATCTCGACTCCTTGGGCTTCTATAGCGACTGCATGCAGGGTTTTGGCTACCAGAATGACTGTACCGTCACAAGGTGCCGTAATCACATTTTCATCAGGCTCAATCCCCAATCCATCTCCTAACATCTTCTTAGAAAAAACAACATCAGGAACATCGGTTATATCCACAACCTTTCCCTTAACAGGCGCAAAGAGAATTAACTGTTCTTTATTTCTCTGAAATAACTGAAACATGCTTCTACCTTCCTATTTATATTCTATGATTCTGATATTTATGCTTTACTAAGTGAGCCGCACTTTCTTCTGCAATTACAGTAACGTCTTGATGAAGCTGCAAAATCGAAGCTGGTATTTCAGGAGTGATTCCTCCAAACAGCGCATGATAAAGCACTTCTGCTTTATTTTCACCATTAGCTAAGAGTACAAGCTTTTTCGCGTGCATAATCGTCTTAATCCCCATACTAATGGCAAAGCGAGGTACCTCTTCAATCGTTGCAAAAAACCGGGCATTGGCCTCAATTGTCTCATCATCTAATTTCACCCTATGGGTAGTAGCCTCAAACTTAATATCCGGTTCATTAAAACCAATATGTCCATTATTGCCGATTCCCAATATCTGCAGATCAATACCTCCCATGTTCAAGATACTTCTATCATAGTTCCTGCATTCTTCTTCTACATCTTGTGCCATACCATCGGGAATATAGATATTTTGCTTTTTAATATTAATGTGATTAAAGAAATGATGAAACATATAGTAATAATAGCTTTGCTCATCTTCTTTTGGTAATCCTAAATATTCATCTAAGTTAAAGGTTATCACCTCAGAAAAATCCAGACCGACTTCCTTGTGCACTTTAATTAATTCTTTATACATTAAAAGGGGAGTGCTGCCCGTGGCCATTCCTAATACACTATTGGGCTTTAAATACATTTGTCCAGCCACAATCCTTGCCGCTCGCGCACTCATATCTTCATAATCTTTAGCAATTACGATACGCACTGGTTTACCTCCTGAATAATAAGTTTCCTTTTACAAAGGCAGCGGAAATCTCCAGATCATCATGAAATAAGATCAGATCAGCATGCTTGCCAACTTCTAAGCTCCCCTTATCCTGGTCTACCTTGATTTGCCTGGCAGGATTCAGGGTGACCAGTTGAATTGCCTCTGCTAGGCCCAACCCTGTATTCTCCATGAAGTTACGCACTGCCTTATTCAGAGTCAATATACTGCCTGCAATCACTCCATCAGTCAATCGGGCTTCCCCATTTTTCACAATTACATTCTGTCCGCCTAAATCATATTCTCCATCACCTAAGAGGCTGGCCCGCATCCCGTCAGTAATCAGAATCAATTTCCTCAAACCTTTTACGTTTAGCAGTATCCGCTGCATCGCGGGGTGGACATGCAAATTGTCAGCAATCAATTCACAAGTAATATCACTATCCATGGCTGCTCCAATGGCACCAGGAAAACGATGATGTAAGGGCGGCAATGCATTAAAGGTATGCGTCATATGAGTAACCCCCGCACCAATCGCCTCCATCCCTTGTTCGTAGGTAGCACTGCTATGTCCAATGGATACTACAATCCCTTTCTGCACACAAGCTTGAATAAAGTCCTTGCTATCTGCAATTTCAGGAGCAATGGTGATCATCTTAATGCAATCCAGATAGGCTTCAATCTTCTTCAAGTCAGGTGCAATGATATATTGCTTATCCTGGGCTCCCTTATACTTCTCATGAATGAAAGGTCCTTCCATATGGCAGCCAAGCACCTGGGCACCGCTGCTCTTTTTCATAGCCTGCCGAATATGCTCGATGGACTGTCCAAGCCTCTCCATGGACATGGTCATGGTTGTTGGCATAAAAGAAGTGACACCTGTTTGTAAAAGACCTTCACTAATGACAGCTAACGCTCTTTTATCCTCATCCATCGTATCAAACCCATTGCAGCCATGTACATGAATATCAATGAATCCGGGAGATACGTATTGCCCCTGCCCATCGAACTCCTCAGAGATCGTAAACTTGCCTAACTGGGTTTCTGCTACAATGCCTCTAATTCGATCTTCAAAAAGAACTGCATGGTTAAATAGGATTCCCTGCAATGTAACAATTCTTGAATTCACAATTGCTTTCATCACGCTTCATCCTTTATTGCTTTTTTCAAATATCCATTATGTTTCTTAAGGAGTGCGTCAGCGATTGTAGCATTGATGTTCAATTTCAGCATGAGAATGGCAATTTTCACATTACCTTTCGCCTTTGTTAAGGCCTGCTGGGCAAAGGCTTCTCCTTTTCCGGTAGCAAGAGTGATGATATCCAGGACTCGCTGTTTTAACTTACGATTAATCGGCCTTACATCTACCATTAAATTATGATAGGTTTTTCCTAGCTTTATCATAGCGCAAGAGGACAACATATTGAGTACCATCTTCTGTGCCGTACCCGCCTTTAAACGGGTAGAGCCCATGATGACTTCCGGCCCCACATCCATTACCACACACACATCAGAGATATGTTCCAGCTTTCCAGATAAGGAACAGCAGATTCCAATTGTCTTATTTCCCATGTCTTTCGCATAAGAAACCGCCGATATTACATAAGGCGTATTGCCACTGGCGCTAATCCCTACTAATACATCATGACCTCCAAAACATTTTGCCTTAAGATCTTTGATTGCCAAATCTTCGTCATCTTCTGTATCTTCCCGCCAGCCAGAGAGGGCTTCTTCTCCTCCTGAAATCAGTCCAATCACTGTATTATCATCTGTACCAAAGGTTGGCGGACATTCGGTTGCATCCAGCAGTCCCAGCTTTCCCCCCGAGCCACTGCCAATATAAAACAGCCGTCCGCCCTTTACCATCTGTTCCACGATGATATCGATGGCTGAACTAATTACCCCAGTGCATTTTCCCACGGCAGCAGCTACCTTCTCATCTTCCCGATTAAACATAGTTACCATTTCAATGGTAGAAACCTCATCAATCTCTATGGTATCTTGATTCCATTGCTCCATATGGTCCTCCTGAAAAGAGATTTGATTTCAAAGGAAGTAACACTCCAATGAATCTGACCCTAATTATTTCCTGGACTTTCCATTGAAAAAAGGAATTGAATCTGAAGATATGCACGCATCAACTCCAACCTTCAATTCCATATATCTCTTTTTTAAAAATTAGTTGTTGAAGTATTATGTATATCTTTTGTAACGTGATTTCGTCTTTCTATCAATAGCTTTTTCATTTCATCAGCAATCATTTCTGCCTTTGTACCTACAATGATTTGAACACTGTTGCCACTCTTAATCACACCCGCTGCTCCTAATGCTTTCAACTCACTTTCATCTAACAGAGCCGCATTTTTCAAAGTTAAGCGCAGGCGAGTAATGCAGGAATCAACAACCTCGATATTGTCTGCTCCTCCCAGCTTCTCTATGAGATTCATGGAGAAAGCGCTGCTATCAACATTGTCTAACTTCGTATTCTCTGCTTCATCATCAAAACGACCAGGCGTAGGGATGTTAAATTGTTTGATAGCCCATACAAATACCACATAATATAAAGCAGCAAACCCCAGACCAAGGGGAATCAGCATAGCAGGTTTTGTTGCCAACCCCCAATTCAGCAGTAAATCAATCAAGCCGGCAGAAAAACCAAACCCATGTAAAATCCCCATAGAACTTACTAACGCCATCGCCAAACCAGTCATAATGGCATGTAAGACGTACAGCATCGGAGCTAAAAACATAAACATGAATTCAATAGGCTCCGTTATACCAGTCAAGAACGCTGTAAATCCTACTGATAATAGAGCACCGCCGATTTTACTGCGATTCTCAGGCTTTGCACATGTATAAATCGCCAATGCCGCCGCTGGCAGAGCAAACATAAAAATTAGGTAGAAACCTGCCATAAAGCCGCCTGCTGTAGGATCTCCGGCAAAGAAGCGATTTAAATCGCCCGTTACCACCTTGCCCGTAGCATCTGTGTAATTCCCAAAAACAAACCAAACAAAACTATTCAAAATGTGGTGAAGTCCAAAAGGAATGAGCAGACGATTAAAGATCCCATAAACAAATAATCCTAAGGAGCCTGCACCAATAATCCATTCACCCATACTATGGATGACACTTTGAATGGGTGCCCAAAGCACGCCAAAGATTCCTGCCATAACAATTGCTGCAGCTGCTGTCACGATGGGAACAAAACGTCTCCCTGCAAAAAAGCCTAAGAAATCAGGAAGCTTAATATTATAAAATCGATTATACAAATACCCCGCTACCAAACCGCTTAGAATACCTCCAAGCACACTCATATTCAAATCAGGATTAATGGTTTTAAGACCATTGGTGAGTACCAGATAACCGATGGCACCTGATAAACCGGATGCACCTCCATTATCATGAGACAGACCAATGGCAATACCCATAGCAAACAATAATGCCAAATTGTCAAAAATAGCCCCTCCTGCTTTCATAACAAAAGGAATGTCAAGAACATCCGGAGCACCAAAACGCAGCAGCAAAGCCGCGGCCGGCAGTACTGCCACTGGCAGCATAAGCGCTTTACCAATCTTTTGCAGTTTCCCAAACCAATTTCCCACAACTATGAACCCCCTATTCTTTATTTATACATTACAAACTACAAAATGACCTGGCAAAAAGAAAACTTGATAATACTTTCTAAAGATAAAGAAGACTTGATTCGATGGAGTTTTAACTCCATTGAATGCTAGTCATCGAATAAAAGAATGCCGATTTAGTGCTAATCATATGTCACTTTGCAATTTGCCCTATATACACATAGCAAGTACCGATTATCGCTTTAATGTTATTTCAAATTTATAACGGTCACTGCGATAAATGGACTTTGTTACCTCAAAGGGAATATTCTTTTTTGTATAAGTTAATCGTGAAAACATAAGTGCTAAGGTCTTTTGCTTTACCTGCAGCATTTGACTCTCATAATCATTTACTAATACAGGCTCGATGGTCTGATTTGCATATTCAATCTGCAAACCAAACTGCTTTTCTAAAATGGTATACAAGGAATTATTCTCTAAGGCCTCAGCCGTTAATCCCTCGCAAAGTGCTGTTGGTAAATAAGCCGTCTCAATGGCATAAGGCTCATCATTCACAGAGCGCAATCGAGTAATTTCAAATACCTCATCCTGCTCTTTCAACTGCAGATCATGCTGCAATTTTTTTGTTGCAGATTTTCTTTGAAAAGAAATTATTTTCGTATGAATACTCATACCGCGCCGCTGCATATCCTCTGTAAATCCCAGCAAATTATGCAGGGGATGTTTTTCTTTGTTTTTGACAACAAAGGTTCCTTTCCCCCGTTCTCGATATAGCAATCCTTCATTTACTAAGCTTGCAATAGCTTTATTCGCAGTCATTCGGCTAATTCCGTGATATTCACACAGCTCTCTTTCTGTTGGCACGACTTCATCTGCAGCTAGTTCTTCATTTTCGATCATTTCGGAAATAATATTTTTCAACTGATAGTACAAAGGAATCGGCGAATCCTTATCAACTCTTTTCATGATTACCACCTTTACATTCATTATAAATTTGAAATGTCATCATGTTGACATGTTGTATATACATTTACAATTGTATTATAACACTTCTATTATCTTTTTCAAGATTATTCTGAAATTTAAATGAGTACGATTTTTTAACCGCAGAGGCGCAGAGAACACAGAGATAGGATTTAAAGTATCTCTCTGCGTACTCTGCGCCTCTGCGGTTACTTTTTAGCCCCCTAG
>DJJR01000034.1 GCA_002434245.1 Pelosinus fermentans
TTTGAAGGAACATATTTATATGTACTTCACATATCCAGTGACGATAGCTGTGGGGTTCCACCTGTTCCCATACCGAACACAGTAGTTAAGCCCGCATACGTCGAAAGTACTTGGTTGGAAACGACCTGGGAGGATAGATAGTTGCTGGTTAATTAAAAAGCACTCATTTATATGAGTGCTTTTTATCATATTGATCTTGAGTGAGTGTTTCTTCGTTCCTGAGATTGGTGAGAATGCTTCAGATGCTAGGTGCGACAATAAGCAGGGAACCAAATCTTTGTGAACGATAGTGAGCAAGAAGATTTGAGTGATTCGCTTAGTTAGAGTGAAACGATAACATCCTTTACCTAGTACATCAGTACGTGAAGTGAGCGCGCGCAGGAGTAACGACGCAGATGGGGTATTATCGCCAGTCGAGCTTGGTCCTGGGAAGATATAGAGTTGCTGTGGATAAACTAGAGGTGTAAAAGAGAGTTATATGAGATTATAAACAATTGGGGATAATTCTGTGCATTTATTAGAAAAAAACTCTAATTCCTATTGACATACTAATACATGGATAATTATTTAGTTTCCAGAAGGAAAAGTTAAAGTTATGGTGAATGATTATATAAAATATAAAGAAAGACCACCTCATAAATGAAGTGGTCTTTCTATTATAGTAAAAAATATATTTAATCGAATTTTTTGTATGCTTGTGCTTTTGCACCACAAATTGGACAGGAATCAGGTGCGCTGCCTTCATGGATGTGACCACAAACAGTACAGAGGTAGTAAGGGAAGGATTCTTTATTTTCTAAGGTATCAAGAGCTTTCTTGTATAAAACAGCGTGTACTTTTTCAGCTTCATTTGCTAATGTAAAAGAACGTAATGCTGCTGCTGTATTTTCTTCTTCTTTCGCTTCTTTAATGAATTGAGGATACATTTCGCTGAATTCATAGGTTTCACCAGCGATAGCAGCTTGTAAATTATCAGCAGTTGTTTTGATTTTACCTAGTGCTTTTAAATGAGCATGGGCGTGAATGATTTCTGCTTCAGCAGTTGCACGGAATAATTTAGCTGCTTGCGGGAAACCATCAGCCTCTGCTTTTTTAGCAAAAGCTAAGTATTTTATATTTGCTTGAGATTCACCAGCGAAGCCATCACCTAAGTTTTTTTCTGTTTTCATTTGTATAAAACCTCCATAAAAATATTTATTGATTATCTATTAATTATTATTATCCATTATAGACAATTTGTCAAGTAAAAATTGCCATCTTTATTAATAATATGTTATATATTACATAAATAGATTATAACCATGCATAAAGAGGGTGAAAATTTGCATTATAAAAAAAGAGCCGTGATTCAACACCAGAAAGGATTACACACACGGGTGGCAGCAATGGTAGTGCAAAAATCCCATACACTGAGTACAACCTATCAAACTACTCTATTTTTTAGATATAAAGAGCAAGAAAATATAGCTTCAAATAGTTTGATAGTACTTTGTTCTTTAAAAATAAAAGCTGGAGATGAAGTTTGGGTTGTAGGTCATGGGAAGCATGCTGATTATGTGGTTAACCAGATGGTGGAGTTTTTAGAGAGTGACTTTCAATTCGATAATGCTCAGATTATCAGTGAAGTGGATAAATTGCTCCAGGATAATTCCTTTACGGCTGAACAAATTTTTAATAGTATGGCTAATGGGCTAATGGTAAGTGACGAGCATGATGTAGTGACAATATTCAATCCAGCAGCAGAGGAGATATTAGGTATTCCTGCTAATGCTGTTATTGGGAAAAAAGTATATGATGTAATTCCGAATTCCAGGCTGCATTTTGTGAATAAAACAGGAATTCCTGAGCTTGCTTATCGGCAGGTTATTGGTTCTTCGAGTACAATTACTAATCGTACTCCTATTATCATTGATGGACAAATCAAGGGAGCAGTAGCTATTTTTGAAGATATTTCCGCACTAGAGAAAATTACAGGAGAATTGCAAGAGGTTAAAGAGTTAAAAGGGCAACTTCAGTTAATTTTGGAATCTGTGCAAGATGGAATTTGTGTAGTGAATAAAGAAGGATGTATTACTTATGTAAATCCAGCCTATTTGCGCATTCTTAATCAACAGTATGCACAGCTGGTAGGGCAGAATATACAGGAAATTTCTCCTAGTGGAGCACGATGCAGTGTACTCTCATCTGGGAAACAAGTATTGGGAACCATTAGCAAGAAGAAAAATGGAGTGGCAGTAGTTGCTAATGTGAACCCAATTATTGTAGATGATGAAGTAACAGGAGTGGTATCCGTGGTGAAGGATATTACAGAAGTGCAGGGACTGATGGAAAATTTGAATCATATTTCAGCAAAAGCTGAATATTTAGAGCAAGAGTTATGGCGTACTAAGAAGCCGAATCGAGCTTTCGAGCACTTTATTGGGCGCAGTGGTAAAGTTTTTGATGTATTAGCAATGGCAGCAAAAGCTGCTGAAGGCTCTTCTAACGTATTAATTCGTGGTGAAAGCGGTACTGGTAAGGAATTAGTGGCAGAAGGGATTCATTATGCCAGCAGACAGGGAGCAGGGCCTTTTATTCGAGTAAATTGTGGTGCCATTCCTGCTAATTTATTGGAAAGTGAGCTTTTCGGCCATGAAAAGGGAGCATTCACAGGTGCCATTCGTAGAAAGTTAGGAAAATTTGAATTAGCTGATCATGGAACCATTTTTTTAGATGAAATAGGTGAGATGGAAAAAAGTATGCAAGTGAAATTGCTGCGAGTCTTACAAAAAAAAGAATTTGAGAGGGTTGGCGGCGAGAGTACAATTAAAGTAAATGTAAGAATTATTGCTGCTACGAATCAGGATTTGGAGAAGATGGTCTTAAATGGAGAGTTTCGAGAAGACTTATACTATCGTTTAAACGTAATTCCCTTGTTATTGCCTCCTTTAAGAGAGCGCAAAGAGGATATTCCCATATTGGCAGAACATTTTCTGAATAAAGTCAGCCTTGAATTAACAAGAAAAGCAAAAGGTATAAAAAATGATGCCCTGGATATACTGTTGCAGTATAAATGGCCAGGAAATGTTCGTGAGCTGGAAAATATGATTGAGAGGCTTGTAACGTTAACAGAAGGTGATTTTATAGGTATTGAACATTTGCCTACATACCTTAAAGAAAAATTAATAACGAAAAATAAAGAAGGAAGCAGTATAGTAAATAGTGAAATTATTTTACCTTGGGAAGAATATGAAAAGAAGATTATCAAATTAGCGCTAGGTACCTACAATAGTTATAACCGAGCTGGCAAAGCCTTAGGGTTAACACATAAAACAATAGCAGCTAAGGCTAAGAAATATGGGATAGAAAAAACAATAAGCTGGTAAAAAAGATTATTCATGATAAAAAGTATCAACAAAGAAGAAAAAGCTGATACTTTTTACCAAGTTAGCTTTTTTTACGTTATTTAGTAAGTTTTATGGCAGATGAAATCTTCCTGAATATTGAGGTTTAATGCCTCTTGGTGAATGGTTGTATGCTTTTTATTAGGGGATTTTTGGCTTGGCATGATTATTGCATGTATTTTACTATGTAAAGCAATGAGATGTATGTTTCTTATAGCATATTATGCTGAAAATCATCGGAAGCCTGCCAAGAATGGAATATAAATAACGAAGGAGAGAAAAGACATGAAAAAAGTTATTAATGTACCAGAACAGGTCGTAGAGGAAATGCTGCAGGGTATGGTGTTGGCACATTCTCAATATGTAAAAAGGATAGATGGTTTTGAAGTACTAGTAAGAGCTAATAAGCCAGGAGCTGGTAAAGTGGCTTTGGTAAGCGGCGGTGGCAGCGGACATGAGCCTTCTCATGCTGGCTTTGTTGGCCGTGGAATGCTTGATGGTGCTGTTGCAGGGGCTGTATTTACTTCACCAACGCCAGATCAGGTATACGAAGCCGTAAAAGCAGTTGATAATGGTAAGGGCGTATTGTTGATCATAAAAAATTATAGTGGTGACGTTATGAATTTTGAAATGGCTATTGAGATGGCAAATGCTGATGGCATTACGGTGGATAAAGTCATTGTAAATGATGATGTAGCTGTGGAGAACAGTACTTGGACCATCGGCAGGAGAGGTATTGCAGGCACTGTATTGGTACATAAGATTGCCGGTGCAAAAGCAGAAGCGGGAGCTGAATTAGAAGAAGTGAAGCGAATTGCGGATAAAGTCATTCATAATGTGAGATCAATGGGAATGGCGCTTGATTCTTGTACAGTACCAGCTGCTGGAAAACCTAGCTTTATATTAGAAGAAAATGAAATAGAAATCGGTATGGGAATTCATGGTGAACCGGGTACGCATCGGGAAGTTTTGCGTACTGCAGATGAAATTACGGATCATTTGGTGGATAAGATTCTAGCAGACATGCCTTTGGCTTCAGGACAAGAAGTTGCAGTACTGATTAATGGACTGGGAGCTACACCGTTGATGGAGCTTTACATCGTAAATCGAAAAGTAGCGGCACTCTTAAAAGAGAAAGGTTTACAAATTGCTAAAACATATGTTGGGAATTATATGACATCCCTAGAGATGGCAGGTTTCTCCATTAGCATTTTGAAACTTGATAGTGAGCTAAAAGAGTTATTATTAGCTCCTGCAGATACACCGGCTTTGGTACAGTTTTAAAAGGGGGATTTGGCTTTATGAGTGGGGATTTATACGAAGTGATATCTGCTGTGGGTGAAACGATCATTGGCAACAGACAAATGTTAACGGATTTAGATGCTGCGATTGGTGACGGAGACCATGGTATTAATATGGCACGAGGTTTTGAGGCAGTTAAGGCAAAGCTGCAGATACTAGAAACAGAAAGTGATATAGGAAAAGTTCTTAAAACAGTAGGGATGACACTGATATCGAGTGTAGGCGGAGCCGCAGGGCCATTATATGGCACTGCTTTCTTGCGGGCTGCTGCTCCTAGTCAAGGGAAAGCAGAACTTGATGTGGAGACGGTTGGATTGATGTTAGAGGCAGCTATTGCTGGTATTAAGGAAAGAGGGAAAGCGACAACAGGAGAAAAAACCATGCTCGATGCTTTAGTACCTGCTTATGAAGCATTTCAGGATGGTGCTAAAAAAGGAAAATCGGTGATCGAATGTTTGGAATTAGCGTGTGAGGCTGCGCAGAAGGGTGTGGAATATACTAAAACGATCATTGCTACCAAAGGGAGAGCGAGTTATCTTGGAGAGCGAAGTCGTGGACATCAAGATCCTGGTGCAACCTCTTCGTATATTATGTTGAAGGCAGTATTAAAACATCTTCGTCGTTAATAAACAGGAGGTCTGGAAGGACATGGTTGGAGTTGTTATAGTTTCACATAGCCAAAAGGTCGCAGAAGGGATACGAGAAATGGCATTGCAAATGTCAGCCCCTGAACAAAAAATAATTGCAGCTGGGGGAATGGTAGATGGTGGTATTGGGACAGATGCATTTCAAGTGAGTGAGGCCATTATCGCAGCTAATACCGGTGATGGCGTTGCAATTATGGTAGATTTAGGTAGTGCAGTACTGAGCACTGAAACTGCTTTTGAATTTTTAGATGAAGAATTGCGTGCTAACGTTCAAATTGCTGATGCTCCTATTTTAGAGGGAGCGATTAGTGCTGTTGTAGAAGCATCATTAGGGAGTGCTTTAGCTGCTGTTATAGCAACGGCAGAAGGAGCACGTGCTTTGAGCAAAATGTAAATAGTGCCTCCTTTGATGATAGAATAATAATTACTTATGTGAGGGATAAATATGACAGAAATACAGGTAACAATTACAAACACCAGCGGTTTGCATGCAAGGCCAGCAGCTCAGTTTGTGCAGAAGGCAGCCACCTTTAAAAGCAAAGTCAAAATTGCAGCTAATAATAAAGTAGCAGATGGAAAGAGCATTTTGGCAGTTATGGGTATGGGGTTAAAACAACATACTCAGATTATAATTACTACTGAAGGCGAAGATGAAAAAGAATGCAGTAAGGCTCTTGAAGACATGATTAAGAGCAACTTTGGAGAAGAGTAATAGTAAGTATAATAGGCTGCAATAAATAAAAAGACCGCTAGAATATTATCAAAAAAATATTCTAGCGGTTTTCTCACATCTTGTCCATTATTTGGAGCGGGATAAGAACTTAAACACTTTAGCTCCTGTATCCCGCACACGACGTATGGGAGTGCTGCTAACTCTAATTTTGGGTTTCATATCACTGATTGAACCAAAGTCCCCGCGTTTAATATTAGTAATTTTAATTTTTTCTGGTTTTAAAAATTTCTTTAATACTTTAGAGGCGTTATCAGGTTGACTTGCATCACTATAGTTGAATAAATCTATGGCAGCATAACCCTTGTCGGGAAACGTATGTATGCTCATATGACCCTCTGCTAGTAATGCCAGAGCTGCCAGACCTGTTAATCCTTGTGGTTGAAATTGGTATTCAGTAAATTCAAGTAGTGTCATATTCGATTCAGCAATTGCTGCCAGCATGGCCTGTTTAAGAATTTCCATAGTAGTAAGACTTTCAAAACTGCATCCGTACATATCAATGGTGAGGTGCCTGCTTATAATTCCCATAATCATATTCGATTGCTCCTTTTTATTTAAGTAATGATTTAGGCGTATGCACTTTTATTAATAATTAAAAATATATATGTTGGTTTAAAATATAATTACGCCTGTATTATATATGTATTGTAGCTTTTCATTATAAATTGAATACATAAGATTGTAAAGAATATTTTGCGATAAAAAGACAGAAAATACTGGATATTGGTTTTAATTAAATTAACAGCGGTTTTTTGCAGGAAAATCTATTTTCAATAGTGAATTTTCTCAAAAGACAATACATTAGTAAAAGGAGTGGATAATGATGAGTACGAAATTAACAACAATGCTAAATATAAAGTATCCAATTATACAAGGCGGTATGGCATGGGTATCTGATGGAAAGCTGGCAGCAGCCGTGTCAGAGGCTGGCGGAGCTGGTATCATTGCCGCAGGGGGACGTAATGCCCAGTGGGTTGGTGAACAAATACGTTTAGCTAAAACCTTAACTAAGAAACCTTTCGGTGTAAATGTGCAGCTTATGGCTGTGGATAAGGAAGAAATAATGAATGTAGTCTGCCAGGAAAAGGTAGCGTTTGTTACTCTTGGTGCAGGGAATCCGATTCCGTTCTTTTCTCAACTAGATCAAGCAGGCATTAAAAAAATCCCAGTAGTGCCAAATGTGAAACTGGCAAAACGAGTACAGGAAAAAGGTGCTGATGCAATTGTAATCGAGGGAATGGAAGCAGGAGGCCATATTGGTGTATTAACTACGATGGCCTTAATGACACAAGTGATTCCAGAGATTGATATTCCTGTGATTGCAGCTGGCGGCTTTGCTGATGGACGAGGTTTAGTGGCAGCCCTTTCCATGGGAGCGTCAGGCATCCAAATGGGCACAAGGTTCTTGGTAGCAGAGGAATGCGCCGTTCATGCTAATGTGAAACAAAAATTAATTTCCGCTAGTGATACTGACAGTGTTGTAACAGGGTTGCTTTCTGGGCATGCTGTTCGCGGGGTAAAAAATAAGTTTACAGAGCGCTTCTTAGAGTTAGAGCGTCAACATGCTCCGGAAGCGGAACTTGCGGCTTTGGCAACAGGTACTAATCGTCTGGCTGCGATTGATGGAGATGTAGAAAATGGTATGGTACAAGCTGGACAGAGTTTGCTGTCATTGACGAAGATCGAACCGGCTAAGGTCATTATCGAGCATATTATTGAAGAAGCCCGGTTAGTTGTGGCGGCATTAGCAAAAACCCCTAATGTATTATAATATAGAAAATTAAGTTGGGTAGACCTAGGAGGAGAGAAAGCAATATGATGAATAATATTGAAATCGCAAAGGGAGTATACTCTGTAGGTGCAGTTGACTGGACTATGAGGGATTTTCATGGATATGGTACACCAAGGGGCATTACCTATAATGCCTACTTAATTGTAGATGAAAAAATATGTTTAATTGATACGGTAAAAGCCCCTTTTGCTTCAGAGTTATTAGAGCGTATCAGTCAGATTGTTGATCCGGCAAAGATCGATTATATTGTTTGTAATCACACAGAGCCTGACCATGCCAGTGCTTTACCCCTTATTATGGAAAAAACACCTCAGGCTAAGCTAGTATTGACAAGCCAAGGGAAAGACTCTATTGTTAAGCACTATAACAAAGAGTATGATTTTCAAGTTGTAAAAGAAGGAGATTCTTTAGATCTTGGTGCAAAGCAACTAAAATTTATTACCATGCCAATGCTGCATTGGCCGGATTCTATGGCAACCTATTTAACTGGTGAAGAAATTTTGTTTTCGAATGATGCTTTTGGTCAGCATATTTCTACTACCAAACGGTTTGATGATGAGAATGAAATTCATGATGTTATGCAAGAAGCTGCAAAATATTATGCAAATATCTTAATGCCTTATAGTCGCTTAATTGGTACGGCGTTAACGAAGGCCGAAACGGTGAAAATAAAAATGATTGCGCCGAGTCATGGTGTGATTTGGCGTTCTCATATTGAAGATATCCTAAAGAAATATGAACAATGGGGCAGCGGATATCATGATGATACCGTAGTCATCATATATGATACGATGTGGGGAGCTACAGAAGATATGGCTCGCCGTATCTTAGAGGGTGTTGCTGCATCAGGGGCGAAAGGAAAGCTGCACCGCTTAAAAACTTCAGCAATGAGTGATATTATAAATGATGTACTTGAAGCGGGAGGGGTCATTCTTGGGTCTTCTACTCAACACAATACGGTGTTGGCGACTATGGGAGGATTCTTAACCTATATAGAGGGACTAAAACCTGTGAATAAAACAGGTGCTGCTTTTAGCGCACATGGCTGGGCAGGAGGAGCACTAAAGGTGATGGAAGAGTCTTTAAAACGCGCGGGTATAGCTGTCGAAAATCCGGGATTAGCAGTAAAATGGCTGGCAAGCAAAGAAGAGCAGGATGCATGCTTTCAATTTGGATTGGAATTTGCAAAGAAAATACAGGCAAATAAGAAATAAGAATCACTATTCTAGAGTAAAAAGAGGGCGGGATATCGCTCTCTTTTTTTACATGGGTGGCATAGATCAGTCTTTTTTAGCGCAATACTATAAAGAAGAAAGAATAGGCATGATTTACTTCAGTTGTAGGGCGTATGATTATTATTTAAAAAAAACTATAAATTATAATTAAAAAATAGTTGCAAAAAGTCAAATAGTCAAATAGAATAGAGTAAAGGTCAAATAATGATTGAAACAGGCAGGTGAGACCATGGGCAATTTAGCTGATGATATTGAAAAACTGATTCTTCATAAACTAGCAAATCAGTGTGAGGATATTGTTGTATTAAAACGTAATGAAATGGCTGAAGAAATTGAGTGCGCCCCGTCTCAGATTAGTTATGTATTAAGTACTCGCTTTACGATAGAAAGAGGTTTTATTGTAGAGTCAAGGCGTGGTTCAGGCGGATTTGTACGCATTGAACGTATTCCTGTCCATACATTGATTTATGAAGATGCAGCAGAACAAGTTGCTGAGGATACGATGTTCTCTGAAGCTGTAAATATTGTTAAGAGTCTTACGGCTCAGGGAATGTTAACGGGACGAGAGGCCGCTTTGATGCTGCACTTCTTTGACATCATTTATGAGCATATAGCGCCTCAGGAACGATCAGCAATGTTACGTTCTTTGCTGCTAAAATTATCTGAGTTAACATGAGGAGGATTGCATGATGTTGTGTGATGAATGTAAGAGCCGTACAGCTTGTATGCATATAATCAAAATCGTTAATAATCAAAAGACAGAAAAAAACCTGTGTGCAGAATGTGCAAAAGCCGCAGGTGAAATTAGTTTATCCTTTGACACTCAGTCCTATGTTCACGATTTTTTGAAAGGTATTTTTAATCATGGACTCTTTGTTGATCCTCAGATGCTAAGAGGACAGGAAAGCTGTTCTGAGTGCGGGATGACATATACCGATTTTAACCGCAAAGGAAAAGTTGGGTGCAGTGCTTGTTATACTGTTTTTGGTGGGCAGTTTGAGCCTTTGTTAAAGCGAATTCATGGCTCTAGCTCTCATACGGGAAAAATACCTAAGCGTAACGGCGGCACACTTAAAATCCGGCAGCAAATTAAGAAGATACGTCAGCAGCTGGAGCAATATGTTATCAATGAAGAATATGAGAAAGCCGTATTACTGCGGGATGAAATTAAAAATTTAGAAAAAGAAATAGGGTTAAGCGGCAAGGGGGAATAGCAAATGTCAATGGAAAATTTGCTTGATCAACCGTTTGTGCATTGGATGAGTAGCGGTGCACAAGATGGTGATATTGTACTTGCCAGTCGCATTCGTTTGGCACGTAATCTGGAAGGCATACCCTTCCCTCAAAGGGCCAACGGAGAGCAGCTGTCTCAAGTGGTGTCTCAGTTAAAGAGTTCTTTATGTGATTTAAATAGTAATGAGCAATCGGATTACATGTTTGTTGATTTAGAGAAGCTGCCATTGTTAGAAAGATTAGTATTAGTCGAAAAGCATATTATTAGTCCTGATCATGCCCGGGAAGCAAGCAATCGGGCAATTCTTGTAAAACAGGATACGACGGTAAGCATTATGGTTAATGAAGAGGATCATTTGCGCATTCAATGCCTAATGCCCGGGCTTAATTTAGTGAAAGCTTTTACAAGTGCCAATCAGGTAGATGATATTATTGAAAATAAACATGCTCTTGCTTTTAATGAAGAACTGGGGTATTTAACTTCTTGCCCTACTAATTTAGGTACAGGTCTTAGGGCTTCTGTTATGGTACATTTACCTGCTCTGGTTTTAACTGGGCAAATCAATCGCATTGTAAATGCTGTAATTCAGCTTGGTTTAACCGTAAGAGGACTATATGGCGAAGGTACAGAGGCTGTGGGTAATATTTTCCAGATTTCCAATCAATTGACCTTAGGTTTTACAGAGCAAGAGATCATTGATAATTTATACAGTGTAGTAAAGCAGGTAGTGGATCATGAACGTACAGCACGAGGCGGATTGTATGCTGATACTACGGATATGTTGGTGGATCGCGTATGGCGCGCTTATGGTACTTTAAAATATGCTCGCAGTATTTCAGGTCAGGAAGCTTTAGCTTTATTGAGTGATGTGCGAATGGGATATGAGTTAGGAATTATCAACGAAGGTTCACATTGTAATTTCAATGAACTAATGGTAATTACAAGGCCAAACTTTTTGCAGAAAATGAGTGATTGCCCTGAATTAAGTGGTAATGAACGCAAGAAATTAAGAGCGCAGATTATTCGAGAAAAATTAACAAATAAGGACTAGGAGGGGAATTAAATGTTAGGACGATTTACTGAAAGAGCACAAAAAGCACTGCATTTTGCCCATCAAGAAGCGATAGGCTTAGGACATGACTATATAGGTACAGAACATTTATTATTAGGTCTATTGCATGAAAGTGAGGGGATAGCAGCCAAAGGGCTGCTGTCCGTAAATATTAGCATTGAGACAGTACGAATGGAGGTAGAAAAATTAGTTGGCCGTGGCGAAGCTGCTAATACTCAAATTTCCTATACTCCTCGGGCGAAAAGGTGCATTGAATTGGCAATTAATGTCGCTGCTGATTTAGGGCATAACTATGTTGGTACAGAGCACTTATTATTAGGTCTCCTCCAGGAAGGAGAAGGAGTGGCGGCTCAGTTACTAGATGGCCTTGATGTAGATGTACAAGTATTAAGCCAGAAAGTATCAGAATTATTAAGTGGATTTTCTGCATCCGGGCAAGGCGCTCAGCAGCAGCAATCGGGAGGAAAGCAAGCAAATTCCAATACACCCACATTAGAAGAATTTGGTCGTGATCTGAATAAATTAGCTCGCGAAGGCAAGATCGATCCTGTGATTGGTCGGGGGACTGAGATTGAGCGTGTGCTGCAAATCCTCAGCCGCCGTACAAAGAATAATCCTGTACTCATTGGTGAACCTGGTGTAGGTAAGACTGCGATTGCAGAAGGACTAGCACAGCGTATTGTACAGAATAATGTTCCTGATATACTCGGAGTAAAGCGAATTATCTCTTTGAATATGGCGTCATTAGTAGCTGGATCGAAATATCGTGGGGATTTTGAAGAACGCTTGAAAAAGGTTTTAGAAGAAGTTCGTCAGGATGGCAATGTCATTTTGTTCATTGATGAATTGCATACTCTAATTGGAGCCGGTGCTGCGGAAGGAGCGATTGATGCTGCAAATATTTTAAAACCTGCTTTAGCCCGGGGTGAGATACAAGTGATTGGCGCCACAACTCTTAATGAATACAAAAAATACATTGAAAAAGATGCTGCTCTTGAACGGCGTTTTCAGCCAATTACGGTAAGTGAGCCATCTGTAGAGGATGCTATTACTATTTTGCAGGGGGTTCGGGATAAATATGAAGCCTTTCATCGAATCAGCATTACGGATGAAGCAATTGAAGCGGCAGTTACCTTGTCTCATCGCTACATATCTGACCGATTTTTACCAGATAAGGCAATTGATCTCATGGATGAAGCAGCAGCCCGTGTTCGTCTTAAAACATTTTCATCTCCTTCCAATGTGAAAGAGCTGGAAAAAACACTAAAACAATTGCAGACGGAAAAAGAAGCTGCTATTGCAGCACAAGAGTATGAGCAAGCCGCTCATCTTAGAGATGAAGAAAAAAGGTTAAAAAATGAACTGGAAAGTAAGCAAAAAGAGTGGAAGCAGCAGGGGAATGAACAGCTTGTGGTTACAGGTGAAGAGATTGCTCATATAGTAGCTGTCTGGACGGGCATTCCTGTTGAAAAATTAGCTCAAGAAGAAGCGGTACGGCTGCTGAATTTGGAAGAGGAACTGCATAAAAGAGTGATTGGACAGAATGAGGCAGTTAAGTCGGTAGCCAGGGCAGTGCGCCGGGCTAGAGCTGGTCTTAAAGATCCGAAACGACCCATTGGTTCCTTTATCTTTTTAGGACCAACAGGTGTCGGCAAGACTGAGTTAGCAAAGGCATTGGCTGCTACTTTGTTTAATGATGAAAGTTCTATGATTCGATTAGATATGTCAGAGTACATGGAAAAACATACTGTTTCTCGTTTGATTGGTGCTCCTCCAGGTTATGTTGGATATGATGAAGGTGGACAGTTAACAGATGCAGTTAGACGTAAACCCTATGCAGTTATTTTATTAGATGAAATTGAAAAAGCCCATTATGATGTATTTAATATTTTGCTGCAGGTGTTAGAAGACGGCAGATTAACTGATAGTCAGGGTCGTAAGGTAGATTTTAAGAATACGGTCATTATTATGACTTCTAACGTAGGGGCAAAGCATTTGCGCAGAGATAATACTATGTTAGGATTCTTAGCGGATGATAAAATGAATAATGAAGCCGAGAATGCCAAGAATAGAGTGATGGAGGAGGTAAAACGTACTTTCCGTCCTGAATTTATCAATCGGGTTGATGAAATGATTGTATTTGGCAGTCTGACTGATACAGAACTTACCAGCATTGTGGATATTATGTTAAAGGATGTAGGTAAGCGTCTAGAGGATAATACGCTTTACTTAGAATGCAGCGACAAGGCCAAGGCGGAATTGGTAAAAGAGGGGCGGGACTATGCATATGGTGCAAGACCTCTAAGAAGAGCCATTCAAAAATTAGTCGAAGATGAAATTGCCGAATTAATGCTTCGTCATCAAGTAATTAAAGGTGACACAGTTTTAATTGATGTTGATGCAGATGGAAAAGTAAAATTGATGAAAAAATAACAAATCTTGTAAGTTATTGCAGGAAAATAAAAGAAATAACACGAAGAGCATTTTATAATAGCAACGATATAGTGCATGTTATAAAATGCTCTTATGTGTAGTTAGAGAGTCAGGAAAGAATAGTTTCTTATTTGTCGTGATTTTGTAGATATTTGGAAGGGGTAAGCATAATTTGTCTAAAGCTAAAATTCATTTTGTTTGTCAAGAGTGCGGCACGGATTCACCGAAATGGTTAGGACGTTGTCCGGGCTGTGAGTCGTGGAATAGTATGGTGGAGGAGACACTTAGCAGGCAAGAGGGGAAAAAACGTCATAGTACCAGCAATGGCGCTAAACCGCGTCCAATTACGGAAGTGGACAACTTTGCTGTGCCTAGACTCACTACGGGAGTAGGAGAATTTGATCGTGTACTAGGCGGAGGGATTGTTCCAGGAGCCCTTATACTGATTGGTGGCGACCCTGGTATTGGAAAATCTACAATGCTGCTGCAGGTAGCTTGTAGTGTAAGTCGGACTTATGGCAGTGTCTTATATGTCTCTGGTGAAGAGTCGGCAGCTCAAACCAAAATGCGAGCTGAGCGTTTGAATAAATTAAGTGATAAGTTGTTGATTATGACTGAAACAAATTTAGATGAAATTGCACTATCTGCCAATCACTTAAAACCTGCCTTAATGATTATTGACTCGATTCAAACGATGTATAGTCCAGAGATTCCTTCAGCTCCAGGAAGCGTGGGGCAAGTGAGAGAATCTACAGGAAAACTATTACGCTTGGCAAAAGAAAGTGGAATTCCAGTTGCTATTATTGGTCATGTAACAAAGGAAGGAAATATTGCTGGTCCCCGTATTCTCGAACATATGGTAGATGTTGTATTGTATTTTGAAGGGGAGAAAACCTATGCTTTCCGTGTACTTCGTGCGATTAAAAATCGTTTTGGCTCAACCCATGAGAGTGGAATTTTTTCCATGGAGGAAGACGGACTTATGGAAGTCAAAAATCCTTCCGGGCTGCTGCTGTCTGAAAGGCCAGAAAGCGCCCCAGGATCTGTAGTACTAGCCTGTATGGAAGGCGTTAGACCCTTGTTGATCGAGATCCAAGCTTTAGTGAGCACCACTTGCTTTGGTATGCCTAGGCGTATGGCCGTTGGCTTCGACTATAATCGACTGATTCTATTAATGGCAGTGCTAGAGAAGAGAGTCGGTTTGATGCTAGGAAATCAGGATGCTTATGTGAACGCCGTAGGTGGTATTAAAGTAACGGAGCCAGCTGCGGATTTAGCAGTAATTCTTGCGGTAGCATCCAGCTTTCGCAACATATCATTAGATGCTCATACGGTGGTTATGGGGGAGGTTGGCCTAACAGGTGAAGTGCGTATGGTGTCAAGAGTAGATGTACGCATTAGTGAAGCCGCTACTATGGGATTTAAACGATTTGTGATCCCAGCGGGTAATTTAACAGGACTCAAAATACGTCAGCAAGGATTGAAGATAGTTGGGGTTAGTAATGTAATGGAAGCAATGGAGGCGGTATTTCTATGACGAAAAAGCGGCAAGATAAATTATGGGATCCAAAATTTATAAAAACGATTAAGAAATTAGTTCCTGGCACGCCGCTGCGAGAAGGTTTAGAGAATATTTTAAGGGCCAAGATGGGCGTCTTGGTATTAGTAGGTAATAATCAGCCTTTATTGGATGTAGTAGATGGTGGATTTTCACTAAATTGTGAGTATACTCCTGCTGGTTTTTATGAATTAGGAAAAATGGATGGGGCGTTGATTTTATCTTCTGATCTAAAACATATTATATATGCCAATGCACAATTGGTGCCAGATTCGAGGATTCCTACGACAGAAACAGGTACAAGGCACCGGACGGCGGAAAGAGTTGCCAAACAAACCGGAGGTTTGGTAATTGCTATTTCACAAAGGCGGAATTTAATTACCATGTATTTAGGTGATTTACGGTATACCCTAAAAGATATTACAGTAAGTTTAAGCCGCGCCAATCAGGCGTTGCAGACATTAGAAAAATATTGCAAAGTATTAGTGCGGAGTTTGACCAATTTAAGTGCCCTAGAGTTTGAAGATTTTGTAACATTATTAGATGTGGCGGAAATTATTATTCGCGTGGAGCAGGTGAGTCGTATTGCAATGGAGATTGAGCGTCATGTCATTGAATTAGGCAGTGAAGGTCGCCTGGTAAGCATGCAATTAGAAGAGTTGATGGCGGAGCAGGATGACATGGAGCTATTACTTAAAGACTATTGCTTTAATGGATGCCAAGTACAAGAGGTACGAGAACAATTGGCTGTATTGCCGGAGGAAAGTTTAGAGTCTTATACCATTTGCCGTATTTTGGGTTATGGAGCTACGCCGAATATATTGGATGTTCCAGTGGTGCCTCATGGGTTTCGCGTATTAAGGAGAATTCCTCGTTTGCCGATGTCCATTGTGGAAAATGTAGTAGCTCACTTTAAAACATTACCTTGTATTTATAGTGCTACGATTGCTGAACTGGATGATGTAGAAGGAATTGGCGAGGTTAGAGCAAAAACAATAAAAGATGGTTTAAAACGAGTGCGGGAGCAAGCATTATTAGATCGCAATATGTAAGACTTCAGGGCATAGTAATGCTATTATCTATTTTTTCTTATACTTATCTAAATTTATATCTTTTACAAACCGAGCATAGGCTCGGTTTTCTTCGATTTTTACTACTTGATACATTTTATTTTCTTCTGTCAAGATTTCATCTCCAACGCTTACTACTAAAGGCACATACATTAAACTACGTCCATCTGTTTCATCTAATATCAAATAATAATCATAGACTTTCTGAGGCGCAGGTTCCGGTTTTTGCTGAATTGAAAAGATGTTCAACGGTAATAGATGTAAAAGACTAAAGATAAGCAGACCCGAGAATATTACAATTCCTGCTAACACCGTAAATCGATGCTTGTGTATCATGATGACAACTCCTCGATGATGTATAGTTAGGGTATGTCCTAATCTTTTCTTTTTTTACGTGGTCCAAGAAAGTTAGTAAATTCATATTTATAAAATTTATATAGTTTATTTTTTGCTTCTTGCCAATTGCCGGTACTAAGGTAAAGATACGCAATAATGCCAAGCAGCACAGCTCCGATGATCGATAAGATATTAGTAGCAGTAACGCCTGATTCTTGGATATCTGAGACATTTACGGCAGGAGCTTTAGTATTCGTGTTTGTATTGGAAGTAGTACCAGGAATCGGTGTATCTGTTGCTTTTGGCGCAGGAGAAGCAGGATTTGGCTTAGGAGTAATAATAGAAGGAAGGAGATCAGCAAATAAAGCAGCGCTGTATTCTGCAGCTTCTCGCGTATTATATTGGGTTCCCATTTCCAGCAGCATAGAACGAGGATTTAAATCTTGATTATAATTACCACGGGCCATAAAGATACCTCGTATTAAGCCCTTGTATGTATTATCCGCAGTTGCTTTTATTTTTTTTGCATATTGGAGGGTAGTGGCTTGATTTTGATTTTGCCGACCCACAACTAATAAAATTTTAGCAGCATCTTGTCCGTTAATGGTTGTCTTATAAGATGCAAGAGGTCCACTGTCACGATGGAGATCAAAAAGGGCAGCAGGCTGGCGTTCGAGCAGTTTCATAAAGGTACGTCTAGAGCGCTGATAAGCATTGGCATCATGAGGTTCATGCAGTGTTTTACTGTGAAGGGGCTGATAGCCTAGTTCTTTGAGACGACTGCTAAAACGATCACCGACTTTCATAATACTACCTTTGCCAGGAGTCGTTGAGTTACCATCAGTAGGAATATAAGATTCATCGGTATGAGTATGATAAATGGCAATGATTGGCTGGTTGCCGTTAGCTGCACCTTGCACAGTCATTAGCTCCATTTCTAAAGAAAGGGTGGGTTCGGATTCTATAAAACGAGCTTTTGCTAATGATCCTTCTATCATGACAATTTCATACAATTTATTATCCTCACTAATGTAGCGATCACCCACATGAAGGACCAATCCTGACTGCAAAATGATTTGATCATTCTCATCGACAATTGTATTATATCCCGATTCCAGCTCATCAATAGCAGGAGAAGAAGCTGCCTGTGTACAAGGAGAATAAGTCGAAAAAAGTAAAAATAGAAAAACTAATGTTGGGAAAAAATGCATGATACCACCTCATTATCTGTAATAATTAACCTCATCATAGTTGTATCATGTCCTCATGGTAGATCCTTTATGTAATAAAGAAGACTCCGATTCAGGGAATAAAAAAGACACGACTATAATAGTCGTGTTCATTGTAAAATTAAAGGTTTTATCGTCAAAGGAAGTGTTTGTAAATTACGACTAGGATAGATGAAAAAATCCTAAAGTAGTAACGGTATTGCATTCCCTGCGCATCACTTCATTGAGACTAATTCCAGATAAATTGCAAAGTGCAGCTAGATAAAATAAACTATGCCCGAGTTCTTTGGTAAGTACTTCTTTACATTGTTCGCAAGGTTCACCTGATAAATGGGAAGACATAAATTGCTTTAAGTCGCTATATTCAATATCAGCAGGTGCTTGTTGGCGGGTGGCATTTACGGCGACACAGCCGCATTCAGTAACTGTTTTGGCAAAAGCACGATTTACTCGGGCACTTGCTTCTTGGTATTTTGTCATAATATCAAGAATACTGCGATGACGAATTAAATAGTCATCTACAGCGGTTTGAAAATCAGAGCATTTCTCATCCATTAATAAACACCTCACTTTGATGTTTATTATATAAACTTAACTCTATGATTGTCAATATTTGTACAGGCATGAATTTGAATTTTAGGAGATATGATTTTGTGATCATTACATAATAAATATTTTCAAAATATTCTTAACAGGTAAAAGTAAGTATATAATCAGAGGTTTTGGGATGTAAACCTCAATAAATCGATTATGAGGTCAAAATTTTATTTGACAATAATTAATATGCTATGCTAAAATATACAATTTTGACAATATCTTTTATTTGTGATATACTACCTACTATAGGAGTTGATGCTATGTTAGCTATAGGGGACAAAGTCGTGTATCCCATGCATGGTGCAGGTGTCATTGAAGCAATTGAAAAGCATGAAGTGTTTGGGCAACTGCAAGATTATTATATTCTCACTATGCCTTACGGTGGCATGAGAGTGATGATTCCTATGAAGAATGTAGAAAATATTGGACTTAGAGAAGTAATTGACGAAGTCGGAATTAGCAAAGTTGTGGATATATTAAGGGCTACTTCGGTACAAGAAACGGCTAGTTGGAATAAAAGATTTAATTTAAATTTAACAAAGATAAAAACTGGCAGCATCTATGAAGTGGCTGAAGTAGTGCGGAATCTTATTCTTCAGGACAATGCAAAAAAGCTTTCGGCAGGTGAACGAAGGCTGCTGGAAACTGCTAGGAAAATTATGGTAAGTGAGTTGGTATTAGCTTGTGGTAAGGATTTGGGTAGTATAGAAGAATGGATAGATGAGTTAATGCAAGAAAATACGCCAGGCAACTGACGTATTTTTTTGTTAATGTTAGGATATAATAGATAATGTTTCCAGGAGATCTTAGTTGTGATGCTAGACTTGTGGGAATGGAGAAAGTCTTATATAATAAATAAATAGTAAGGGAGGTGTAAGTTTGTTGGACAAAATTTTGCGATTTGTCATTACGTTATTAGCAGCTGTTTCAGGTTTGATGACAGCAAAATGGCTAGGCACCAGTTCCTTTTTATCATCTATGGTGAGTGGCGAATTTTTAAAAGTAGGATTTGTTAGCAGTGATGATACAATCGTTACCATCTTGGTAGCTGTTTTTGGTGGAGTAGCAGGTGGGATTATTGGTTATGTATTGGCACCCTTTTTTATTAAATATTTATGGCAGTTTACCTATTGGGTAGAAGCCAGACTTAATAAAATGCCAGTATCTGATGTCATTGCTGGTTCTATAGGACTGGCTGTTGGTTTGATCATTTCGAATTTAATTGGTTCTGCATTTATGCATATTCCGCTTATTGGTAGCTATGTTCCTGGAATTATTAGTATTATCTTGGGATATCTGGGAGTGAATATTGCTATTCATAAAAGAGAAGAAATGATTGGGTTAATGGCAGTTTTTCCTTGGAGAACAAAAGAGCGGCAGAAAGAAAAAATTATTACGAAGCCAAGCTATAAGATCTTAGATACCAGTGTTATTATTGATGGGCGAATTGCTGATATTTGTAAAAGTGGTTTTGTTGAAGGTGTTCTTGTGGTTCCTATGTTTGTATTAGAAGAATTGCAGCATATATCTGATTCCTCTGATTCGTTAAAACGGAATCGCGGGCGCCGAGGTTTAGACATTCTAAATCGTATGCAAAAAGAGCTAGGGTTGCATGTAGAAATCAGTGAACAAGATTTTGAAGATACTGCGGAAGTGGACGCGAAACTTGTTAAGTTGGCTCAATTGATGAAAGGTAAGCTGGTTACTAACGATTATAATTTAAATAAGGTTGCTGAATTGCAAGGTGTAACTGTTTTGAATATTAACGAATTATCCAATTCGGTTAAGCCAGTAGTATTGCCAGGAGAAGAAATGGTTGTACATGTTGTAAAAGACGGTAAGGAACTTGGGCAAGGAGTTGGCTATCTTGATGATGGCACAATGATTGTCGTTGATAGTGGTAAGAAACATATGGGGGATACCATTGGAGTATTAGTAACGTCTGTATTGCAAACAGCTGCTGGACGAATGATTTTTGCAAAGCCTAAAGGCATTGAAAAAGGCGCTTAAAGCAATCATGTATAATAACGGGAAATGTCTTCGAGATCTGTTGGTGAACAGTCTCGGAGACATTTTTTTATGAAAATAAAAGTATAGAATTATATAAAAAAAGAAATGAACCGCAGAGACGCAGAGTGCGCTGAGGAATATTCTTTAGCACTATAAATTATTTATCTCTGTGTTCTCTGCGCCTCTGCGGTTCGATCCTTTGTTTTATATGTTTTTAAAATAAGCATTTTTCTTATCGCTAGGCTAATAGAAGTATTATGACTTGGCAAGATGGGGAATTTCTAATAGAATAAGGGGAAGTAATTTATTGCTTTAAAAGAGGTTATTTGGCAACAATAATCGAACAATAAGATATAATAAGTGATGATGTATTTATGGGAAAGGCAGGATAATATAGTGGTTACAGTGATTATACCAGCTGCAGGGCAGGGAAAAAGGATGATGAGGGGAGGCAATAAAGTATTTTTGCCGCTCGTTGATATGCCTGTATTATTACATAGTGTGCTAACTTTTTCAGCCTGTTCTGAAGTGGATAATTTAGTAGTAGTCGTTGCCCCTGATGAAGTGGATCAAGTGCAAAAGATGCTATGTAATTTAACCGGGATTAAGCCTTGGAAAGTCGTGGCAGGTGGTAGAGAACGGCAGCATTCTATTGCAAATGCGATTAAGGTAGTCCCTAACACAACAAAAACAATTCTAGTGCATGATGGTGCCAGACCTCTTATAACAGAAGAATGTATTACTAACGTCATTCAAGCTTCTGTTGTTTATAAGGCGGCTGTAGTTGCTGTAGCTGTAAAAAATACAATTAAAACGGTAGATGAAGATGGCTGGGTTACGGGTACGCTAGAGCGTCACAAGTTGTGGTCAGTACAAACACCACAGGGGTTTGATGCTCGTTTATTACGTAAAGCATATGAGCAAGCTGAGCAGGATAACTTTGTTGGTACAGATGATGCTTCTCTTGTTGAGAGACTAGGCGTAAGGGTTAAGATTGTATGCGGCTGTTACGATAATCTCAAGGTTACAACTCCCGAGGATTTAACAATAGCTGAGGCATTGCTAAAGGAAAGAAAGAGTATTCTGGATAGTAAAGGTTGTGACAACAACGAAATGATGCGCGTTGGTATGGGATATGATGTTCACAAATTGGTAGAGAACCGCAAGCTAATACTCGGTGGTGTAGAGGTGCCTTATGAATTAGGATTAGATGGACATTCTGATGCAGATGTATTGCTGCATGCGATAAAAGATGCTCTTTTAGGAGCGGCAGCGTTAGGTGACATTGGCAGGCATTTCCCGGATACAGATATGCAATATAAGGGAGTATCTAGTCTCTTCTTGCTAAAGAGAGTGGGAGAAATTATTGCTGAACATGGCTATCTGGTGCATAATTTGGATGCGACCATTGTGGCCCAAAGACCTAAAGTGGCAATGTATATTCCAGAAATGAATTGTAATATTGCTGCTGCTCTTGGGCTTAAGATCGGGCAAATCAACGTAAAAGCCACTACAACAGAAGGATTAGGATTTGCAGGTAAGGGAGAAGGCATCGCTGCCTATGCTGTAGCATCGATCCTGCAAGTATAATAAACATAAAACTGCCAGCCTGATAAAAGGGCTGGCAGTTACTTTTCCTAATAGGGAAATTATTGTTCTCTAAGGAGAACGTTGAAACACAGAGGACACAGAGGCATGCTTATTATCCCTCTTTGTGTTCTTTGTGTCCGCGTAAGCGGCTTTGTGTCTTTGTGTTTCAAAACGGTTTTGTTATACTTACACATTATTATTTAGCCGGGCATCATGGAGTTAAACATGGTAGAACCTGCCCGACCTAGGTATATGCCACAAATGGTAGATAAAATGCTCAGTACAATAATGATTAACATGCTGTTTGTAGTAAAGCCATTAGCGAGGTATAAAACTAGGATCACAATGGATAAGACCTGGAGGACTGCACCAACAATTGCTTTACGAACTAGAAGCGGTGTTTTTAATTTTTTAAAGCGAATTTTTCCATCAATTAAGCCTGTAATAAAGCCTAGTAGTACAGAGAAGGGGAAAGCGATAATGGAAAGTTTAGCAGCAATCAGAAATTCTCCTCGCAATGGATCCTCTATCCAGAAGGAAAGACTTAGCATGAAAAAAATGACGGCAATAAAGACTTGAGGAAAATGCACACTGATTGGATGAAGATGCTGATCAATAATAAATGTGCGGCGAGGAGAAATTTTCTTCGTATACGGTTCAAAGACTGTCTTTGGTAAACCACAAGCTGGACATAGGTCTTCCACGTGGTTTTCGTCCATAATAAATCCGCAGGCTTTACATCTGACATAAGTTTTCATGTTACTACCTCCTATTGATGCTGTTAAAATGCTAAAGTTTACCTGTTATAAATAATTCACGATTCATTTATATTTTCCTGTATTTTTACAAGAATAAAGTAGAAATAAGGGGCAATTGTATAAAATTTGTGAATTGATACATATTATAAGTAATCTGGATTTTATGTAGCGAGGATATAAATCTAGGAGGAGTATATATGCGCAGAAGAATATGTATGTTGCTTATGATAACAGCATTAGTCTGGCCGAGTGCAGCACTGGCTGCAGATTATATGGTGAATATAAATGTTGTACGTCAGGAAGATGGCACTACCTGCGGTGAACTCTGGTATAACAACCAGATTGTCTGGCGGCTGGCTATTTTAGGTGATGGTGCTAAGCCGGTATCGGCATTTCCTAATGCAAGGACAACATTTATAGCCCCGGATTTGATCGATGGATTATTTGTGATAAAAGTGGAGTAACAGCAGTATTGGCACTTGGGGTATAAAACCACGAGTGCCAAAAGCTTTTTTTGCATAAATATAGAGAATCTGCTAGAATTATATGGAACTAACTATATACATGGCTAGAAAGACGTTTTGGAGGGGAATTTGCATGTTACAGCAGGATATTCGAGTGCGATTTGCACCAAGCCCAACGGGGCCTTTTCATATCGGAGGTGCTCGTTCGGCTTTGTTTAATTGGTTATTGGCAAAAAAGTATAATGGCAAATTTATTATGCGGATTGAAGATACGGATTTAGAGCGTTCTACAAAAGAATCAGAAGAAAATATTAAAGATGCATTGCAATGGTTGGGAATCACCTGGGATGAAGGCACTGATGTAGGCGGAGAATATGGACCTTATCGTCAAACTGAACGTTTGGCTATATATCGCACTTATACAGAACAATTATTAAATGAGGGTAGAGCGTATCATTGTTATTGTAGTGAGGCAGAGCTAGATGAGGAACGTCAGCTGCAATCGGATAAGGGAGAAACTCCTCATTATGGCGGCAAATGTCTGCATCTTGCACAAGAAGAGAAGGATCGTTTCATCGCTCAAGGTCGTAAACCTACAGTGCGTTTTCATGTACAAGAAAATAAGCAGATTATCTTTAAAGATATGGTGCGGGATACGGTGAGCTTTGATTCAAATGGTGTGGGTGATTTTGTGATTGTGAAATCAGATGGCATTCCCGTATATAATTATGCCGTTGTGATTGATGATGCGTTAATGAAAATTACTCATGTAATTCGTGGGGAAGAACATTTATCGAATACACCTAGGCAAGTCGTGTTATACGAAGCACTTGGCTTTACACCACCGACATTTGGTCATATTTCCTTGATCTTAGGTGCGGATCGCACGAAAATGAGTAAACGTCATGGTGCTACCTCGGTTGAGAAATATCGTAATTTAGGCTATTTACCAGAAGCGATTGTAAACTTTTTGGCTCTTTTAGGCTGGTCTCCTGGTGGCGAAAAAGAATTTTTCTCATTAGAAGAATTAATTGAAGAGTTTTCTATGGAACGAGTAGCAAAAAATCCTGCAGTTTTTGATGTGGATAAATTAAATTTTATTAGTGCTCAATATATTAAGAAAGCCGCTCCAGAACTAATTACAGAACTCGCCTTGCCTCATTTAAGACAAGCTGGATATATTGGTGAGGAGTTGTCAGCTAAAGACCTAGAATGGCTGACGCAAGTTGTGGCTTTATTGCAAGAATACATTAGTTATGCAGCAGAAATTGTGAATCATATCGATCTTTTCTTTACAGAAAAAGTTGTATTTGAAAATGAGGAAGCTGCTGAGGTTTTACGCGACGAAGATGTTCCTGCTGTTATCAAGAGCTTTTGTGAGAAATTACAAGGGCTGGACGTTGTAGACGCTCCTAGTGTTAAAGCACTTTTAAAAAGTATCACAAAAGAATTAAAATTAGGCGGTAAAAAGGTCTTTATGCCTCTGCGGGTTGTAGTAACAGGTAAAATGCATGGTCCGGATTTAGATAAAATTATTGCTTTAATCGGCAGAGACAAAATCTTGAACAGAATAACTGGTACATTAGCTAAAATCTAATTGACACACCTACCCTCTCTTAGTATAATTTCATAATAAGATAAAATGAAGAGTAAGCACAGCTTGAGCAGTTATCGTTTTATGGGGTAACCAAGTCGGGTGATACTGCATACATATATAAGAAAAATGTAATGATTGGGAAAAGTAAGTGTAAATCTGCCTTCCAGAGAAGTAACGCCATCGGCTGAGAGCGGTACTCGGAAAGAGACGCCCAAAATGCACCCATGAACAAGTTGGCTGAATGTATAGTAGGTCAATTCGGTAGCAACCGTTATTGTGCGACTAAGAGGCATTTTAATGCCTAAGCAGAGTGGAACCACGGACCACTGTCTCTGTACGAGATAGTGGTCTTTTTTTGTTGATATTTATATTATGAGGGGGAAAACATCCTATGTTTGCACGGTTACAAAAGGATATTAGGGTGGTATTTGAACGTGATCCGGCTGCAAGAAGTGTGTGGGAGGTACTATTGTGTTATCCTGGACTTCATGCGATTTGGCTACACCGCATTGGGCATTATTTTTATAAACGAGGGTGGATTGTTGTTCCTCGCATGATCTCTAACATAGCGCGATTTATGACAGGAATCGAAATTCACCCTGGCGCTACCATTGGAGAAGGGTTATTTATTGATCATGGTACGGGTATTGTTATTGGGGAAACGGCAGAAGTGGGGGAGAATGTAACATTATACCAGGGAGTAACTTTGGGGGGGACGGGTAAAGAAAAAGGCAAACGCCATCCTACAATTGGGAACAATGTGGTAGTTGCCAGTGGTGCAAAGGTATTAGGATCCTTTACGGTAGGAGATAATTCTAAAATTGGTGCAGGTTCCGTTGTTTTAAAGACTGTACCTCCTAATTCCACCGTGGTAGGTATTCCAGGGCAAATTGTGTGGCATAATGGTAAAAAGATAAATGGTGTTGAGGTTATTGACTTAGAACATGATGATTTACCAGATCCAGTGCAGGAAATGCTGCAGTGTTTGCAGCATCATATGTTCAAAATGGAAGAACGAATCAATCTTTTAGAAGAGGAGCTAAGGAAAAATGGCATTAAAAGTATATAATACGATGACTAGGCAAAAAGAAGAGTTCATACCTCATGAGGCTGGCAAAGTTAAGATGTACGTCTGTGGGGTAACGCCTTATAATCATCCGCATATTGGGAATGCCAGACCTTTTATTACTTGGGATGTAATTAAACGCTATCTTGAGCACTGTAGATATGAAGTCTTTCATGTGCAAAACTTTACAGATGTTGATGATAAAATCATTAAAGCAGCCAATACCGAAGGTGTAACTTGGGATGTGATTGCTAACCGTTATATTGCTTCTTATTTTGAAGTAATGGATAAATTAAACATTCGACGGGCTGATATCTATCCAACAGTATCCGATCACATGACAGAAATTATTAACATTGTTGAAGGTTTAGTGGCAAAAGGTTATGCTTATATTGTTGACGGTGACGTATATTACAGTGTTGAAAAATTTAATGACTATGGGAAATTGAGCGGCCGAGATATTGAAGATATGAAAGCTGGCGCCAGAGTGGATGTAGATGAGCGCAAACACCATCCTATGGACTTTGCCCTATGGAAAAGTGCTAAGCCTGGTGAGCCAGCCTGGGAGAGCCCTTGGGGAAAGGGACGACCAGGTTGGCACATAGAATGTACGGCAATGTCTCTAAAATATTTGGGAAATAGTTTTGATTTTCATGGCGGCGGCAGTGATTTGATTTTTCCTCACCATGAGAATGAGATTGCCCAGTCAGAAGCCTTTGTGGAAGAAAGCCAGCCTTTCGTCCGTTATTGGCTTCATAATGGTTTTATTACCGTAAATGAAGAAAAGATGAGTAAGTCGTTAGGAAATTTCTTTTTAGTAAAAGATATTTTAGAGCATTACTCTCCGGAAGTATTACGCTTTTTTGTTCTGTCCACACATTATCGCAGCCCTCTTGATTTTAGTGATGAGCGTTTATCAGAAGCACAGCGCAGTTTAGAGCGGTTACGTACTGCTGTGGAAAACGTGCTGCAATTGGAAAAAATTCCAGATACTTTGAATGAAAATAAAGCTGATGAATTGGTAAAAGTGGCAAAGCAGGCAGAAGAAGATTTCTGTAAAGCTATGGATGATGATTTTAATACGGCACTAGCCATTAGTGTAATGTTTGGTTTAGCTAAGGAAATTAATGTATATTATAATGGTGTGATTGCTGGAAAAGTTCAGCACACTACTAAAGGCTATACTGCTCTTCGTGAAACTTATTTTATGATGGCAAATATTATAGGAATATTTGTGCAGGAGCAGACTGGTAAAGTGGATGACAGTCAAGAACTGGTAGAGCAATTAATGGATATTATCATTGAGATTCGGCAACATGCTAGGCAGAATAAGGATTGGACGGTAGCCGATAAAGTTCGTGACAGCCTAGGGGCAGTGGGAATTATTTTAGAAGATTCTCCTCAAGGCGTTAGGTGGAAAAAACGATGAAATTTGATCAGTTTCAATTTTTACTGAATAATGTCTTTCAAGAAATTGAGGGGGAGGGACCTCCCCCTATAAAATATCAAAATGTACCTGTGAAGCGTTTACACCCGTTGGTTCTTGCTTATGTGGGTGATGCATATTTTACACTCTATGTGCGTACAACATTGCTGGCTTATGAGCAAAATAAAGTACGGGTGTTACATACCCTCGACTCTAAAATTGTATCAGCCACCATGCAGGCGGTTGCGTATAAGTCCTTGGAAAATCAGCTAACTGAGCAGGAAATGAGTATTGTCAAACGAGGACGGAATGCGAAATCAACTGTTCCTAAAAGTGCTACTGTTGCCGAATATCGTAATAGTACAGGCTTTGAAGCGTTGTTAGGTTATTTATATTTAGGGAAAAATTACGAGCGTTTGTCAGAACTTGTGGAAAAAGCATTTGCTGTTATTGCCCGGGAAATGACAAAGACTGCTAAGAATAGTGAGGAAAAGAAATGAAAGTAAAATTGATATCTCATACTCCTGAACCAGAGCGAATGGTAGCAATGTCGGCAAGACTTTGCTATTCACCAGTTGGGGCAGAGGAATTAGTGGAAAATATGTCTAGTGCTCAGGTAGAGAAGTTGGTAAGTAAGATTGTCGAAATGGAACATTTATCCACATTAGAACATGTAAGTTTTACCTTTGCAATTGAAGGCGTATCCCGGGTATTAACTCATCAGTTGGTTCGTCATCGTATTGCCTCTTATTCGCAGCAATCGCAGCGGTATGTTAGTGAACATGATTTTGAATACATTATGCCTCCTGCTGTAGCGGCGAATGAACTTGCTAAAGCAAAGTTTGAAGAGTTGATGGGGACGATTCAAAGTACATATAATGAATTGGTTGAATTAGGTGTTCATAAGGAAGATGCAAGATATTGTTTAGCGAATGCTGCGGAAACTAAAATTGTAGTAACGATGAATGCTAGAACCTTACTGCATTTTTTTGAATTGCGCTGCTGCGCAAGAGCACAGTGGGAAATTAGAAGTTTAGCAGAACTTATGCTCAGGGAAGTAAAAAAAATTGCTCCGCTGCTTTTTAAAAAAGCAGGCCCAACTTGTATAACAAGCAATTACTGTGGTGAAGGTGAGCTAACTTGTGGTCGCTTAGCAGCTATGCAAGGTAGTGCTAAGAAATAGTTTAAAAATGAAATGAACCACAAAGACACAATACCGCTGTCGCGGTACACAAAGGAACTAACAGATGTACATCCCTTTGTGTTCTTTTTGCGTCTATCCTGAAAATACATTACCTCCCAAAAAGCGCAAAAAAACAACACCTATATAAAGACCTGTCTTAGGTCTCAAAAAAAGATCGTATATAACATTAAAAATTCAGATCTATGCTGGAACTGCCAACTGCTGATTCACCAATTCACTGGGAACCACCAGGCCTAATTTGGCTAATTCTTTGACATAGCGTTGAATTTGGCTGTATTTATTCCTTTGGCTGACATAGTTGTCACCCAGTTCCTGATAAGCTTCCTTTCGTGTCAGTAGATAAAAAACAATTCGTAAGATTGTATGTGCAACAGCAACAGCTGCTTTTTTACCACCACGTCTGGATTTGATACGCTGGTACTGCTCCTTTAAATGGCAGTTTTTCTTTCGATGCAAGCTATGGGCAGATTGAACGAGAACTGCTTTTAGATACTTATTTCCCTTACGACTCTTTTCTGGCTTGCTTTTTCCGGCGCTTTCTCGATTCCCTGGAGCTACGCCTGCCCAAGCGGCTAAATGTTTCACCGTAGGAAACCGACTCATATCTAAGCCGATCTCAATGAGAATGGTCATAGCAGATTGACGCCCAACGCCGGGAATGGTGTCAATTAACTCCAGAGATTCATTAAAATTTGGTATTTGAGCAGTTAATTCTTCTAATCTTTTATCTAGAACTATGATCCGTTGTGTCAATTCGTCAATATGGCAAAGTTGCAGGCTTAACAAATCTTGGTGTACAGCACTCACACGACCTTTTAACGCTTTGGCATATTCTTCAGGGGAATATTTGAGTTTAGGGTGACCAAGGGTAGCGATTTGCGCTGGTTCTAATTGTCCCTCAATAATCGCATGAATCATCAATCGGCCCGAAACATTATTCACATCCGAAATCAGAGACCCTATTTTAATATTGGCGCTTTCTAGTATCTTTTGTACGCGTTGAATTTCTCGTGAACGTTCCTGAACCATAGCCAGGCGATAGCGAGAAATATCCCGTAATTCTCGTTGTTGTCTGGAGGGAATAAAACTCGATTTGAGAAGACCAATTCGCAGAAGGGTTGCAATCCATTCTGCGTCCGTAGTATCCGTTTTTCGTCCTGGAACGGTCTTAATATGCTGTGCATTGACGACTTGCATAGCAAAACCCGCCTCTTCCAGAATATTGTACACAGGTTTCCAATAGACACCGGTACTTTCCATAGCCACAATGGTAATCGAATGCTGCTTTAGCCAGTTGGCAAGTTCCTGTAAATCGTCTGTCATAGTGCCAAAACGTTTACGTTGTTTGGTCGTAGGGGTCAGAATGCAAGCACTAATGACTTTCTTGTGAACATCCAAGCCGCAGCAGTATGGGTGAAGAACTTCTACATCGTGTTTCATGTGTAAACTCCTCAAACGGCATCAATTTGCGACCGGTGCAGCCACCGCACGTAGCGTATTCTATCCTACGTATTCACCAGGATTAGGCGCTGGTATAAACAATTCACGGTGCACCAGGTGGCCGGGTATCAGTCTTTGTGACGGGCTCAAGACCCAAAGGCACCCGATCTTAGATCGCCAGCCGCTTGCAGCAAATGTTCGACAAAAAATCCAGTTTTCCTTTGGGAGAAACTCAAAGTATTTTCATGATTTACGGTGCCGACTTCGTCGGCATGGGGGTCTTTGTGGTTTATTTTGTATCCAGCCAGACCGTTGCCATATAGGTGGGTGTATAGAAGCAGGATTTTTTGCTTCCATGGTGTAATTTAGTCTATGAGAAAATGATCGTTACACATACCTGGCAGCAAATAAGGGAAAAATAGATGTCGTAAATGAATAAATGAAAGGAGATATATAATGGCTGAATCAGAAGAGTTTATTATGGGACGTAATAGTGTGATGGAGGCCTTAAAAAGTGGTCGTCCGATCAATAAAATATTCATGGCAAAAGGAGAAAGACAGGGGTCGATTCGTGAAGTGATTGCCTTGGCTCGTGAGAGACGGCTTATCATACAAGAAGTAGAAATGAATAAGTTAGATGGGATGACAGACGGACAAAAGCATCAGGGAATCGTAGCTAGCATACCGCCTGTAGCTTATGCGGAACTGGATGATATCTTAGCCAAAGCAACAGCACCTGACCAAACTCCTTTTCTTGTTCTTTTGGATGAGTTAGAAGATCCTCATAATGTAGGAGCTATTTTACGTACATCGGATGCGGCGGGAGTACACGGTGTATTGATGCCCAAAAGGCGCAGCTGTCCTTTATCAAGTACGGTAGCTAAAACCTCAGCAGGTGCAGTAGAATATGTACCAGTAGCCAGAATTGGTAATGTTTCGCAAACCTTGGAAGAATTAAAAAAAGCAGGAATGTGGATCGTTGGGGCTGATATGGATGGAGAAAAAAATTACTATGAAGCAGACTTGACAGGACCCATTGTTGTAGTTGTTGGCAATGAGGGCAAGGGGATGGGACGTTTGACCAAAGAACATTGTGATTTTGTAGTCCGAATTCCTATGCTTGGTAAAATTAGTTCTTTAAACGCCTCCGTTGCCTGTTCCTTACTTTTATATGAGGTTGTCAGACAGCGGGAGATGAAAAATAAGTGAAGAAAACGTGGTTAGGAATGACCGCGCTGGGTATTTTAACCGTAGTTATCATCCTTTTTTCTTGGTATCCTAAGGTGTATAAAGGTGTAATACTAGAAGGCGTGGATATTGGCGGATATAGTCGGGAAGAGGTAGCACAATTACTTTCATCATGGCAAATGCAGTATCATAATAAATCAATTGTAGTGCAGTATGGTGATATAAAATCAAAAGTAGATGCTGAGAATATTGATTTGGGCGTTGATGCAGATGCTACAATGGATCAAGTCTGGAATTATGGACGGCGTGGGTCTTGGTGGGAAAGAATACAAAATATTAAGAATGGCTGGGAGAAGGGCTATCCTATTCTTCTGACCATCAAGTATAATGAAATCAAGCTAGAGAATCTAATCGAACAATGGAGAAATGCAATTGATCGTCCGCCTCGTAATGCGATTATTAACTTGTGGACCGGGACAATTGTTCCCCATGAATTAGGATATGCTTTGGATCGTGATGCTTTGCGTCCAATGATTCTAGATGCATTCAGAACATCGAGTAATCGCAGTGAGATAACCTTGCCAGTGAAAGTAATCCAACCAAAAGTAACTATGGAAGAGGTTACAAATGCAGGTATGAAGGAATTTTTGAGCAGTTATGCGACAACTTTTAATAGTGGAGATGCCAACCGCACAGACAATATTAAATTAGCTGCTTTGAACATCAATGGAACGATTGTATATCCTGGAAAGATTTTTTCCTTTAACGAAATAGTAGGGCCACGAGAAACAGAGTATGGATTTAAAGAAGCGTTAGAAATTGTTGATGGTGAATTTGTCCCAGGTATTGGCGGAGGAATATGCCAAGTTTCTTCTACGCTGTATAATGCTGTTCTTTTAGCAAATTTAAAAATTGTTGAAAGATCCAATCATTCGAAGCCTCTTAGCTATGTACCTTTAGGTCGGGATGCTACAGTTGCGTATGGTGCACTGGATTTTCAGTTTATGAATAATACTAAAGAACCCTTGCTGATCCTGACAGAAGTAGAGGATAATAAATTGGTAGTTGGAATTCTGGGGCCGCATCCCTTAGTAGAAAAGGTAGAAATTCAACATGAAAGCCAGAAAACAATTCCACCGATCATTGTCAAAAAAGATGATGATAATTTATATTTGGGGGAAACGCTGGTAGAGCAAGAAGGAAGACCAGGCTATGCATTAACAACTCTCAGAGTTGTATGGTCAAAGGGACGGCAGATCTCTAAAGAGGTATTGTCAAAAGATGAATATCTAGGAGAGGATACGATAATCAAAGTAGGTAAGAAGAAGCCTCCTACTGTAGACAAAACTGATAAGAAGCAAACTAGTGTCTTGCCAAAGTTGTAAATTAGAATTAGACAGTGTAGATTTTTTTGCAATGCAAGGCGGAGGAGTCCGCGCATATCGGGAATATGTAATGCGACGACAACGCAGCAGTGCGGAAAAAGATACGCTGGATAAACTAAGATTTAACTTTGGTAAGACACTGCCATATGGACTAGTAAATATAGTTAAAATGCAGTTTATGCGAAGGCTATGGGAGATTTTTATGAAAAATATTCTATTGGTTGATGGGTATAATGTAATTCATGCTTGGCCGGAATTAAGCGCTCGCAAAGATAATTTGGAAGATGCTCGGGATAAATTAATTGATATGATGGCCAGTTATGGTGCCTTTCAAGATTTGGCAGTTACGATTATTTTTGATGCAAATGCAGTAAGCGGCGCTGCAGTATTTGAGAATCTTATTGGACACGTATCCGTCATCTATACACAAGAGGGTGAAACTGCCGATAGTCATATCGAAAGAATGGCATATGATATGGTGCGGCAGCGAAAGCTGGTGTATGTGGTTACCTCCGATTGGGTGGAACAAATGGTTATATTAGGAGCTGGAGCATATCGCATTTCCGCCAGGGAACTTTTACAAGATGTGAAGAAAGTGAATAAGCTGATTAAAGACGGTTTTAGTGAGTCACAGCTTACCTACAGACGGCATGAATTAGAGAGTCGCTTAAATAGTGATGTGGTTCAACGTTTACATGAACTGCGTAAACGGGTGTAGTTGGACAAGTTAAGCTTGACGAAATAGAGAGCTGTGAGGTATAATTTGCTTTGAAGTGGCATGTACACATAACTTAGAGCACTAATCCTTTAGTGCATTTTCTTTTTGTGAATGTGTGGCAAATTGAAAGTGGGGGCGATGCGATGCGTTTTAATACTCAATGCGATTTGTATGGCTCATTTGAAAATATGAGTGACGAAGAAATTGTGCTTGATGCAAAAGAAAGTGATAATACAATCGCACTCGACTACTTGATTAACAAGTATCGCAATTTCGTTCGGGCGAAAGCTAGGTCATATTTTTTGATTGGCGCTGACCGCGAAGATATTATCCAAGAAGGAATGATTGGACTATATAAGGCTATTCGTGATTTTCGTACTGATAAGCTTTCTTCTTTTCGCGCTTTTGCTGAACTCTGTGTGACGCGCCAGATCATTACGGCGATAAAAACAGCTACCAGACAAAAGCACATACCTTTGAATTCATATGTATCTTTAAATAAACCGATTTACGATGAAGATTCAGATAGAACGTTGTTAGATGTATTATCAGGTTCTAAAATATCCGATCCTGAGGAATTGGTCATTAGTAGAGAAGAATTTATTGATATTGAAGAGAAAATGGGAGAAATCTTAAGCGATCTTGAGTGGAAGGTACTTATGGCTTATCTTGATGGAAAGTCCTATCAGGAAATAGCTGTAGAATTGGATCGCCATGTCAAGTCAATTGATAATGCTCTTCAACGCGTAAAACGTAAATTGGAGAGATACTTGGACAACCGTGGAGATGACAGTGATATTCAAGATATGTACAAAGGTCTTGCGGGATTTGGTAAAGAAACCCAAGGATTGACTGGTTATGGTGATAAAAACAATGATTAAAATCTATAAGAAAAACGTAGCCTAAAGTTTTGTTTTTTTGGAATACCTAAGCTTGTTTCATTCTGCATATAAAAATGAAATATTGTGACCTGATAGATTTGGCTTAGGCCAAATCTTTTTTATATGCAAAAATATAGTGAACGACGAAGATTGCGATTTAAATTGTTTTACTTTTTAAAAAGGAATTTTATTACAGACGTAGAAATCTAAAAAGTGAGAAAATTAAGAAAACAAAATCCGATGAATTTTGTAGAGATAGGAGGAATCCTATGAATGCATGAATAGGATGAATACTTTACTTAATCTAGACATAAAGTTCTAAAGGTAAAAATAATAATTATGAATTTACGGAGGGACAGTATGTTAGAAACAAAAAAAACGATAGCAATTCTGTGTGGTGGTGGCCCGGCACCTGGCATGAATAGTGTAATTAGTGCAGTCACCATTGAAGCCATAAAAAATGGATGGAATGTGATGGGAATCTATGAAGGTTACACTCATTTGTGTAATGGGGAGAAACATGTAGTGTCCTTAACCATCGACATGGTTAGCCGGATACATCTTGATGGAGGCAGCATATTAGGAACAGCCAGAGTCAATCCGACTAAGAGTGAAGCTCACTTACGAAATGTAGTAAATACATTAATTGAAATGGGTGTTACCCATTTAGTAACCATTGGAGGGGATGATACTGCATATTCAGCTTGCAAGGTAGCGGAATATGCCAGAAGGGTGCTGGAGATTGAACTTCTGGTAGTGCATGTACCAAAAACAATTGACAATGATTTACCGCTGCCAGAGGGGATTCCTACTTTTGGTTTTGAAACAGCCCGGGCGTTAGGGAGTCAGCTGGTTACAAATTTAATGGAAGATGCGAAAACTACAAATCGCTGGTATTTTGCTATAGCCATGGGGCGTACAGCCGGACATTTATCCTTAGGCATAGGAAAGAGTTCGGGTGCAACACTGACGATTATTCCAGAAGAATTTGGAGATAAAACCATTCGATTACAGATGCTGGTTGATATTTTAGTCGGCTCTATTATTAAACGATTAGCAGGGAAACGCAATTATGGTGTGGCTGTTATTGCTGAAGGATTGGTGGAGAAAATAGCAGTGGAAGATCTAAAAGAGCTGGATTGCACATGTTTTGATGATCATGGACATATTCGCTATACAGAGTTGAATTTTCCTGAGCTGCTAAAGCAGGCAGTCGTGAAAAATCTTGCCGATTTAGGATTGAAAATGACTATTGTTGGTAAAGAAATCGGATATGAATTGCGTTGTGCTTCTCCTAATGCATTTGATATCGAATATACGCGTGATTTAGGATTTGCTGCCTTTGAATTCTTAAAGAATAATGGAACAGACGCTCTGATTACCATTCAAAATAATGAAATTGTACCGATTCCTTTTGAGGGAATATTGGATATGAGAACAAAGAAAACTCAGGTTCGTATGGTAAATGTACAATCTGTTCAATATCGAATTGCTCGAGAATATATGATTCGCTTGGAAAAGGATGACTTATATTCTCAAGCAGATTTGAAAAAAATGGCATTGACAATTAATGTAGATCCTGATGATTTTGTGAAGCGATTTGCATATTTGTTAGATTAATTGCAAAGAATGGAGATAAGCAGGGGAAGGGATTTATAAGTCCCTTTCCTTTTTGTGCTTTGATTGTAGAATTTATAAGCCTTAGGGGAACGTTGAACACAGAGGTTTTAACCCTATTTATCTTTTCTCAGTGTTCTCTGTGCCTCTGTGGTTCAATTCGTTTATATGTTTTAGCAGGATGCTTAGCGTTTTTCTTGGGCTTTTAGAAACCTTTTTTTAATAAAAAGGGTGTGCTTTGCATTAATTATGCGATATAATATAATTTATGGTTATTTTAATAAATGAGGATGTGGTGGAATGAATGATAATTTAATTGCTGTGATAATTGGTATTGTGGAAGGTGTGACAGAGTATCTGCCCGTTTCTTCTACTGGACATATGATTTTAGCAGGAAGTATGTTGGGGTTTGAGGGAGAAAAAGCTAGTGTTTTTGAAGTATTTATTCAGTTAGGTGCTATTTTATCGGTACTTTTCTTATATCAAGAGAAATTTTCTCGTATGTTAAAGCCGCAACAGTTAAATGTTTATGGCAATGGATTGTCCATTAAACATGTTTTGGCTGGTGTTGTTCCAGTTATGGGCATTGCATATTTATTGCACAAGCCAATTAAAGAATATCTGTTTTCTCCTTATACAGTTATTATTGGCTTAGTTGTAGGAGGCATTTTTATGCTAGTTGCTGAGAAAGTAGCAAAGCGTCCTGTAACTACGGATGTTGATAAAATAACAATGCAGCAAGCTTTCCTTGTAGGGCTGTTTCAAGTGCTGGCGTTATGGCCTGGTTTTTCTCGTTCAGGTTCTACTATTTCTGGAGGACTTCTTCTGGGGCTAAGCCGTAGTGCTGCTGCTGAATTTTCCTTTATTATCGCTGTCCCGCTTATGGCAGTAGCCTGTATATATGATTTATTAAAAGTTTGGGATACGTTGAGCATAGCTGATGTACAAATGTTTTCTATTGGATTTGCAGTTGCTTTTGTTGTAGCCTACATATCAATTGTTTGGTTTATTAAATTTCTAAATAAGTCTACCTTAGCTTCTTTTGCCTACTATCGCTTTGTAGTAGCTGCCATATCCTATTATTATTTTTTCTTGTAAAGTGGCAATGGTGAGAATTGGATTGCTTTTCTCATAAGGAAAAACATTGACAAGAGAGTGGAAATGTAATATATTATTTAAGCAGCAGTTGACAGGTGGAAATAACAAAGAAAAACGCTGTTTACAAAAGAGAAAAAGTGTGATATAATTTAATCTCGTCAAAGGAAATGCTGGAATAGCTCAACTGGTAGAGCACCTCACTTGTAATGAGGATGTTGCGGGTTCAAGTCCTGTTTCCAGCTCCATTTTATTTAATTTCATCTAAAATGGATGGGTTCCCGAGTGGCTAAAGGGAGCAGACTGTAAATCTGCCGGCTCCGCCTTCGCTGGTTCGAATCCAGCTCCATCCACCATTTTAAGCAGCGAACCAAAAATTTGCGAGCAGAGCGAGTAAAAGTTTTGTGTAAGTCGCTTAGTTAGCACCGCAGTGCTAACATCAAAAGTCTTTACAATGTTTCAATTGAGGTAATTATTAATATCGCGGGATGGAGCAGTTGGTAGCTCGTCGGGCTCATAACCCGAAGGTCACAGGTTCGAGTCCTGTTCCCGCAACCATTAATGTCTTTACAATGTTTCAATTTAGGAAACTATGTTTATATCGCGGGGTGGAGCAGTTGGTAGCTCGTCGGGCTCATAACCCGAAGGCCACAGGTTCGAGTCCTGTCCCCGCAACCAATTAAGTAGTGAACCAAAGGTTTGCGAGCAGAGCGAGTGAGAACTTTGTGTGAATCACTTAGTTAGCACCGCAGTGCTAACCTCAAATCTCTTTGGTTTTATATAATTTGCATAAGATCAGATTTATATGCTGGTGTAGCTCAGTCGGTAGAGCGTATCCTTGGTAAGGATAAGGTCACCGGTTCAATCCCGGTCACTAGCTCCATTTGCTCGAAGTGTAATATTTTTAACATGGCGGTGTAGCTCAGCTGGCTAGAGCATGCGGTTCATACCCGCAGGGTCCGGGGTTCAAATCCCTGCGCCGCCACCAAAAAAGTTATTGACATAACAATTTGATTGTTGTATAATAATAAATGTCGCTAAGGGAAACTGTGTGACATGAAAGATGCTGGAATAGCTCAACTGGTAGAGCACCTCACTTGTAATGAGGATGTTGCGGGTTCAAGTCCTGTTTCCAGCTCCACTTTATTTCTTTCATCAAAATGGATGGGTTCCCGAGTGGCTAAAGGGAGCAGACTGTAAATCTGCCGGCTCCGCCTTCGCTGGTTCGAATCCAGCCCCATCCACCATTTTATCATTAATGTTTAGCGGCAACCATTGTATTGAATATCGCGGGGTGGAGCAGTTGGTAGCTCGTCGGGCTCATAACCCGAAGGTCACAGGTTCGAGTCCTGTCCCCGCAACCAATGTTTATTACTGCTTTAGATTGAAAGATGTAAAGCGTTTATATGCTGGTGTAGCTCAGTCGGTAGAGCGTATCCTTGGTAAGGATAAGGCCACCGGTTCAACCCCGGTCACTAGCTCCATTTATAGTGCTGGTCTAATAGTAGATATGCAAAATGGAAAAGTGGCTAAAAAAAATATGGCGGTGTAGCTCAGCTGGCTAGAGCATGCGGTTCATACCCGCAGGGTCCGGGGTTCAAATCCCTGCGCCGCCACCAAACAAAGAATTTAAAACTTCGCATTAATGCGAAGTTTTTTTGTTATTTAGCAGGAATTTTCATAAAATAATAGAATATTGTAGCTTGGTAAAATAAATGATGCAGTAAGGTTTCTTAAACAAGAGATTTTGTTTGCGTTACATAAAAGACGCAGACAAAAGACTAGTGGTTTTTGTTTAGAATTAAGACAGGCCCTATTTCATAGCTCTGTAATAAATTAAGGGGGAATTATAATGGCAAAGAAAAAGTTTGA